>NZ_JANQKD010000024.1 GCF_028281305.1 Pelagibius sp. | reverse complement strand
CCGTTCCAGGACCCGTACTTCTCGCCCTTGGTGTGGGCCAGGAAGTTGAAGATGTACTCGGAGTCATAGGTCGGAACGCCCCAGCCGAGCATGTAGAAGTCGGTTTCCAGATTGTTGATCAGCGGGAAGTGCTGCGCCTTGGGCTTGGCATCGAGGCGCACGTTGACGCCGATCTGGGCCAGCATGCCCACGGCCGCCTGGCAGATCGCTTCATCGTTGATATAGCGGTCGTTCGGGCAGTCGAGCTGGATGGAGAAGCCGTCGGCGTAGCCGGCATCGGCCATCAGCGCCTTGGCCTTGGCGATGTCGTTGGCCGGAACCTGGTCGAGGGCTTCGGTCCAGCCGTTGACGAAGGGCGGCATGGCGACGCCGGCCGGGATCGACTGGCCGCGCATCACCACCTGCTTGATGGCATCGCGGTTGATGGCCATGTTCATGGCCTGGCGCACGCGCTTGTCGGCGAAGGGGTTCTTGCCCTCCACGTCGTCAGCCTTGAGGTCCGCATCGCCCTGATTCATGCCGAAGAAGATGACGCGGTTCTGCGGTGCGGTGATGACCTTCAGGCCGTCGGTCGAGCTGACGCGGCCGAGATCCTGAACCGGCACGTCCTGAATGAAGTCGACCTCGCCGGAGAGCAGGGCGGCGACGCGGGTCGCGGCATTCTGGATGGGGGTGTAGACGATCTCCGTCACCGCCATCGGGAACTCGTCCTTGCCCCAGTAGTTCTCGTTGATGGTGAGAACCGTCTTGGCGTCGGGCTCGCGGCTGACCAGCTTGTAGGGGCCGGTGCCGTTGGCGTTGCGCGCGGCAAAGGTGTCTTCGCCACCCTCGAAGTCCTGCACCTTCACGGCGTTGTTCGCCTCGGCCCAGTCCTTGTCGATGATGAAGAGGTTGGTCAGGTTCGACGGCATGATCGGGTTCGGGCCGTCGGTGACGATCTCGAAGCCGTACTTGCCGTTGGCGCGCACTTCCTTCACCGAAGCCAGCAGCTCCTTGAAGTCGCTGTCCGGGCTCATGGCGCGATTGAAGGAGAAGACCGCATCTTCGCTGTCGAACTCCGCACCGTCGTGGAAGGTCACGCCTTCCCGCAGCTTGAAGAACCAGACGTTGGGGTCATCCTCGCTGGGCGCCCACTCGGTGGCCAGTGCCGGCACGATCTTGCCGGTCATGTCGCGGATCACCAGCGATTCCATGATCTGGTGCGCCAGCGCCGTGGTCGGGCCCTCGTTCTGCGCATGGGGATCAAGGGTCAGGCTGTCACCGGCGCGGGCCCAGCGAAGGGTCTCGGCGGTGGCAAAGCTGCTCGTGCTGGCCAGCAGTACGGCGGCCAGCAAGGCTGTTTTCGACTTCATTCTTTATCTCCCTGTTACTTGAGCTTCTACTTTGACGTCATGCTGTCAGCAACCGGACGGAAGGTCCAGGGCCGCTTGGACACTTTGGGGTCAATTCAAAGAGGTCGGTCGTTGCGCCCGGGGCGGCCCGCCTCGCGAAGGGATGGCCCGGTTCTCGCGGGGAATCAGGCTGCAAAGGGGCTATCGAGGTCGCCGGGCAGACCCGGCTCCGCGTTAACCAAACCTGATTGGGCTCTCCCGGCCCGGCGCAGGGCGCCTTCCCTACCGCTGCCAGATCACCCCTTGCTCAAATCGGCCCCACCATCCTCACGCTGCCAAGGTCCCTGTTCTCCCTGGTTCTCCCCGGTTCTCTCTGCGGCTGCCTTTGCGGCTTCTCTGCGCACCTCGCGGTGCATGGAGCGGCTATATCGCGCTCTCTCTGAATGTGCAAGCTACAGAGGGCGTTGATTGTATGTCAACGAACAAGAAGATCGGCCTGGCCCGCAGAAAGCCTGGTTTTCTTGTTTGCAGGCAGCCGGTCTGAGGCCAGGGACCGGCTCTCGGGCCGCCCTCAGGTCTTGCTCTCAGGGCCGGGTCTGGCCGCTGCCGATGACCTTGTACTTGTAGCTCGTCAGCTGCTCCGCGCCGACCGGCCCGCGGGCATGCATTTTGCCGGTCGAGATGCCGATCTCGGCCCCCATGCCGAACTCGCCGCCGTCGGCGAACTGGGTCGAGGTGTTGTGCATGACGATGCCGGCGTCGACTGCGTTCATGAACCGGGCGGCGGCAGCCTCGTCCTCGGTGATGATCGCCTCGGTGTGGTGCGAGCCATGGCTGTTGATGTGATCGATGGCCTCCTCCAGGCCGCTTACCACCTTCACGGCGATGACCGGGGCCAGGTATTCGGTGTCCCAGTCCTCGGCGGTCGCCGGGACGACGCCGGGCAGGGCCGCCTGGGCGGCCTCGTCGCCGCGGATGGCGCAGCCCGCCTCCTGCAGGGCGCCCAGCAGCGGCGCCAACTGGCTCTCCGCCGCGGCCCGGTCCACCAGCAGCGTTTCCGTCGCCCCGCAGATGCCGACCCGGCGCATCTTGGCGTTGACCACCAGGTCGCGGGCCATGGTCGGGTCCGCCGCGGCGTGGACGTAGGTGTGCACCATGCCGTCAAGGTGGGAGAAGACCGGCACCCGGCTTTCCCGCTGCACCCGCTCGATCAGGCCGCGCCCGCCGCGAGGCACGATGACGTCGACGGTGTCGCTCATGGTCAGCAGCATGCCGACGGCGGCGCGGTCGGTGGTGGGCAGGCGCTGGATGGCGGTGGCCGGCAGGCCGGCCTCCTCAAGGCCCTGCTGCAGCGCCGCCAGGATCGCACCGGCAGACCGAAAGCTTTCGGAACCGCCGCGCAGGATCGCGGCGTTGCCCGACTTCAGGCACAAGGCGCCGGCGTCGGCGGTCACGTTGGGCCGGCTTTCGTAGATGATGCCGATCACGCCCAGGGGCACCGAAACGCGGGCGATCTTCAGGCCATTGGGCCGCTCCCATTCGGCCAGCACCCGGCCCACGGGGTCGGGCAGCTCGGCGATGTCCTCCAGGCCCTTGGCCATGGCCTCGATACGCGGCGGCGTCAGTTCCAGGCGGTCCAGCAGGGCGGCGGTCAGGCCCTTCTCGCGGCCGCCGGCCATGTCCTCGGCGTTTGCCGCGGCGATCTCCGCGGCGCGGGCGCGGATGGCCGCAGCGGCGGCCCGCAGGGCGCGGTTCTTGGTTTCCGGATCGGCCAGCGCCAGCTTCGCAGCGGCGGCGCGCGCCGCCTGGCCCAGGGCTGTCATTTGCGCCTGCAGGTCTTGGTCCTGCTCTCCCGCGTGCAGGGGCGCTGCTTCGGCGGACATCATCTCGTTCTCCCTAACAGGCTCTCTGGCTCACGGCTTTACGCGTTTTTGGTTGTTCCCGGCACCGGCCCGCTCCCCCGCCCGGCCACCCAGCGCCAGTATCCTAAGTGGGTGGCCGGGCGGCGGAGCGGGCTGGAACCGCCTCGACGCAAGTCGAGATCGCACTACGACACCACCAGGTCGTCCCGGTGGATCAGCTCTTCGCGGCCACGGTAGCCGAGAATGGCTTCGATTTCACGGCTCTTGTGGCCGATGATGCGGCGCGCGTCGGCGGCGGAATAGGCCGCCAGGCCACGGGCCACCTCCCGCCCCTCGGGATCGCAGACCAGCACCGCATCGCCGCGCTGGAACGTGCCCTCCACGGCGGTCACGCCGGCCGGCAGCAGGGATTTGCCGCTGCGCAGCGCGCTGAGGGCGCCGGCGTCCAGCCGCAGCCTGCCGCTGGGCTTCAGGCTGCCGGCAATCCAGCGCTTGCGGGCGGTGCGCGGCTCCACTGAAGCCAGGAACCAGGTGCAGCGGGCCCCCTCCATCACGGCGGCCAGGGGGTGCAGGCGCTGGCCGTCGGTGATCACCATGCGGCAGCCGGCCCCGGTCGCCACCTTGGCGGCGGAGAGCTTGGTCACCATGCCGCCGTTGGAGTAGTCGCTGGGAGCAACGCCGGCCATGGCCTCGATCTCCGGCGTGACGGCGGCCACCTCGGGAATGAAATCCGCATCCGGGTTCCGGCGCGGGTCGGCGCTGTAGAGCCCGTCGATGTCCGACAGCAGCACCAGGGTGTCGGCGCCCAGCATGGCGGCGACCCGGGCCGCCAGGCGGTCGTTGTCGCCGACGCGGATCTCGCTGGTGGCGACGGTGTCGTTCTCGTTTATCACCGGCAGGGTGCGCATCTTCAGGAGCGTGTTCAGGGTGGAACGGGCATTGAGGTGGCGCCGCCGTTCCTCGGTGTCGTCCAGGGTGAGCAGAATCTGCGCCACCGAAATGTCATGGCGGGCCAGGGATTCCTGATAGGCATGGGCGAGGCGGATCTGCCCGGTCGCTGCGGCAGCCTGTTTCTCCTCCAGTTTCAGGCCTGACTGCGTCAGCCCCAGGTGGCGGCGGCCGAGCGCGATGGCGCCGGAGGAAACCAGCACCACTTCGGTGCCCGCCGCCATCAGGGCGGCGACGTCGTCGGTCAGCGCATCCAGCCATTGGCGGTGGATGGCCCCGCGGCCATGATCGACCAGCAGGGCCGAGCCGATCTTGACGACGAGACGCCTGGAATGGCGGAGGTCCTGCCCGCGGCTCGTCTTGGTCTGCTTTTCCGATTGTGCGGCGCTCATGGCTGATAGGCCGCCGCCTGGTCTTCGCCGCGCTCGGCGCGCGCCGCCTGGATATGCTGCAGCAGGCGGGCGAGGGCGGCATCCACCCCTTCGCCGCTGGCGCCGGAGAGCAGCAGCACCTCTCTCCCCGAGGCCGCTTCCAGTTCGGCCTTCCTGGCGTCCCGGTCTTCCGGTGCCAGGGCGTCGATCTTGTTGAGGCCGACCACTTCGGTCTTCTCGGCCAGACCGCCGCCGTAGGCTTCCAGCTCATGGCGCACGGTGCGGTAGGCGGCGACGGCGTCCTCCTGCGTGCCGTCCACCAGGTGTAGCAGCACCCCGCAGCGCTCGATGTGGCCGAGGAAGCGGTCGCCCAGGCCGGAGCCTTCGTGGGCGCCTTCGATCAGTCCAGGAATGTCGGCCAGCACGAAGTCCGCCTCGCCCAGCGTGACAACGCCGAGGCCCGGATGCAGGGTGGTAAAGGGATAGTCGGCGATCTTCGGCTTGGCCCGGGACACGACGGAGAGGAAGGTCGACTTGCCGGCGTTGGGCAGGCCGACGAGGCCGGCGTCCGCGATGAGCTTCAGGCGCAGCCAGACCCAGCACTCCTGCCCCGGCCAGCCTGGATCGGCGCGGCGCGGCGCCTGGTTGGTGGAGGATTTGAAGCGCGCGTTGCCGAAGCCGCCGTCGCCGCCCTCCAGAAAGGTGAGGCTCTGCCCTTCCTCGGTGAGGTCGGCCAGCACCGTCTGCTTGTCGTCGTCCAGAACCTGGGTTCCGACGGGGACCTTGACCACCAGGGGCTTGCCGGCGGCCCCGGTCATGTTGCGGCCCTTGCCGTTTTCGCCGCGCTTGGCCTTGAAGTGCTGGCGGTAGCGGAAGTCGATCAGGGTGTTGAGGCCGCCCACGGCCTCGAAGACGACGTCGCCGCCGCGCCCGCCGTCGCCGCCGTCGGGCCCACCGAACTCCACGTACTTCTCGCGGCGGAACGACATGCAGCCGTTGCCGCCGTCACCGCTCTTCAGGAAGACCTTGGCCTCGTCGAGAAACTTCATGACGCCAGCTCCAGGCCCGCCTGCCAGGCCGCGCGCTCCAGGATGAAGCGCCGGCAGGTGACATAGTCCCGGCGCGCGATGCTCCACTCTTCCGTATCGGAGGTCGGCTGGAATCCGCATTTCTCAAGCACCCGGCCGGAGGCCGGGTTGTCGGCGAAGTGTCCGGAGGTCACTGCGTTCAGCTTGGGGTGGGTGAAGCCATGCGCCAGCAGGGCTTGTGCGGTTTCCGTCGCCAGGCCCCGGCCCCAGAACGCCGGCGCCAGCCAGTAGCCGATCTCGGCGGTGTCGGGGCCGTCGCGCTTGGGGTCCGCCCGGTGCAGCCCGGTCGCGCCGATCACCTCGTCGTCCAGGACGATGGCAAAGACCGACTCGCCGTTTTCCGTCTCCATGGCCGCGTGGGTGCAGATCCACTCGGCGGCCGCGCCCGGCGGATAGGGGTGCGGAATGCGGGTGGTCATGCGCGCGACGTCCCAGAGGCCGGCATAGCGCTGGACAGTCTCGGCTTCGGCAGCGCGAAAGGGACGCAGCAGTAGGCGCTGCGCCTCAATCTCTCTCCGCTCGATGGACCAGGTCATGGGTTTCGTTCCGATGGTCGGGCCCCCGTCTCGAGCAAATCGCGCGAGGGAGGGGGCAAAGAAAAAGGGAGATGGCGGCCCATCTCCCTCGTCATCAGATCCTCAAGATGGGCGCCCCGGTGGACACCCACCGGCGTTATTCAGCGGCGCTCGGCGACGGCTGCTCGGCCGCGTCGACGGAGACATAGGTCCGGCCGCCGGACTTGGTCTGGAAAGAGACGGCACCGGAGACCTTGGCAAAGAGGGTGTGATCCTTGCCGATGCCGACGTTGCGGCCCGGATGGAACTTGGTGCCGCGCTGGCGCACCAGGATGTTGCCGGCCAGCACTGCCTCGCCGCCGAACTTCTTCACGCCCAGCCGGCGCCCGGCTGAATCGCGGCCGTTGCGTGAACTGCCGCCCGCTTTCTTATGCGCCATGGCTTAGTCTTCCTTCTTCTTCGCAGCCGTCTTCTTGGCGGCCGTCTTCTTTGTGGCGGTCTTCTTCGTCGCGGCCTTCTTGGCGGTCGCCTTTTTGGCCGTCGCCTTTTTGGCCGGCGCAGCCTTTGCTTCTGCGCCCGCATCCTCGTCGGCCTTAGGCGCGGCTTTCTTGGCCTTGGCCGCTGCCTTCTTGCCGTCGGTCAGAATGTCGGTGATGCGCACCACCGTCAGGTCCTGGCGATGGCCGTTCAGGCGGCGATGGTTCTTGCGGCGCTTCTTCTTGAAGATCAGCACCTTGTCCCCGCGGGTCTGCTCGACGACCTCGGCGGCCACGCTGGCACCTTCCACGAAGGGCGCGCCGGCCTTGGTCTCGGCGCCCTCGCCGACCATCAGCACGGAGTCGAAGGACACGGCCGCACCGGCCTCGCCCTCGAGCTTTTCAATGACGATCACGTCGTCCTTGGCGACTTTGTACTGCTTGCCGCCGGTCTTGATCACTGCAAACATTGCGCTGGCTCGCCCATCTTCGGCTGGACCGTCCCGGCAGGCGCGAAATTCCGCGGTTTTCCGGGGCCGTCAACATAAAACGCCGCGGTCCAGAGGGCCGCGGTTAACGGTCGCGCACTATAGCTCCGCCGCCCGGGCTGTCAACGCCCTTTTCGGCGGTTTTCCGGTGTCTTTTCCGCATCCTTCAGGGTCCGGCCGGACGCCTCGGCAGGTGGACGAAAGCGTTTGCGGAACAATGGCTTCGCGACGGCGGTCTCAGGGTCTCCAGAAACCGGGCCAGCAGCACTTGGGCACAGTCGCTTTCGTAAAGCACCCCATGGCTGACGCCCGCCAGGGCATAGGCCCGGCCATTGGAGAGATGGGCCGCGGCCGCCTGTGCCAGTGACGGCGGCGTGATCGGGTCGCGTTCGCCGGCCAGCAGCAGGGCCGGCACCCCGCTGGCGACCGCAGTGTTTTCGATGGGATCGGCCGCTCCAGCCGGCCAGTGGTCGCAGAGATAGCTGGTCCAGGCACGGTCGATCAGGTGGCCCTGAGATCCGGCCGCGGCCACGGCGGCGGCGATCTGCTCGGGCGATTCGAATGGCGCCTCGTCGTGGCAGACGTGGGAGAGGTAGACGGCCGCGTGCACGCTGTAGGAGATGGTGTAGAGCAGGTAGTCGCGAAACCGTTCGCGCAGGATGGTGGTGCCTTTCTGTGCGGTCTGCTGCAGCAGCCGCGGAATGCCGAGGCGCGCGTCGGAGCTGTAGAGGGCATCGAAGAGCAATTCGTCCAGTGTCGGCTTGTCGAAGAGGATCGCCTGATCGATCCAGTCCGCGTCGTCATCGGGCCGATAGCGGTAGCGTCGCGTCCCCACCTTGAACGCCGCTTCGACGGGGCCGAAGATCTCCCGCAGGGTGTAGCTCGGCGGATTGGCCTCCAGCCAGGCCCCGGCCGCCGCGTAGGCCGCGCGCAGGTCACCGTGGCGCTCGCGGCAGGCCGCCGCCGCCGCGCAGTCGTCGAATACGCGCTGCAATGCCGCGTCGAAGTGCTTGGCGAGGTCGACGGTCTGGGCGCTTTCAGGCGGGAAGACCGAGTCCAGCACCACGGCGCGCACGCCCTCGGGGTGATAGCGCAGCGCGCTGAGCGCCAGCCGGGTTCCGTAGGAGATGCCGTAGAGCGTCCACTCCTCGATCCCGAGCGCCTGGCGCAGCTCGGCAACATCGGCGGCGCTTTCCCGGCTGTTGTAGGCCGTCAGATCGACGCCCTTCCCGGTCAGCTGCGCCGCGCAGTCCGTCACCGCCTCTATGGTGAGCGCGTGCACGTCCGGGGGCGGTGTGCCCGTCTTGTAGGCCAGCAGGCCAACCTCCAGCGTCCCGAACGCGTCGCAGCTGAAGTCCGGCTCCTCGAGCCCGGTGCCGCGCTGGCCCATGACGATCAGATCATGGCCCTGGGGAAAGAGGCGGCGTTCCTGCCACCAACCTTCGATCTGGTGTTGCTCTGCCAGGTAGGCGGCGGCGCCCGGGCCGCCGGTCAGATAGAGGATCGGCTCCTTTTGGGGGACGTGGCTTTGCGCTTCGAAAACCACCACCGGCAGGCGGATCATGCGGCTCTGCGGGTCGCTGCGGTTCTCCTTCACCACCATGAAGCCGCAGCGGGCCTCCCCGGTGATTCCGGTGGCAAACCAGCAGGCCCGCGCGTGGAACCCGGGCTGGGTCAGTTCCCAGGCCTGCCAGCCACGGTATCCGGCGAAGGCCAGGACGCCGAGCAGCGCAAGGGCCAGAACGGCCCTGCCTCGGGTCACGGCTCCGCCTTGGCGGCCAGCAACTCCGTCGTCGCCGTGGCGGGGGCGGCGGACCCGTCTTTGGCGGCCTCGAACCCCTGGGCCACAAGGCGCCCGCTGGCGGGCTCGGCATAGAGCGCCAGGCGGGTGGTCTCGTTCAGCACCGGCGGCTTCAGCCAGGCCAGGTCAGGACCGGCCTGTGCCGCCTCGGCCCGCATCAGCCGACCGCGTCCTTCGGAATCGACGCCGCGCGGGCGGGCCCTGGGCAGCGGGCCGAGCCAGTGGTTGGCGGCCACCTGCGGGCCCTCATGAACGACGGCGTGGTGTTCGATGCGCTCGATCACCGCCTGATCAGCGGGGCCTGGCCCGACGAGGGAGAAGATCGCCGGCATCGCCAGCGGGCTTTGGATGAGCTGCTCCTTGGCGTCGGCGAAGCTGCGCGCGCGCTCAAAGACCTGGCGCAGCAGGTGGCCGGGTGGCAGGGCGCGGCGGCCCCAGAGGCCGATGCGGTCGAGTCCCCAGTCGATGACCCGTGAAGGGCTGCGCCGGCGCATGGGGGCCTGGTTGAAGGCCGCCGCAAAGCGCCCGGGCCCCATGCCCTGGATCGACCCGGTGAAGCCGGGCCAGGTGAGGTTGATCCACTCCCCGGCCGGGCCGCTTTGGCGCACCGCCAGGACCTGGGCGCCGAGACCGTCGAAGGGCCAGTCGAGCACGCGGGTCAGCCGGCTGGTCCGGCCATCGGCGGTGGGGCCAACGCTGCAGGTGCAGGCCCACTCGTAGGAGAGATTGAGGAAGTAGGCGCCGGGCCGCCCGAGCGCCCGGTCGACGGTCTCCACCTCTTCCAGGTAGGGGTTGCCGCTGCGCTCCAGCCAGCGCCGCGACAGCCGGTCGCCCAGCGCGATCACGGCGCGGGGGTAACTGCGCTCCGCTGCGGCGATCAGCGCGTTGAGACGGCCGCGCTCGGCCTCGATCAGGCCGGCCATCCCGCTGACTCGGCGCAGTGGGATGCGCGGCAGGGTGGTGCTGTCAGCCGGGTCGGGCCTCGGGGGTGGGGTCATGGCTGCGGTGCCTCGCTGCAGTGCCTCTGGCGGATCGTTCGGGATCAGGTCGACTATAGCAACGCCGGGGAACGCCATGCTGGGAAAATCCGGGCCGGATGTTCAACCCAGGCGAAAGCCCGGGTGATCGGAAGGCTCTGGGGGCCGGCGAAGCCCGTGCTTGCAAGCGGCGCGGCGCTTGGGCTAGTAAAGGCCCGCCGTTCGCGGCGGCCGGGGCTACTGTGGCGTCCGTGCCGCCGTCGTCCTTTGCGGAGGGGTGCCGGAGTGGTTGAACGGGGCGGTCTCGAAAACCGTTGTGCGCGCAAGCGTACCGAGGGTTCGAATCCCTCTCCCTCCGCCA
>NZ_JANQKD010000040.1 GCF_028281305.1 Pelagibius sp. | reverse complement strand
ACACGGTCTGCGAGGAGGCGGCCTGCCCCAACATCGGGGAGTGCTGGGCCCAGCGCCACGCCACCATGATGATCATGGGGGAGATCTGCACCCGCGCCTGCACCTTCTGCAACGTCTCCACCGGCAAGCCCGGCGCGCTCGATCCCTTCGAGCCCACCAACGTCGCCCAGGCGGTGGCGAAGCTGGGCCTCAAGCACGTGGTCATCACCTCCGTTGACCGCGATGACCTGGACGACGGCGGTGCCGAGCACTTCGCCCAAGTGATCCGCGCGACCCGCGATGCGTCGCCGGAGACGACCATCGAGATCCTGACGCCGGACTTCCTGCGCAAGGAGGGGGCCATCGCGGTGGTGGTGAACGCCAAACCCGACGTTTTCAACCACAACCTGGAGACCGTGCCGCGGCTCTATACCGAAGTCCGGCCCGGCGCGCGCTACTTCCATTCCCTGCGCCTGCTCGATGAAGTGAAACGCCAGGACCCGGCCATGTTCACGAAGTCCGGCATCATGGTGGGCCTGGGTGAGACCAAGGAGGAGGTGCTGCAGGTGATGGACGACCTGCGCTCCGCCGACGTCGACTTCCTCACCATCGGCCAGTACCTGCAGCCGACGCCCAAGCACCACGTGGTCGACCGCTTCGTGACGCCGGAGGAGTTCAAGCAGTATGAGACCATGGCCTACGGGAAGGGTTTCCTTATGGTCTCGGCAACGCCCTTGACGCGCTCCTCCTACCACGCCGGTGAGGACTTCGCCCGGCTGCGCGCGGCGCGGGAAGCCAAGCTGGCTGCGGCGGGTTAGTCGTTTTTCAAGGTTGCCCAGGTTAGTCTGCCGCCCATGCCTACCCACTCGGAAAAACGCGTCCTGCCCTATACGCCAAGGCAGCTTTTTGACCTCGTGGCCGATATCGAGCGCTACCCCGAATTCCTGCCCTGGTGTCTGGGTGCGCGGATAAAGTCGCGCCGGGAGGACGTGATCGTCGCCGACCTGATCATCGGCTTCAAAATGTTCCGCGAGCGCTTCACCAGCCGGGTCCATCCCAATGCGGAAGAGTACCGCATCGACGTCTCCTATGCCGAAGGACCCTTCAAGTATCTTCAGAACCACTGGGTCTTCGAGGATCACCCGGAGGGCTGCCAGATCGACTTCTATGTCGATTTCGAGTTCCGCAACAGGATTCTGCAAAAAGTCATTGAGACCCTGTTCCACGAGGCCGTGCGCCGCATGGTGGCCGCCTTCGAAACACGGGCCCGGGCCCTCCATGGCGAAAACGGGCTGCGTGAGGAGCAGCCTTCTCTGGCCAAGACCGGCAGCCAGCCCTGACGCCCCAAGGGCTGTCAGTCAGTAGACGACAAGACAGGCTCCCTTCTTTCTATCGACGCGTGCATGACGTCCGGCTATCGTGCCTGGCGGCAGGGCCGGGACGTCGCTGGCTGAGCTACCTCCAACGTCAGCGGAGCAGGACAATCACCAGCAAGGACCCGGATCTCGTCAGTGTCGGCTGGGCCTACAGCACGACCGATGTCGGCTTGGCGATGGCAATGCTGAGGACAGCAGACATTCCGGTCTTCGCCCAGTCCCTTCATTTCCTTTCTGTTGGCTGGGACCATTCGCATGCTCTCGGCGGGACCGCCATCATGGTGCCGGCCTCGGAAGCCGGGACCGCCGCCGAGGTCCTGGCCGGCTTCCGGGGGACGTCCAGCCGGTGGCGTGGCCTCTACCACCTCCTGCTGGCAGTCGTAATCTTCCTCTGGATAGGCCTGCCGCCGCCGTCCAACGGGTTCTCTGCGGCTGCGCGGCCGGCTGCATCTCGGGCAGCAGGGGCCGTCGCCCAACCTTCAAAGGTTTCTGAACCGTAACGGCCCTTGGCATTTCTCGCCGGATCGACTATGTCTCTGCCCATGAACGCCTTGGCCGTCATCACTGCGACCACCACCACCACGACCCGCACCGGCGGGCCGCGGAGGGTTTTGTTGCGCTGATTTCGACAGCTTGAACCAATACCCAGACGGGGCTCCGCCGGAAACGACGGGGCCTTTTTTGATTCCGGTCCCGTCATCTCCAGCCGCTCCGCCGATGCGAGAGAGGATGAAGACAATGGAAGACCAGGATCACCGCGTCATCGCCCGGCGCATGGATCTCTTCCACCAGCAGGAAGAGGGGCCGGGGATGATCTTCTGGCACCCTCGTGGCTTCGTGATCTACCAGTTGATCGAGGAGGAGATCCGCAAGCGCATGCGTGCCGCCGGGTTTAAGGAGGTGCGGACGCCGCAGCTGCTCGACCGCGCCCTCTGGGAGGCCAGCGGCCACTGGCAGAAGTTCTCGGAGGAGATGTTCGTCTTCGAGGACGGCACCCAGCAGCGCGCCCTGAAACCGATGAACTGCCCGGGCCACGTGCAGATCTTCAAGAGCCGGCTGCGCTCCTTCCGCGACCTGCCGCTCAGGCTCTCGGAGTTCGGCGCCTGCATGCGCAACGAACCCTCCGGCGCTCTGCTGGGGCTGATGCGCACGCGTGCCTTCGTACAGGACGACGCCCACATCTTCTGCCTCGAGGATCAGGTGGAAGAAGAGGTAGCGAACTTCTGCCGCCTTTTGAAGGCCGTCTATGCCCGCTTCGGCTTCGAGGACGTGACGGTCGGGCTTTCCACGCGGCCCGCGCAGCGCGCCGGCGAGGACGCGGTCTGGGACCGCGCTGAGGACATGCTGGCGGTAGCCGCCACGGCGGCGGGCCTGGACTACCGTCTGCAGCCGGGCGAGGGGGCTTTTTACGGGCCGAAGCTGGAGTTCGTGCTGCGCGACACCAAGGGGCGGTCCTGGCAGTGCGGCACCATCCAGGTGGATCTCGTTTTACCGGAACGCCTGGACGCAGCCTTCACGGACAGCGGTGGAGAGCAGCAGCGTCCCATCATGCTGCACCAGGCGGTGCTGGGCAGCATCGAACGCTTCCTGGGCGTGTTGCTGGAACACCACGGCGGGAACCTGCCGTTCTGGCTGGCGCCGGATCAGGTGGCCGTGGCCTCCGTCGGTCCGGAGCAGGCGGCCTATGCCGAAGCCGTCGCTTCAGACCTTTCGGCCGCCGGCCTCCGGGCTGTTGCCGACACCCGCGGCGAACGCCTGGGCAAGAAAGTGATGGACGCCCGCAACCTCGGCATTCCCGGCTTCGCCGTGGTCGGGCCGGAGGAGGCCGCCCGCTGCAGCGTTGCCTTGCGCCTGGGCAAAGAAGCGTCCGCGGATATCCTTCGAACGAACCTGGCTGAACATCTGCGGAAGGTGACTGCACCTTAGGGAACGGCCCCCTCGGTCAGCCCGCCTGGCCCATGGCGAGGGCCGTATAGAGCGTGATCAGGTTCACGCAGTTGAAGAGGCTGTGAATGATCAGCGGCGGCCAGAGGGAGCCGCTGTACTCGCGCGCCATTGCCAAAATGACGCCCATCAGGGTGAAGGCCGGCACCAGCGGTGGGATCCAGTGCAACAGGGCAAAGCAGACGGCGCTTAAGAGCGCTGCGACAACGACGGAAAGGCGCCGGCGCAGCAGCGGGTAGAGCAGGCCGCGAAACAGCAGCTCTTCGGTAAAGGGAACCAGCAGACCGACGAGGACCAGCAGCGTGATCAGGTTGGCCCAGTCGAAGCCGCCTGTGCCCAGCACCTCCAACTGCGGGTTTTGGAAGTCATCGCCGATGAGCGGCTCGAGGAGCAGGCGGGAAAGCGCAACCAGAGGCACGCAGAGCAGGCCGCCGGCGAGGGCAATGCGATACCAGGCCCGATCGGCGGGCCGGAAGCCAAGATCGCTCCAGCTTACACGCCGCCGGACGACGATGAGGAGAAAGACGAGCAGGATAAGACTGCCCGACTGCAGCAGCAGGATCGGCACCAGTCCGTTCTGCGACAACTCTTTGCCGAAAGCCTCGGCGAGCGGAGCCTGAAGGGCGCCGAGCACCAGGCCGACGGCCAGGAAGAGGACGATGAGCAGGACGACATCCCAAACCTTGACCGCCGGCAACGGCCGTGGCGTGGCGGGCGGCCAGAACACTTAGGAGATCGCCCCTTTCAAGAGTCGCAGCGCTTCCGTCACAGTGGCGAGACGCACGGCGCTGCGGTCGCCCGGGAAGACGAAACGTTCGGCCGTGGCCGCCGCGCCGCGCCGCGCCCAGCCTAGGTACACCAGGCCGACCGGCTTGGTCTCGGTCGCCCCGCCGGGGCCGGCAATGCCGGTCGCGGAGACGGCAACGTCGGCCCGGGATTCCCGGAGCGCGCCCTCGGCCATAGCCGCGGCAACCTCGGCGCTGACCGCGCCCGGCCCGGGATGGTCCAGCAGGTCCGGCGAGACGCCAAGCATCTGGGTCTTGGCGGCATTGGAATAGGTGACGAAACCGCGGTCCATCACATCGGAGGACCCGGCGATCTCTGTTAGGCAGCCGGCGATGAGACCGCCGGTGCAGGATTCCGCCGTCGCCAGCCGCTTGCCCGCCTGGCGGTAGCGCTCCAGCAGGTCCTCGGCCAACTTCAGCAACGCCTGATCGAACACTAGGACTTCTCCCAAAGCCACAGAATGCCGATTGCAATCGGCGCGGCGTAGAGCGCCGCCACGATGTCGTCCGCCATGATGCCGAAGGCTCCCTTCAGGTGGCGATCCGCCCAGCTGACGGGCCAGGGCTTGAGGGTGTCGAACACCCGGAACAGCACGAAAGCCAGCAAGACCTCCCGCCAGGACAGCTGCTCCGGCCTCAGCGCGACAGCGAAGAGCACCAGCCACTGGCCGGCGACCTCGTCGATCACGATGGCGCCGGGGTCCTTCACCGCCAGGACCTGGGCATAGTATCCCGCCGCCCAGAGCCCCAGGCCGAAGACGGCGGCGGTGGCGGCCAGCAGCCCCCAGGGCCCCGCCAGCCAGAACACCAGCAGGCCGCAGGGCAGGGCGGCCAGCGAACCCCAGGTCCCGGGCGCCCAGGGCAGCAGGCCGCTGCCGAACCAGGTGGCGAGCAGCGAAGCCGGGTGCCAGGGAGAAAGGGAGGCCATCGCGCGCCGGTGTTCGTTGCCGTCAGACCACGGGCAGAGCGAGGGTGGCGGTGGCCTGCGCGGCCACGCCTTCGCCACGCCCCAGGAACCCCAGCTTCTCGGTCGTCGTCGCCTTGACGCTGACCCGGTCTTCCGACACTTCGAGCAGTGCGGCCAGCTGCCGGCGCATGGCCTCGCGGTGGGGGCCGATCTTCGGGCGCTCGCAGATCAGCGTGAGATCCATGTGGGTGATCCGCCCGCCGCGCTCAGCGATCATGTCGCAGACATGAGAGACGAAGATCCGGGAATCCGCCCCCTTCCATTGCGGGTCGCTGGGCGGGAAATGGCTGCCGATATCGCCGGCTCCCAGGGCGCCCAACAGGGCGTCGGTGACCGCATGCAGCCCCACGTCGGCATCCGAATGCCCGACGAGGGCGGCATCGTGAGCGATGCGCAGGCCGCAGAGCATGACGTGATCGCCGGGGCCGAAGGCGTGCACGTCGAAGCCCTGGCCGACGCGCATCTCCGTTGCCTGAGCGCTGCGGATCCAGCGCTCCGCGCTCTCCAGATCGTCCTGTGTCGTCACCTTGATATTGGCCGGGCTGCCTTCGACCAGGGCAACCGCCAGCCCGGCCTTTTCCGCCACCGCGGCGTCGTCCGTCAGGGTCTCGCCGAGAGCGGCGCGGTGAGCGGCCAGTATCGCCTCGTAGTGAAACCCCTGGGGCGTCTGCGCCCGCCAGAGGCCGCTGCGGTCCTCGGTGCGGGAGACCCGGCCGTCCGCTTCGCGCTTGAGCGTATCGACGACCGGCAGGGCCGCAATGGCGCCGGGGCGCTCGCTGAGGGCCCCCAGCACCCGGTCGATCGTGCCCTGGTCGATGAAGGGGCGGGCTGCGTCGTGGATCAGGGTGAAGGCGGGAGCGCTCCGCTCGAGGCTCTCCAGGCCCAGGCGCACGGACTCCTGGCGGCTGCCGCCGCCGGCAACGGGCTCGGCCAGATCGAGCCCCTGCACCGCTTCGTCATAGAGGGGCCGGTCGTCGGGATGGATAACGACACGGACCCCGTCTACGCGGGGATGGGCAAGGAAAGCCAGGAGGCAATGCCGCAACACTGGAATGCCCCCCAGAGGCGCGTACTGCTTGGGGCGCTCGGTCCCAAAGCGCTGGCCCCGGCCGGCTGCGACAATCAGCGCTGTTGCGGTACTCACGTCGGGCAGTCTCCGATTGCCGGGGGCTGGTCTCTGGCCCAGGTCTCCGGGGAACCCGGGCCTGGTGGCGGGACTCGATGTTCGTTCTGGGGCGAGCCTAGTGGGCGCTGGTGGCGCAGCCAAGAGGTGATATATAGAAGCAACCATGAGTACCCTGGCTTTATCGCTCTCAGCCTTGGTTTCGTTGCTCCCGGCCACGGTCCTGCCTTTCGTGCGGCGTGTTTCCGACGGCGACGGCCTGTTTTGGCTGCTTCTGGCCGCCGCCATCGTCGGCCCCGCGGGCTACAGCGTCGTCGCCCTGGCCGGAAGCTGGGAGACCAGCCTGCCCGCCGCGCTCTGGCTGGCGGTTGCCGTGTCTCTGGCGCTTTTCGCGCTTCTGGTCGCCATGGTGCGCGAAGCCTCGCGCCTGGCGCCGCTGCTGTTGCCCTATGCCCTGGTGCTCGGCGTTCTGGGGACCGGGCTGGAGCCGCTGAGCGGCGAGCCGGGGTTGAGTACGGCCTTCGATGCCTGGCTGGCCGTCCATATCGCCGTTTCGGTGGCGACCTACGGGCTCTGCACCTTGGCGGCGGTGGCGGCCACCGCCGCCTTCATCCAGGAAGGCGCCTTGAAGCGCCGGTCGCCCAGCAGCTTCACCCGGATGCTGCCTTCCGTCAGCGATGCGGAGCGGTTGGTTCTGCGCATCCTCCTGGCTGCGGAGATTGTACTCGCGGCGGGCATAATTACTGGCATATCAAAGCTTTACGTATCTTCCGGAACCCTTTTGGCCTTCGATCACAAAACCCTGCTGTCCTTGCTGGCTTTCGGCTTCATCGGGCTGCTTCTGGTCCTCCACCATCGCAGCGGCCTGCGTGGGCGGCGTGCGGCCCGGCTTGTGCTGGTTGCTTATCTCTTACTCACTCTGGCCTATCCCGGCGTCAAGTTCGTGACCGGGTTTCTGGTTTCCTAGCCGTAACGGCCGGTTTCCCGGGGTTTTTGCGGATTGCCCGCTAAACGGGCAGAGTCTTCATCCGCTCGCCCAAAGCCGCTCAATCGGCGTGACATCGCCCAAATTTTGTGCATCATTCCGATCCGGGAGTGCGCGGTAGGCGCCATAATCGCCACTGCGGGGGCAGGTACCAAGCCACCAACGTTTGACAAGGGCGCGCCGGCAGACCCCGCTGCGCAGGGCCCTCGGATCCATGAGACGCGCGGTCTGTACCGTCACGTCGCCGGGAGGGATGCGGTTTGACACTTATGATCGGGAAGCAGGCGCTGGCCGATCCGGTGATCCTGGCACCCATGTCCGGTGTCACCGATCAGGTTTTTCGGCGGATCGTCAAGCGGTTCGGCGCCGGTCTTGTGGTCTCCGAAATGATCGCCAGTCAGGCGATGATCCGGCAGATGCAGCAGTCGGTGAAGGAATCGCGCAAGATGTCCGGCTCCTGCACCGACGAGTTTCCGCTCTCCGTTCAGCTTGCCGGTAGCGACCCCGCAGTCATGGCGGAGGCCGCCAAGCTCAACGCCGACCGTGGGGCTGCCATCATCGACATCAATTTCGGCTGCCCGGCCAAGAAGGTGACCAACAAAGCCTGCGGGTCCGCAATCATGCAGGACGAAAGCCTGGCCGGGCGCATCATGGATGCCGTTGTTCGGGCCGTCGATCTGCCTGTCACCGTGAAGATGCGCACCGGCTGGAGCCGCGAGCACCGCAACGCCCCCACCATCGCTCGGATCGCCGAAGACTGCGGCGTGCGCATGGTGACGGTCCATGGACGCACCCGCTGCCAGAAGTACAACGGCAGCGCCGACTGGGATTTCGTGCGTGCAGTCAAAGAGGCAATACGCCTGCCGGTCATCGTGAACGGGGACATCACGACCGTGGACGAGGCCGCGGACGCTCTCAGCCGCTCCGGCGCCGACGGCGTCATGATCGGGCGCGGTGCTTACGGCCGGCCCTGGCTGCTGCGCCAGGTGATCGACTTTCTGCGCTCCGGCATCCGCACACCGGACCCTTCGCTGGAGCAGCGCGTTGCGGTTATGCTCGAACACTATGACGGGCTGCTGGCCCTTTATGGCACGCGCAACGGCGTGCGCATCGCCCGAAAGCACCTGGGATGGTACGCCAAGGGCCTGCCCGGTGCCGCCGAGTTCCGGGCAGCCGCCAATCGCGAGGAAGAGCCTGAGAGGGTCAAGGCCATGATCGCGGCCCTCTTCGAGCCCGCACTTGCGGCCGAGGCTGCATGATGTCCCGGGCTGCAGGGGCGATTGCCAGGGGATCGGACACCGGCGGCTCCCCGGAAGCGGGCGCGGTGCTTTCCGCGCTCGCAGTGCCACTCTTCGTCGTTGATGCAAGCGGCTGCCTCAGTTTCGTGAACCAGGCCGCCGAGCAGTTCTTCGCGTCGTCCCGGACGACGCTCATCGGACGCCCGCTTCTGGACCTGCTTCCCGCAGACAGCCCCGTTGTGGCGCTGATCCACCAAGCGCGGACCGGCGGCCATAGCATCTCGGAAAGCGGTGTCACGCTGACCAGCCCAAAGATCGGATCGCACTTCGTATCCATCGACGCCGCCATCATGGCGGACGTTCCGGGCAGCGTCGTCGTCTCCATCCACGAGCGATCCATCGCCCGCAAGATCGACCACCAGCTGATCCACCGCAACGCGGCGCGCTCGGTAACGGCCATGGCGGCCATGCTAGCGCATGAGGTCAAGAACCCGCTGTCCGGAATCCGCGGCGCCGCCCAACTGCTGGAGCTGAATGCGGCGCCCGACGACCATCAGCTGACGCGTCTGATCTGCGAGGAGGCCGACCGCATTGTCGCCCTGGTTGACCGTATGGAGATGTTCTCGGACCAGCGCCCTTTGGCCCGCGAAGCCGTGAACATCCATGTGGTGCTGGAGCACGTGCGCCGCTTGGCGGAAAGCGGCTTTGCGCGCAAGCTGCGGTTCATCGAGAGCTACGACCCCTCGCTGCCGCCGGTCTATGGCAACCGCGATCTGTTGATCCAGGCAATCCTCAATCTGGTGAAGAACGCGGCCGAGGCGGCGCCCTCGGAAGGCGGTGAAATCCTGCTGTCGACACGCTACCAGCAAGGTGTCCGCCTGGCGGTACCAGGCAGCGGCAGCCGTGTGGACCTGCCACTGACATTGATGATCCAGGACAATGGCCCGGGCATTCCGGAAGATCTGCAACCTCATCTTTTCGACCCTTTCGTGACGACCAAGGCCGGCGGCAGCGGGCTTGGCCTCGCCCTGGTCGCGAAGATCGTCGGCGACCATGGCGGCGTGATCGAGTTCGACAGCGAGCCGCGCCGCACTGTGTTTCGGGTCATGCTGCCCATGGCCCCGCTGGATCATCGCCCGGAGAAAGGCAAAGCCGGAGTGCGCCAAGCATGAGCGCCGCAACGATCCTGATCGCCGATGACGACAAGGCCATTCGCACGGTTCTGACCCAGGCTCTCGGACGGCAGGGCCATGTCGTGCGCACCACCGGCAATGCCGCAACGCTTTGGCAGTGGGTGAGCGCCGGAGAGGGCGACCTTGTGATCACCGATGTGGTGATGCCCGACGAGAACGGCCTCGACCTCATCCCGCGGATCAAGAAGCTGCGGCCGAGCCTCCGCATCCTGGTCATGTCCGCCCAGAACACCCTGCTGACGGCCGTCAAGGCCACCGAGCGCGGTGCCTTCGAGTATCTGCCCAAGCCATTCGACCTGCGCGAGCTCGTCTCGGTCGTCAATCGCGCGCTCTCTGAACCGGCGGGCGGGGAGGGCGCAACGGCAGGCGGCGAAGACGACGAGGACGAGGAGCAGTTGCCGCTGATCGGCCGCTCCCAGGCGATGCAGGAGATCTACCGGGTTCTGGCCCGTCTCATGCCGACGGATCTGACGGTGATGATCTATGGCGAGTCCGGCACAGGCAAGGAGCTGGCCGCCCGCGCCCTGCATGACTACGGCAAGCGGCGGCGCGGCACCTTTGTGGCCGTCAACATGGCCGCCATCCCGCGGGAGCTCATCGAAAGCGAGCTTTTCGGGCACGAGAAGGGCGCCTTCACCGGTGCCACGACACGATCATCCGGACGCTTCGAGCAGGCCGCCGGGGGTACGCTCTTCCTCGATGAAATAGGCGACATGCCCCTGGAGGCCCAAACCCGCCTGCTGCGTGTGTTGCAGGAGGGCGAGTACACCACGGTGGGCGGGCGCACGCCGATCCGCGCCGACGTCCGGATCATCGCGGCAACCCACAGGGATCTTCGGCAGATGGTGCGCCAGGGCCTGTTCCGCGAAGACCTGTTCTACCGTCTGAGCGTAGTCCCGATCCGCCTGCCGCCCCTGCGCGAGCGCAGCGAGGACATCCCGGAACTGATCCGCCATTTCTTCGGCCAGGCGCAGAACGAGGGACTTGCCGCTAAAACCCTGGATAGCGAAGCCATGGAGGCTCTGCGCGCCTATCAATGGCCGGGCAACGTGCGCGAGTTGGAGAACCTCGTCCGGCGCCTCACGGTTCTCTACAGTCAGGAGACCATTGGCGTCGAAGTAATCGCCGGTGAGTTGAGCGAGGGCGAAAGCACGGAGCGGGAGGTTTCGGCGCCGGCCGAGTCACTGGGCAGCGCGGTCGAACACCATCTGCGCTCGTATTTCGCCGCCCATGACGGCAATCTGCCGGCCCCCGGACTCTACGACCGCGTTCTGCGCGAGATGGAGCGCCCCTTGATCGAGCTTTCGCTTTCAGCCACAAGGGGCAACCAGATCCGCGCTGCCAAACTGCTGGGTCTGAACAGAAACACTTTACGTAAGAAGATTCGGGACCTGGACATCCAGGTGGTTCGCGGCCTTAAATAGCCTGTGGCAAATATACAACAGACGGACAGAGCCCCTGGCCCCATCGGCGAGGCGGTGACGGCGACCGGGGCCGGCGGCGGCGAGACCTGGAGCGCAAGGCTGGTGCGCTGGGCCCGCCAGATCAAGCTGGAACGAAGCCTGGCGATCGTGCTGCTTGTTGCTGGTCTGACCAGCGGCATCGCCACCTTCGTTGCAATGACCGGCAATCTCTCCGTGGCTGCCAACGCCGATCACGTCCTGCTTCTTTTGTTGGTCGATCTGGTCATCATCCTGGGTCTGGCCGCTCTGATCACCCGAAGGCTCGCGATCCTCTGGATCGAGCGGAAGAAGGGGCGGGCCGGCTCGCGACTGCACGGGCGGCTGGTCGCTCTGTTCTCGGTGGTCGCTGTCGCACCGACCATCCTGGTCGCGGCCTTCTCGGTCATCATGTTCAACCTGGGTCTCGAGTTCTGGTTCAGCGAGCGCGTCTCCACGGCCATTAAGAACTCGCGGGCCGTCTCGGCCGCCTACCTCGACGAGCATCAGCAGACGATTGCCGCTGACGCACTGGCGATCGCCCAGGTGCTCAACAGGGGCGGCGTCGCCCTGACCTACAACCCCAGTCTCTTCAACAGCGTGATGACGCGCCAGGCGAGCCTGCGCTACCTGACCGAAGCGGCGGTCTATGACAGCTCCGGGCGCATGCTGGCCCGCTCCTCGAGCTTCCTGCTGGCCTTCAACCCCGAAATCCCCGAGTGGGCCTTCGAGCGGGCGCGCAGCGAGGGCATGGCGATCATGACCTCCGAGAGCGAAGACCGGGTCCGCGCTCTGGTCCGGCTCGATCTGACCGCGGATGCCTTTCTCTATATCGGCCGTCTGGTGGACTCGCGCGTTCTCGGGCACATGGAGAGCACGCGCTGGGCGGTCCAGCGCTATGAGGACCTGGAGGGCAGCCGGTTCAGTCTGCAAATCACCTTTGCTCTGATCTTCCTGGTCGTCGCACTGCTCTTGTTGCTGGTCGCGGTTTGGATCGGTCTCGCCTTTGCCAACCAGATGACAGGGCCGATCGGCAATCTCATCGCCACGGCGGAACGGGTCGGCAAGGGCGATCTCAAGGCAAGGGTGGCGGGCCCGGCGCGCCGCGACGAGATCGGCAACCTGAGCCGTGCCTTCAACAAAATGACCGGGCAGCTTGAGCGCCAGCAAGACGCTCTCCTGGAAGCCAATGCCCAGCTCGACTACCGCAGCCGTTTCATCGAAGCGGTGCTTGGCGGTGTGTCCGCCGGGGTCATCGGCCTTGACGATACCGGGCGGATCAACCTGGCCAACCGCATGGCCTGCGATTTCCTGTCGTCATCCTCAGAAAGCCTGCGGGGGCAGTCGCTGACCGCCGTACTGCCGGCAATGGGAGCGCTGCTCGAAAGCGCCCGGGCGCGGCCGCACAGGCTCGCACAGGAGCAACTGACCATATCCGACAGCAGCGGTGCCGAGCGTGTTCTTCTGGTGCGCATCTCCGCCGAGGTCGAAGGCGGTACGACTATGGGCTTCGTCGTGACCTTCGACGAGATCACCCAACTTCTGGCGGCGCAGCGCAAGGCCGCCTGGTCCGATATCGCCCGGCGCATCGCCCATGAGATCAAAAACCCGCTGACGCCGATCCAGCTCGCCGCGGAACGTTTGAAGCGCAAGTACGTCGGCCAGATCGTCAATGATCCTGAAACCTTCAAAGTCTGCACGGACACCATTGTGCGTCATGTCGGTGACATCGGCCGCATGGTCGACGAGTTCTCGGCCTTTGCCCGGATGCCTTCGCCGTCGATGCAGGCCGAGGACATCAACAAACTGGTTGAGCAGGCCGCCTTCCTGCAGCGCACCGCCCATCACGAAATCGATTTCAGCCTCAAACTGCCAGCCGCGCCGGTACAGCTTGCCTGCGACAGCCGCCAGGTCGTTCAGGCCTTGACGAATCTGATCCTGAACGGCATCGAGTCGATTGAGGGACGCCATGCCCGTGACGGGTCGGATGCGCCGCGCGGCACCATAGAACTGCAGCTGCGGGTGGAAGACGGGAACTGCGTTGTCGAAGTGCTGGACAATGGCAAAGGCTTGCCGCATGAGGATCGGAGCCGCCTCACGGAACCGTATGTGACCACGCGCGAAAGGGGTACTGGTCTTGGCTTGGCCATTGTGAAAAAGATCATGGAAGACCATCATGGCAGCCTGCTGTTGAAGGATCGTAGCAGCGGCGGAGCGATCGTCAGTCTCATCTTCCCGCTCCCGGACGAGGCGTTGGAAAGAGGCACGCAGCGAACCGCCGACGTGCCGTCGGCGATTGCCGAGAAGGCCGCAGGCCATGGCTGACGAGATCCTCATCGTCGATGATGAGACGGACATACGCCTCCTGATCCGCGGGATCCTGGAGGACGAAGGCTATGAGATCCGCGACGCCGGCGACAGCGAGACGGCCTTTGACATGCTGCGCGACAGGCGGCCAAGTCTCGTCGTGCTCGACATCTGGCTGCAGAATTCGAAGCTCGACGGGATGGAGATGCTGCGGGTTATCAAGCGCGAGCATCCGCTTGTGCCCGTGGTGATGATTTCCGGTCACGGCAACATCGAAACAGCGGTCAATGCGATCAAGCTGGGCGCCTACGACTTCATCGAAAAGCCGTTCAAGTCCGATCGCCTGCTGCTGATCGTTCAGCGCGCTATCGAGGCGGCGAAACTGCGCAGCGAAAACGAAGAGCTGCGTTTGCGCGCCGGTCAGCCTTCTGACCTGATCGGCTCTTCACCGTGGTATCACACCGTCACGCAGGCGGTCCGCAAGGTTGCACCGACCGGCAGTCGCGTCCTGATCACCGGCCCTGCCGGGGCGGGGAAGGAGGTTGTCGCACGACAGCTCCACGCCCTGTCTCACCGGGCGGACGCTCCCTTCGTGGCGCTGAACTGTGCCACCATGCATCCCGACCGCCTGGAGCCCGAGCTTTTCGGCACAGCGCCCGGCCTGGACGGCAGCGACTCGCCCGGGAAGGTTGGCACCTTTGAAAGAGCCCATGGCGGGACGCTGCTTCTGGACGAAGTGGCCGACATGCCAATCGAAACTCAGGGCAAGATCGTTCGTGCCCTTCAGGAACAGACCTTTCAACGGGTTGGTGACGACCGCCGGGTCGCCGTCGATGTGCGGGTGATCGCCTCGACCAACCGCGACCTGCCCAGCCTCATCGAGGAGGGCCGGTTCCGGGAAGATCTCTTTTACCGGCTGAACGTCGTGCCCATCGAGGTGCCAGCCTTGCGCGACCGCCGCGAGGATATCCCCGACCTTGTGGCCTATTTCATGGATCGCGCGGCCGAGCATGCGGGCCTGCCGCCGCGTCGTCTGAGCGATGATGCGCTCGCTGCCCTGCGAGCTTACGACTGGCCCGGCAACGTGCGTCAACTGCGCAACGTCATCGAGTGGGTTCTGATCATGGCGCCCGGCGGCGGCGGCGATGCCGTGCGGCCCGACATGCTGCCGCCGGAGATCGGGGCGGCCGCGCCGGCCTCGCTGCCGGGGGAGACCGGGGAGGAGATCATGTCGCTGCCGCTGCGCGAGGCGCGGGAGGTCTTTGAGCGCAAGTATCTCGAAGCTCAGGTGATGCGCTTTGGCGGCAACATCTCCCGCACGGCGACCTTCGTCGGCATGGAGCGCTCGGCCCTGCACCGCAAGCTGCGCTCGCTCGGCGTCGGCACGGTCGACCGGGCCTGAACGGGAGAGCAGGGGCGGGTTATCCATGAAAGTCATTATCTGCGGCGCCGGTCAGGTCGGCTTCAACATCGCGCGCTATCTGGCCAGCGAGAACGCCGACATCACGGTCATCGACCAGTCCCGCGAGTTGGTCGAGAAGATCACCGATTCACTGGACGTGAAAGGTCTGGTGGGCTTCGCGTCGCACCCCAACGTGCTGGAAAGCGCAGGCGCTGCGGACGCCGAGATGGTGATCGCCGTCACCTACGCCGACGAAGTGAACATGGTCGCCTGCCAGATCTGCCACTCAATCTTCGAGGTGCCCACCAAGATCGCCCGGGTGCGCGAGCAAAGCTATCTCGACCCGATGTGGTCCGACCTCTTCAGCCGCGACCACATGCCCATCGACGTCATCATCTCGCCGGAGATCGAGGTCGCCAAGGCGATCGAGCGGCGCCTGCAGTTGCCGGGGGCCTTCGACGTCCAGCCCCTGG
Source organism: Pelagibius sp. (assembly GCF_028281305.1). GTDB lineage: Bacteria > Pseudomonadota > Alphaproteobacteria > Kiloniellales > Kiloniellaceae > Pelagibius. The sequence continues at coordinate 5,504 of NZ_JANQKD010000040.1, read as the reverse complement.
CGGACGGCAAGGTCTCCCTGGTCGGGCTGCACTGCACCGAGGATACGCCGGTCATCAACACGCCGCTGCGCCAGTTGACGGCGCTGTTTCCCGACCTGCACATCGTCGTGATCGGTATCTCGCGCGACGGTCATGGCTTCGTGCCGACGCCGGACGACGACATGCAGGTCGGCGACGACGTCTACCTGGTTGCCGATACCAGCCATCTGGACCGCACCATGGCCGCCTTCGGCCATGAGGAGCAGGAGGCTCGGCGCGTCATCATCGTCGGCGGCGGCAACATCGGCCTCAACCTAGCCACGGCGGTGGAGAAGAACCATCCGCAGGTGAACCTGAAGGTGATCGAGGTCGAGAAGCGCCGCGCCGAGACGGTGGCCCAGTCGCTGGAGCGCACCGTGGTCATTCACGGCGATGCGCTCGACACCGAGATCCTGGAGGAGGCCAATGCCGCCAACACCGAAACGGTGATCGCGGTTTCCAACGACGACGAGGTGAACATCCTGACCTCGCTGCTGGCCAAGCGCTACGGCTGCGGGCGGGCCGTCACCCTGATCAACAAGACCTCCTATGGACCGCTGATCGGCACGCTGGGGATCGACACCGTCGTCAGCCCGCGGGCGATCACCGTCTCGACCATCCTGCAGCACGTCCGGCGCGGCCGCATTCGCTCCGTGCATTCGCTGAGCGAAGGCTTTGGCGAGGTCATCGAAGCTGAGGCTTTGGAGACCTCCAGCCTGGTCGGCGTGCCGATCCGCGAGGCACGGCTGCCGGAAGGAGTGATCGTCGGCGCCATCGTGCGCGGCAACGACGTGATTATCCCGCGCGGCGACACCATCACCCGGGCCAACGACCTGGTGGTGATCTTCGCTCGCTCGGAGGCGGTGAAGAAGGTCGAGAAGCTCTTTGCCGTGAAACTGGAGTTCTTCTAATCTCAGCCGCGCGCCGCCAAAGTCCGGTGCTTCCCGAACGCCAGCAGGAGAGATCCGGCTAATGCCCCGACAAGCCTATGTGAACGGTTCCTACAGACCGCACCGCGAAGCTGCGGTGCACATCGAAGACCGCGGCTATCTCTTTGCCGATGGGGTCTACGAGGTCGTTCCGGTCCACAACGGCATCCTCGTGGATGAGGATCTGCATCTCGACCGGCTGGACCGCTCCCTCTCCGAACTGCAGATCGAGGCACCCATGAGCCGGCCAGCCCTGAAGCTGGTTTCTCGGGAACTGATGCGCCGCAACGGCCTGAGCAACGGCTTTCTCTACATGCAGGTGACGCGCGGCGTCGCACCGCGGGATCACAAGTTCCCCAACAACGCCACGCCGGCGCTCGTGATGATGACCCGTCAGATGAAGCCGCACAGCGAGAAGATCCTGTCCGAAGGACTGAAGGTGATCACGCTGCCGGATCAGCGCTGGGCGCGCTGCGATATCAAGTCCGTCTCGCTGTTGCCCAACGTTCTGGGCAAGCAGGCCGCGGCCGAGGCCGGCGCCTACGAGGCCTGGCAGGTCGATGGCGAAGGCCAGGTGACCGAAGGCACTTCGACCAACGCCTGGATCGTGACAGAGGGCAACCGGGTTATCACCCGTGATGCCAGCAACGCCATTCTCAATGGCATCACCCGCATTACCCTCTTGAACCTGATCAGAGCCGAGGGTTACGAACTCGAAGAGCGGCCGTTTTCCGTTGATGAGGCGAAGACCGCGCGCGAGGCCTTTCTGACCTCCAGCACCTCCTTCGTCCTGCCGGTCACCCAGATCGACGGCCAGCCGGTCGGCAACGGGCACCCCGGAATTCTCACGACGAAGCTGCGCCAGCACTACATGGACTATATGCAGTCCCTGCGGCAGAGCGCATGACCCTGCCGGCGCCTGCGGCGATCCTCTTCGACTGGGACAACACCCTGGTGGATAGCTGGGGCGTGATCCATCATGCCCTGACGGTCACCTTCGAGGCCATGGGCCAAAGGCCCTGGACCCTGGAGGAGGCACGGCAGAGGGTCCGCAAGTCCGCGCGCGACAGTTTTCCCGAGCTTTTCGGTGTGCGGGCTGAGGAGGCGACGGAGATCTTCTACAGGACCTTCTCGGAGTCTCATCTGGAACGGCTGACCCCCTTTCCCGGGGCCGAGACCATGCTGGAAGGCCTGGTCGCAAGGGGAGGACTGCCAATGGCCGTCGTCAGCAACAAAAAGGGGGTATTGCTGCGGCGGGAGGCGGAGGCTCTGGGCTGGGACCGCCACTTTGTCGCCGTGGTCGGCGCAACCGATGCGCCGCGGGACAAGCCGGCCCCCGACGTCGTCGACCTGGCTTTGGCGGGCAGCGGCGTTCCCGCCGGCCCCGCCGTGTGGTTTGTCGGCGATACGGACATCGACCTGCTTTGCGCCCGAAACAGCGGCTGCAGCGCAATCCTGCTGCGGGAAACCCCCCCGGCCCCAGGGGAATTCGCCGAGGCGGAGCCACACGCCCATGTGGCGGATTGCCCCGGTCTCGCTGCGCTGGTCGCCCGGATAGCCCAGCCAGACGGTTGATTTCGCATCAAATACGCACACCTATGCTGTGACGATGAATTTCCATTTGGCTGCTTGCGTGCTATGGAAGGCGTTGAGGTCTCACTTGGCGCGGCTTGCGTCAGGTGCCTAAGCCGAAGATCGACAGCGTTTATTTGGGTGCGCAAAGGCCGATCAAGAAAAGCAAGTCGCGACTAAGAAAAACAATAAAGGTTCGAAAAATGGCCGCTGAAAAAAACCAAAGTGTGCAGGACGTATTCCTCAATCATATTCGCAAGAACAAGGTGCCGGTGACTGTGTTCCTCGTGAACGGGGTCAAACTCCAGGGGATTGTTACCTGGTTTGACAACTTCTCTGTTCTCCTCCGCCGTGACGCGCATTCGCAGCTGGTCTACAAGCACGCGATTTCCACCGTCATGCCCGCGACTCCGGTTCAGCTCTTCGAGCCGGCGAAGGAAGAAGAAGCGGCTCAGGGCTAGGGACGATCCTCCTCGTTTCGATCAGGGTTCCCATCGGAGTACGCAGCCGCGGTCACGGGACCGGGGGGCATCAGTGAACCTTGAAAGCATCGCTCGCTCATACGGAAGGGGCGGCGCAGCGCGCCGTCGCATGGCATGACAGACAGAACGCTGGTCCTGCATCCGGATCTGCTGCAGCCGGGCGTCCAGCCCAGCCTGCGGGCGCCCGAGGCGCGCCTGCAGGAAGCGATCGGTCTGGCGACGGCGATCGGTTTGGGCGTCGAGCATGCGGAGGTGGCGGCGGTCAAGCAAGTGCGCCCGGCCACCCTGATCGGCGGCGGCCTGGTGGAGCGGCTGGCCGAGACCATCGCCGAGAAAAGGATCGGCGTGGTCATTGTCGACAGCGCCTTGACGCCCGTGCAGCAGCGCAACCTGGAGCGCGCCTGGCAGTGCAAGGTGATCGACCGGACGGGTCTTATTCTTGAGATCTTCGGCGCCCGGGCGCGCACCAAGGAGGGCAAGCTGCAGGTCGAACTGGCGGCCCTCAGCTACCAGCGGTCGCGCCTCGTGCGGTCCTGGACACACCTTGAGCGTCAGCGCGGCGGCGTCGGCTTCATGGGCGGCCCCGGCGAGAGCCAGCTGGAGATTGACCGCCGTCTGATCACCGAGCGCATCACCCGGCTGAAGAAGGAACTGAAGCAGGTCCAGCGCACCCGCGGGCTGCACCGCGGCGCCCGTCAGCGCGTGCCCTATCCGGTGGTCGCCTTCGTCGGCTATACCAACGCCGGCAAATCCACCCTGTTCAACCGCCTGACGGAAGCCAAGGTGCTGGCGCAGGATCAGCTCTTTGCGACCCTCGATCCGACCATGCGCCGGGTCGTGCTGCCCTCCGGTCAGACGGTCATCCTGTCGGACACGGTCGGCTTCATCTCCGACCTGCCGACCGATCTCATCGCCGCCTTCCGGGCCACTCTCGAGGAGGTGCTGGAGGCGGATCTGATCCTGCATGTGCGCGACATCGCCCATGCCGACAGCCGGGCCCAGGAAGCCGACGTCAAGGCGGTGCTGGGCGACCTCGGCGTGACCGAGAATGCCACCCACCTGCTAGAGGTCTTGAACAAGGCCGACCTTCTCGGCCCGCAGGACCGCTCGAGGCTCGCCCTCAGGGACGCGGGAAAGCCTCCGGCAGTCCTGTGCTCCGCCCTGACGGGCGAGGGCTGCGGAGATGTGCTGGCGATGATCGACCAGGCGCTCTCCGCCAAGCGTGTACAGCGAACCCTGCATCTGCCTGTCAGCGAAGGGGCGGCCCTTTCCTGGCTCTACGATCATGCCGAGGTGCTGGAGCGGAAGGACGATGCCCTCGTCGCCTGCATGACGGTAAAGATCACCCAGCCGGATTTTCAGCGGTATCTGAAACTCTTCCCGGAACTCGCTGAAGAAAAAGCAGAATTGCCCGAGGACTCAGACTCCTTGGAAAGCGCGATCGAAAATCAACTGCAGAGCGGTTGACTCTTTCTGGCGCGCCTTCTATATGCTGCCTAGCACTCCTCTCTAGGGAGTGCTAATAACCGTATCCCGGGGTACCGCCTGGCGGGTCCGACCGGGGTCGTTTGCGATCCAATCCAACTCACACAGGGTGGAGTTCAATGAAATTTAGGCCTCTGCATGACCGTGTCGTGGTCGAGCCGCTGGAGGAAGAGGAAAAGACCGCCGGTGGCATCATCATTCCGGACACGGCCAAGGAAAAGCCGATGCAGGGCAAGATCCTTGCTGTCGGCTCCGGCGCGCGGAGCGACGACGGCAAAGTCACGGCTCTCGACGTCAAGAAGGGCGACAAGGTCCTTTATGGCAAGTGGTCGGGCACGGAAGTGAAGCTGGACGGTAAGACCATGCTGATCATGCGTGAATCCGACATCATGGGCGTTATGCAATAAGGAAGAATCCCAGACATGGCTGCGAAAGACGTTAAGTTTGGCGCCGATGCCCGCACGCGTATGCTGCGGGGCGTCGACATTCTGGCCGATTCCGTGAAGGTCACCCTCGGCCCCAAGGGCCGCAACGTGGTGATCGACAAGTCCTTCGGTGCTCCGCGCACCACCAAGGACGGTGTCACGGTGGCCAAGGAGATTGAGCTCTCCGACAAGTTCGAGAACATGGGCGCCCAAATGGTGCGCGAGGTTGCCTCGAAGACCAACGACATCGCCGGCGACGGCACCACCACCGCGACCGTGCTGGCGCAGGCCATCGTGCGCGAGGGCTCCAAGGCCGTGGCGGCGGGCATGAACCCGATGGACCTGAAGCGCGGCGTCGACCAGGCCGTTGAGGCCGTGGTTGCCGAACTGCAGAAGAAGTCCAAGAAGATCTCCACCACGGCCGAGGTTGCCCAGGTCGGCACCATCTCTGCCAACGGTGAGGCCGAGATCGGCTCCATGATCGCCGAGGCGATGGAGCGGGTCGGCAAGGAAGGCGTGATCACGGTCGAAGAAGCCAAGTCGCTCGAGACCGAACTCGACGTCGTCGAGGGCATGCAGTTCGACCGCGGCTA
>NZ_JANQKD010000032.1 GCF_028281305.1 Pelagibius sp. | reverse complement strand
AGGTTCCGACGCTACTGGGCATCGTGGAAGATGATGCCGGCGGCGAAGCGTTCGCCGGCGTGGATCCGGCTGACGCCGTGGCGCAGCTTCACCCGGTGGTAGCCCCTGGAGCCCTGGCGCGGGCGTTCGTTGACGGCAAAGAGCGCCGCCTCGCCGCGCAGCAGCGGCACCACCTCGACGCGGGACTGCATGCGTGGGCGCTGTTCGGTGACGACGAATTCGCCGCCGGTGAAGTCGCCGCCGACAAAGTCGGCCCCCGGCTTGCTCAGCAGGATGACCATCTGCAGCGGCAGCACCTCCTCGCCGTAGAGGTCCTGGTGCAGGCAGTTGTAGTCGCCGGGCCCGTAGCGCAGCAGCAGCGGCGTCGGGCGTTTCTGCCCGGCGTTGTGGCAGCGCTTCAGGTAGGCCCCATGGCTGGCGGGAAAGACCGGCTCCTCGCCCAGCAGGCCGCGCCAGGCGTTGGCGATCCGCGCCGCGTGGGGATAGACGGCGGCGCGCAGGGCGGCGATGACCGGCGGCAGGGGATAGGTGAAGTACTTGTACTCGCCGCGCCCGAAGCCATGGCGGGCCATGATGACGCGGCTGCGGAAGGGCGCCTCCTGGTCGTAGAGGCCGGTCAGGGCGGCGCAGTCCCCCGGCGTCAGGATCGGCCCCAGCCGGGCGACGCCGTGATCGTTCAAGTCGCCCTCGATCCGCGGCCAGTTCAGGCTGGCGATGCGCCGGGCGACCTGCGGCGCCGGGGTTCCCGTGTCTGGCAGCCGGTCGGGCCGGCAACGCTTGCAGGCGCGAAACCCGGCGGCTTCCGCGGCGGCAGGGTCCGGAAAGAAGCGCACGTTCTCGCGCCGGGCCGGGCGCGAGGGGCAGCTCGGCCGGCAGTAGATCCCGGTGCTGAGGACGCCATAGACGAAGCGTCCGTCCATGGCGGCATCGCGCCGCTCCACCGCCGCCCAGCGCGCCTCGTCCATCGCCGCTTCCGCATCCAAAAGCCCTGTGTCGTCCATCGTATCCACCTCCTTGACCGCTATGACGGTCTTAGCCCGGAGAAGGATGCCGACGACATCCGTTTCTTGCGCTGATCCTTGTGTTGGGACGTTGCGCCACACCCCCCTTCTTCGACATCTCCGAATTCCGGGTGGCTTGCCATGGCGCGGCGGACCTCTTACTTTCTTGCCCGGCAGCAGGCCCTGAACGCACGGCCCGAGCGGGTATGATGTAGTGGTAGCCTGTCAGCTTCCCAAGCTGAACGCGCGGGTTCGATTCCCGCTACCCGCTCCAACCGCTTTGAGGCTCCGTTGGGGGCCATTTTCGTGCCGTCTGCCGCCGCCCCGCTTGTCACCCCGGACGTGATCCGGGGTCCACGCCGGAAGTGGATCCCACCCTTGCGAGCGAAGCCCGTGCGAGCGGGCCTATGGATCCCGGGTCAGGCCCGGGATGACGGCCCGTGTGGGCTGGCTCGGATCAAGGGATAGAGACCCTCGGTCAGCGACCGGACAAGCTCTCAACCCAGTTCGCATGGAAGTCAGCTTGTTCGTCTACTGTTCCGACCGTCCCTGGGGCCGCATAGTGGAAGATGTCGACCAGATCCTCCGATCTCGCAGGCTCACCGATCCGGGTGACATAAGCTTTGCGCCCGCCACCCATGTCGCGGGCCATTCCGGATGGGAAGACTTCGGGCCGCGCGCCGGCGCACAGCAATCGTGCTCCCTTGCTTTCAAGGACCTTTCTGAGCTCGATCATCGCCTCAAAGAGATCGCTGCTCACAAACCTTCTTGTTTCAGCTTCGATTCCGTCGAGTGTGATCTCATAAGACAAGGCCTGCGGGTCCGCTCGAATCGCCAACTGGGCACTGGCGATAGCGCCATCAGCCATTCTGATCTTAACCGCAATGTGCTCATTCAAGTCGTTTGTTCCCTAAGTCGCCCCGGACGTGATCCGGTGTCCACGCCGGACGCAGATCCCGCCTTTGCGGAAGAGGTCCGTGCGGGCGGATCAATGGATCCCGGATCAGATCCGGGATGACGGTCCGCGTATGCTGAAGCAGCTGGGAAAGTGGTTCAAGATCACCGGAGCGAGGGGAAGAGGACTTCGGTCAGGATGCGAACCGAGAGCTGCCAGGCGTCGCGCTGGTTGTAGCGGCCGGCGAAGACCACCATGACCAGATCCAGATCCGGGATCACCACCAGGCGCTGGCCGCCGTTGCCGATGCCGGCCATCCAGTCGCGGCCGTCTCGCCGGCCCTGGCCGAGCCACCACTGATAGCCGTAGGAGAGGCCGCTCTCCGCGGCAGCGTGCCTGATGAAGGAGTCCTTCAGCCAGGCCTCCGGCACCACCTGTTGCCCGTCCCAGCGCCCGCCGTTCAGCACCATCTGGCCGATGCGCGCGAGATCGCGGGCGGTAAGCCTCAGGCCGGAGGCGGCGGCGGCCTCTCCGTTGAAGCCCGCCGTCCAACTGCTCTGATCGATGCCGAGCGGCATGAACAGCTTTTCGCGCGCATAGTCGATCAGGGGCTTGGCGCTGCCGCGGGAGACGAGATGGGCGAGCAGCGCCGTGCTGCCGCCGGAGTAGGTGAAGCGGCTGCCGGGCTCCGTCACGATGGGCCGTTCCAGAATGTAGCGGTAGCGGTCTTCCGAGCGCTCCATGGCGATCTCGCTGTTGCGCGGGTCGCTGTAGGGCAGCGTCTCGTCCCAGGCGAGCCCCATGGTCATGGTGAGGGCGTGTTCCACCGTGATCTTCTGCCGTGCCGGATCGGCGGCGAGGTCGGCATAGTCGAACAGGTCGACCAGCGGCGTCTCGCGCGCGGGGACCGTGCCCTCGGCCATGGCAATGCCGTAGAGCAGGCCGACGATGCTCTTGGAGACCGAGCGCAGGTCGTGCATTACCTCCGGCCCGAAGGTCACTTTGCCCTGCGGATCGCCCCAGATCTCGTCCTCGCCTTCGAAATAGCGCTCCAGCACCAGCTTGCCGTGGCGCGCGACGACGACGGCATGCAGGTCGGGCAGTTCGCCGGACTGGTAAAGCGCGTCCAGCAGATCGCCGGTCTCGGCGGCGAAGCCGGCTTCGGTCAGGGGCGCCGTCCGCCAGACGTCGGCCGCAGCGCTCGGTGTCATGGCTGATTGGGACATGGCGCTGGGGGTGAAGGACATGAGCAGGCCTCCGGCGAGCAGAAGGCAGCGGAAGGGGCGGTGTTGCATTCCACAGTCTCACTTATCGGTTCGGCAAAGATCGCGCCCAAGTTGCCGTCGCGGCCTGCGTCCGACCAGTGAATTTTTGTGTGGCAGAGGTGTTTTTCGGGAATAGATCCGGCAGCGGCGCGTTGTCGCCCTGAGACCTCTGCCGGGTCCCCGTCTGTCCCCCGTGTGTCGTCTGGCCGCTCCGCGGTCGGCAGCCGCGGAAAGGCCATGGCGATGCGCCGGCCGGGGGGCTATAGTGCAGCGCAGCAATCGCGCGCTCGCTTAACGATAATCCAAACTGGGGGAATGAGAGGGTGAGCCCATCCCGCATCGGCGGCGCACGGCCGCCGTTCCGCAAGCTGCTCGTCGCCAACCGCAGCGAAATCGCCATCCGCGTGCTGCGCGCGGCCAACGAGCTCGGCATCCGTACCGTGGCAATCTATTCCCACGAGGACCGTTTCGCCCTGCACCGCTTCAAGGCGGACGAGGCCTTCCAGGTCGGCAAGGGCAAGGAACCGGTGGCCGCCTACCTGGACATCGACGATATCCTGCGGGTCGCCCGCGAGGCGCGGGTCGACGCCATTCACCCGGGCTACGGCTTTCTCTCGGAGAACCCGGACTTCGCGGAAGCCTGTGCAAAGGCCGGCATCACCTTCATCGGCCCCAAGCCCGACGTGATGCGCCGCCTGGGATCGAAGGTGGAGGCGCGGGCCCTGGCGGAGGAGGCGGGCATCCCTGTGATGCCGGCGACCGGCGCCCTGCCGCACGACGAAGCAGAGGCGGCCAAGCTGGCCGAAGACATCGGTTATCCCATTATGGCCAAGGCCTCCTGGGGCGGCGGCGGCCGCGGCATGCGGGTGGTCGAAGACGCCGGGCAGTTGCATGAGCAGGTGGCGGCGGGCCGGCGCGAAGCCAAGGCCGCCTTCGGCAACGACGAGATCTTCCTGGAGAAGCTGGTGCGCCAGGCGCGCCACGTAGAGGTGCAGGTCCTGGGCGATACCCACGGCAACGTCATCCACCTCTTCGAGCGCGACTGCTCCATGCAGCGGCGCAATCAGAAGATCGTCGAGCGCGCGCCGGCGCCCTATCTCAGCGAGGCCAAGCGCGCCGAGCTTTGCGATGCCGCGGTGCGCCTCGCCCGCGCGGCGGGCTACGAATGCGCCGGCACCGTCGAGTTCCTGATGGATGCGGAAACCGACGCGCTCTATTTCATCGAGGTCAATCCGCGCATTCAGGTGGAGCACACGGTGACCGAGGAGGTCACCGGCGTCGACCTTGTAAAGGCGCAGATCCGCATCTCCGCCGGCGCGCGCATCGGCGAACCGGAAAGCGGCGTGCCGGCGCAGCACCAGCTCTCCCTCGACGGCCACGCCCTGCAGTGCCGCATCACCACAGAAGACCCGCTGAACAAATTCATTCCGGACTACGGGCGCATCTCCGCCTATCGCGGCGCCACCGGCTTCGGCATCCGCCTCGACGGCGGCACCGCCTATTCCGGCGCCCTTATCACGCCGTTCTACGACTCGCTGCTGGAGAAGGTGACCGCCTGGGGTCCGACGGCGGCGGAGGCGACGGCGCGCATGGACCGGGCGCTGCGCGAGTTCCGCATTCGTGGTGTGGCGACCAACCTCTGGTTCCTGGAGGCGGTCATCGGCCATCCCAAGTTCCAGAGTGGCGAGGCGACGACCCGCTTCATTGACTCGACGCCGGAGCTTTTCGACTTCCACCGCCGCCGCGACCGCGCGACGCGCCTCTTGACCTTCATCGGCGACGTCATCGTCAACGGCAATCCCGAGGTCGAGGGGCGGCCCCTGCCGGCGCCGACCACACCGGCAATCCTGCCGGAGATTCCGCCCGCCAGGCTGCTGCAGGATCCGCCTGACGGCAGCAAGCAGCGCCTCGACGACCTGGGGCCGGAGGGTTTTGCCAAGTGGATGCTGGAGCAGGACAAGCTGCTGCTCACCGACACCACCATGCGCGATGCCCACCAGTCGCTCTTCGCCACGCGCATGCGCTCCTACGACCTGGTCGCCATCGCGCCGGCCTATGCGCGGTTGCTGCCGCAGTTGCTGTCGCTGGAGTGCTGGGGCGGCGCCACCTTCGACGTCGCCCTGCGCTTCCTGAAGGAAGACCCTTGGGAGCGTCTGGCGGCCCTGCGCGAAGCGGTGCCGAACACGCTGCTGCAGATGCTCACGCGCGGCTCGAACGGTGTCGGCTATTCGAACTATCCCGACAACGTGGTGCGCCATTTCATCGCCCAGGCCGCCGATACGGGCATCGATCTCTTCCGCGTCTTCGACTCCCTGAACTGGGTGGAGAACATGCGGGTCTCCATCGACGCCATCCGCGAAACCGGTCTGCTCTGCGAGGCGGCGATCTGCTACACCGGCGACCTCTCCGACCCCGGCGAGGACAAGTACGACCTGAAGTACTACGTCGGCCTTGCCAAGGACCTGGAGGCCGCCGGCGCCCACATCCTGGGCATCAAGGACATGGGCGGCCTCTGCAAGCCGGCGGCGGCGCGTCTGCTTGTGACCACGCTGAAGCAGGAAACCGGTCTGCCGATCCACTTCCACACCCACGACACCTCGGGCATTTCCGCCGCCTCGGTGCTGGCGGCAGCGGAAGCGGGGGTGGACGCGGCCGATGCGGCCATGGATGCGATGAGCGGCCTGACTTCACAGCCCAACCTCGGCTCCATCTCGGCGGCGCTCGCCGGCAGCCCGCGCGACCCCGGCCTGGACCGCGAGGCGCTGCGGGAGATCAATGCCTACTGGGAAGGCGCGCGGCGCCATTACGCGGGCTTCGAAAGCGAGATGCGCGCCGGCGCCTCCTCGGTCTACGAGCACGGCATGCCCGGCGGTCAGTTCACCAACCTGCAGGAGCAGGCCCGCGCCCTCGGTCTCGCCCGCAAGTGGGGCGAGGTGGAAAAGGCCTATGCCCAGGTGAACGAGATGTTCGGGGACATCGTCAAGGTGACGCCGACGTCGAAGGTGGTCGGCGATATGGCGCTCTACATGGTCTCCAACGGCCTGACGCCGGAGGACGTGATGGACGCGGCAAGGGAGGTGGCCTTTCCCGCCTCGGTCATCGCTCTCTTCCGCGGCGAGGTGGGCCAGCCCTACGGCGGCTTCCCGGAAGCGCTGCAGAAGAAGGTGCTGAAGGGCGAAGCGCCGCTCAGTGAGCGCCGCGGCGCGACCCTGCCGCCGGCCGATCTGGCCGCAGTGCGCAAAGAGGCGGAGAAAAAGGCGCGGCGCCACATCGGCGAGCGCGAGCTGTCGTCCTACCTCATGTATCCGGAGGTCTTCGTCGACTATGCCAAGCACCGCCGCGCCTATGGCGACACCTCCGCGCTGCCGACGCCGGTCTACTTCTACGGCATGGAGCCAGGCCAGGAGATCGCCGTCGATATCGAGCGCGGCAAGACGCTCATCATCTCCTACCTCGCCCTGAGCGATCCCGACGACGAAGGCCAGCGCACGGTTTTCTTCGAACTGAACGGCCAGCCCCGCACGGTGAAGGTGCTGGACAAGGCCCTGGCCGCCTCCGGCAAGGTGCGCCGCAAGGCCGACGAGTCGGACCCCGGCCAGGTGGGGGCGCCCATGCCGGGCCTGATCGTTAACATCTGCGATGTCGGCAAGCGGGTGGCCGCCGGCGACCGCCTCTTCACCATCGAAGCCATGAAGATGGAAACCGCCGTCTATGCCGAGACCGCCGGCAAGGTGGGCGAGGTCGTGGCCGCCGCCGGCAGCCGCGTCGAGCCGCACGATCTGGTGGTGGTGCTGGAGCCGGGTTAAGCGCGGCCTGCCCCGGACGCCGGGAGGATTGGCCGCCGGAGGCCAGGCTGGGTCTTGTGCGCGCTCTTTTGAACCTTTTCTCCGCTGTTGCGACAAAGAAGTAATCACCCCTCAGCAACGAACCGAGAAGAGGAGGTACGACAGTGTCCAAGACCCCACGCTTTGTCTTTGCCGCCTTGCTGGCCGCGGCGGCCCTTACGTCGTCCCTCGCTTCTGCCACCGACAGAGGCCCTTGTGACCACTGCGCCAAGGAACCGCCCGCGGCTGAGGGCGAGCGCCCCACAAAGGAAGAGGACAAAAGCCAGGAGCCGATCCAGGATGTCGAGGTCGAGCAGCGGAAACCGGAATCCGGCTACTCCCCGCAATTCTACTTCCCAACAGTGAAGACCACGGGCAAGTAGCTGCCCTCCTCCCTGTCGGGCTGCCGTTCCTGGTGGCTCCGACTTCGGGAGGCCAACCGCTGCCAATCACCGGCGTATCGTGGCGTGCCGGTGGACCGGCAGGCACGGTTGTGATCGAAATCTGCGGCGGTTCCCGCTAACGTGACTGCACCGCAAGCAGCCGGGATCTCTTCTTTGCCGCCTTCGCCAAGACCTCTCTCCCGCTCCGGATTGATCGCCCTCTCTTTGGTTCTCTTCGGCAGCCTGCTTCTCGCCGGCTGCAGCACCCAGCAGATCGGCGGGGCGCTTGGCGCCTTTTGTCACTCGGCCGAGCCCTGCACGGCCTACAACTCCGACGGCACGCCGGTCAGCGGACGCTGGTACAACCCCTACTGACGGCGTCGGGCGGAGGGCCCTTCCCGCCGCTCAATCCCTAAAATCCCAGCTTTCATCTTTCCTCAAGGTTCGGCTGATAGTCGATATGACTAGGATCAGTCGGGAGAGTTTTCCCAGATGTCGGAAAGCAGGAAGCTCGCAGCGGCGCTGGCCTTGATAGCCGTGCTCATTCTTCCGGAAGCCACCGGCGCGGCCGCAACGGCCGACCGGCCTTCCGCGCGCACGGGCGAGGTCACGCAGATAGACGCCGAGTCCTTCCAGCGGATGCTGGAGGAGGTGAGCGCCCTTGAAGGCGCAGTCTCCGAAGAGGACGGCGGCATCACGCGTGTCGCGATCGCCACCGACGGCAAGGTCTGGTTCTTCACGCAGCCGGGCCACGCCGCCCACCCGGCCATCGTCTCGGTGCAGATCCTGCGCGAGGAGGGGGTGCCCCACATCCAGACCGACGGTTGGCGCGGCGGCAGCCGCATGGCTTTCGACGAGTGGTTCACCGCCTTCGTGCGGCGCAACGCCCATCTGGCCCGCAGATGGCGGGAGCAGTAAGTAACGGCCAACGGTCGGAGTCAAAGCCGGGCGCGCATGCTTCGAGACGGGCCTTGCGGCCCTCCTCAGCATAAGGCCGTGTTCTGATATCGGACTCTGACCTCATCCTGAGGTGCGGAGCGCAGCGAAGCCTCGAAGGATGCGCGGGGTCTGTCCTCGCCCATTGCCTTCAGACCGGCGCGGCGGAGTCCTCGTTGAAGGCCTTCAGCGTGTGCTCGAACATCTCCGGTTTCAGATCCCTGACGATAAAGACCAGGCGTGACTCCCGTGAGTCGTCGGGCCAGGCCTCCAAACGCACCGGCGGATGGAAGACGTGCTGCACGCCGTGGATCACGATGGGCTGCGCCACCTCGGCGACGTTCAAGAGCCCCTTGATGCGCAGGATGTTGGCCCCGTAGAGCGTGATCAGCATCTCGATCCAGGAATTGAAGCGGTCCCAGTCCAGCGGCTTGTCGTAGGTCAGGCAGAAGGCGCGGATCGAGGCGTCGTGGCGGTTCACATCGTGCCCATGATCATGCTCATGATCATGGGTATGGTCGTGGTCATGACTGTGGGCATGACCGTGATGGCCGCCGTCATGATCGTAGGCCTCGGCCTTCAGCCAGGCCCGTACATCGGCGGTCTTCTTTTCGGGATCGTAGAGCCCGGCGTTGAACAGCAGGTCCGGCGACACGGCGCCCTGGACGCTCGGATAGATCGGCGCCGCAGGGTTCAGTTGCTGCAGGCGCTCCTCCAGAGCTTCGCAGGTCTCGGCGTCGGCGATGTCGCGCTTGGTCAGCAGGATGCGGTCGGCCACGGCCGCCTGCTTCACCGACTCCCTCTGCTTGTCCAGGGTCTCCCAGCCGTTGACCGCGTCCACCGTGGTGATGACGCCATCCAGCCGGAAGCGGTTGGACAGCAGCGGGTCAGTCATCAGGGTTTGCAGGATCGGCGCCGGGTCGGCCAGACCGGTGGTTTCAATCACCAGACGTTTGAAGGGCGGGACCTCGCGTTGCACCCGGCGCCGGAAGAGATCGCGCATCCCGGTGACGAGGTCGCCGCGCACCGTGCAGCACAGACAACCGCTGTTGAGAAGCACCGTATCCTCGGTCGCCTGTTCGACCAGCAGATGGTCCAGGCCGATCTCGCCGAACTCGTTGACGATAACGGCGGTCTCCTCCATCGCAGGGTCGGCCAGCAGGTGGCGCAGCAGCGTGGTCTTGCCGCTGCCCAGGAACCCGGTGAGCACGGAGACGGCAAGCGGTTCCTCCGGAATGTCCAGATCTTTCTCTTGGGGATTGGGTGCGTCGCTCATCGATACTCCGCTAGGCTGCCAAGGTCTGCCGTCGCACACGCAGATGGTACAGGCACCAGAGCGCAGCGGTGAGCACCAGGATCGCGCCGGCCTGATGCAGGGCCGCAGCCCAGATCGGCACCACCAACAGCAGGGTGACGATGCCGAGCGCGAGCTGAAGCAGCGCCACGATGGCCAGAAGCGCAAAGCCGCCCTGGGCGACGGGAGTCAGGTCGAGGCGCAGCGACCACAGCCAGACCGCAAGGCAGGCCAGCACCGTGGCGACGGCAAGCAGACGATGATTGAACTGCACCGCCGCGTGGTTCTCGAAAAGGTTCAGAGGCCAGGGGGCGAGCATGCCATAGCCGGCCGGCACCAGATCGCCGTCCATCAGCGGAAAGGTGTTGTAGACCAGGCCCGCATTGAGCCCGGCGACGAAACCGCCGGAGAGGATGGTGAGGGTGATCAGAGCGAGCAGGGTGAAAGCAGCCCGGCGCAGGCGGCCTGCACCGGGATCGCGGCTGCGCTCAGGCCGGGGCCAGAGCTGTCCGAGGGCCAGCCAGAACAGATAGGCGTAGATCGCCAGCGCCAGGCCCAGGTGGGCCACCAGGCGGTACTGGCTGACATCGGTGCGGTCCCCGAAGCCGCTGGCCACCATGAACCAGCCGAGCAGGCCCTGCAGGCCGCCCAGGGCAAGCGCGATCAGCAGCAGCATGGTCATGCGCCGGTCGAGCCGTCCACGCCACCAGAACCAGAGAAAGGGCAGCGCGAAGACGACGCCGATCAGCCGGCCCCAGAGACGGTGAATGTACTCCCACCAGAAGATGGTCTTGAACTCGTCCAGGCTCATGCCGGCGTTGACCTGCTGGTACTCGGGGATCTGCCGGTAGAGGTCGAAAAGGCGCTGCCATTCCTCCGCGCTCAAGGGCGGCAGGGCGCCGCTGACCGGCGCCCACTCCATGATGGAAAGGCCGGATTCGGTCAGGCGTGTGATGGCGCCGATTACCGCCATGGCGAAGATCATGGCACAGCAACCGATCAGCCAGAGCCCGACCGCGCGGTCGGTGGAGGCTGCGCGGGACCCGGCGATGCTGGCAGGCGTGGTGGTTGTCATCGGCGCTAACCTAGTGCCCCAAGGCCAGGGCGCCAAGAGCGTGAAAGCGTCTGTGGAGAGGGGGCGCTGGAGCGCGACCTTGTGTCGCGCGGCGACGCTGCGGCGATCGATGCAAGCCCGGGATCAGTTGTCCGGGGTTGCTGTGGGGGCGCCGCCGTGTGCGGCCCCGATGTGAGGGGCTGGGGGCGGCTTTTGGCCGGACGCGCCCGGCGGAGGGCAGGCCGCTCCTACTGAAGCGTCAGGCAGCAGGCGGCGAAACGGGTGTCCGGAGCCCGGATGATCGGGATATTGGCGACCTTCACCGAATGCAGCGGGCCATCAAGATTCTTTTCCCAAAAGGCCAGGAACTTGCGCAGTTCCGGGTAGTTCGGCGCTAGGTCGTATTCCTGCCAGATGTAAGTCTGCAGCAAAGCCGGGTGGTCCGGCAGGTGGTAGAGGATTTCGGCCGTGGTCAGCCGGTAGTCGTTCATCTGCAGCGCAAGATCGCTCATCTTCCCTCCTATCTCACCGTCCCTTGGGACCCGATAGGGATCAAGCTTGCCCACCTGTCAGAGAAATCTCAACAAAATAACATTAATAAAACAATAACTTAGCAGCCTCTCTCGGCGAGTGCTGCTATGTCGTTTGCAGGAGGGCAAGCGCCGGCGCCGGCTGCCGGCAGCCGTTGGGCAGACGAGTGGGGTCGGCGAAGAGGGGAAGAGCGGCGGGTGTTACAGCCGCATGTTGCGGGCGCGGGTGCCCCGCTCGATGGCGGCGGCTGGCAGGCGGCCCACTTGCAGACGGTGGCGCAGCATCTCCAGCAGCCGGAGTTCCTCCTGGGTTACCGCGCTGTCGGCGGCGGCCACGTCCAGGGCGATGGCATAGGCCGTCTCGGAAAGCTTGCTCGGCAGGTGCCCGGTGATGAAGCCCAGGACCGCCTCCAGGCCATTCTCCTGCCCC
>NZ_JANQKD010000023.1 GCF_028281305.1 Pelagibius sp. | reverse complement strand
ATATCTGAACTCATAAGACTTCCCCCGATGGAAAAGGACCGATATCCCATGTCCCAGGCCGCTGCCACAGCGGGGCCCGCCCCCGGCCCCTCCTCCTCCGCCAAGGCCCAGTTCGACTGGCAGGACCCCTTGCTGCTCGACGAGCAACTGAGCGAAGACGAGCGGCTGATCCGGGATACGGCCCGGGCCTACTGCCAGGACTCCCTGATGCCGCGCATCCTGGAGGCCAACCGCAACGAGATTTTCGACCGCGCGATCATGACGGAGATGGGCGCGCTGGGTCTGCTCGGCTCGACCCTGCCGGAAGCCTATGGCTGCGCCGGCGCCAATCACGTCAGCTACGGACTGATCGCCCGGGAGGTGGAGCGGGTGGATTCAGGGTACCGCTCGGCCATGTCGGTCCAGTCGAGCCTGGTGATGCATCCGATCTATGCCTATGGCAGCGAAGCCCAGCGCCAGCGTTTCCTGCCGGGACTGGCGCGCGGGGAACTGGTCGGCTGCTTCGGCCTGACGGAACCCGATCACGGCTCCGATCCCGGTGGCATGCGCACCCGCGCCCGCACCGTGGACGGCGGCTACCGCCTGACGGGATCCAAGATGTGGATCACCAATGCGCCGATTGCCGATGTCTTCATCGTCTGGGCCAAGGACGACAGCGAGACGATCCGCGGCTTCATTCTCGAAAAGGGCATGGAGGGGCTGAGCGCGCCAAAGATCGAGGGCAAATTCTCGCTGCGCGCCTCCATCACCGGTGAGATCGCCATGGATGACGTCTTCGTGCCGACCGACAACCTGCTGCCGGAGGTGTCGGGGTTGAAGGGCCCCTTCGGTTGCCTCAACAAGGCACGCTACGGCATCTCCTGGGGCGCCTGGGGCGCCGCCGAGTTCTGCTGGCAGGCGGCGCGCGACTACACCCTCGAGCGCAAGCAGTTCGGACGGCCGCTGGCTGCCACCCAGTTGGTTCAGAAGAAGCTGGCCGACATGCAGACGGAGATCACGCTCGGCCTGCAGGCAAGCCTGCGGCTCGGCCGCCTGCTGGACGAAGGCAAAGGGGCGCCGGAAGCGATCTCGCTGTGCAAGCGCAACGCCTGCGGCAAAGCGCTGGACATCGCGCGGAACGCCCGTGACATGCACGGCGGCAACGGCATCGCCGACGAGTACCATGTGATCCGCCACGCGATGAACCTTGAGGCGGTGAACACCTACGAAGGCACCCACGATGTCCACGCCCTGATCCTGGGCCGCGCTCAGACGGGCCTTCAGGCTTTCTTCTAAGGCCTCATTCGGGGCCAAAAAACAAAGCAGCCCCGGCCGCGATGGCGGCCGGGGCTCAGCTTTATGCGAAGGGCAATACCGCCGGCCCAGCAGGCCGGGGGTAAGGAGCAGCTAGGCGGCGCTCAGGTTGCGCGCCATGCTGGCCGGGGTCGACCAGAACTGCTGCACGCGCCGCAGGGCGTGATTGGCCGCGTCCAGCCCCTCCTCCGACAGCTGGCCTTCGGTCAGCTGCGTGGCATGCTGATCGAACAGCGCCGAGATGCTGCGATAGACCGCGATACCCTTTTCGGAGGCCCTTACGTGGAAGGACCGGCGGTCATGGGGCGAGCGCTCCTGAATCAGATAGCCGTGCTCGACCATCTTCTTCACGTTGTACGAGACGTTTGAGCCCAGGTAGTAGCCACGCTGGGTCAGCTCGCCGATCGACAGCTCTTCGTCGCCGATGTTGAAAAGAATAAGGGCCTGAACGTTGTTCAGGTCCCGGACGCCCTGGCGGTCGAGGTCAGCCTTGATGACTTCAAGACACTGACGGTGCAGCCTCTCCACCAAGCTGATCAGGTCAAGATACTTCGACTTCACGATTCCCTCGCATAGCTCTTTGATTGGAAGCCTCTTGGCATTCCTACAAGGCTAACGGGAAGCCTGTTAAACTTTACTTAACAGATGAGGGATTTATCTCATTGTTTTATATAGATATTTAATGGCGTTCCGCTGATTGCCACAGGCCTTCGAGGCATAGAGGCCGGGGGCTCCGTGCCGTTCCGGAGCGGCGGCTCGGATCAAACCTCGGGTTTACCTTCGATCAGCTTGATAATCGCCGAATAGTCGAGGCCGCCGTGACCGGCATTGACGAAGAGGGTGTAAAGGGCCGCCGCCTCAGCCCCCAAGGGCGTGGCAGCCCCGGCGTGATTGGCGGCGCTCTGCGCCAGCTTCAGATCCTTGTGCATCATCGCCGCGGCAAAGCCAGGCTGATAATCCCGGTTGGCTGCCGCAGTCTCGACGAGCCCGGGAACCGGGTTGTGGTTGAGCATCGCCCAACAGGATCCTGAGGCCGCGGAACTGATGTCGAAGAGATCCTTGGGATCGAGGCCAAGTTTCTTCCCAAGCGCAAAGGCCTCGGAAATGGCGATCATGGAAATGCCGAGGATCATGTTGTTGCAGATCTTGGCAGCCTGACCGTTACCGGCTCCGCCGGCGTGGACGATGTTGCGTCCCATGATCTCGAGACAGGCCTTGGCCCTTTCGAAGGCCGGCGCCTCTCCCCCGACCATGAATGTCAGCGTGCCGGCCTCCGCCCCGGCAACGCCGCCGGAGACGGGCGCATCGATCATTGCATGCCCGCGCGCAGCGGCCTCACCATGCACCTCCCGCGCTGTCGCCACATCGATCGTGGAACAGTCGATAAAGAGGCTGTCGGCGCCGGCGCCGGCCAGGAGTCCGTCCGGCCCCGTGTAGACGGAGCGCACATGCTCACCGGCAGGCAGCATGGTGACGATGGTGCCGGTCCCCTCCAGAAGCGCGCTCTGCTCCGAAGCAACGGAAAGCCCGGCCGCTGCCGCGGCGTCCCGCGCTGCGGCGACGACGTCGAAGCCGACGACCTCGTGCCCGGCCGCCAAGAGGTTCTTCGCCATCGGCAGACCCATGTTGCCCAAGCCAAGAAATCCGATCCGCGCCATCTCTTCCTCCCCTTTGATCGCTTTGCCCGTCGATTGCTTTGTCTTATGCCGGCCTTGCATGCGACCCGCTATGGAAACGTCAGATCGCGGTCGCCCAGCGGCCGGAAGTGCGCCTCCACCGCTTCGGCGGTCACCTCGGGCAGGGTTGCCGGTGTCCACTTCGGCTGGTTGTCCTTATCGACCAGCACCGCGCGAATACCTTCGTAGAAGTCGGCCCCGGCCATGAAAGCCTGGCTGAGACGGTACTCGTCGACCATTGCGCTGTCGAAGTCCATGCCTTCGCCGCGTGTCACCTGTGCAAAGGTCACCTTCAGACTGGTTGGCGACTGGCGGCGAATGGTCTTGGCCACCTTCGCCGGCCAGTCGCCTGCTTCCGCATCCAGCGCCTCCAGGATCTCCTCGACCGAGGGAGCTGCGAAGCAGCGATCGATCAGCGCGCGATGATTGGCAAGCACAGCGGCGCCGGGCTCTGCCGTGAAACGCTCGATAACGGCGTCGACGACGGCCTCCGGCGCGGCGCTTTCCCAGTCCGCCGAAGCGAAGGCCTCCCGCAAGGCCGGAATCCTGTCGCCTTCTACGAAGTCGGTGGCGAGACCGCAGTAGAGCGCATCGGCGGCATTCAGACGCCAGCCGGTCAGCGCCAGAAAGAGGCCAAGCTTGCCGGGAAGCCGGGGCAGGAAATAGGTGCCGCCGACGTCGGGGAACAGCCCGATCCCGGTTTCCGGCATCGCCAGCATCGTCCGCTCCGTCGCCACGCGGTGGCTGCCGTGGACCGAGAGTCCGACCCCGCCGCCCATGGTGATGCCGTCGATCAGCGCCACATAAGGTTTTGGAAAAACATGGATCATCCGGTTGAGCCGGTACTCCTCCCGAAAGAACGCGCGCGTCAGGTCGCCGCCGTTCCGCCCGGCCTCGTAAACCGCCCGGACGTCGCCGCCGGCGCAGAACGCCCGGTCGCCCGCACCGCTGATCACGACGGCCTTGATGTCGGAAGCGGTCCGCCAGGTCTCCAGACGCGGCATCATCGCGTCAATCATCTCCAGGGTCAGCGCGTTCAGCGCCTTCGGCCGGTTCAGCGTTATGAACCCGGTTCCGCCCTTCTCCTCGAACTCGATCTCGCTACCCTCAGTCATACAGTACCGTTACCTGTTCCTGATCCTGTTGCATCACTCACCAAGCAGCCTGCGCGCGATGATGACGCGCATGATTTCGTTGGTGCCCTCCAGTATCTGGTGGACACGCACGTCGCGCAGAAAGCGCTCGACCGGGTACTCGCGTATATAGCCGTAGCCACCGTGCAGCTGCAGGGCGTCGTTGCAGATACCGAAGGCGGCGTCCGTTGCATAGCGCTTCGCCATGGCGCAGTGCAGGGTCTTGTCGGGAGCGCCTTCGTCCAGCATAGCGGCCGCCCGCCAGACCATCAGCCGCGCCGCCTCCAGCCGGGTCGCCATGTCGGCGTACTTGAACTGCAGCGCCTGGAACTGGTCGAGGGTTCTTCCGAACTGACGGCGCACTGTCATGTGTTCGTGGGCGGCCTCAAGACAAGCCCTGGCACCGCCCAGCGAGCAGGCACCGATGTTCACGCGCCCGCCGTCGAGGCCCATCATCGCGAACTTGAAGCCCTCGCCCTCGCCACCCAGCAGGTTGGCGGCAGGCACGCGGGCGTCCTCGAAGACCACGGCAGCGGTCGGCTGGCTGTTCCAGCCAAGCTTCTTTTCCTGTTTGCCGAACGAAAGGCCCTCCGTCTGCTTCGGAACCACAAGAGCCGAGATCCCAGCCGGCCCCTCGCCGCCGGTGCGGCACATGACGACGTAGACGTCGCTGGCGCCGCCGCCGGAGATAAAGGCCTTGGAACCGTTGAGGACATAGTGATCGCCGTCTTTCCGCGCGGCGGTCTTCAGCGAGGCTGCGTCGGAACCGGAGCCGGGCTCGGTCAGGCAGTAGCTGCCGAAGTGTTCCATGCTCAGCAGCTGCGGCAGAAAGCGCTCCCGCAGGGCGTCGCCGGCAAAGCTGTCGATCATCCAGGCGACCATGTTGTGGATCGACATGTAGGCGGCGGTCGACACGCAGGCCGCGGCCAGTTCCTCGAAGATCAGCGCCGCGTCAAAGCGGGTCAGCCCCGACCCGCCCGAGCCCTCGCGCACGTAGATGCCGGCCAACCCCAGGGCGGCCGCCTTGCGCAGGGTCTCGACCGGAAACTCGCAGGTCTCATCCCAGCGCGCCGCATGGGGTGCCATCTCTTCGGCCGCGAACTGGCGGGCCATGTCCTGAAAGGCGCGCTGTTCATCGTTGAGATTGAAGGACATGGGGGAACCCCGCAGGAGGACGCCGAGAGGCAGAGGACGGATCGGCGGCGATGATAGGGCCGGTCCCCGTTCTGTCAATCAGCCCCGGGCAATCAGCCCCGGGCAATCAGCCCCGGGCAATCAGACTTGGGGCGGGATCAGCGGACGCAACGGCGCCGGCAAGGCTATCCCGGGACCGCTGCTCCGGCTGGAATCGGGTTCCCTCAAGGGTTGAAGGGCGCAAGGGGAGACGACGGCCCTGGCAGAAAAGGGGCTCGGCCTGGCAGGACAAGGCGCTTGACATTGGGCCGGCTTCGTCGTTCCTTGCTGCTTCAGCGCCGATTTGGTCTCAGCTTGCGGGCGCTTTAGAAATGCGGCTAAACGAGTGGTGAAAACCGCCCGGGTCAGCCGCGGCGGTTTTTTTGCTGAGAGGGGTGCCTGGACTGACCCTCCCAAGGGGTTCGCGGTGATTTGAGGGGTAGCTTGCTCCGCGTCAACAAAGGCTAAAAATCCACTCCTGGGTGGGCCCCTCTGGGAGATGACATCTTGAGACGACCGAAAGACTACGAGGGCCCAGACATGACCGATTCCCCGAAGAAGACGCTGAACCCGGAAACCCTGGCGCTGCACGCCGGCTACCGCAGCGACCCGCATACCGGCTCCGTCGCCGTCCCCATTTATCAGACCACGTCCTACGAGTTTCAGGACACCGATCACGCGGCCAACCTCTTCGCGCTGAAGGAGCTCGGCAACATCTACACGCGGATCATGAACCCAACCTGCGACGTGCTGGAGCAGCGGGTTACGGCGATCGAGGGCGGCGCCGCCGCTCTGGCAGTCTCCTCAGGCCAGGCCGCGTCCGCCATCGCCATCCAGAACATCGCCCGCTCCGGCGACAACATCGTCAGCTCAACCGACCTCTATGGCGGCACCTGGAACCTCTTCGCCAACACTCTCAACACCTTTGGCATCGAGGTGCGCTTCGTCGACCCGGCTGACCCGGAGAATTTCCGCCGCGCCACCGACGAACGGACGCGCGCCTACTACGCCGAGACCCTGCCCAACCCGAAACTGGCCGTCTTTCCCATCGGCGAGGTGGCGGCCATCGGCAACGAACTGGGCGTGCCGCTGATCGTCGACAACACGGCCGCGCCCGTCCTCTGCCAGCCTTTCAAGCACGGCGCCCACATCGTCGTCTACTCGACGACCAAGTACATCGGCGGACACGGAACCTCCATCGGCGGCCTCCTGGTCGACGGCGGCAACTTCGACTGGGAGAAGCATGGGGAGCGTTTCCCGCTGCTGACTCAGCCCGACCCCAGCTACCATGGCGCCGTCTGGACCGAAGCCGCCAAGCCGCTGGGCCCCATCGCCTATATCCTGAAAGCAAGGGTCACGCTGCAGCGCGACCTTGGCTACGCCATGAGCCCCTTCAACGCCTTCCAGTTCATTCAGGGCCTGGAGACGCTGCCGCTGCGCATCCGCGAGCACAGCCGCAACGGCGCACGCGTGGCGGAGTTCCTGCAAGGCCACGCGGACGTAACAAACGTCATCCACCCCTCGCTGCAGGACGGTGAGAACCGCCGCCGGGCCGATGCCTATCTGAGCGGCGGCTACGGCGGCCTCGTGGGCTTCGAGTTGGCGGGCGGCAAGGAGGCCGGGCGCCGCTTCATCGACTCCCTGAAGCTCCTCTATCATGTCGCCAACATCGGCGACGCACGGAGCCTGGCGATTCACCCGGCAACAACGACCCACTCGCAGCTCGCCCCGGAAGAGCAGCTCGCGACGGGCGTGACGGACGGCTACGTGCGCCTCTCCATCGGGATCGAGCACATCGACGACATCCTGGCCGATCTCGACCAGGCGCTGACGGCCGCGCGCGGCTCCGCCGCTGCGGCAGAGTAGCACCGGGTAGCGCTCGGGCAGCATCATCGAGGCAGGTTTTCCGGACCGCATTGGTCCGGAAGCCCGTCCGGTGATCAGATTCCAGACAGAAGGAAAGCGACGCGACCGTGCCCTACAGGATCGCCGAGAACGCGGCCCTCGTGATCATCGACTTCCAAAAGGCAATCGATGATCCCGTATGGGGCCGCCGCAACAACCCGGACGCCGAGGACAAGGCGGCCCGGCTGCTTGCGATTTGGCGGAAAGCGGGCCGGCCCATCGTGCATGTCCAACACCTCTCCACAGCGCCGGACTCCCCCTATCGTCCCGCGCAGCCGGGCTGCGACTTCAAGGACCTGCTGGCCCCGGGGCCCGGGGAGATCGTGATCCAGAAACGCACCAACAATGCCTTCATCGACACCGGCCTGGAGGCCACGTTGCGGGGCTTTGGCATCGGAGAACTGGTCATCGCCGGTGTCCTGCTGCACAACTCTGTCGATGCCACGGTCCGTATGGCCGGCAATCTGGGCTTCAAAACCTGGCTGGTCGAGGATGCGACAGCCAGCATCGACCTCACCGACCTCCAAGGACGCCTCTGGACCGCAGAGGACGTTCACGCGGTCAGCCTGGCCCAGTTGAATGGCGAGTATGCCAGCGTCGTCCGCAGCGAGCCCTTTCTGGACCGGCTGCAGACGCTTGTTGCCGATGGCACACCGGCCTAAACTGGCTCGAGCTAGATTTTGCCTGCCGATCCATGAAATCCGGGGCCCAGAGAACGTAATGACCGACCTTTCAAAGAAAGAAACGCCTTCCCTGCGCGCCATCCCGCAACAGGAACAGACGGCACCGGCCCGCGCACCGGAGAGCCTCGGGGCCTATCCGCAGATCCGCATGCGGCGCAACCGCCGTGCCGGGTGGATTCGCCGCATGGTGGCCGAAAACCACCTGACCGTGGACGACCTGATCTGGCCGGTTTTTGTGCATGAGGAGAACGGACGTAAAGCCGTGGCATCGATGCCCGGCGTGGATCGCGTGGGGCTG
Source organism: Pelagibius sp. (assembly GCF_028281305.1). Lineage (GTDB taxonomy): Bacteria > Pseudomonadota > Alphaproteobacteria > Kiloniellales > Kiloniellaceae > Pelagibius. Next base: position 242,625 of record NZ_JANQKD010000023.1, on the reverse strand, counting down.
GACTGTCTTGTCGATGCGATCGGTGAAGGCACCGACCTCGGGTTGGGCGCAATCGCCCTCTTTCCCTATACGGAGCAGTCGCTGAAAACCTCCGATTGCGAGGAGGCCGTCAATCCCAACAATCTCGTCTGCCGGGCCGTGCGCCGGATCAAACAGGCCTTTCCTGAGGTTGGAGTGATCTGCGACGTGGCGCTGGACCCTTACAACGCAGATGGCCACGATGGCCTTGTGCGGGACGGTGAGGTTCTGAACGACCAGTCGATCGAGGTCCTCTGCCAGCAGGCCCTGATCCAGGCCCAGGCCGGCTGCGATGTCGTTGCGCCGTCGGACATGATGGACGGTCGGATCGGCGCCGTGCGGACCGCGCTCGACGAGGCCGGGCTCAGTCACGTCGCCATCGTCGCCTATGCGGCAAAGTACGCCAGCTGCTTCTACGGGCCCTTCCGCGATGCCGTCGGCTCCGGGACAAATCTCGCCGGCGACAAGAAGACCTACCAGATGGACCCGGCCAACAGTGACGAGGCCCTGCGGGAAGTGGCTCTGGACCTGCAGGAAGGCGCCGACATAGTCATGGTCAAGCCGGGCATGCCCTACCTGGACATCATCCGGCGGGTGAAAGACCGCTTCGGCGTGCCGACCACCGCCTATCAGGTGAGCGGGGAGTACGCGATGATCAAGGCGGCGGCTGCGAACGGCTGGCTGGACAACGACAAGGCCGTCATGGAAAGCCTGCTCGCCTTCAAGCGGGCCGGCGCCGATGCCATCCTGACCTATTTGGCGCCAGAGGCCGCGCGTCTGCTGAAGGCGGGGTAAGTCGCCCCGCAGTCCGCGCCTTTCTGTCGCTGCTGTTCTTTTTCTTCAGGAAGCCTCCGCCTTTCACTGGCGCTCGGGGAAATCCTGACTACCTAACCGATAGACAATCCCTCACAAGGAGGAAACGATCATGGCGTTACAATTGGGCGATACCGCACCGGACTTCACAGCCGACACCACCGAGGGCCAGGTCAGCTTTCACGACTGGATCGGCGAAAGCTGGGCCGTTCTGTTCTCTCATCCGAAGGACTTCACGCCTGTCTGCACGACCGAGCTCGGCTATGTCGCGAAGCTGAAGCCCGAGTTCGAAAAGCGCAACGTGAAGATCATCGGACTCAGCGTCGACACCGTCGAGGATCACAAACGTTGGGCCGAGGACATCGCGGAGACGCAGGGCACGGCCCCGAACTACCCGATGATCGGCGACCCGGATCTTGCCGTCTCGAAGCTTTACGGAATGCTGCCGGCAGGCGCCGGCGACAGCGCTGCCGGCCGCACCGCCGTCGACAACGCCACGGTCCGCAACGTCTACGTTATCGGCCCTGACAAGAAGGTGAAGCTGATGATCACCTATCCGATGAGCACCGGCCGCAACTTCGACGAGGTGCTGCGGGTCATCGACTCCCTGCAGCTCACGGCAGACTACAAGGTGGCGACCCCGGTCAATTGGAAGCAGGGCGAAGATGTGATCATCGTACCGGCCGTCAAGAACGAGGAAGCCAAGGAGCTGTTCCCGGACGGCTGGCAGGAAGTGAAACCCTACTTGCGCGTGGTGAAGCAGCCGGACGCCTCATAGAGGGCGCATAGCCCGAAAACACGAAAAACGGCCGGCGCCCATGGCGCCGCCCGTTTCATTTCACCTAAGCGGTCACGGAAGAGAAGAAGCGCGCGATCTCGCTGTCATGCCAGGGGGTGCCGCGCTCGCCTCCGTGAAACCCGACATGTCCGCCCTTGGCCGGCATGGCCAGGGCCAGCGCCGGGTTGGCGGACCAGTCGAAGCGGCGATAGGCGTCGTTGGGTATCCAGGGATCGTCTTCCGCGTGGATCACCAGGGTCGGCACCTCGATCCCGGGCAGAAAGCGCAAGCCGGAACAGCGTGCATAGTAGTCGTCAGCGCCATCGAAGCCGTTGGCCGGCGCCACGACGCGGTCATCGAACTCGTAGACGCTGGCAGCACCCGCGATGGCCGCTTCTTCCGCCTGGCTGCGGGTTACCGGCGTCGCCCGCGCTTCGTCGCGCATACGCGCCAGAAGATAGCGGTGGTAGACCCAGTTACGCGGCTCCATGATGCGGCGCTGCGCGGCCTTCAGATCGATCGGCGCGGAGACGCTGGCGCCGGCAATCACCGGAAAAGCGCCGGCCTCCTCCGCCAGGAAGCGCAGCAGCAGGTTGCCGCCGAGCGAGTACCCCACCAGGTAGAGGCCGCGATCAAACAGCCGACCGTCCGCTGCCGCGAGCGCCTGCAGAGCATCGCGCAGGTCCGCGCTCCGACCGGCATGGTACTGCTCCCGACAGAAAGGCCGCGAGGGACCGGCCCCGCGCAGATTGAGACGCAACACCGCATAGCCGCTGCGCAGCCAGTGGCGGGCGGAAAGACGCAGGTAGAAGCTGTCCTCGCAACCGGTCAGCCCGTGCACCAGGACTGCGAGGCCGCGGGTGCCGTCCGGAATTGCGTGCAGACAGGCAAGCAGCCGGTCGCCGCTGCCGTCACGCAGCGGCAGTTCCAGGCGCCTGCCGGGCCAGGGCGTCAGATCGACCGGCGGGCGACGCAGAAAGTTGCGCAATGTTTGAAGATCGCCACCCAGCCACGGCCAACGCGGCCGAAACCCGGAGGGCACAAAGGCTTGCGCCCCCTCCTCCCGCAAAGAGGACCCGGCACCTCCAGCGCTGTCGTTCAGGACCCGTTCGTCAACCATTGGCACAGCGGCTCGGTCTGGCTGTCGTCGAGCAAGGCGGGCGCATGGCCGCAGCCCGGGAACTCGATAAGGCTGGTCGCGGCCCGGTCCCTGATCATGGTCTCGGCCGTCTCCCGCAGCAGCAGGTCCGAGTCCGCACCACGGAGCAGGAGGACCGGCACCTTGACCTCGCCCCAGACGGACCAGAGATCGACATCGTCGATCTCCGCGGCGCGCAACGGCTCGGCGATCCGCGGGTCATAGTGCAGGCGCCAGACGGCCCCCTCCTGCCGCAGCGAGGTTTCGGTCATGTGGCGCCACTGCGGATCGCTGAGCGCGCCGAAGCCGCTGTAGACCTCGCGATGATAGGTCTCGGCAGCGGCAAAATCCGGAAACGCCGGGTCCTTGCCGAAGTAGTCGAGGATCCGCAGCAAGGCCGCCTTGGGAATGAAGGCACCGACATCGTTCATGACCAACCGCTGGATCGGGTTGCCCGGCAGGGCGGCGACCATCATGCCGATCAGCCCGCCCATGGAGGTCCCGACCCAATCGACCGCCTCGCAGTCGAGCCGCGCGATCAGAGCAGCCATATCGGAAACGTATTGCGGATAGCCGTAGTCGGCAGGATCGCTCAGCCAGACACTGCGGCCGCGCCCAACAACATCCGGGCAGACAACCCGCCGCCCCGCTGCCGCCAGCTTCGCCGCCAGGCTGTCGAAATCCCGCGCATTACGGCCAAGACCATGGACGCAGACGACAGGCCGGGGATGCTCCGGTCCGTAGACGCGATAGGCAAGCCGATGAAAGCCCGATTTCGACAGGCAGAGCAGCGATTCTTCCCGGGGTTCTTCCATCTCCCTGCCATCTATAGGAAGCACGGGACCCCGCCGCAAGGATCATTGCGCAGCCGCCGACGCCCGCCGCAGCGAGGCCCCAGGTGTCGGCATGCTAGGCCGCGGACCCCCGGTTAACGGCGGGACCGAGGCAGGCCTCGATCTCCTGGGCGTCCAGGCTCTCCCGCTCCTCCAGGCGGCGGATCAGGTTGTCCATGCCCTGGCGATTGACTCGGATGACCTCGGCAGCGCGCCCGGCCGCCTCCTGCAGCAGCTTGGAGACGGAGGTATCGACGTCGTGAGCGGTGGTCTCGCTGAAGCGCCTCGGCTGCGCGATCTCGCGACCCAGGAACGGGTGCTCGTCGCTCTGGCGCAGGTCCACCGGCCCGATCTCCTCCGACATGCCCCAGCGGGCCACCATCGCCCGCGCCATCTGGGTGGCCTTTTGGATGTCGTCATCGGCGCCGGAACTGACACTGCCCAGAAGCTCCTGCTCAGCGGTGCGCCCGGCCAGCAGAACGGCGAGCCGGTCTTTCAGGTAGTCCACTGGCAGGGTGTGACGCTCCTCCTCCGGCAGCATGTGAGTGCCGCCAAGGGAACGCCCCCGTGGGATGATGGTCACCTTGTAGAGGGGGTCGGCCTGGGGCAGGAAATGCGCCACAACGGTGTGCCCGGCCTCGTGGACGGCCAGGCGGTGCCGCTCGTCCGGCCGAATCGCCAGGCTGCGCACCGTGCCCATCATCACCTTGTCCCGCATGTCGTCGAAGTGACGCATGTGAATGGCGGCTTCGTTTGCCCGGGCCGCCGCCATCGCGGCCTCGTTCACAAGGTTCTTCAGGTCGGCGCCCGAGAAGCCCGGGGTGGCCGCGGCCACAATTCCGAGGTCCACATCCTGGGCCAGGGGCATGTTGCGGGTATGGACGCGCAAGATCGCCTTACGGGCCTCGCGATCCGGCAGTTCCAAGGTGACATGGCGATCAAAGCGGCCCGGCCTCAGCAGGGCAGGATCCAGGACATCCGGCCGGTTCGTGGCAGCCAGGACGATCACCGCCTCATGCCCCGAGAAGCCGTCCATCTCCGCGAGGATCTGGTTCAGTGTCTGCTCGCGTTCGTCGTTGCCGCCGCCCAGCCCCGTGCCGCGCACACGGCCCACGGCGTCCAGTTCGTCGATGAAGATGATGCTCGGCGCGCGCTGCTTTGCTTCGTCGAACATCTTGCGCACCCGCGACGCGCCGACTCCGACGAACATCTCGATGAACTCTGAAGCAGAGGTGTGATAGAAGGCGACCCCCGCTTCACCGGCCAGCGCCCTCGCCAGCAGGGTCTTGCCGGTGCCCGGCGGCCCCATCAGCAGGACCCCGCGCGGGGGCTCGGCGCCAAGGCGCCGGTAACGCTCCGGATCTCTCAGAAAGTCGACAAGCTCCCCGACCTCGCGCTTGGCGGCGTCCTGTCCGGCGACATCTTCGAAGGTAATGCGGCGGCTGGTTTTCGTTTCCCGCTTGGCTGAACCGGTCAGGAAGTCCGAGGGGTCTCGCCCGCCGAAGCGGCCCACGATGTTGCTCTGCATGCGCTGCCAGAACCAGAAATACAGCCCCAGGAAAACCAGCCAGGGCAGCAGGCCGATGATCCAGTTGCTCTCGCGCTCCGCTTCCGGGCGGATCATCAGGCTGGCGCCGCTCTCGTCGATCAGCTCAAAGAGTTCCGGATCCTGAAGCGCCGGGAGGGCGGTTACCACCCGTTCCACCCCGGCGGAGGGCTCACCGGCGGCCTGACCATCGGCCGCGGTCCGCCTCAGGCTGGCCGTGACCTGCTGTCCCTCCATCACGATATCGCCGACGCGACGCTCCTTCAGCAGGGTCTTGAACTCGCTATAGGCGATCTCGGTGCTGCGCTCCGGCTGCCGAGGGGGCTGCTGCAGGCTGATGAAGTACCCGAACAGCAGCAGACCGACGAGAAGGAACGGGAGCCACTTCGTAATCCCCTTCAGCTCGACCTCCCACGCTCCTGTAATCGCTAACTCATTAGAATTTAGCAATTATACGCAGATCGCTGAATGATCCAGGTCAAGCCGCAACCACTAAGTTCGGCCGTTTCGATCACTCAGACGGCGTCTTCGGTGGGCCTCCCAGGACTGGGCTGCGATGCAGATCCGGCGCACCGCGCTGTCCGCCGCTTTCACGCGCGGTTCCATGTCGCAGATGGCGTTTTCGACATCTTTGAAGCGCTACCCGTCCCGAAAGCCTCGGCTGACCGCCACCAGGGTGTCCTGCGGGCCCTGTTGAAGCGCCGGCAGTTTTCGGCCGGCACCGCAGCGATCCCAGCCAACCCGGCGATGATGACCTTTTTGAGATCCTGCGCAGCCATGGCCTTGCCCCCCTTGCGCGAATACCTTACCCGTTGAACCCAGCGACCCGAGCGCCAACGGATTGCAGGACGTTAGCGCAAGGGTTCTTGCTTTGGGAGCAAACAGAGGAACGTCATGGATTTGCAATCATTGGCGGTGAGATGCGGAAATCTTTGAAGTACCTTGGAATTGTCGTTAGCGGCCTGCTTGGTGTTGTCTTGCTCGCCGCAGTTCTGGCTACCCTCTGGATGTTCCGCTCTCTGCCGCAGACCGAGGGCGATGTCCTGGTTTCAGGTCTCGCCGCGGAGGTCTCCGTGGAGCGCGACCGCGATGGCTTGGTGCGCATCCGCGCAGAGAACGAACCAGACCTCTATCGCGCCCTGGGCTTTGTTCACGCGCAGGAACGCCTCTGGCAGATGGACTTCATGCGCCGCACGGCCAGCGGGCGGCTTTCGGAGGTGGTCGGCGAAGCGACGATACGCCACGACCGGTTTTTCCGGACGCTGGGGTTCCGGCGTGTTGCCGAAGCGAACCTGGAGCACCTCGATCCGGAGACGCGGGCTGCCCTGGACGCCTACGCCGAGGGCGTAAACGCCTTCCTGGAAAGCAGGACCGGCCCGCTGCCCGTGGAGTTCCAGATCCTGCGCTACGAACCGGAACCCTGGAGCGCCGTCGACTCCCTGCTGTGGGGCCGGGTGATGGCGCTGCGCCTGTCCGACAACTGGCGCTCCGAACTCAGCCGTGCCCGGCTTGCCGGCCGCTTCAGCCCGGACAAGATCGCGGCGCTCTGGCCAAGCTACCCCGAGGACGGTCCGCTGACGCTGCAAGGCAGGGCGAGCCTGGTCGACCAGTTCGTTGCCGAACAGCTCTCGCATCTGCTTCCGCCCTGGCTGGAGCCGACCGGCGCGTCCAACGCCTGGGCGGTCGCAGGCAGCCGGACCACCAGCGGCCTGCCGATTCTGGCCAACGATCCCCACCTTTCCCTAGACTCGCCAGGGGTTTGGATGCTGGCCCGGCTCGAGGCGCCGGGCCTTACGCTGGCCGGCGCAACGGCACCGGGCGTGCCCTTCCTGATCGTCGGTCATAACGAACGGCTCGCCTGGGGCCTGACCACCACCCACAGCGATACGCAGGACTTTTTCATTCAGCGCCTGATGGCCGATGACCCCAGCAGCTACGAGTCCCCCGAGGGTGCCCTTCCGTTCCGAACCCGGGACGAGGTGATCCGCGTGCGCGGTGGCGATGCCCAGCGCCTCGTCGTCCGCGAGACCCGGCACGGCCCTGTCATGAGTGACGTCATTCCAAGCGGTTCTGCCGGCACGGACGCCGTGCTTGCCTTGTCCTGGCCGGCCCTGCGCAAGGACGACCGCACCGCCGACGCTCTCTACGGGATAAACCATGCGAAAGACTGGGCAGCCTTTCGCGATGCCCTGCGCCAGTTCCATTCGCCCCAGCAGAACTTCCTCTATGCCGACGTCGACGGCAATATCGCATTCATCGCCCCGGCGCGCGTTCCCATCCGCAGGGCCGGCGACGGCCAACACCCGGTGCCGGGCTGGGATGGCGCCTTCGACTGGATCGGCTTCGTGCCCTTCGAGGAGTTGCCGGTCTCCGTCAATCCGCGCAGCGGTGTCCTGATCAACGCAAACAACAAGATCGTGCCGGACAGCTATCCTCATCTGATCGCCGTGGATTGGCCGGCACCCTACCGTGCCGAACGGATCGAGGCGGCGCTCAACGTGGCCGGCGGAAGTCACTCGGTCGGAGATTCCGTCATTCTGCAGCAGGACATCGTGGCCAGCGGCATGAAACGGATCCTGCCGCGCCTGCTTGCCATGGAGCCCGGCAGCCAGCGTGCGCGCGAAGCGCTCACCATGATCCGGTCCTGGGATCTGCGCATGCACCGGAACGCGCCGGAGCCGCTGATCGTGCAAGCCTGGATCTGGGCCTTGACCCGGGAGATCCTGGCTGACGAGCTTGGCAGCAGTTACCGAGACTTCGTCGAGGGCGGCCTCTACACCGTCGAACGCCTCATCAGCGACGACAGCCCGTGGTGCGATGACGTGACGACCGAAGCCGTAGAGAGCTGCGACGACCAGATCGCCGTCGCCCTGGACAGTGCCCTCGACCTGCTGTCAGACCGTTTCGGCAGCGATATGACGAGCTGGCGCTGGGGAGAGGCCCATGTTGCCCGCTTCCGCCACCCCGTGTTCAGCCGCATTCCGGTGATCGGCGGTTTGCTGACCAAGCGCCTGGAGACCGACGGCGGCAGCGACACCGTCAACCGCGCCTCGCCCCGTTTGGGGGGCGCCCCCGAAACCCTCTTCGAGAACGTTCACGGGGCCGGCTTCCGTGCGGTCTATGATCTGGAGGATCTCGACCGTTCCCGCTTCATGATCGCGACCGGCCAGTCGGGCAGCCCGCTGTCCGGCCTCTATGGTAGCCTTTCCGAGCGCTGGCGCGACGGCCTTACGGTGTCGCTGGGCCCCGAAACCTGGGCGGTCGCGGAACAGTTAATGCTGCGCCCGGCGCCACAATAGCCGGTGAACATCAGCAGCCCCTGAACACCAGCGGCGACAGTCATTGCCGGCACAAGCCCCGGCGCCCGCAAGGGCCCAGCAGAAGGGCAAGGCCGGAATCCGGGGAGGGCACGACCATGACGACCGTGGAAGCAATACGCAGCGCAGCCGAACGGCTGCGCGGCCAGGTGATCCGCACCCCCCTTGTGCGTGCCAGCCGGCTTTCCGAGCAGCTGGGATGCGATCTCTTCCTCAAACTGGAGAACCTGCAGCACACGGGTTCCTTCAAGGACCGCGGGTCCTACATTCGCCTCAGCAAGCTTTCAGGGGACGAGGCCAAGCGGGGAGTCATCGCGATGTCGGCGGGCAACCACGCCCAGGGGGTCGCCTATCACGCCGGACGCCTCGGCATCCCGGCCACCATCGTGATGCCGGAGTTTGCACCCTTCTCCAAGGTCGAGAGAACCCGTGCCTTCGGGGCAAGGGTGGTACTGACAGGCGACACCCTGGATGCCTCGGCACACGCGGCCTATCAGATCGCCGAAGAAGAGGGTCTGACCTTCGTGCACCCCTTTGACGACGAGGACGTGATCGCCGGACAGGGCACCACGGGCCTGGAGATCCTGGAGGACTGCCCGGACGTCGAAACGATCGTGGTCCCGATCGGAGGCGGGGGCCTGATGTCGGGAATCGCAACCGTCGCAAAGGACGCCAACCCGGCGATCGAAATGATCGGCGTGGAGAGCGCGCTCTTTCCCTCCATGCGCGATACCCTCAAGGGCACCCAGACCATGACCGGAGGGTCCAGCCTTGCCGACGGGATTGCGGTGAAGGTGCCCGGAAAGCTCACCAAGGCGATCATCGAAAGGCTCGTCGCCGACATCATCGTCACTCCGGAATCAGCAATCGAAGCTGCCGTTCACCGGCTGGCGGAGGAACAGAAGCTGGTGGTAGAAGGCGCCGGTGCCGCGGGCGTTGCCGCGATTCTGGCGGAGCCCGAACGCTTCGCCGGTCGCAGGGTCGCCTGCGTGATCTGCGGCGGCAACATCGACCTGAAACTGCTCTCCAGCATCCTCACCCGCGGCCTGATCCGTGACGGGCGCATGGCCCGCCTGCGCATCGGCATCGTCGACCAACCCGGGGTTTTGGCCCGAATCGCGAGCATCATCGGCAAGACCGGCGGCAACATCATCGAGGTCTATCATCAAAGGCTGTTCTACGACGTGCCGGCCAAGCAGGCCGAGGTCGACGTGGTCCTGGAGACCCGGAACGCCGAGCACATTGCCGAGGTCGTCACGCAGCTCAGGGAGGACGGCTTCCCCACGCGCACGCTCTCCGATCTGTCGCAACAGGGAACGCTCTGACCGCCCACAGGGCTCGAAATCCGGCCGGCCCCGGACAGCGGGCCTTGCGGGGGACCGCCTTATCCCTTAGGGGATAAGGACGCTGCGTCCCTCGTCGTCGCTGTCCAACCTGGGAGGATCCGAGAATGGCCGAAAGCGGCGCCGTCTTTCACGGTGTCATGGAGCGTATCGGCAACACGCCCATGATCGAGGTGACCAAGACCGACACGGGCCCCTGCCGCCTGTTCCTGAAGCTTGAAAGCGAAAACCCCGGCGGCTCGATCAAGGACCGCATCGGCAAGTCGATGATCGAAGCGGCGGAACGGGACGGTACCCTCAAGCCCGGGGGACGGCTGATCGAAGCCACCGCCGGCAATACCGGGCTGGGTCTGGCCCTGGTCGCCGCCCAAAAAGGCTACCACCTGACCCTGATCGTGCCCGACAAGATGGCGCAGGAGAAGATCTTCCATCTGCGCGCCCTGGGGGTCGATGTCATGCTCACCCGATCGGACGTCGGCAAGGGTCATCCGGAGTACTATCAGGACATGGCCGAGCGCATCTCCAAGGAGACCGGCGCTTTCTACGTCAATCAATTCTCCAACCCTGCAAATCCGCTCGCCCACCAGACCACAACGGGGCCGGAGATCTGGGAACAGATGGGACATGACCTGGACGCCATGGTCTGTGGCGTCGGCTCCGGCGGCACGATCACCGGCCTTTCCCGCTTCTTCGCCTCCGTGTCCAACAAAGTGGAGATGGTGCTGGCGGACCCCGAGGGCTCCGTTCTGGCCGACTACGTGAAGACCGGGGTCCTGAGCGAGGACGTCGGAAGCTGGATCGTCGAGGGCATCGGCGAGGACTTCCTGCCCGACAACTGCGATCTGTCGGACGTGAAGAAGGCCTATGTCATCCCGGACAGTGAGTCGCTGGCAACAGCCCGCGACCTGCTGCGGGTCGAGGGGATCCTCGCCGGCTCTTCCTCCGGAACGCTGATTTCCGCGGCGCTGCGCTACTGCCGGGAGCAGACCGAGCCGAAGCGCGTGGTGACCTTCGTCTGCGACAGCGGCAACAAATACCTATCCAAGATGTTCAACGATTACTGGATGGTCGATCAGGGCTTCATCGAACGGCCGCAGAAGGGCGATCTCCGCGACCTGATCAGCCGGCGCCATGACGAACACGGCACCGTCACTGTGGCTCCCGGCGACAATCTGCTGGTCGCCTACGGCCGCATGAAGCTCTACGATATCTCTCAATTGCCGGTTCTGGACGAACACGGCGGTGTCGCCGGCATCATCGACGAAAGCGACATCCTGCTGCGGGTCTTCGGTCATGACGAGCGCTTCAAAGACCCGGTTTCCAGTGCGATGACGGCAAAGCTGGACACCGTCAGTGCCGATCAACCGATCGACGCCCTGTTGCCGATCTTCTCTCAGGATCATGTGGCCATCGTTTTCGATGGCGGAGAGTTCCTGGGCCTGATCACGCGTATCGATCTGCTCAACCACCTGCGCCGCCGGATGAAGTGACCCGCCATGCCAGACTCCTCACGAAGCCGCAACCGCCCGGCCTTTGCGACCCGCGTGATCCACGCCGGTCAGGCCCCGGACCCGACCACCGGCGCCATCATGCCGCCGATCTATGCTACCTCCACCTATGTCCAGGAGAGCCCGGGCGTTCACAAGGGTTATGAGTACAGCCGCTCCCAGAACCCGACACGCATGGCCTATGAGCGCTGCATCGCGGATCTGGAAAGCGGGCAGCAGGGCTTTGCCTTCGCCTCCGGCCTTTCCGCGATCGCCACCACGCTCGACAGCCTGGAGAGCGGCAGCCACATCGTCGCCATGGACGACCTCTACGGCGGCAGCTACAGGCTGTTCGAGAACGTGCGCAAGCGTTCCGCGGGGCTTTCGTTCTCCTTCGTCGACCTGACGAAGACCGAAGACCTGGAGGCCGCGATCCGGCCGGAGACGAAGATGGTCTGGGTGGAGACCCCGACCAATCCACTTCTAAAACTGGTCGATCTGGAAGCTGTAGCCGCCATCGCGAAGAAGCACGGCCTGATCTGCGCCTGCGACAACACCTTCGCGTCGCCCTGGGTCCAGCGGCCGCTGGAACTGGGGTTTGACCTGGTCATGCACTCGGCAACGAAGTACCTGAACGGCCATTCCGATATGGTCGGCGGTGTGCTCGTCGTCGGTGAGAACCCGGCGCTGGCGGAGAAGCTGGCCTTCCTTCAGAACGCCGTTGGCGCGGTCCAGGGGCCCTTCGACAGCTTCCTGGCGCTGCGCGGACTGAAAACGCTCGCCTTGCGCATGGAGCGTCACTGCAGCAACGCCCAGGCCGTCGCCGAGTATCTGGAAGCCCATCCGAAAGTGGAGCGGGTCTATTACCCGGGCCTGCGTTCTCATTCGCAGTACGACTTGGCGGAGCAGCAGATGGATGCGCCCGGGGGCATGGTGACGGCGGTTCTGAAAGGCGGCCTGGACACCGCACGGCGGTTCCTGGAACGCGTCGAGCTCTTCGCCCTGGCGGAAAGCCTCGGAGGCGTCGAGAGTCTGATCGAGCATCCGGCGATCATGACCCACGCCTCGATTCCCGAAAGCATCCGCGCCGAACTGGGAATCAGCGACGGCCTCGTGCGCCTCTCCGTCGGGATCGAAGGGGAAGACGATCTCCTGGCGGACCTTCAGAACGCGCTGGCATAGACTGGAGAGTCAGGCAGACCAGCCGGACTTATCAGAGACTTGGGCCGATGGCGCGGTATCCGCTCTGATAGTAGACCAGTGGTTCCCGCGTTTCGCTGACTCGCAGGTCCTCGACGAACCCGACGATGATGACGTGATCGCCGCCGTCGTAGACCGCCTCCCTGCGGCATCCGAGGTTGGCCAGACACCCCTTGAGCATCGGCAGGCCGTCGGCCCAGGGATCGTAAGCCACGCCATCCCACTTGTCGGTCGCGGATACGGAAAAGCGAACTGAGAGGTGATGCTGCTCGGCGGTCAGAAAGTTGATGGCAAAGCGCTCGGCATCGGTAAATGCGCCAAAGCTCATAGCTTCCCGGTCCAGGCAGAACAGGACGAGCGGCGGCTCCAGCGAGACAGAGGCGAAGGAGTTAACGGTCACCCCACAGTTCTGCCCCGCGGCATTGCGGGTCGTCACGACCGTTACGCCCGTGGCAAAGGTGCCCATAGCCCTGCGAAAGGCAAGGGAATCAAAGGTCATTTCAGCATCCGGTAAACCACTACCCAGGTTGGCGGCGGGATATTAAAGCGAACCAAAACCAAAAAGCCACCGCAATTCAGCCATTTCGGCCGGTTCAGGGGCCAAACTAAACCACTTATTAACTCAAATCCGCGAACTTCGATGGCTGATTCTGTGCAGATCTTGTTTCAGGGATTGGGGCTCTATGGGGCTTATCGTCGGCATCTTGATGGTCATCGGCTGCACGCTCGGCGGCTATATGGCCATGGGCGGCAAGCTGGGCGTTCTGTGGCAGCCTTTCGAGGTTGTGATCATCGTCGGGTCCGCCATCGGCGCCTACATCATTTCCAACCCGGCGAGCGTTCTGAAATCCACCGGCGGCGCCATCGGCAAAACCCTTAAGGGCGCACAGTTCAAAAAAGAACACTATTTGGAGTTGCTTCAGCTTCTCTATCAGCTTCTTAAGGTGGCCAAGACAAAGGGCAACCTGGGATTGGAACAGCACATCGAGAACCCTCAGGACTCGGCGCTGTTCCAGCAGTTTCCCGGCGTTATGGCGAACGACACCGCGATCACCTTCATCTGTGACTACCTGCGCATGCTCACGCTCGGCTCCGACAACCCGCACGAGATGGAAGCACTGATGGACGAGGAGATCGAACTCGTCCACCATGAGCATTCCGAGACCGCCCATGCGCTTCAGACCATGGCCGACGGCATGCCGGCCCTCGGCATCGTGGCGGCGGTCCTGGGTGTCATCAAGACCATGGGGTCCATCACCGAACCCCCGGAGATTCTCGGCAAGCTGATCGGCGGCGCCCTCGTCGGTACCTTCCTGGGCGTGTGGGTCTCCTATGGCTTCGTCGGCCCGATCGCATCAAAGGCGCAGTCCGTCTACGACGCCGAGATCAAGTTCCTCCATTGCATCAAGGCGGCGCTGCTGGCGCACATGCATGGATCCGCTCCTGCGGTCTCCGTCGAGTTCGCCCGCAAGGCGCTGGTCGGCCACGAACGCCCGACGTTCTACGAGGTCGAGGAAGCGGTGGGCGCCCTTCCCCCGGTCAGCTAGCACGAGGGGATAAGCCGCGATGGCAGCGGGAGCGAACGACGAACAATCGGTCATTATCGTCAAGAAGATCAAGAAGGGCGGCGGTGGTCACCACGGCGGCGCCTGGAAGGTTGCCTATGCCGATTTCGTGACTGCGATGATGGCCTTCTTTCTGCTGCTCTGGCTGTTGAACGCAACCACCGAGGAGCAGAAGCGTGGCATCGCCGAGTACTTCACGCCGGTCACCGCTTTCGCACCGGAAAGCGTGTCGCAGAGTGCCAGCGGATCCGACGGCGTCCTGGGCGGGCGGACCCTGACTTCGGAGGGCGCGCTTGCCAACGATACCTCGCCGGTCGGCGTCACGGTCTCGTTGCCGGGCGCCAGCCAGGACGAGGGCGAACTGCGCGAGGACCCGGTTGAGAACCCGACCGACGGCAGCAAGGCGGGGGAAAGCCAGGAGCGCGCCGGCGACCCCGCCGATGCGAACCAGCCGGGCGATGCCAACGAGGCTGGACAGCTGGCCCAGGAGTTGGAGGGCGAGCGCTTCGAGGCCGCCGAGACGGAACTGCGCCAGGCAATTGAGGCCGTTCCCGATCTTGCCGACTTCGCCAAGAACCTCGTGGTAGATCAGACCCCCGAGGGACTGCGCATTCAGATCATCGACCAGGAAGGCAGATCCATGTTCGCCTCCGGTTCGGCCGAGATGTATCCGCACACCCAGCGGCTCCTGGCACTGGTCACCAATGCGATCGATGAGCTTGAGAACCCGGTCGCCATCAAGGGGCACACGGACGCAACGCCTTTTGCCGCAGACAACGGCTACTCCAACTGGGAGCTTTCTACCGACCGCGCCAATTCGAGCCGGCGCGCCCTGATCGCTGCCGGCCTCCCAGCCAGCCGGATCGCCTCCGTCGTCGGCCGGGCCGATCAGGAACCCTTCATCAAGGAAGACCCTTTCTCCCCCCGCAACCGCAGGATCTCGATCATCCTGCTGCGCCAGACGCCGCTCGGGGACGTCCCGGTCTATGAATCGGACGGCTGAGGCGCCTCCTGCGCCATCGTCACCGCCCGAACCCTTCCCCGCCCCCCTCCAGAGCCAGCCTGACTGCACCGGATTGCCAGCGTTCGTGGGCAAGACCATTGAAGGCTGGCTTCCGCTCCGGTTTCCCTGCAATAATTCCCCAAAACAAGCAGATCCGGGGTAACCCGGGTCCTCTGCCGCACGGATGGGGGCAGACGGGAGCAGGGAGTTACCACTTTGGAAGGCACAGACAGGCCGCAGTCCGGCCCACTGACCGCCTATAGCCCGAACGGGTTCTTTTGCGAGATGCTGGGCAGCCCCGAGCGCGAGGCCGACCACACGCAGCGGATCCGCGACCGTTTGCAGGCCCTCGATCTCGGCGAGCTGCGCGGCCGGGCCCGGGATGCCGAGCTGGAACTCTACAGCTTCGGAATCACCTTTACCGTCTACACCCAGAAAGACGCCATCGACCGCATCCTGCCTTTCGATGTGATCCCCCGCGTCATCTCCGCGGACGATTGGGAGACCATCAACGCCGGCGTGGTACAGCGGGTCAAGGCGCTCAACCTTTTTCTCTGGGACATCTACCACGACCAGAAGATCCTGCAGGACGGGACCATTCCGCGCGAGCTTGTTCTCGGCAATCCCAACTACTGCGCGGAGATGCGCGGGATCGACGTCCCGCTTGGCACCTACGTGCACATCAACGGAACCGATCTTGTGCGCGGCGACGACGGACGCTTCGTCGTTCTCGAGGACAATGCGCGCTGTCCTTCGGGCGTTTCCTACGTGGTCGAGAATCGTCACCTTATGCAGCGCAGCTTTCCGGATCTGATGGCCAACATCGGCATCAGGCCGGTTTCCAACTACGGGCAGAAACTGCATGACGCTCTGGTCGACGTCGCGCCGGAAGGTGTCGCATCGCCGCAGGTCGTGTTGCTGTCCCCGGGAACCTACAACTCGGCCTACTTCGAGCACATCTTCCTGGCGCGGGAGATGGGCGTGCCCTTGGTCGAGGGCAGCGATCTGGTCGTCGACGAAGACCGTGTGTTCATGAAGAGCATTGACGGCCTGCACCCGGTCCACGTGATCTACCGGCGTATCGGGGATGATTTCCTGGATCCGGAGGCCTTCAACCCCGACAGCATGCTCGGCGCTGCCGGGCTGATGCGGGCCTACCGCAAGGGCACAGTGACCCTGGCCAATGCGATCGGAACCGGGGTGGCGGACGACAAGGCCGTCTACGCCTACATGCCGAGGATCATCCGCTACTACCTGGACGAGGAGGCAATCCTCTCCAACGTGGAAACCCACATCTGCCGTGAGCCGGAGGGTCTGGCCTACACCCTCGACAACCTTTCCGATCTGGTGGTCAAGCCGGTCGGGGAAGCCGGCGGCTACGGCATTACAGTTGGCCCGCTCGCCAGCAAGGCGGACCTCGAGAAATGCCGCGCCGATGTCCTGGCCGATCCGGCAAACTACATCGCCCAGCCGATGGTGAACCTCTCGGTCTGCCCGACAGTCACGGATGAGGGCATCAGCGCCCGTCATGTCGATCTGCGGCCCTTCGCGGTGACCGGACGCTCGACCTGGGTTCTGCCCGGCGGACTCTCCCGCGTCGCCCTGACGAAGGGCTCCATTATCGTGAATTCCTCCCAGGGCGGAGGGTCAAAGGATACCTGGGTTCTTGAGTAGACTTCTCAGCCGCTATGCCGAGGCCATCTACTGGATGGCGCGTTACATCGAGAGGGCCGAGAACCTGGCCCGGATCCTCGACGTCAACGAAACCTTCAGCCGCGACTCCCGCGGCTGGCAGAACTGGCAATCCATCCTTCAGCTCTACCGCGATGAAGAGAGATTCTTCGAGAACCACGACAGGGCCGACGCCGAAAGCGTGCTGTTTTTCTACACGCTCGATCAGAGCAATCCGACATCCATCATTTCGGGGGTGAACGCCGCGCGCGCCAACGCACGAACCCTGCGGCCGTTGATCTCCACCGAAATGTGGATCCAGCTCAACATCTTCTACAACACGCTGAAGAGCTATAAGCCGGGCGACCTGCCGGAACCCCGCCTCGCCCGCTTCTGCAACACGGTCAAGGAAGCCTGCCAGACTCATACAGGGATCACGGAAGGCACCTTTTACCGGGATGAAGGATGGTTCTTCTATCAGATCGGACGGTGCCTCGAGAGGGCCGACCAGACGACCCGGCTGCTGGACGTGAAGTACCATCTCCTGCTGCCCAACCATGAAGCCGTGGGATCCCCTTTCGATGTGAGCCAGTGGAACGCAGTCCTGCGGTCAGCGGCCGGCTACCACGCCTTCCGGCGGGTCTATCCGAGCGGGCTCAGCCAGTCGGCAGTGGCCGGCTTCCTGCTGTTCCACGCGCAGTTCCCGCGCTCTGTCAGTTCCTGCATCCGCCAGGTCGACATGCGGCTCTCCGAGCTGCGCTCCAACTACCGGCTTCGCCGCGGCAGCCGCGCCCTGGAGGAGTTGGACGAGCTCTGCGCCGTGCTCGACGATACGACCATCGACGAGGTGATTACCAAGGGGCTGCACGAGTTTGTCGACTGGGTTCAGATCAAGCTGATCCGAACGCACTCGGAACTGGGCGCAGCCTTCTTCGGCTATGCAGCGGAGGAGATGAGCGATGCGGCTCAATGACAAGCTGCCCTGCGAGATGAAGCCCTGTGGCTTGACGCCGCGCCGATCGCCGCATAGATGGGGCAGAGACACGCTCAACACTCTACCGTAAGATCGTGCGTCCTATCCGGCCGACCGAAGCGACAGCGTTGAACCGAAGGACCGGTTGCCCGAACAGATGAGACAGGACCGTCCACACAGTGTCACACTGGCCACCGAAGAGGGTGTCTTTGGGCCGCTCCAGGACTTCTTCGTTCTGGAGCCTTCCCCCTGCCCCTATCTGCCTGACCGCATGGAGCGCAAGCTTCTGACGGAAATCAGCGGCCCGCAGGCGCAGTCGGTCTACACCCAACTCAGCCACGGCGGCTTTCGGCGCAGTCACCGCTTCGCCTACCGGCCGGCCTGCGCAACCTGCGATGCCTGCGTCCCCGTCCGCGTTGTCGTCGGGCAGTTCCAGCCGAGCAAGTCGCTGCGACGGATCGCACGCTTCAATGCAGATCTCTCCGTGACCACGGTGCCCAATCGCGCCACCGGCGAACAGTTTGCTCTGTTCAACCGCTACATTCAGTCGCGACACGGCGACGGCGAGATGGCGGGCATGATCGCCGAGGAATACGCTTCCATGGTCGAGTCGAGCGATGTCGATACCCGGCTCGCCGAGTTCCGGGACGAGGAGGGACAACTGGTCGCCGTCTGCCTTCTCGACTGGCTCACCGACGGTCCCTCTGCCGTCTACAGCTTCTTCGACCCGGCGGTGGCCCGTCGCTCCCTCGGGACGTTTATGGTTCTGTGGCTTATTGACGCAGCCGCTGCAGCGGGCGCCGCGCACGTCTACCTGGGCTACTGGATCGAGCACAGTCGTAAGATGGCCTACAAAACCAGATTCCAGCCCTTGGAAGGCCTCCTCTCCGGGGTCTGGCAGCCGCTGATACGCCGCAGCGCGGACCACGCGCTCTCCCTGCCGACAGCCTAGCCGGCGCCTCGGCTCAGCCGCTCTCCGCCATCATCGCTCCGGTTGCGTCCCCGCGCCCCGGCGCCTATTCTCGCCGCACAAACCACAGGGTAGGTCAAATTACCCGCAGACCACACTTGGCAGTCACTACCGACCTCGGGGAGGACCGAAATGAAACGTCGTCAGTTTATGAGGCGTGCTGTAACCACTGCGGCGGCGACCGGCGCCATCGCCGCCTCCAGCTTTCCAGCCCCTGCGATTTCCCAGGGCCTGCAGAAATGGCGTATGCAGACAACCTGGCCCAAGAATTTTCCCGGTCTCGGCACCGGCGCGAACAAGCTGGCCGAGTTCATCGGGCAGGCTTCCGGCGGCAAGCTGACCGTCGACGTCTACGGCGGCGGGGAGATCGTCCCTCCCTTTGAGACCATGGATGCAGTCGCCAACGGCACCATCGAGATGGGCCATGGAGCGCCCTATTACTGGAAAGGCAAGGTTTCCGCGAGCCAGTTCATCGCTTCCATCCCCTTTGGCCTGAACGCCCAGGAGCAGAACGCCTGGCTGCAGTTCGGCGGTGGGCAGGAACTGGCCGACAAGATCTACAGGGAACTGGGCTGCAAGTTCTTCGCGTCCGGCAACACCGGCGTTCAGGCCGGCGGCTGGTTCAACAAAGAGATCAACTCTTTGGAGGACTACAAGGGCCTGAAGATGCGCATTCCGGGCCTGGGCGGCGAAGTCGTCAAGGCAGCCGGCGGCAACGTGGTCAACCTGCCCGGCGGCGAGATCCCGCCTGCCCTGCAGTCCGGCGCCATCGACGCCACCGAATGGGTCGGCCCCTACAACGACCTCGCTTTCGGTCTCTACAAGAGCGCCAAGTTCTATTACTACCCGGGCTGGCACGAACCGGCGACTCTGCTGGACAACTTCATCAGCCTGCAGGCCTGGGAAGCGCTGTCAGACGACCTCAAGGCCGTCGTGGAGGCCGCGAACGCCTACGCCAACACCTACGTGCTGAACGAGTTCGTCGCCAAGAACAATGGCGCCCTCAACACTCTGGTCAACGAACACGGCGTGGACCTGAAGCGCTTCCCCGATGACGTGCTGAACGCGCTGGGAACGCTCTCCGGAACCGTTATCGGAGATCTCGCTTCTGCCGACCCCTTGAGCCGCGAGGTCATGGACTCCATCATCTCCTTCCGCAAGCAGGCCATCGCCTATGCGAAGGTGTCGGAGCAAGCCTTCTACAATGCACGCGGCCTGCCCTTCCAGTGGGCCGGCTGAACGGGGCGCTGTAACCGGCAACGGTAAGCCGAATTTCAGGCACAAAAAAAGAGGCCGGCGGGTTACCCCGCCGGCCTTTTTCATGCACCCCGCCACGGGGCAGAAGCTGTCTTGGATCAGTCGAACAGAACGCCGGGAAGCCAGGTCGCCATCGTCGGAAACGCGGCGATCAGGATAAGACCGAGGATCTGGATCATCACAAACGGCATCACGCCGCGGTAGATGTCCATCGTCGTGATGATGGCCGGCGCAACCCCGCGCAGATAAAAGAGCGCGAAGCCGAAGGGCGGCGTCAGAAACGACGTCTGCAGGTTCACGGCAATCATCACGCCAAGCCAAATCGGATCGAGCCCCATCGTCAGCAGTATGGGTCCCACGATGGGAACGACCACGAAGACGATCTCGATGAAGTCGAGGAAGAACCCCATCACGAACATCAGGGCCATGACCACCACCACGGCCCCAAAAACACCGCCCGGAAGCGCATTGAGAACGTCGGAGACGATCTCTTCGCCACCCAGGCCGCGGAACACCAGGCTGAACACCGAAGCCCCCAGCAGGATCACGAAGACCATCGCCGAGATCTTGACCGTGGTGCGCATCACATCGATCAGGATCCCGTTGCGATAGACCCGCGACAGGGAAACGGCGAGGCCGAACGCCAGGGCCAGGATGCAGGCCCCGGCAACGACAGCGGCGGCCAAGTCGATGACGGGCACGGTCTCGCGCTGCATACGCAGATCAAAGATCGTCGACAGGGGTACCAGCGCGACAAGGCAGAAGGCCGCCAGGTAGATCGCCCCGGACCGTTCCTCGAAGGCCGCCCTTCCGGCAAGCAGAAGCGCGCCGATGCAGCCCATGGCGGCCGCCTCCGTCGGCGTGGCGACGCCCAGCAGGATTGACCCCAAGACCAGGACGATCAGCGATGCCGGCGGCACCAGAACCCGGAGGACCCGGGGGCCCATAGGCTCGGTGTCATCCGCCGACCGCTGCAGCGGCGGACAGGCATCCGGACGCCGCCAGGCCGAAAACAGGATCCAGAGCATGTAGAGCCCGACCAGCATCATGCCCGGTAAGAACGCACCCGCGAAGAGGTCGACGACGGAAACCGGGTCCGGGGCGAAGTTTCCGAGGGCAAGCTGCGCTTCGGTGTTGGCGCCCTGGAGGATGTCGCCCAGCAGCACCAACACGATGGAGGGCGGAATGATTTGGCCGAGCGTGCCGGAGGCGCAGATGGTACCGCAGGCGATCTTCGGGTCGTAGCCCGCCTTCAGCATCGAGGGCAGCGAAAGCAGCCCCATGGTGACGACGGTGGCCCCGACGATGCCTGTGGATGCCGCCAGCAGCATGCCGACAAAGATGACCGACAGCCCCAACCCGCCGCGCAGACGGCCGAACATCAGGCCCATGGTCTCCAGAAGCTGTTCGGCGATTCTCGACCGCTCCAGCATCACGCCCATAAAGACGAAGAGCGGAACCGCAACCAGCAGCTCGTTGGTCATGACGCCGAAGTAGCGCGATGCCAACCCGCCCAGAAGCCGCATATCGAAGATACCCAGGCCATACCCGAGGAAGGCAAAGCCAAGGGCAACACCAGCCAGAGTGAAGGCGACGGGAAACCCGAGCAGCAGCACGCCACAGGCCGTCGCAAACATGATGAGGGAGAGAATCTCCCCAAGCAGTACGGGATCCATGGTTCAGATGGGCTCCGTCTCTTCGTCTTCCGGTTTGAATTCCGGATGACCCGTCAGAACCAGAAGACTTCTGCCGGCCAGGGAAAGCCCCTGCAGTCCGATAAGAGCACAAAATGCGAGAATGACGCTCTTCAGCAGGAAGAGGCCCGGCAGCCCCCCGGCCTCTCTCGACTCCTCGAGCCTGGCCCAAGAGGAGGCGACATAGTCGAAGCTGACCAGAGAGACGACGATGACCAGAGGAAGAAGGAGCAGCAGCGCGCCGCAGAGATCGATCCAGGCCTTATAGCGCGCCGAGTTCGGGCGGTAGAAGATGTCGACCCGAACGTGGCCGTTGTGGAGCAGGGTGTAGCCGGCCCCCAGCATGAACACCAGCCCGTGCAGCCAGACGTACGACTCCTGCAGCCAGACCCAACCGATCGAATAGACGTAGCGCAGAACCACCACGACAAAAGTGATGATCACCATGAGCAGCGTCATCCATGACACCGCCCGCCCAATGTGCTCATTCAGTGAGTCAACGAGATTGACGAAGGTGGCAAGCCCCTTCACGACCCTCTTTCAGCCCCCCGTTGTCCGCCGGAAGCGCAGCCCTGTTCTCTTGCGAGCCGGCTTTGCAGCCTCTCCGGCGCCTTTCCCATCGTTTCGCAGACCACGGCTCTTATTTGTGCGCCTATGATCCGCCTCCCAGCATAACCCCAGGTTTCCGAGGTTTTTCTGCCCTCTCGGTGCAGTGCCACCCGGCTTATAGGCCGCCGGACAGGTCAGAACAACGGGAAAATGGGCGCAATCAGCCGAATTTGTTGGCACGCGAGAAGCCGGTGGGCGGCAGCCGCCCAGCCTGGGCGCGCTTGCCCACCCAGGCCACCAGATCGCTTTCGGTCCGCGTGCGCCCGGCGCCGGAGGACCAGGTCAGCCCATCGGCCAGGGTAAAGGTCTTGGCATCGGATAGGCCGCCGTCCTTGTACTTTTGCATGATGACGCCGCGGCCCCGAGTCATTTCTGGCAGTTCATCCAACGGGAAGATGATCAGCTTCCGGTTCTCCCCCACCACCGCTACATGGTCTCCTGAAACGGGTCTGCAAACTGCCGCCTCAACACCCTCGGCCAGGTTCAGGACCTGCTTGCCGTTCTTGGTCTGGGCGACCACCTCGTCCTCCGGAACGATGAAGCCCCGCCCATCGGCCGAGGCGACGAGGAGTCTGCGGCCCGGCTCGTGGACCTGAAGCCCGACGATATCCTGGTCGTTGGGAAGTCCCATCATCAGCCTCAGCGGTTCGCCGAAGCCGCGCCCGCCGGGAAGCTTGTCCACGCCCAGGGTGTAGAACCGCCCGTTGGTCGCGAAGACCAGCAGCTTGTCGGTCGTCTGGGCGTGGACGGCAAAGCGCTCGCGATCGCCTTCCTTGTATTTGGCATCGCTCACGTCCTCCTGATGGCCCTTCAAGGAACGGACCCAACCTTTGGCGGAGCAGAGAACCGTCACCGGCTCGCGCTCGACAACGGCTTCCAGCGGGATCACCACCTCGGACGGCGGCGCGCCGATCTCGGTGCGCCTGGCGCCAATCTCGGTCTTGGCGCCGAACTGGTCGCGGATCTCCTTGACCTGCTCGCCGATGACCGTCCATCGCCGCTTCTCGTTCCGCAATAGCTGCTTCAGGTCTTTCTGCTCTTTGGAAAGGGCGGCGTGCTCCTCACGAATGGAGATTTCCTCGAGCTTGCGCAGCGCCCGCAGGCGCATGTTCAAGATTGCCTCGGCCTGAACATCGGAGAGCTTCCAGCGCTTCATCATGCGCGCTTTCGGATCGTCTTCCTCCCTGATGATGCGAATGACCTCGTCGATATTGAGATAGGCGATCAGGTAGCCGTCGAGCACCTCCAGGCGGTGTTCGATCTTTGCGAGGCGGAACCGCGTCGTCCGCTTGAGGACTTCGTGGCGATGATCCAGGAAGGCACGCAGCGCTTCGCGCAGATTCATGACCCGCGGCGTGTTGTCGGCATCGAGGACGTTCATGTTGAGGCCAACACGGGTTTCCAGATCGGTCTGGCGGAACAGGGACTCCATCAGAACCTCGGGATCGACGTTCCGGCTCTTGGGTTCCAGAACCAAGCGGATCTCTTCCGTCGACTCGTCGCGGATGTCGGCCAGCATGGCGAGCTTCTTGGCCAGCAGGAGTTCTGCGATCTTCTCGATCAGACGCGACTTTTGCACCTGAAAGGGGATCTCGGTGACGACGATCTGATAGCTGCCGCCCTTGATCTTCTCGGCCTCCCAGCGCGCCCTCAGGCGGAAGCTGCCGCGGCCGGTCTTATAAGAATCCACGATGCTTTCGCGCGCTTCTACGAGGATGCCACCGGTCGGAAAGTCCGGTCCCGGTACCAAGTCGACCAGCTTGTCGAAAGTCGCGTTCGGAGCCTTTATCAGATGCAGCAGGGCGTCACAGAGTTCGCCCACGTTGTGCGGCGGAATCGACGTCGCCATGCCGACGGCAATGCCCTGGGCACCGTTCGCCAGAAGATTGGGAAAGGCGGCCGGCAGCACCACCGGCTCTTCCGCCTCTCCGTCGTAGGTCGGGCGAAAGTCGACGGCATCGGCATCAATGCCGTCCAGAAGCGCGGCGGCCACCTCTGTGAGCCGTGCTTCCGTGTAACGCATGGCGGCGGCGTTATCGCCATCGACGTTCCCGAAGTTCCCTTGGCCGTCGATCAGCGGAAAGCGGAGCGAGAAGTCCTGGGCCAGGCGGACAAGGGCATCGTAGATTGCCTGATCGCCGTGCGGGTGGAACTTGCCGATCACGTCACCCACGACACGCGCCGACTTCTTGAACCCTGTGTTGGGATCGAGGCGCAGCTGACGCATCGCGTAGAGAAGACGTCTGTGGACCGGCTTGAGCCCGTCCCTGACGTCCGGCAGCGATCGCGCCATGATGGTCGAAAGCGCATAGGACAGATAACGCTCCGACAGGGCGTCGGAGAGCTTGATATCGCGGATTTCCCCCGCCGGTGTGCTGTTCATGGTTCGGTGCGAATCGGCAGTTAAGGCACCAGATACAGTAGTCAGCCCGCCGCCGAGATCAATACTTTGCCACGATTGGCCTGATCTAGAAGCGGTCGGCCCGGTAGGGGGCCATATCGATGCCGATCTCCCGTCCCGCGATCATGTCGGCGACCAGTTCTCCGGTTCGCGCCGCCAGGCTGAGCCCGCAATGCCCGTGGCCGAAGGCCAGGTAGGCGTTGCGGTGCTGCGGCGCGCGGTCGATAACCGGCAGCGAGTCGGGCATCGACGGGCGGTAGCCCATCCACTTGGTCTCGTCTTTACGGTCCAGGCCCGGGTACCAGCGCGATACGTTTTCGAAGAGCACCTCCGCCCGCCGCCAGTCCGGCGCCTTGTCGAGACCGCCCAGTTCCACCGTGCCGGCAACCCGGAGGCCGGTCTCAAGCGGCGTGCAGACAAAGCCACGCTCCGTCGAATAGACCGGAAGCCGTGGGCTGACGCCTGGATTGGGAAGGGTCAGATGATACCCGCGCTCGGTGTCCAGGGGCGGCCGACAACCGAGCATGGCGGTCAGGGCCTTCGACCACGCGCCGGCTGCAATCACGACGGCCTCGCAAGCGGTCCGCCCGTGGTCGGTGATAACCGCGCTCACGCCGCCATCCGCCCTTTCGAAACCGGAAACGGTCTCGCGGCGGATTGTCCCGCCCGAACTGACGAAGGCCGCTGCCAGTTCCTGAACGAAACGGAAGTTGTCCACCGTGTAGGACACGTCCGGATAGAAGACGCCGTGCTTGAAGATGGGCGCCAAGGCCGGCTCGAGTTGCCGAAGCTCCGGCGCCGACAGAATCTCCAGGTTCACTCCGCGGCGGCGCTGCAGCTCCAGCATCGGCTGGTAGGCCCGAAATCCTGCATCGGTCTCGTAGACCGACACCCAGCCGCTGCGCTTGATCATGTCTTGGATCCCGGCTGCCTTGACCAGAGGGTCGTAGGCCGCCGTCGCGCCACGCAGCAAAGCTCTCAGCGCGATCGATATCTCTTCGACGCGCCGCGGGCTGCTGGCACCGATGAACTGGATCAGCCAGGGCGCAAGCCGGGGCAGGTACTGCCAGCGAAGAGCGAGCGGACCCAGGGGGTCCAACACCATCCTTGGGACCTTCCAGAGAATCCCGGGGGTCTGGACCGGCACCACGGCCTCTTCGGTGATGATGGAGCCGTTTCCGAACGAGGTCCCCTCGCCGGGCCCGCCCCGATCCAGCAGCACCACGCGGCGACCGTCGCGGAGCAGATAGAGCGCCGTACAGACCCCGACGATGCCGGCGCCGACCACCACGACCGGAGCGGCCTTTCCGTCCTCTGTGCTCATGGGCCTTCCTTCAACGCCGATGCGTCCCCCTCACCGCCGGTCGTGGGCGCCGTCCTCGCGAAGAGCTGGGCCAGACGCTGACGTGCCGCCGGCAGTGGTTTGTCGTGGGGGTGAAATGTGTAGCGCTCGAGAAAGTACCCTGTCAGCGCGAGACCGTCTGCAACCTCCTCCGCCCCCCCTGCCCCACGGCCCAGCAGAAAACCGGGAAGCGGCAGAAGCTTCTCCTTGAAGGGCGCACCAGCAGACAGGGAAACGGCACGCCCCGACCGCGGGCTGACGTAGCTGAGTTGATCGTTGTCCCCGCCCCCCGCGCAGCGGGTCAGGTCCAGCCCGAATCCCAGAGACGCAAGCAATCCAAGTTCCCAGCGAACGTAGATCTCGGCCCAATGATCGTCCGACAGAGAGTCCAACAGAACCAAAAGGCCTTGATAGCATCCGGGATGCGGTTCGCGTTCGGGCATCGCGCCCTCGCAAACCGCTGTTGCAGCAACCAAGCCGGCGAGCCGTTCCGGGTCATCCAGCGCCTGAGCTGCATAGGCCTGAACCAGCTCGCACTCAAAGCGCCCCAGGTGTTCTGCCAGGCGCCCGGTCCAGACCGCCCTCACCTGGTTTCCCGGCTGGTAAACGCCCCTGGCCCTGGCGCTCTGGGCACCACGGACGAGCCCTGCGTGCCGCCCATGGACCTGGCTCAAGAGCTGCACAATGGCTGATGTTTCGCCGTGCGGGCGCACCGAGAGGATCACCGCTTCATCGTCCCACTGCATCAGGTGGCCCGGACAACCCTGAGAGATGGACGGGAGCGGGACCTAGGCATCGTACTCCAGCCCCAGCTGTCGATAGCGTTCCGGATCGTTGATCCAGTTCTCCCGGACCTTCACAAAGATGAAGAGGTGAACGGCTTGGCCCAAAGCCTCCTGAAGCTCCGCCTGCGTCGCTTCGCGGACAGCGCGGATGGTGCGCCCGCCCTTACCCAGACACATCGCCTTGTGCTGCTCCCGCGCGACATAGACAGTCTGGTTGATCCTGACGGAGCCGTCGTTGAACTCTTCCCAGTCTTCCGTTTCGACTGTCAGGGCGTAAGGCAGTTCCTGGTGGAGGTTGAGGAACAGCTTCTCGCGCGTCAGCTCCGCTGCCATCATGCGCAAGGAGATGTCCGAAAGCTGGTCTTCAGGAAAAAGCCACGGCCCGGCCGGCATCTGGTCGGCCAGATAGCCCATGATGTCCGCAAGGCCATCGCCTGTGAGCGCGGATACCATGAAGACCTCCTCGAACGCCGCCAGGGCGGAAAGCTGCGCGGTGAAATCCAGAAGCCGCTCGCGCTTTACGAGGTCGATCTTGTTGAGGACCAAAACCAGCCTGCTCGCGCGCGCCGCCAGGCCTTCGATCACCTTGCGGGCGTCTTCCGATACTCCCTTGCGGCCGGCGTCGTAGACCAGCAGCACCAGGTCCGCATCTTCGACGCCGGCCCAGGCGGCCTGCACCATGGCTCTCTCGAGCCTGCGGCTTGCATCGAAGATCCCCGGCGTGTCGATGAACACGATCTGACTGTCATCGTGAACGGCAATGCCGCGAACACGCGTACGGGTCGTCTGCACCTTATGCGTGACGATCGAGACTTTCGCGCCGACGAGCTGGTTGACCAGCGTTGACTTGCCGGCGTTCGGTGCTCCCACGACGGCCACGAGGCCGCATCGCTGTCGGGTGGCTTCGCCGGTCACGACTGCCCCTCCTCCAGCACGGCGAGCAGCTTGCCTGCCGCTTCCTGCTCGGCGGCTCGCTTCGACCTGCCCTGTCCCTCGATTGCGGGAAACCCTTGCACTGCGACACTGATCGTGAAAACAGGCGCATGTGCCGGACCGCTTCGGTCTCGTTCCGAGTAAACCGGCAAGGGAAGACCACGGCCTTGCGCCCATTCCTGAAGCTTCGTCTTTGCGTCCTGCGGCGGGGCGATGTCTGCAGCGATGTGATCGCGCCAGTTGGCCCGGATAAAGCTCTGTGCGGTCGCGAGGCCGCCATCCAGGTAGAGGGCCGCAATCACGGCCTCACAGGTGTCCGCCAAGAGACCGGGGTTGTCGCGGCCGCTTCGCTCGGCTTCTCCCATTTCCAGCCGTATGAAGCTGCCAAGGTCAAGGGTGCGCGCTACCGCGGCCAAGGTCTCCTTGCGGACCAACTGAGCATGCCGGCGCGCCAGCTGGCCCTCGGCTTCCAAAGGGAACTCCTGGAACAGGAGTTCGGCAACAACGAGACCGAGCACCCGGTCGCCAAGAAACTCAAGGCGCTCGTAATCTCCACCAAAGTGAGCGGGGTCCGCCGAAACACTGGAGTGAGTCAAAGCCCGCTCGAGGTGGTCAGGGGCCTTGAAACTGTAGCCTAGGCGATGTTCCAGCGGAGCAAGAGGGTCGCTCCCGGTCCCCGAGGCTTGCGCGGGTGCTGGCTTGTCATTGGATGGCATCGCCGATCCGGCCAAAGCGAATTGCCGCAGGCCAGCGCCAAACCTCCCACCAGGATGCGCTGCTGTCGTGAGAAAAGAACAAGACGTCAGCACGGCCCACCAGATTCTCGAAAGGAATCTGCCCCACGCTTCTCGATCGGCTGTCCTGACTGTTGTCCCGGTTGTCGCCCATGGCAAAGAAGTGCCCCGGCCGTACCTTCGCGGGCCCCCAATCGTCCCAGGGCGCGGTATCCACCTGCTCATGAATCAGATGCCGGCGTCCGTTGGGAAGGGTCTCCATGTAGACCGCACCTTGAGCGGAGGGGTAGTCGTACGCTTCCAGTTCGGAAGGCAGAAGACGCTCCCGCTTGGCCGGCTCCCCATTGACATGGAGAATGCCGCCGCGGACTTCGATCTCGTCTCCCGGCAGGCCGACGATGCGCTTGATGTAGTCCGTCTTGACATCCCGCGGGGTCCGGAACACGGCGACGTCGCCGGCCTCCGGTTCGGAAAAGAAGACGCGCCCGTCAAAGAGATTCGGGCTGAACGGCAACGAATACCTGCTGTAGCCGTAAGAAAGCTTGGAGACGAAGAGATAGTCGCCAATCAGCAGCGTCGGCTCCATAGAGCTCGATGGGATGTTGAAGGGCTCATAGGCGAAGGTCCGGACCCCAAGAGCGATCAGAACGGCAATAACGACCGTACGCAGCGTCTCCAGCAGCGCCCCGGTCGACGATTGCCCCCCTTCGGCGCTGTTCTCCGGATCCGCGTCCGGGCCCTTGTTGCTCATTGAATTGTCCATTGTCTTCTGCTGCGCTGCTCGTTCCTGGCGTCAGACCGGTTCATCCGCTATTCGCCCGGCAAAGCGGTGATGATCACGATCACCTGAGCAAGCGGATAGTCATCGGTGATGGTAATGTCAATCTGCGCCCGCATGCCCGGCGGGGTCATCTCGTCCAGCCGGGCGGCCGCCCCGCGGGTCAGCGCCATGGTCGGCTTGCCGCTTGGCAGATTGACCACCCCCAGGTCGCGCCAATGGACACCCCGCCGCGGAACGCCGGTTCCCAGGGCCTTGGCACAGGCCTCTTTTGCGGCAAACCTCTTGGCGTAGCTGGCGGCGCGGGCGGCACGGCGATCCGACTTCTGCCGCTCGATGTCAGTAAAGCATCGCTGCGTGAAGCGCTCACCGAAGCGATCCAGGGTCTTCTCGATGCGCCGGATGTCGATGAGGTCACTGCCAAGGCCCAGAATCATCCTACCGACCCAAGCTCCGCAGACCTCAAGCCCAAGAGACTAGGCGCTGCGCGCACTCCCCGCCTCCGCGCGTGCCTTGTCCATCAGGGCCCGCATTCTGCGGATCGAGCTATCGAACCCGCCGAAGATTGCCTCTCCAACCAGGAAGTGGCCGATGTTCAGTTCGGCAATTGCGGGAATCGCGGCGACCGGCCCGACCGTGTCGAAAGTCAGGCCGTGTCCTGCATGGCATTCCAGCCCCAGCTCCGCCGCGTCCTCGGCCGCCTGCTGCAGCTGCTGAAGACAGCGCTTTGTGCGCTCCCCTTCAGGATCTTCCAGAAAGGCCTCACAATAGGCCCCGGTGTGGAGTTCCACCACCGGTGCCCCCAAAGAGACCGCAGCCTGCAGCTGCTTGAGATCGGCTTCGATGAAGAGCGACACCCGAGACCCCGCTTCACGCAGACTGCTGACGAAGTGCTGCAGGTGATTGTGGCCGCCGGCGGCATCGAGCCCGCCCTCGGTTGTCCGTTCTTCCCGCCGCTCCGGCACGATACAGGCGGCGTGCGGCCGATGACGCAGAGCGATGTCCAGCATCTCCTCCGTCGCCGCCATCTCGAGGTTGAGCGGGATGTCCAGTTCCGCGGTCAGCCGCTCGATATCGCTGTCGGAGATGTGGCGTCGATCCTCGCGCAGATGGGCCGTGATCCCATCGGCGCCGGCGGCAGCGGCCAGGCGCGCCGCGCGCACAGGATCCGGATGCAGGCCGCCGCGGGCGTTCCGGATCGTGGCGACGTGATCGATGTTCACACCGAGCCTGAGGTGTCGGTTCAAGGCTGCCTCTCAAAATCTTCGGCAACGCGGAAGGTCTTGCCCCGATCAGCCGGGCGGCCCTTGGGCCCGCGGACCTCCCGCGAGTGCCTGAGTTTCCGGCGGATGCGCCGGCGCCTGGCCCGCTGATACTGGTCCACGGTCTGCTTGATGGGCCAAAAGAAGGCGAACCACGCGAAAATAGCCGTCGGCACCCCCCCTACCGCCATTGGGAGCAGAACCTTCAGCGGATTCTCAGTTATGTATCCCAATGAAAGGGTTTGTGGCAGGGCCGTCAAGTCATCGTTGCCGATGAGCCAAGTGCCCAGACTGTAAATCCACAGCCAAATAATGGGAAATGTCCAGGGGTTTCCGACGACGGTTCCGATAGCGGCGGCAATGAGATTTCCCCGCAGGACCAGCGCCAAAACCACAGCGAGAATGAAATGGAGGCCGATGAAGGGTGTAAACGAGATCGCGGCGCCCGAAGCGAACCCGGCCGCAATGCGATAGGGCGTGCCCGGCAGTCGCCGCAGGCGGTGCGCGACATAAGTGCCGGAGCGGCGCCATCCGCCCTTCGGCCAGACCGCGTCGAACAATCGCTGCAGTGCGGGACGGGGCTTACGGCGCTTGAACATCCTGTAATCCTAGACGCAAAAAGTGGCCGTGACCTTAACCGCGAGCCCGCTCGACGGAAGTAATCACAGGCATTGCTCTCAGCGCCGCGATTATGTTTGTCAGGTGTTTAACGCTGGTCACCTCTACATCGATTATCATTTCAAAAAAATCAGTCGATCGATTGGTGATTTTTAGATTACTGATGTTTCCGCTGTTCTTTCCAATAATCGTGGAAAGACCACCGAGGCTGCCCGGCTCGTTCGCCACGATCACATGCAGCCTTCCGGTTCTTTGTTCCTCGCTGTCCTCCACGTCCCAGGCCAGATCGACCCAGCGCTCCGGAGTTGCCTGGAAGCTCTCCAGCGTATCGCAGTCGATGGTATGCACAGTGACGCCCTTTCCGGTCGTCACAATGCCAACGATGCGATCTCCGGGCAGAGGGTGACAGCAGTGCGCGTAGTGAACGGCCATGCCGGGAATCAGGCCCTTTATGGGGACGGAGGTTTCCTTGCTCTTGCCCTGCCGCGCGCGCGCCCGCGCAATCGGCACAACCTTCGTCGGTGCGGTTTCGGCCTTCGCGCCTGGGAAGACGGCCACCACGACTTCCCGGCCCGTCAGGTGCCCTTGGCCAACCGCCGCGCAGAGATCCATCACCGAATCACAGCGGAAGCGCTTGAGCACAGTTTCCAAACCCTTGTCGCTGAACTCATAGCCCTCCTGACGGAACGCTTTTTGAAGGATCTGACGGCCGAGTTCGGTGTACTGCTCGAGCTGCTTCAGCCTCACAAAGCGGCGGATGCGCGCCTTCGCCTTTCCGCTGACAACGAACTGCTCCCAGTCAGGAGACGGCGTCTGCGCCCTCGACGTGATGATCTCCACCTGGTCCCCGTTCTGGAGCGGCGCACGAAGCTGCACCATCCGACCGTTGACCTTTGCGCCGACGCAGGTATCGCCGACTTCGGAGTGGACCGCATAAGCGAAGTCGACGGGCGTTGCGCCTCTGGGTAGGGCGATCACGGCCCCTTTCGGCGTGAAGCAGAAGACCTGATCCTGAAACATCTCAAGCTTCGTGTGCTCGAGAAACTCCTCGGGATTGTCGGCGTGTTCCAGGATATCCAGCAGTTCCCGCATCCAGCGGTACTGCCGACCTTCCACCTGCGGATGGTTCTGCTTGTACTGCTTGTACTGCCAGTGCGCCGCCACGCCGTACTCGGCAATCTCGTGCATGTCGTGGGTCCGGATCTGGACCTCAATCCGATGGCGCTCGGGCCCGATGATCGTGGTGTGGAGAGAGCTGTATCCGTTCGGCTTCGGAATGGAGATGTAGTCCTTGAAGCGGCCCGGCACAACCGGGTAGCGGCTGTGGAGCAGGCCCAGCGCGTGGTAGCACTCTCCGGGCGTGTCGACGACGATCCGGAACGCCATGATGTCGGAAAGCTGCTCGAAGGTGATGTTTTTGCGCTGCATCTTGCGCCAGACCGAGTAAGGCGTCTTCATGCGCCCAGAAACTGCCGCTTTGATGCCTTCGCTCGTCAGCGTTGACCGCAGCTCTTCAATGATGCGCCCGGACAGATCCTGTCCCTGCCCGCGCAGAAAGTCCAAGCGTGCCAGAACAGACTCGCGCCCGTCCTTGTTCAACTCGGCAAAAGCCAGGTCTTCCAGTTGGTCCTTGAATCCATGCATACCGATGCGCTCGGCAAGCGGCGCATAGATGTCCATGGTCTCGCGGGCGATGCGGCGGCGTTTCTCCTCTGAACCGATGAAATGAAGGGTTTGCATGTTGTGCAGACGGTCGGCGAGCTTCACCAGGAGCACCCGGATGTCTTCAGACATCGCAACAAGAAGCTTGCGGAAGTTCTCGGCATGCTTGGTTTCTTCGGACTGTAGCTCGAGCCGCCCAAGCTTCGTGACTCCATCGACCAGGCGCGCAATATCGCCGCCGAAATGCGCCTCGAGGTCCTCGAGCGAGGCATCGGTGTCTTCAACGACATCGTGGAGCAAGGCTGTGATGATGGAAGAATCGTCGAGCTTTAGGTCGGTCAGAATGCCCGCAACTTCGATCGGATGGGAGAAGTAGGGGTCGCCCGAAGCGCGCGTCTGCGTCCCATGCGCCTTCATGGCATAGACATAGGCACGGTTGAGGGCGTCCTCATCCGCGCCCGGGTCATAGGATTTGACCCGTTCGACCAGCTCAAACTGCCGGATCATGCTGTTTTTGACCCGTGCCTTGCGAATAACCGATTAAAACGATTCCAGCATAGGCGCTAGTCCGCTGGGCGCCAAGTCCAAGAATACGGCTGCCGCCGGCTGCGGGCAGCCTGCCTGGAAAGCCGCAAGTCTGCAGCTACTGCTGATCTCCGGGGCCTTCGGGAGCCTCTGGCTCGCTTGCTTCCGCCGGCGCGTCCACCGCCGGGGCGGCGCCAAGCCCCTGCTCCGCAGCCGTTGGGATAACGAGGTTATCCGACTCAACAATGTCGTCTTCCGGCTCGTCCTGCTCGCTCTGCTTCTGCAGGCCGGTAATCAAGGAGTCACCCAAGGCGTCAAGGCTGATCGTCTGGTCGGCGATCTCCCGCAAGGCTACCACCGGGTTCTTGTCATTGTCCCTGTCCAAGGTCAACGGCGCTCCGGAAGAGATATCCCGCGCACGCTGGGCAGCCTTCATAACCAACTCAAAGCGGTTGGGGACCTGTAGAACGCAGTCTTCGACCGTTACGCGCGCCATCTGCGGCAACCTCTCTGATGGGAACCGACAATCCTGCCCGGCATTGGCCGAGGCCGCGGGAATATATGGCCCGAACAGCGCGTTTACAACCCTCGTGCGCCGAAAATAAACACACTAAAACAGTGTTATTAAGGAATGCGTTTCACCGCTTGGCTATCGGGGAGCCGCTCCAGCATCTCTGCCGGCGTTTCGCCCGTGACCGGATGACGCCAGTTCGGCACCAGTTCCATCAAGGGCTTCAAGACAAAGGCCCTTTCTGCAATCCGCGGATGCGGCAAGACGAGTGCTGAGCCCTCCTCCGTTCGTCTGGTTCCATAAGCAAGAAGGTCGAGATCCAGGATCCGGCTTTCGTTCCTTCGCCGCCGGACCCTGCCGAACCGCCGTTCAACATCATGGAGGCGACCCAGCAGGTCCTCCGCCTGCAGGTCCCCCGCCACACGGGCGGCTCCGTTCACATACCAAGGTTGATCCGATGCAGGTATAGGTGCCGAACGGTACCAGGAGCTGCACTGGACCACCGCGATGCCGTAGTCCGGCAGCGCCGTCACGGCGGCCTCCAGAACGTTCTGCGGCGAGCCGTGTTCCGGACTCTCGAGGTTGGACCCCAGCGCAATGAGGATCACCTCGCTGCCCTCCTTGCTACGATTCTCTTGCGACATCTCGGGGACGGCATAGATCTATGGCGAAGAAAATGCGATTGATTTCTTCAGTTTGATGGATCTCGCGTGTAGATTGATGCTGACATCGCGGTTTGGAAAAGATGCCTAGGCAGCATTAGTGAAACAGTATTCGGTTCGGAAGGATTGTTATGAACCTCTATGACCAGGAACGGGTCGCATTATTCATTGATGGCGCAAACCTCTACGCCACCGCACGCTCTCTGGGCTTTGATATCGACTATAAGCGATTACTCGATGTATTCAACGGTCGCTGCAATTTAGTACGCGCACTCTATTACACCGCACTGATAGAAGACCAAGAATATTCACCGATCCGGCCCTTGGTCGACTGGCTGGACTACAATGGCTATACTATGGTCACAAAGCCGACCAAGGAGTTCACCGACGCTGCGGGCCGGCGCAAAGTCAAAGGCAACATGGACATCGAACTCGCGGTCGACATGATGGAAATGGTCGACCGTCTGGACCATATCATCTTGTTTTCGGGAGACGGCGATTTCAGGCGCCTCGTAGAAGCCGTTCAAAGGCGCGGTTGCAGGGTTACCGTCGTCTCGACGATCAGGTCGCAGCCCCCGATGATCGCCGATGAATTGCGCCGCCAGGCCGATACCTTTGTTGACCTTGCCGACCTGCAATCGCAGATCGCAAGGCAGTTGCCGGGCGATCGGGCCCGTGCCGGAGAACGCCTGCGCCAAGACGGCTACGAGGACGACCACTTCTCGGACGACGACGGCGACTACTTCGAGGACGAGGCTGTCTAGCCTGTATCCGGGGTTCAAGAATGTTTTCAGAGCCACCGCTGGATTGCGCGCTCTGCCCTCGGCTGGTCGAATACAGGCAGGCGAACAGACAGAACCATCCCAGCTTCCACAACGCACCGGTGCCGGCCTTCGGCCCGCTGGACGCCCGCCTTCTGATCGTTGGTCTCGCGCCCGGGCTGAAAGGGGCGAACCAGACCGGCAGACCCTTCACCGGAGACTATGCCGGTGATCTCCTCTACGAGACGCTAAGCAAGTTCGGCTTTGCGAAGGGACGCTACGGTCGAAACGCCGAAGACGGCCTCAGTCTCCAAGACTGCAGAATCACCAACGCGGTCCGTTGCGTTCCTCCGGAAAACAAGCCAACCGGCGCAGAAGGCAGAAACTGCCGTCCCTTCCTGGAAGCCGAAATCCGGCAGATGGACCGGCTTCAGGTCGTCCTGTGCTTGGGGGGGCTGTCGCATGCGGCGGTTCTCACCACCCTCGGCCAGCGCAAGGCCCATTTCCCCTTCGGCCATGGCCACCTGCATGCAATCGACAACCTGCTGGTCGCGGACAGCTACCACTGCTCAAGATACAACACGAACACCGGCCGGCTTACGGTGGACATGTTTGAGCAGGTGTTCGAAAGCATCTGCGAGCGCCTATCCGCGCTCCCGCAACAGCTTTGATTTCCGCCGCTCCCACTCGCGAGACTTGATGCTCTCCCGCTTGTCGGCCTTACGGCGCCCTTTCGCGAGGCCCACCTCGAGTTTGGCGCGTCCCCTAGGGTTGAAGTAGACCGATAGAGGAACCAGGGTATAGCCCTCTCGGCGTACCTGACCGACCAGCTTGGCCAGTTCCCGCTTGTGGACCAGCAGCTTTCGCAGGCGGCGGGGCTGATGATTGTTGTAGGTGGCGGCAAGGTACTCAGGTATGTGCGCGCCCTGCAGAAACAGCTCCCCGGACCGCTCACTCACGTAGGCTTCACCAATCGATGCACGCCCGGCACGCAGCGACTTCACCTCGCTGCCGGTCAGCACCAGACCGGCCTCGAAGGTTTCCTCGATCTGAAAATCGCGCCGTGCCCGTCGGTTCTGGGCGGCGATCTGCTTCGCGCCCTGCGTCATAGCTCAGGGGGTCCTCGGAACTAGTTGAGCAACCCGGCGTGAACCATAGCGGTCTTGACCTTGGCTTCGGTTTCGGGACGGATCGAAACCATGGGCAAACGAAGCTCATTCTCGCATTGCCCCAGCAGCGACGCTGCGAACTTCACCGGCGCCGGGCTCGATTCTTCGAAGAGTGCTTTGTGGAGCGGCATGAGCCGGCTGTTCACTTCCTCGACCCTGTCAAGGTCCCGGCGCCTCCACGCGGCATGGAGCTCGGCGCACAGGCGGGGCGCGACGTTCGAAGTAACCGAGATGCATCCGTGTCCGCCCTGTGCAAGAAACGGCACGATCGTCGCGTCTTCCCCGGAGAGCTGCGCAAAGTCGTCGCCGATCGCCGCCTTCGTCAGTGCCGGACGCACCAGGTCAGCCGTAGCATCCTTGACGCCAACAATGTTCGGCAACTCCGCCAGGCGCTGCATGGTTTCAACCGTCATATCGACGATGCATCGGCCCGGAATGTTGTATATCAGGATCGGAAAGTCGGCCGCATCATGGATGGCGCGGTAATGCTGGTAGAGCCCCTCTTGGGTCGGCTTGTTGTAGTAAGGTGTTACCACCAATGCGGCATCCGCCCCAGCCTCCTTCGCGTGTACGGTCAGTTGGATGGCCTCATCAGTGGAATTGGACCCCGTACCGGCAATGACCGGCACCCGCCCTTTTGCCACCTCAACGCAGAGCGCCGTCACCCGCATGTCCTCGTCATGACTCAGGGTCGGAGACTCGCCGGTTGTTCCGCAAGGCACCAGGGCCTCGGTCCCTTCGCCGATCTGCCACTCCACGAAGTTCTGGAAGGCGCCCTCGTCCACCCTGCCGTCGCGAAATGGGGTGAGGAGCGCAGTTATGGATCCCGAAAACATTGGGCCCGACATAGTGAAAACCCTTAAACTCTCTTGGTTCAACGCCCCGCGGGACGGGGTGTCCGCAGTGAGGGCAGACCATAACCGCTGGCATTGGTCGGAGCAAGAAGGGCCAGCGGGGTGCCATCCCAGAATGCTGGATTCCCGCGCGCCATCTCTCTAGCATTGGCGAAACGCTTCAAGAAGGGGACGCCATGAGGTCAGGTGAGATGGTCAGGGTGCCCGGGCTCCTTCTGAGCATCCTGGTCTCGGTCCTCTTCCTTTCCTACGCCGCCCTCGCCGAAGCACTTCCCCCTCCTCTCTCCACAGAGGATCAGGTTCTCTATGGCGAAGCCATACAACTGGTCAGAAACGGACGCAACGCGGCCGGCCTTCGCCTCGCTAGGCAGGGTACCAGTCCTCTGGCCGCGAAGATCGTCGATTGGATCGATCTGACCCGCCGGAACAGCGACCGCAGCTTCGCCGATCTTGAGGCCTTCCTCCGCGCAAACCCTCAATGGCCGGGCCGTTTCCAGCTTTATCGGAACGCCGAACCTGCGCTGCCGGCGGACTGGGCGCCGGAGCGGGTTCTGGCCTGGTTCGGAACCCGCCCTCCGATTACCGGCGAAGGCGCAACCGCATACAGCCGCGCCCTTCAACAGTTGGGGCGCACAGCCACTGTCGAGGAAAT
This sequence comes from Pelagibius sp., assembly GCF_028281305.1. Classification (GTDB taxonomy): domain Bacteria; phylum Pseudomonadota; class Alphaproteobacteria; order Kiloniellales; family Kiloniellaceae; genus Pelagibius. The sequence goes on along the minus strand of NZ_JANQKD010000023.1, from coordinate 204,761 downwards.
GGTGCCCCTGCTTTGGGTTTCGCTGGACTTTGGCCAAGGCGAAGAGGTCCGTTTTCATAGTCTCTTCAAGGCCTTCCTCACACCGGAAGACGAACGACGGCGGCTGGAACGCCTCCTGTGGGACCGCCGCACCGCGGCAGCAAATCGTCAGTTGCGGCGCGTGGATAGCGGGCATCGATACCTCGCGCAGGCGCGGATCGCCCTCTATGGCAACAAACCTGGCGTGGACGCCGCCATCAGAAGGGTTCCGGCCCGGCTTCAGAGCGACGAGGGCCTACTCTACGAGCGCGCCGCCTGGCGCCAGCGACGCAATCGCTTTGACGGTGTCGTTGAGATCCTCAATCAGGCGCCGACGCAAGGTGACCATCTGGCGAGCTGGTGGCGCCTTCGGAAATGGGCGTTCTGGCGCGCGCTTGATCGTTCGCAACACAGGCTCGCCTACCAGATTGCCAGCCGCCACGGGCAGAACGAAGGCCTTGGGTTTGCTGAAGGGGAATGGCTGGCAGGCTGGATTACTTTGGCTTATCTCGACCAGCCTGCCGTCGCCTTTCGCCACTTCGAGCGCCTCCACTCCGGGGTTACTTCCCCGATCAGCAGAGCGCGGGGCGCATTCTGGGCGGCTGAAGCTCAGAATCGCCTTGGCGATCTCGCGGAAGCGCGAAAATGGTACGGAGTTGCCTCAGACCACCCCACCGCCTTCTACGGCCAGATCGCTTCCCAGAGAATGGGCTCGACCAGTCTAGCAGGTCTCAAAACTCCCGCCCCGCTATCGCCTGCCGAGAAGTCGGCATTCCGAGACCGCGAGCTTGTGAAGGCGATCGCAATCCTCGGTCATCTGGATGAAACCAGACTGCAACAACAGTTCATTGCACGCCTGAGGCAGGACGCAAAGACAGAGTCCGACTTTCACCTGATCGTGGATCTGGCGGCCTCGCTTGGCCGCCAAGAGATGGCACTTCGAACCGCCAAGCTTGCGCTGCGGCGCGGCGTCGACCTCGGAACCCTGCTCTACCCGAAGCGGGTGCTTTCCGGGCCGGACGTCCCAGAGCCAGCTCTCGTTCTCGCGCTGATGCGTCAGGAGAGCGAGTTCTATCCAAAGGCCAGAAGCCCTGTAGGCGCACTCGGCCTGATGCAGCTGATGCCGGCAACGGCAAGGCAGACGGCGCGTGGCATCGGACTTTCCTACGACAGAGGCCGCCTGACGGATGATCCCGACTACAACATCGCGTTGGGACGTGCCTATCTGGCGGAACTCCTGGAGCGGTTCGACGGCTCCTACATTTTGGCCTTGGCAGCGTACAATGCCGGTCCCAGCCGTGCGGAGCGCTGGATTTCCCAGTTCGGCGACCCGCGCTTGCCCTCTGTTGATCCGATCCTGTGGGTCGAGCGGATTCCTTTTGCGGAAACCCGGAACTATGTGCAACGGATCCTGGAGACACTGGCGATCTACAGACAGATGAACGGCTCGGCGAACACACCTTGGGCTCTGAGAGTTCCCCCACTCGGTTCCTAGAAAAATCCAGAGACGCTCGCGCCTGAAGCCGAACGCCGCCCATCTCGCGTACAGAGGAGCACCACTGTGGCATCAGATAACGACACCCGCTTCGAAGGGGTAACGGCTTGTGTCTTCGATGCCTATGGAACGCTCTTCGATGTGCACTCTGCGATTCGCCATGGCGGTGAGGACCTTGGCGACAAGGCGACCGAGGTCTCCGAACTCTGGCGCCAGAAACAACTGGAGTACACCTGGCTACGCAGTCTCATGGGCGCTCACGTCGACTTCTGGCAGGTAACCGCGGAGAGCCTGGATTTCGCTCTCTCCGCAACGGGAACCGAGAATGCGGAGCTTCATCAGAGGCTGATGGAGCTCTACTTGACGCTGGATGCCTACCCGGAAGTGAAGACCACGCTGGAGACGTTGAAGAACGCCGGCTTGGCCACTGCAATTCTCTCAAACGGAAGTCCGACGATGCTGGACGCAGCGGTCCAATCTGCCGGGCTGCAGCCTGTTCTCGATCTGGCACTTTCCGTCGAAGACGTCGGGATCTACAAGCCCGACTCGCGGGTCTACCAGCTTGCCGTGGATCGCCTCGACACACCGCAGGAGAGAATCTGCTTTCTCTCCAGCAACGGCTGGGACGCACGCGGCGCAGCCCACTTTGGCTTCCACGTCGCATGGGTGAACCGCTTCCAGAGAGAGCCGGATCGCCTGCCCGGTAAACTGGGCGCTACAATCAGCACGCTCGCCGAGCTCCCGCCTTTGCTGGGTATCGACTAGCCGACCCAACTGTCTCTGAAACACTTCCTCGATCAAGAAAGACGATGCCCTTTGCCTGATACAACGACTTCGACGCGATTTGATGACGTCCCTGCCTTTGATGACATTCTGCGCGCGGCCGAGCGCTTGTGCGGCTGGGCGACCGTGACGCCGTTGTTGGAGTCCGCCGCCCTGAACGAACTTGCCGGCGGCAGGGTTTTGCTCAAGGCTGAATCGCTTCAGCGAACCGGGTCTTTCAAATTCCGGGGCGCCTTTAATCGGATTGCCCAGATTCCGGAAGCCCTCCACAAGAATGGTGTTGTGGCTTTTTCCTCTGGAAACCACGCACAGGGCGTCGCCGCCGCCGCCGCCATACTTGGGCTTCCGGCTGTGATCGTGATGCCGAGAGATGCCCCGACGATCAAGATTGAGAACACAAAGGGTTATGGGGCCGAAGTCGGCCTTTATGACCGCCTGACGGACTCCCGCGAAGAGATCGGCGGCCGCCTCTGTGAGGAACGAGGCGCCACGCTTGTACGGCCTTACGACGACGGCGGCATCATCGCCGGCCAAGGAACCTGCGGTCTGGAAATCGTCCGCCAGGCGGAGACCTTGGGCGCGAGACCGGACACACTGTTGGTTTGCTGCGGTGGAGGGGGACTGACGGCCGGTTGCGCAATCGCTTTCGAGCGCTTGCTGCCCGATGCTGAAGTGATGACCGTCGAACCGGCCCACTACGATGACACCCGGCGTTCCCTCGAAGCAGGAGAGATCCTGCCTAACCAGAGCATGCAGGGATCAATCTGCGATGCCCTCCTGGCGCCGCAACCGGGCACGCTCACCTTTGCCGCCAACGAGGGCCGTGTCAGGGGCGGATTAGCCGTGACCGACCGGGAAGTGAAGGCCGCGATGGCTTTCGCCTTCCGCGTCCTCAAGCTGGTCGTGGAGCCAGGCGGGGCCGTCTGCTTGGCCGCGGTCCTTGCAGGCAAGATCGACTGCGCCGGCCGGACAGTCGCTTTGACCCTGTCCGGCGGAAACGTTGATCCCGATCTCTTTCGCTCTGTCCTAGAAGAACAGGGCGACTGCGAAGAACAGGGCGACTGCGGCCCTTAGCTCGCGAGGGGCTTGCTGGTCTGGGAGCCGCCGCTGCTGCTCGACGCTGTCGGCGCCGGCGTGACGTTGCTGGTACCCCCGGAGGACCGGCTCGCACCTTCCAGCCGCTTGATGTTGCCCTCGATGAAGGCACCCGCCTCAATGGCCAGGCTGTCATGGATGATGTCGCCGATCACACGGGCCGACTTCGCCATAACGACAGACTTCGCCTTCACGGCACCATCGATGGTTCCGCAGATCCGCACGGCATCGCAGCTGATGTGGCCTTTGACCTGAGCCCCCTCTCCGACGGTGAGGGTTGCGCTGTCGATGTCGCCCTCGACAAAGCCATCAACCTGGATATCGCCATCGCTTCTCAGGTTGCCGGTTATCTTCAGATCGGCGCTGATGATCGAAGGCACACCACTGTTTGCGGGGCTTCGCTTAGGCTCCGTGCTGGTGGGCGTTACGGGTTCGGGGCTACCACTGGTCTCTTTAGTCTTTGAAAACATGCTTGCCTGCCGTCAAGAACTTCATGGGGTTGAGCGGAGCGCCGTTATAGCGCACTTCGTAGTGCAAGTGTGGACCGGTGCTGCGGCCGGAAGAGCCGACAAGACCGATCTTCTCGCGATTAGCTACCGACTGTCCTGATTTGACAAGAATCTTTTTAAGGTGGGCGTACCGCGTTCGAATGCCGTGGCCGTGATCGATCTCGATCATGCGACCGAAGGGCCCACTCCAGCCGGCATAGGTGACCGTTCCTGGTGCTGTCGAGTAGATGGGCGCCTTCGTGCGCGCCCGGAAATCCAATCCGCGATGGTACGCCATGCGTCCATTCAGCGGATCTTTGCGCTTGCCGTAGCCGCTGCTGATGGAATAGCTGTCCAGCGGAACCGTCAGCGGCAGTGTACGCATTATCTTCTGTAAAGCATTCCAACGATTTAGACGTAGATCTAGAAGCGAGAGGGCAATCTCGAGCTCTGCATCGCCATTGAAATCGCCGGAATAGTCACCGGCGATGAAAGGACCGCCCTGAGAGGCTCCGCTGCCCTCCACCCGTGCCAACAAGTCTTCAACTTTCAGGCCAGTCATTGCAACCGTACGTTCGATGCTGTCGACGCCGAGCTCCGTGCGGTCGCGCAGCCGTTCCACAATGCTGTGTTGTGCAGCGCGCAGATCCGACATCCTTTGACGGGCGTCCACAAGCTCACCCTGCAGACCGGATTTGTCGTCTGCCAAGCCGTCGCCCCGATGAATGGCCGTCTCCAGCGACTGCTCCAGCGCTGAGATCTGTCGATCCAGTCCGTCTTCGCGGTTGGCTGCGAGCGTCAATTGAGATTCCAGGATCCGGATCTCGTCTCGGAACTGTTCCCCAGTCGTTTCCGCTGCTTCCCGCTCCTGCTGCGCTGTCATTACCTGCGAACGGAGGTCCGCGACCGTGGCTTCAAGCTGGCGTCTCGCCGTATCGGACTGCGTCAGTTCGCTTTCAAGATCCTGCAGTCGCTGACCCAGCCTGCGGTCTGCCTCGGCCGCCTGTCCGCCGTCTGGACTGTCTTCCACCAGAATGGAGCGCATGGACTGAACCCGCGCACGAAGAGCTTGGTCGCGCTCCAGAATGGCCTCGAGTTCGGAACCGAAACGTTCAGCCTTGGATCCCAGTCCGGCCCGGGCCGCCACAACTCTGGTCTCTTCGGACTCGGTCTTTCTGAGGTTCTCCTCGATGCGGGCAAGCGCTTCCTCGCCCTGCACACCGTCCCGCAGCGCTGAGAGCAGGTAAGCCTGGTTGTCCTCAAGAGAGCCGGCAATGCGCGCGAACTGCTGGTGGTACTCTGCCACTTCGCTGAGGAGAGAAAAGTAATCGAACTTCTGTTGTTCGATTTCGTCGTCCTTGCCTGCGATGGTGTATTCCTGCAGAACGAAACCGCCACTCGCCGCGAGCGTCCAAACGAGAAAAAGAAAGACGGCACACAAGCCGGCTTGTTGGGTGCGAACCGAGAGCCGCAGGACTGTGACGCGGTCATGGGCACGGAGAATCAGCTCCCGCGGCACGAAAAACGCGCTGAGCTTTGCATCTACCCTGCTTCTCAGGCCCTGCAGCATATGCTCTGCAACCCTCCCGAACTCTTACCCAACTCTCGGCCCGCGCTTCTGCTCGCCGAGAGCTCTGCCGACATCAAAAAATAAAGCAAAATCAGATGACTAATTTACCGTCCTGAAGAGAAGTATTGAATTCAACATGTAACTTTGTGACCTGAAACCTCGGCCCGACCGGCCATCGGCGGTCATCGGCTCAAGCCGCGCCGTCGGCTACCACGGCACCAAGCGTTAAGGGCAACGCCCCTTCCGATCATGGGATGTCCCCCAAAACGCCTGTTCATCAAGCCGGATCAAACTTAAGCAAGCGTTAACGCGCTTCTCGTGTCACAGGGATTTCATCTGCGGGCGGCTTCGGTCATCAGCAGCAGGCAGGAAACTGCGAGCCGGGGCCGCTTTGGCCACATCTGGCGGGCGAGGCGCCTGGCTCAGAGCCGTTTGCGGACGTTCCGGATCGGGGACGGAAGCTATTCGCGTCTGACCGCTAAGCACCGGTCGTCACGCGATTTCAGTATGGATTTCACTAACTTGGAGGGATATGGCGGACAGGGAGGGATTCGAACCCTCGATGCAGCTCTTAACCACATACTCCCTTAGCAGGGGAGCGCCTTCAGCCACTCGGCCACCTGTCCTCGCCGGGAAAAGCGCAGTTTTCCTAGCGTCTTGCCGAGGGGTCGCGCAAGCCCAAAGTGCAGGTCCGCGCAGAAAAGTGCAGAACGGCGAAGGAACGCTGGCACATAGCTGACACAGTCTGTTTTCGCTAGGTTCCGCATTGGCGTCGAGTTCATTCCACACGAACAGCCAAGACTTGGACCGTACCCGCATCGGGTAAGACGGTTAGTAGCGCAGCTTCAATGGTCGCCATACTCTGCCCTCGACACCGTCAAGTAGATGGCCAAGCAGTCGGTCAGGGATCGCTCGCTCGTATACGAGGCCACAGTAGCCACAGCGCTTCAGGTTCGCACTGTTAGCCACCGCCAACTGGACAATCAGGTCGAAAAAAAGCGGCTCTCTTTCAGCATTAGTGAGATAGCACTGAAAGCCGGGTATACCGCCGCCGCAACTGACATCTGGACAAATGGCAAAGCTGCGCCTCGATGCCAAAGATGAGCGCCAGGCCTGCAAGACCGTCATCGCTGCGTCTCGCCCTTTGGCCCCGCCAGGACACTCTGACTGGGCAGATCCCACGGCCTTTTGCAAATCTTGTAGCCGCACAGTTCCAGATGAACGGCAATCGCCCGGGCCATGCGCTCGCGGTCGCTGGCATCCTTCACCTTTAAAACCTGCGGCACTCTGAGCTGCAACGCCATGGCGATCGACTGCACCACGTCTTTAGGATCAGCGGGCTGGTAGGTCTCGTGCATTGAGATATCTTCGCACCAGAACAAACCATGTACAAGAGGCTAGTTTTCTGGGATCTGACTGGACTGCTACACTGCCGTGTCAAGTGGGAGGGCGCGATGGAACATCGTAAAATCAAGCACATGGAGTTTGTCCAAGGTGTAATCAATCGCCTTGCACAGAGCTCCTTCTTGCTTAAGGGATGGAGCGTGGTGTTGGTCGCGGCACTCTCCGCACTAGCGGCAGAGAATTCAAACCGAAGTTTTATATTCTTGGCTTATATTCCCGTAATAGTATTCTGGGGTCTCGATGGATACTTCTTGCGGCAAGAGAAGATGTTTCGAGCGCTATACGACAGGGTGCGGAAGATGGAAGATGACGCAATCGACTTTTCGATGAGCACAAAGTCAGTCGATCGAGAGGTCCCCGCCCTAGCCCGTGTCATCTTCTCTGCAACACTTGTCGCATTTCACGGCGGACTGCTCTTCGCTGTTGTCGTTGTAATGCTTGCGCTGCTTTAGGGGGTTGGTGAATGAAGAGGAAGTGCTTCTACAGTTTCCACTACAAACCTGACAGCACCCGGGCGGCAAAGGTTCGAAACATCGGTGTTATTGAAGGCAATGCACCTGTCTCTGACAACGATTGGGAGAGCGTCACCAAAGGTGGAGACCAAGCGATCCGGAACTGGATCGGCAGGCAGATGTCAGGTCGAAGCTGCACGGTCGTTTTGGTCGGGGCCAATACGGCTAACCGGAAGTGGATCAATCACGAAATTATCCGATCGTGGGACAGCAACATGGGCGTCGTGGGCATCCGGATCCACGGATTGACCGACTTGGCTGGGGACACTGCATCGGTGGGTAAGAACCCATTCGACTTCATTGGGTATGGAAACACAGGAAAGAAGCTGTCTGCGATCGTGAAGTGCTACACCCCAGGAGGCTCCACCAGCAAAGAACGCTACGACTGGATCTCCAAGCATCTCAGCAATGCAGTCGAAGAGGCGATCAGAATCCGCAAGGCCAATTAGCGTTATCCAACCGAAGATGCAGATCAAAGGAGGATGCGATGCGAAGAGCCTTTTGTATTTGTGCACTTGCTGTTGGACTGCTGGCGCCAGCCAGTGTTCTCGCTTGCGATTTCGTCGACCTCAAAAACAACATGCGTTGGTGCATTCACGACCCAATCGAAAAGGGCGGGAAGTTCAAGTACCAGATTCTTGAATCCATCGACCGCGGGGATGGGCCGTCAGTTCAAGAATGGTACCTAAAGTGTCAGTCACATAATGCCCCCAAGGTCCTAGGGGACGTCGTCAACGTGCCCTTGGCGGATCTCGTCGTCCTGAAGGGCGGCAAGCAGCCATGGAACACCGGGATTTCATGCGGCACAGGAGAACACCTGAAAGCAGCACAAGAAGTGAGATAGCCACTTGCCCACATGCGCGGCACTAAACGATCGATGTTGCCGCGGTGCTAAGATGGATGGGCAAGAATTCAGTCTCGCCGCTCGGGCTGTTCGCACGGCCCTGCCCCAGCCTCCATGGCGGGGGCACGTCATGGGACTGTGATGTGTGGCGGCTAGGCGATCAGGCCCAGGATCGCTTTGATGCGGTTCTCGTTGGCCGTGAAGCGGGCCAGGGCGGCCTGCTGGATGCCGGCAATCGAGGATGGATCGTCGCGCATCCTGGCCGTCGCCGCCCGCACGTCGGCGAGGAGCGCCTCTGTCAGGGCCGCTTGACGGGCCACGACCTTGGCCCGGTCGCCCAGGCCGCTGACACTCAGGCCTCCGATCACGTTGCCCGCGAGCGCTCCGGCCCGGTCCAGGCCCGTATCGATGACAATCGAGGCTATCGCCAAGCTCGCGTAGCGGAGGTTGGTCTCGACGAACACAGCGTCCGGCGTGGTCTGGAAGCGGGCCAGCATGCCCCGCAACTCCGCGAAGCGGCCCAGCACCGTGGGCGCCTGGTCCTGATCGAAGCGGGTCACGCGGTCGGCGGCCAGTTCGCTGTAGGTCGCCATGACCAGCGTCAGGCGTGCCGTTCGCCCCTCCTGGCCTGAGACCGCACCGAAGATCTGGTCCGCCAGCCGCTTTTGGGCGCTTTCGTCTTCGGCCGCCTCGCCGCTCTGGATCACCGAGCCGCTCGGAATGAAGGCTTTGAACGGATCGCACGCGGTCAGGGTCAAAGCCATCAGCAGTGCTGCCGCCGCGACCATTGCCGGCGAGCGTGGGCTGGAGTCCTTGTTTCCGGAATCGCGCTTGGCCAGCACCAGATTGTCGATTCTCACACCCTTCCCTTGGTCGATGCTCTCGGGCAGCGAGATCTCGCCTGCCTCCCGAAATGCCTCGACCACCTTGTTGTAGACCTTGTCGTCAAGCTTCGTCGGTGTCCCTGTGACAAAGTCTTTGATCCAGGCCACACCTCGGAAGATGAACAAGCCAATTGCTACGATCAGGCCGCCGGTCAGGCCCCCGATCAGTTCCGGTGTCAAAAACTCATCCATCGTCTTTCCTTTCAGCTTTGCGGATGAAAACGCAGCGCGTCCTCCAGGGTGACGACGCGCAGGGACCGCCAGACACCCCGGCCCGGGCCAGGGATCTCCGGCGGGTCCTCGATCGAATGCCAGTCATGGCCCGCGAAAACCGGATCGTCGGCCCATCGCGGACGGTCCTGCAGCGGATCGCAGACCAGGGTCCCGCGGTCGGTTGCGACGGCCACGACCATGTGGCCCTCCGGCTTTCTGCCCGGGCGCGGGATCTCACAGGCGCAGAGCCGCAGCGCCCCGCGAGGGAAGCCGGCGCGCGTGACCAGATGCAGGATCAGCAGCAGGCACCAGTCCTCGCAGTCGCCGAACCAAAGGAGGACCCACTGCCCGGCGACCTTGCGCCAGCGGCGGATCATGTTGGCCCAGATGTTCTGGCCCTCGTCGCGGTGACGCCAGCGTTCCTGCAGCCATGCGAACCACTCGTCGACGACCCGCAGATCCTCGCACGAGCCGATCAGCTGCGACCGCCGCGCACGGTCGAGATCCAGCCGCCGCCAGCGTGGATGCTTATAGAGCCGCTTGGCCTCGGACGGCGTCGCGACCGTCCGCACGCTCGGCCGCAGGTGGCGGCCTCTCTGTGCCGGCATCAGTTCAGGTGGAAGAAGCGATGACGGCCGATGGAGACGAAAGGCCTGCCCTTAGCCCAATCCGCCCAGGCGTGCGAAGCCAAGTAATGGTCGGCTCCATCGGTCGGATCCGGCTGCAACCGGTGGATCGCCATCAACGCCGCACCGATGCACTCGGCGAAAGCCTTGTCGTCAGGTCCGACCGTCATCAGTTTCGTGCGGTTCGGGTCGTTGTGGTTCCAGCAGGAGAACTGGCGATCACGCAGGCAGACACCGACAATCCCCTCGCCCCACCAATCCGGCTTTTCGTCGCCGTGGAGATCCGCGCGGACACGGTTCATGATGACGTAGGCAACGGCGAGCTTGCCCTGCATCTGCTCCCCGCGCGCCTCGCCGTAGACCGTGCGCGCCAGGACATCAACGTCTTGCTGTGTGATCGTGATCATCGCAAATCATCCTTCTGTTTTTGAGAAACGACCGTCACTTGTCGGCCTTGTGGTCGAGGCGTTCGAAGACCGCCTTGAAATTGTCTTTGCTGTCGCGGGCGTTTGCGTTGATCGTGTCCTTGATCTCGCGCACGTCATCACGAAGACCTTCCTCCAGTGTGTTCACCCGGCCTTCCAAGGCCTTCATCTCCGCCTTCATGATCCCCAGCTGCTTATCGATCCGCAGAACGAAAATCACAGCCGCCACAAGAAAGGCGGCGACCTGCAGGATGTCGCCGCCGTCTATGCCCCACTCCATTCGGAGACCTCCTCACCCTCTGGCATCGCAAGAAAAAAGCCGCCCCGGAGGCGGCCCGTGTCACCCGGTCGACGGCGGTGGATCGCCGTCAAAGCTTGATCCAGATATAGGCCGCCATGGACGGCGGCTGGATCGGGAGGGTGGTGCCGTCGCCCATGTTCTCGGTTGTGCCCGTGCCGTCGCTGGTGGTGCCGTTGTCCTTGGAGAAGCCAACGCCGCTGCCTTCGTTGCTCCCGAACTTGCGGGGCAGGGTCAGGTCCAGCCCTTCGGCGGGCAGATGGGTGCGCTCAATGGTGACCTCTTCCTCACCCCAGATCGCGCCGACGGCCCGCGCCGTCAGCGGCGGCGACGCATCTGCCCCGACCTCCGCGTACCCCCGGCGGTTCGGGATCCTGATCGCCTTGTTGTCTGCCCAATCCTGATCAGCGGAGACCCCACGACCGCCAGGAGTCACGGGCGCTGTAGTCTCGGACCAATCGTTCCACAGGCAGGTAAAGAGCGCGCGATATTGATCTCCGGTCAGGTTTGCGCCCGATGTCGGCGAACCGATGGTCCGGCCATCCGCCAGCAGCCAGCCCGGATCGACGGTCGCCTTGGCTGTGCTCTTGAAATCACCGGTTCCCGGCCCGAACGGAATCCCGCCCACCGTCGAGCCGTCACCGAAGACCCAGCTGTGTGTGTCGGTGATGTACCAGAACTCGCCTTCTGTCGGCGTCGAGTTAGAGACCACCGCCCAGACATCGCGCCGCTTTTGCCGTTGTTCGCTCAACTGCCGATCGCTCCCTCGTCGTTCGTCACCGTGACCGCCTGCGACACCAGACCCTCGTCCACGAAGTTGGTCACGGACTCCGACACCAGACCCTCATCCACCTTCGACGTCACGCCGGCCCCGCTGGAGCCGACCACGTAGCCGAAGACCCGTGCATAGGGCGATGTGATGCCCAGATGGTTCACCGACCGGATCTCAAGGTCGTAGCTTTCGTCCAGATTGACCGGCGGCGTCTGTGCCGAGTTGTCGGCCCCGTCGATGGTCCATGACTGCTGCCAGAAGGTCGCGCTCGACTTCTTGAACCGCAGTTGGTAGTGACCGCCGTTGACGACGTAGAAGTCATCCGCCAGCATCCAGGTGACCAGGATGTTGCGGACGATGTCGCCTGCGGCCGTCAGCGTGATCTGGGTAAAGACGCCGATGCCGGTCGGCTGCGCCACGTCGAAGGGGTTCGGCAGGTTGGTATCGGGCGCCAGATCCACCCGCGTTTCTTCCAAACCGGAATCAAACTCGAAGATGCCCGCCGCAGTTTCCCGCAGCCCCATTTCGACCAGAAGCGCCGGGGCGTCGCTGTCGCTCTCTTCGAAGATCAGTGCCCAGGCTTCGACCTCGAAGACTTTGCGGTCCCAGCCGTAGGTCTGGTTGGTCAACTCCACCCTGTCCCCCGCCTGAACCTGCAGGCAACGCAAGGACCAGCGGGCGGTAACGCTGATCTCCTGCCGGTGACGCTCCAGAGCGATCTTCGCCAGCCGCTGCGCCTGGTTGGCGCGCGTCGTGAAGGGGAGACTGAGTTCCCGAAACTTCCGCCGCCCACCGTCCGCCGCCTGGTAGAGCGCATTGACAGCGGGCGGATAGTCGTCCGGCTGCCCGTCGCGCTCCGGCGAAACGAAGATCCCCTTGACCGCGTTGAACCGGTCCCGGCCCGTGATCTTGGTCTGGACCTCGATCGGCCCTCGCAGATCGTTCTCGTCCAGGGACAGCGAGGGCAACGCCCAGGCCGCCGGGAGTACCCGCCACTGCCCGGAGCCATAGACGGCGCGCGCGCCCATCGCCGTCAGCATCTCTTCGATGATCGACGAGGGTGGACGGTCGGTTTCCACCACACCCGACAGGGCGTAGCGCGGTTCGCCCTTCTTGGTCACGGTCAGGGTGCCGCTACCGGCATCCGTCAGATCCACCGCTGTGCCGGTCAGCGCATCGGCATAGGAAGCCGCCAGCCGGATCCTCGGGTCCTTGTGATCGGTCTGCCGGCGGCGCACCGGGATGGCGAAGTAGTTGATCCCGGCCTGCAGTCCCGCCGGCAAAGCATCCGTGCTGGAGACCTGGACAACGTCGCCCGTCTGCAGCGACAGCCGTGGTAGGTCCAGGTCGATAGCATCGTCCGCCTCGGACACAGCGGACGCTGTGAAGTCCGCATCCAGCACGGTCACGAACTCGTCGCAGACGTTCGCACCGGCCGCCGCCTGATCGTCGTCGAACTCGTCGGGCCCGGCCCCAAGACCCAGCGTTTGATCCAGCATGTAGTCGCGGGTGCAAAGCACCGCATTTGGCGTCCACACCACAGGCGACCCGCCCTGCCGAACATCAGCCACCTTCCTGCCCTTTACCCAGGCAGAGGGGTTCGGGATCGAGGTCGGAAAAAGATCTCTGTCGAACTCCAGTCGCAGGTAGATGTAGGCCATGCCGCGCAGGCGGTGTGCCGCCGTCCAGGATGCGACCTCGTCGACCAGATCCGGATCCGCAACCTGATCGGCTTCCCCAAGGTACTTCTTGATGCGGACCTTGTTCTTGTACTTGCCCGCCGTGACCAGACCGTCGCTGTCGAGGTCGTCGGAAAAGATCGGGTCTGCATTCAGCCAGACCTCGTCGATGGCCTCGAAGGGTCCTTGGCCAAGAGCCACAACCAGATGCAGGAAGCGGTTGTTCCCAGTCGACTCCGCGAAGATCATAGGCCCCGCAACCCGGGCTTCGCCGTAGACCAGCCGCCTGGGTGTGATCGGCTGCCGCAGCGTCTGGGTCCGGTTCTGCGCCCTCGCGGTAAAGCTGCTCAGGTTCGGGAGGTCGACACTCGGCTTCTCTGCAAGGAACGATGCACCCAAGCCAAGGACAAGGTTTGTGGCACCGATGATCACCGCCGTCAGGCCGGCGGAAAGCCCGAAGATCGTTGCGCCCGCCGCAAAGGACCCGACCCCGGCAAGGACGGCACCGGCCACCACAGCTGCGGCGGGCGGCATCAGCCGATCCTCCAGGCGCGTGAGGCTTCCCGCAACGGCCGCTCGCCCCAGCCCTTCGGCGCTGCAGCCGACAGCGTCACCCGGCCGCCAAGATCGACGATCCCCAGGGTGTCGCGCCCGCGCTCCAACGTGATCACGACGTCGCCGCGCTGCGCCTGAAGCGGCGGCACCTCCGCCAAGCGGTGAATCTTCGCCTTGGTCTCACAGAGCCCAGCCACTCCACCGTAGCGCTTGAGGACGGCGACTGCCTCGGACTTGCCGCAATAGCCGCGGATGTCGTCGGCAAGGTCGATCCCGGTTTCGGCCAGGACGCAATCGCAGACCGCCAGACAGCAGTCATGGCCGCCATAAGAAAAGGGCCGCTCGGAAGCGGCCCTGATCGCGTCTGCCAGTCGGCTTTGCCAGTCCGGTAGGCGGTTCATCCGCGCCCCCACAACAGTTCCTTGTCCTGGAGGCTCTGCACGAACTCCAGCCCCTTGTCGTCCGGATAGTCGATGGCCTGGTCCTGGCTGGTATAGCGCCGCTCTCTTGGACGCTCCAGGTCGATCAGGCTGTTCTCAGCCGTCAGCGACACGTCTGCGTCCTCGGCGCGGTTGCGGTGGCGCATCACATCCATGCGCCCCTTGAACAGCAGAACCGGATCCGGAATCAACGCGGCGCCCGGCTTGGTGCTGTCCATCAAACCCAGCCAGAGCCGCGCGGTGCGATTCTGGTATTCCTCGTTCAAGGCCAGCGAGACGACCTCGGTCGGCACACCCGAGAGCGAGAACGACGCCCCTGTCGCACGCACCGACTCCGTTTCGCGAACCGGACCGACTCCGCCGAAGGTGCCTGCTCCCGTGTACGTCTCCGCATCGAAATCCGTCGGGCCGACACCGGTCCAGAGCCTGAGGTCGCCGCCGTCGAAAGAAAATTTCGCCAGGAGAACCGGTGCCAGGACCGCCTGCGCCGTCTCGCTCGCCATCGCATCCGTCATGATTCGGCGCGTCGAGTCCAGGATGACGCCGTTGGCGCGTCCCGCAATCGGTGCAATCGAACCCGCACCAGTCGCAGTCGTTTGAACAAGGCCATCAGCAGTGCCGGTCAGCGCGGTCAGATCTGCAACAGCAGCTCCTCCAAGCCCGGTAGAACCAGTAGCAGATCCGCCGAGGACAGGAAGCCCACCGGTTGCCAGGCCGATGGGATCTGCGCCCGGCGGTGCGAGCTTGTAAGGGTGGCCATTGGGCAGGTTGCCCTCAAGACCCCACTTGTGCGCCAGATAGCCTTCGACCGATTGGCGGTCGGCGTCCGAGAGCGCTGTGTTGTAGATCAGCACTTCCGAAATCAGGCCGTCGTGATTTGAGACACCGTGCGTCGAGCCCACACGGGGTATGGCTCCGAAGCCGCTGTCTGTGTTGACGACAGCTGCACCGCTTGCGCTCTCTGCCGTGCCGTCGAGATAGAGCGTGATGTCGCCTAAAGTCGTGCCGTCGAGCTTCGCGGCGCCAACCCGTGCCGAGGTGCCAGGCACCAGGGTCGTACTATCGTAGTCGTCGTCCCAAAGCCCCACACCCCAGCGGTCAGTGGACCGAGATACGAGGTGAAAGGATTGCCGCGTCGCGTTGTCCCCGAATGACAACACGCCATGATCGGCCAGGACATCATCGTTCTGAAAGACGACAAAGACGGTTCTATTTTGGCTACCGGAGATACCAGTTGGTGCGTCGTAATCCAACTCGTCGTTCGATCCGTCAAATTGGATTGACGGCAGCCCGCCAATCCCAGACGCCACATACAGCGGTCTTTGGCTGGCGGACGACTGAGAGGCATGGTTGTTGTCTCCCGACTTATCGTCCCATTGCTGGACAATGTCGCTGCCGTCCTTGGTGATGGTCGCAAGGTCATCGGCGTCATACCAGAGGACACACCCGGAGACATCGACGATCGGATCGAAAGCCACCTTTTATACCCCCTTTTGACCTAGGGCCATTTTCCTATTGCCGCTAACTTCAACGGGAACGCACAATCCATGCATGATTACCGCCAGATCACTTCCAATTCAGATTGAAACGAGCCACATTCGGTTTCGTGGGAATCGGATACCCTTCAGCTACGACCAAGCCAGCCGTTCAGAGATTGAGGCAACCTTGCGTGGCCGCACCTATCCGGCCATCGACTTTCTGTCCTCTGCAACGGTCGTCGTCGATGTCGGCGCAAACGTGGGAGCAGCCGCCATCTGGTTTGCAGAAGTTTATCCCCGCGCCGAGATTTATGGCTTCGAGCCCCATCGACAGAGCTATGATTACGCCTGCAGCAACACCAAGTCCTTCGGTCGCATTCACATCTCCAACTTCGGACTCAGCGACCACGACCATGAAGCTGAACTCTTCATCGGGAAGCACACGAACACCACGAACTCCGTGCATCGCGCCCGCCTGAACTCCAGCGTTTCGGAGAGAATTGACCTGCGCGATGCTGCCTCGGCAATCGCCGCCCTTGGCGTGCACCACATCGATATCCTTAAGATCGACACCGAAGGCTGCGAGGTCCCGATCCTCAGCAGCATCCTTGGGACGTACGCCCCGAAAGCGATCTACATGGAGTACCACAACGAAGCCGACAGGCTGCGCCTGGACCAGATGCTCTCCGGCGACTACATCCTTTATGCTTCCAGGGCCTCGCGCCCCCACGTTGGCGAGACCATACACATTCGCCTCGACGCTTTCCCCGACCCATCCGTCATCGACGCTATCGCCGTGCGCTCTTGAACTGATGGCGGGTCGGCGCGTTAGCTCTCCGGCTGCGTCAAGGTCATGGATGACACCGAGACATTCTGCCCGGCGGTAATCGCAGTCGTGTTCAGTTCCAGAAACGCTCCCGAGGCCGTCGCCCCGACGTCCCCATCCAGGATCGCCACGCCGTTGCTGTCGACGATGCGGCACCACGTCGCCGTCCCGGAGGCGTTCGCGCTGCCGTCTGCAGTGATCGCGTTGGCCGTCGCCTGCCCTCCGGGGTTCGCGTCGACGGCATTGCCGAATGCCGGATCCGACATTGTGAGTTCGGCAAGCAGAACCTGCGCACCAACTGCGACATCCGGGTCCGCCGGTCGCGCGCCATCATAGATCCTCAATAGGCCCGCACCGGCACCCCCGTCGATCAGGTCCACAGCCGCGTTGCACATGGCAATCGCGGCAGCATTCGCGATCCGGACGTCAGGCATGCCCGCCTCCCATCTCCTGGCGCAGCGCCTTCAGTTTCGCGCGATACATCTTGGTCTTTGGCCCTTTCGGGTTGGTCGCCAGATAGCGTTCCAGTTTCGCCACCTGCTGTTCGAGCGGTGGCACCTTCTGCCCTTCCATGCGTTCTCCTTTCTAGAGGGATTCCACCGCCGAGAAGCGGATCCCGTAGAGGTTCGTCTCCGCGATCTCCCAACTCGCCAGGGTGCCCGCCAGACGGAACACGCCTTTCGCGTTGTTAACGGCCAGCGGTGCCGTATCGAGCGGGCTTTCCCGAAGCGACGGCCAGATGCGCAGGTTCGCAACGCCCGCCACGTCGCTGTCCGCCGTCTCGATCACGCGGTGCAACCGCGTTGTCGCCCCGGCACCGAGGCTGAAGAAATCGCCGGGAGCCATGATCTCAACCGTGCTGCCGGTCCAGCCGGCGGTGGTCAGCAGATCCCCGATCTGCCCCGCCCCGCTCACCACCGGGATACCCGTAGCCACGCCCCGCGGCGCGGCCCCGAGAACGTCGCCGAAGAGAAAGGTCTCTGCTCCGCCGTTCAGGAGCAGTAGCGCCGAGGCCAGTTCATCCGCCTCGGCGCGGTCAAGCGGCGGATAGGTCAGTTCCACCTCCCAGCGCTGGCCCTGGTGGACCTGGACCTGTTGCTGCAGCGTAAAGGGCGATTCTGTGCGCGCCACCGTCGCTCGCGCTGTCCAGCGCACCCGCTGCGGTGCGACCGGAAGTTCAATCGGAAAGACAGCCACGGTCGCTTAGGCCACCTGCGAGCCGAAGAACCGCGGGTCGCGCTGCCGCTCTCCCCGGACTGTCTCGACCGAGGCATTGATCAGGCCCGGGGCCGCCCTGGCGATCCCGCGGCGCACCGCTTCCTCGACGGCCGCATCGCCGTTGCTGCCCCGGGCGTCGATGTAGACCGTTGTCCCGCCCATACCCGCCTGCGCGCGCTGCTGACCGGGCGTGAGGACGTCCACACGCTCGCCGGGTGTTGCCTTGAAGGCGACGGTCTGGCTGTCGGTTCCACCGGAGCCGCCGACCGTGAAGGACCCGCCCGTGGCGAAGCTCCCCTGCGCCTGGATGTTCGACCCCGTGAACTGCGGCCCAAGAGACCCGCCGCTGAAGACTGAAGACCCCAGATTGAGAATGATGCCGCCAATGTCGCCGAGCTTAAACCCGCCGCCGCCCTGCTTTGGGACGGAGACCATGGCCTGGATGATCTTATGGATGATGTCCAGTGCCAGCCGGCCCCAGTCGCGGAGCGTGTTCATGGACCCGGAAAGCGCCCGGTCTCCGGTGCGCACGGCCTCCGTCAGCAGGTCCATTTCTTTGCGCACTCCCTCCAGTGCCTCCTGCTCCTTCTTGAGCGTCTCCTCCGCCTGCTTGGTAGCGCGGCCGAAGGTCTCCTGCGTGATCAGTCCCTCGTCGCGCAGTTGCTTGAGCTTTTCGATCTGGCGGTTGTAGGCCTCGATCGGCGTCTCTACGGCGCGCCGGACGGCTTCGGCTTCGTTTTCCAGCCCCCGGAGATACTGATCGCGGGTCTTCAGCATGGCGTCGAAGTCGCGCTTCAGGTCCTTGGCCTCGATCCCCACCTTCCCGACGCTGCCCGCCAGATCCTCGAAGCCCTGCCCGAACTCGCTGACCGCCGGCACGCCCTCCTTGAAGGTCTGCAGCGCGAGTTCCGCCTCGTAGCGCATGGACCCCAGTTCGATAGAGAACAGCTTCAGCGCCAGGGCCTGCTCCTCGAAGAAGTGACCCCCGGCGAACTCCGGCAGCGCGGCCAGGGCGTCCAACATCGAGGCGATGCCATCGACGATGGCCTGTGCGTCGGCCAGGATGTTGATCCGCATGTTCAACAGGGTTTCGTGCAGAAACTGAACCGCCCGGGGCACCATCTCTGACAGCCAGATCGTCAGTTGCGTCAGGGCCGGACCCAGCGCATTCACGACCGCGATGGTGAGTCCCCTGAAGGCCGCTTCCAGGCGGACCATCTGGTCGCGCGACCGGGCCGCTGCTTCAGCCATCTCCTGGGTGATGGTCACGCCCAGCGCATCTGCCTCAGCCCGCATCTCGCGGATCGCTGCCGACCCGCCTTTCATGGTCTGCAGGAGCGCGACGCCCTCACTGTCAAAGAGCTTCATAGCCAGGCGCACGCGGTCCGCCTGCCCTTCAACGCCGGCCAAGGCATCGGCCAGAACCTCGAACTGCTCCTCCGGACGCAGGCGCTCCAGATCCGTAGCGGACAGACCGAGTTCCCGCAGCGCGTCCTTGGCCTCGCCGGTGCCGTTCGCCGCCTCGGAGATCCGCCGCGTCATGCGCTGCCAGCCCTGGGTCAGGGCCTCGAAAGCAACGTTGCTGCGCTTGGCGACGAACTCGTACTGGGACAGCGCCTCGGTACTGGCCCCGAGGCGGGTCGATAGTTTGCCGATCCGATCCGTTGCCGCCTCTGTCTTGGCAATCAGGGCCACAAAACCGGCCACCAGGGCCGCGCCGGCTGTCGCAACCGCCCTGGTCGCAGTCATCACCGCGCCCATCGCGGACTTCAGGCCCGAGAGTCCACGCTTCACCGAATTCATCGCCGCGGCGGACTTGTCCTTGCCGAGGATCGAGAACTTCAGCGATTTGCCGAGCGAAATTGCCATAGCCTATTTGCCGTTCTTCACTTTGAAATAGCCGACCCAGTAGTTGAACTCCGCGACGGTCAGGGTCTGCACCAGCTCCCCGACCGTGCGTCCGAGCATCGCGGCGAGATGAAAGACCATCAGGAGGTCCGGGTCGGCCCTCAGTTTCCCGCCGCTTGATCCGGGTCCTCTTCTTCGCCGACGATCTGCTTGACGACGGATGCGATCACATCCGGGTCAAGCTCGCGCATCATCCGCGGCTTGAGGTCGCGCGTGAAGATCGGGTCGCCGTTCTCGTCGCGGGCCTTCAGGATCAGGACCTCGCAGAGAGCCGAGAGATCCTCCTTGGAACCGTAGCGGTTGACCCGATTCTTCTCGTCCAGGTTCATCGGAGTCGCGTGGATGATGGCGGGCTTCCCATCGATGCCCCATTCCTCGACCTCGATAACCGTGATTTCCTGGCCTTTGAACTGCTCGACCGCCTGATGGAAGATCGGGTGGTGCTTGGAGTCTTCGCTCTTTCGTCGCTGCGCCATGTTGAAGCTCCTCAAACGACCGTCTGTTCGGCAAGGTCGCCGTTGCCCTGGAAGGTAAAGGCCGCCTCGACGATGCCGTCGTGCGCCGCCTGTTTGGTTACCTGCGTCACCGTGGCGGTTCCGACATAGTGAACGTCGCCGGACGTATTGCCCTCCGGATACACGTCAAGCTGGACCGATGCCCCTTTTGTCAGGGCGCCCTGTCCGGTCGAGTCGGTTTCGTCCCAGAAGCACTCCAGCGATCCCGACCAAGTTGTTTTGGTCACCTTGTGGGTTCGCGCGACCGGCCCCATGACAGAGGTGTCGGCCGTTTCCGCCGTTTCCTCGATCGACCAGGAGCGAACCTCCGCCACGACAGCTGCCCCGATCTGGACGATGCCCTCGTTGCCTACGTGATTGGCCATGGCCTAGCCCTCCTTCCTTGCGGGTTTCTTCTGTGGCGGGCCGTCGTTTCCGACTTTGGACCAGCCTCGGTTCTCCATGGTCGGGACCTCGCTCGCCAGCACCTCGACGGGCCCCTTGGCCTTGGGATTACTCATGGTCACCATCGTTTTGTTTGCCACGTCTCGTCCTCTCTCATCAGCGGCTATGCCGCGGTTGTGGGATCGCCTTCCGGCGTGCGGTACAGGACCGAGAGCGTCATGCGGGCCACGCCCAGGGGCTGGCGCTTGTCGCCCTCAATGGTGACCTCGGTGCCTTCCAGCACTGTGCCTTTGACCAGTCCGCTGAAGGTGGTCCCGCCGAGAACGCCCTCGACCTCAGCGCAGATCTGATCCAGCCGGTCGTCCAGGCCCGCGGCCTCCTCGGCAACCGCCGCGACCGCCAGTTCAACGACACGGGCGAGCGGTGCCGTTCCGGGCGGTCCCATGGCGTCGCGTTCCGACTCCTCATTGAGGGTGTAGACTGCCAGGGCAGGCAATCGTTCTACGGGGATCTCGCGGACCCGCGAGGGGAAGACGTTGGACCCGGTCGTCGGCAGGCCCGTCAGGGCCGCGACCGCCGCGTCGCGGATCTGCTTGCGCATGTGATCGGCCATGTCAGGAAGGCTCCAGCAGCAGTTCCGTGATGCCCGTGCCGTCGGGTTGCACGCCGACGACGGCGTAGATGGTCGCGTTGACCGTCAGGCTGTCACCCTGGGCGATGTTCGGTACATCCTCGGACGCGCAGGTGAACCGGGGCTGGCTGGTCTCCACGGCTACGTCGTCCTCCTGCAGCCCGCTGGCGAACTCGTTGTCGAAGATCCCGTTGACCGTGATTGGCCCGCCCCCGCCGGCAGGCGACCACGTCGCAGCCACCCCGAAGACCTCCGGATCGAAGAAGGCGGCGCGCTCCTCGGGTCCCTCGACAGCCATCAGGCTTTCGCCTTCCGGTCTTCGGCCGCCTTCAGAGCCTTGCGGAGGTCCGCGACCGTGACCGCGCCCTTGGGACCGCTGCCCGGGATGGTGACCACGTCGATGCCCGCTTTCTCCGCTTTCTTGAGCAGGCTGGCGTGGAGGGCCTTGACCGCTCTGCGAACGTCGTTGATCACGACACGTCCGTCTTTCCCGGTGCCCTTGACGTCAGCCTGGGTAAGCCCCTCCTGATTCATAAGCCCTACGGCGGCGACAGTCGCATTCAGGGCTTTCGCCCGGCTGCGGTTCCCCGGGGTTTCCGGCGGCTGCCCGTCCGCCAAGGCAATCCGCCGGGTTTCGTAAAGCTGCTTCAGCTTGTGCCTAGCGACCCATTTCTTCGAGACGGTTTGGCCCTTCTTCACCCGCTTGCCGTTGAAGACCATGTCCCGGGTCCAGACATAAGGCCGATCGATGTTGAAGCGGCCAAGATTCCTGCGGTACATCCCGCCCTCCGATGCCATGTGAGAAGCGGGCCGGCGTGAGCCGGCCCGTCTGCGCCCCGCCTCTTGAGACGCGGGGTCTAGATGATGTCGTGGAAGTAGTGACCGCAGTCGGCAGAGACCCGCTTCTGATCGTCTGCCGTTTCGATCTCGTAGCGGTCCGAGTTCTTGGTATCGACTCGGAAGGTCTTGATCCTCTGGCCCTGCGCGCCCGATCCCGGATAGTTCCGCCACACGAAGGTGTACCCCGCAGCCGGTGTCTCAATTGCAGGGTTCGGCGGCACATATGCCAGCAGGGCCTTACCGCTGCCGAGCAGGGCCATGCTTGGATCGGCGGCCCCTTCTTTGGCGGCGTTGACCACGCCCCGCATCGTCATGATGCGGTCGAGCTTCAGGAGGGCTGCCAGTTCGGAAAGGTCTACCGTCGAGACCCCGTCCTGGGTCCCGTACTTCACCCGGTCAACGATGTCGGGGTGATCGACGAGTT
This sequence comes from Pelagibius sp., assembly GCF_028281305.1. Classification (GTDB taxonomy): domain Bacteria; phylum Pseudomonadota; class Alphaproteobacteria; order Kiloniellales; family Kiloniellaceae; genus Pelagibius. The sequence goes on along the minus strand of NZ_JANQKD010000023.1, from coordinate 182,436 downwards.
GGTCTTCCACATCCTGAGCAATCACCAGGGTGTTCGGCATGAAGCCGCCGCTTTGGACATGGACCGCCGTCTTGGCCGTCCGAATGTCCTGGATCGGCGTCGAGTTCGGGTCGCTCCACTTCAACACCTGCCCCGCTCCGGGCGCAGCGGCCACGCCGGTCACTTCACCCGACCACACCGTCAAGGCCATGTAGCTGGTGATGAAGCGGTTCTCCCGATTGATGCGGGCCTTCTGGTTCAGAAAGTTGACCGCCGCCCGATCATTGTTGAGGGGCGAGTCTGTGTTCCCGCGCGTTTCGTCGTCGATATCCGTGTGCAAGGCACGCACCCGGCACAGATAAGGATCGTCGGCTTGCACGCGATAGCCGCTCCCGGCGGACTCGGAACGCGGAGCCCGAATCTTCATCTCGTCGCGCGCCAGGTCTCCCCGGTTGAAGATGTAATAGACGTCGCTCTTGTGCTCGACTGGCAAGATCGGGAATACCCGGTCGGCCACAAAGTTGTCGTCCGACTGCCAGTTCGCAACTGACATGTTCGTCAGCGGCCTGTTGACATGGACGTCGCCGGATGTCGGATTCATGGATGATCCTTCCTTTCTTCTCGCATGAAAAAACCGCGCACCCGGCGGGCCGCGGTTCATGATGCTGCCGCAGGACGCCCCGGCAGCCTGGGCGATCAGGATCGATCAGTTCGGCTGACCGGGCCCCAGCTGTAGCAGGACTTCGATGATCTCGCCTGCCGCCCCGGCGGCTTCCAGCGCGGTACCGAGCTTCTCCTCGCCGACCGTCGGTGGTACGGCACCGCCATTGGCGTCGGAGGCGACCGAGGCACCAGCCGCCACCGCCGCGCCGGCCACGACCTTGCTGACCCCGGCAATGGCGACAGTGGCTGCCTCGCCGGCAGCGCTCGGCTTGTTCTGAAGCACCCCGTGTGCGTTCGCCCCATCGCCGGTTGGGTCGATCTGTCCGTCCGCCGCGACGGTCATGAAGCGGTACTGGCTGGCAGAGAGGTCCGCGCCAGCCACCAGGGTGATGTTGTGCAGGCTTTGATAGGTTGCCATCTTCTGTTCCTCGTCTTGATGGTTCGCTTGTGCGGGCGAAGCGTGCGGTCGCCGGCGCTACGCCGCGCGCAGGACCTTGTAAAGTTCCGGGTTTTGCTCGCAGGCCTTCACGTAGGCCTGCTCGTAGGTGATGCGCTCTGCCGCCTGGATCTTCTTGGCTTCACGATCGATGCCGTCTTCCGCCTTCTGCCGGGGCGTCCCCTTCCCACTGGCAACCTTGCCGTCGGCATCGGGCGCTGCGGTCGGCTGCGCCTGGGGTGCATCGTCCTGCCGCGCCGCCTGGCGCCCCGCGCGGCGCTGCTTGCGCTGCTCTGCGAAGGCCAGCGCCGCGGCGGCGACGCCCATGGAGCGGTCGGCCTTGAACTGCGCCAGGAGTTCGCCTTCGCCCGGCTCGGCCAACTGGTCCATCTGCATCAGGCGCGTATGCTCCGCGTCGCTGCCCTGACGGCGGAGGAACTCTGCGGCGGCTGGATTGGTCGCGGCGAACGCCGCTGCCGCCGATGCCGCGGCGGTATCTTCGCCAGCGTCGGCGTCCGACTCCTCCATCTCCTTTTCGTCCTCCCGCTCCTCGTCGTCGTTAGCCTGGGTTTCCTGTTCCTCAGACGTTTGCTCGCCCTCGGCGGCCTTGGACGGCTTGCTGGTGCCGCCCTCGGCAGCCGTGGCATAGACGCGACTGCGCTCCATGGTTTGCTCCTCATTGCTGCGCGTGGACCCTGCCAGCGCGGTTGCGGCCACGACTTCGTCGCGGCCCTCGATGTGCGCCCGGAAGGCCTCCATTGCCTCCCGCGGTGCCATGATTGCATCGGCGAGACCGGCGGCGAGACCGGTCTCTCCCTGATACATCTGTGCTTCGGTTTCAAAGACGGCGGCTTCCGGCATGTCCCGGCCACGCGCCACCGAGGCAACGAAGATCCGCCTGACGGCGTCGACCTCTTCCTGGATCTTCTCCCGCACGTCGTCGGGGAGCTGCTCGTAGGGATTGCCGTCGACCTTGTGTTTGCCCGCGTGGATGAAGGTGACCTTGACGCCTTCCTTCGACAGGAACTCCGACCAGTCGACGTGCATGCAGACCACGCCGACGGAGCCCACCATGCCTGTGCGCGGCATGATGATCCGGTCAGTGGCACTGGCAATCGCATAGGCCGCCGACGCGGCGTACTCGGTCAGGATCGACCAGATCGGCTTTTCGCTGCGCGCGGCGTGGATCTCGTCTACCAGATCGAAGCAGCCCGCCACCTCGCCGCCCCCGCTCTCGATGTCGAACGCAATCCCCTGCACCTCAGGGTCGATTAGCGCGTCCTGAAGCTTGACCGATATGCCGTCATACCCGGTCATGCCGCTGTAGGGATCGATCGAGCCGAGCTTGTTGACCAGGGTGCCGATAATCGGGATCACGGCGATCCCGCCGTCGATCATGTCGAAGGTCCGCCGCCGCTCGCCTTGGGTCCGTGCGGCCGCCTGCACGGCCATGCCGTCGAGGTCGTCTGCCGAGTAGACCGCCTCCAAAGCCGGGACCTGCACCTCCGAGACATTCAGCCGTTCGCGAAGAACCGCCACGATCTCCATTGCCTTGTCCGCTGTGATGACAAGGGGCCGATTGAAGACCCGGCTCCGGGCCAGGAGCGGCAGATCGTGCGCGCGCATCAGTTTTCCTCCTGGGTTTCGTCCTCGGGGCGGTCCATCCCCCGGTCGCCTTCCTCGTCTGCCGCCGGCACCGGTGCCGCGCCCGCCTGGACCGCGGCACCTTCCAGTCCGTCGCGCACCCTTGCCGCTCTCTCGCGGCTGCGCTGCGCATGGTTCGATTCCCAGTCTCCGCCGGTCATCTCGGCCGTCTCGCGCTGCAGGGTCGATACGCCCATGTCCACGCGCTCGCGGGCCGCGTCGACCTCCTTCTTCGGGTCAATCTGGCCCGGCGACGGACCGGTCCACTCCGCCGAACACCACGCATCGCGCACCAGCGGGTCCTCCCAGCCGGGCAGCCCGATCAGTCCGCTGTCGACGGCTTCGGCCAGCATCTCCTCGTAGAGCGGCTGATGGAGCATCGAGACCAGTAGAGCCCGCCGCCGCCGCAGCATCTTCCAGGTCTCCAGGAGCGACGCCCGGCTTGCCGAATATGAGGCTGTGAAGTGCCGGATCAGCACCTCGAAGGAAAGCCCGATCGCCACCGCGATCTGCCGGACCACCGCCGTGAAGAAGGCCTCGAACTGCGGATTGGGGCGGCCCGGGGTAAAGCTCTCTATGGTCTCGTTGGGGGACAGTCCCTCAAGCACCATGCCTGGCTCGAAGGTCACTTCCCAGCGTTCCAGCCCCTTTGCGTCCTGGATCTGCCCAGGATCTGCCGCCATACCTTCCCCGTCATCCGTCTTGGCGATCACGGAAAAGCAGCTGTTCACAACCGCCGCCATAAGCTCCGCGCCGCTATAGTCCGACAGCTGCTTTAGTTCCTCGATCACAGGAGCCAGGATCGGCACGCCCCGTGTCTGATCCGGTCTCGTCGGATCGAAGATATGCAACAGGTTCCGCCGGCCAGACCCCGAACCATAGAAGGGCACCGTTTCCCACTTCGCCTCGATCGGCACCCCGGCCCCGAAGTCGAAGGGATGCTTGTTGGCGATGTGCGCGGCGAGCGGGCGGCCGTCGTCGCTAAGGACAATGCCCTGGACCAGGGTCGGGCCGTCGGCGACATGATCTCGGTTGCAGACGCGCCCCGCCTCAATCAGCTGCACCTTCAAGCCGAACAGATCGCCAGGGCGGCGGGCCATCGGCAGCAAAGCAAAGCAGTCGCCCGAGGCCAGACAGGAATAGAGGGCCACGTACTCCAGCACCCCCAGATGCACCTGCCGCCGCCAATCGGCGCGCTTGGCGAGATGCCGCCACAGCCGCTCGATCTCCCGCTGCTTGACGCTCGCCTCTTCCTCGGTCAACCGGAGGAAGTCACGGTCGAGCCGCGACTGCAGGGTCAGCCCCGTGCCCACCACAGAAGACGCGATGGTCTGGAACGCGCCGGTCGCCAGAGGCATGTTGCGGTCCAGATCCAGTGATGCGCGCCGCAACTCGACCAGATCCGGTGCAATGACCGAGTCGGCCGATCCGTCCGGCGCGTTCCACCGCTTGAGGCTGCGCTTGCGGCGGTCCGCTCCGCCGTAACCGCCCCAACCTCCGCTCGCAACCTGATCGTAGCGGTGCAAGGCGGCCTTGGCCCTGACGCGGCGCACGCCAGCACTGGGGCTGATCGCCGCGATGGCCCGGTCGAGCAGGCTTCGGGTCGGGAGCTTCTTCGTCTTGGCCATGGCTCAGCGCACGTCCGGCACAGCGCGCTTGACGCCGATGCCACCACGGCTCTCCCGGCGAACCAGGCGCGTCAGCCGTTCTTCACGTTGGTACAGTTCGCCGAGATCGGCTCGCGTGAAGCTCCTGTTGCCGATGCTCCAGGATTGGCCGCCCGCTTCGATCTTGGCGATGGCGGTCTGCACTTCGTCCAGTTGTTCGCTGTAGGTCTTGGCCATCGTTCTTCCTAGTTCAATCGCCGCCCGGTGCGGACGATGCGGCGGCCCTTCTGGGCGGTCGTTGGCGGCGCGTCGTCCTCCGGGTCCTCGGCTACGGGCAAGACCGGCGTGACATAGGGATTGACCGTCGCCGCCTGGGCCCAGACCGGCGGGGCCTTCCAATCGATCCTTTCAGCCTTGGCCTGGAGAGCGCCGACGTGGGCCATGACCATCAGGTCGACCGCCTCGTTTCGGTCCTTCTCCTTCTGCCACTTCCCGTCCGGCCCCCGCGTTTCCGCCGTGATCTGCTCGAAGAACGGGTGCGGTGGCTTCTCTTCCAGCAGCCCCCGCGACAGATGGACGGCCAGATCGCCGCCCTCTTCCTTGCGCAACTGGCTGTCCAGTTCGTCCTTCAGGATGTCCGCGTTGAAGAAGAAGACCGGCACTTCACCGCGGGCCGCTGCCTTGCGGTCCTTGCGCTGTGAGTCCGGCAGATGCCGCATGACGCGCGGAGCCGTCAGCTTGCTCGCGCCCTTCGAGAGCAGAACCCGTCGGCCAAGGCCGTCCTTGCGGCAGCGTCGCCAGAAGTCGTAGGCGCGTGGGGTGACACCCTTCGCGCCGCCGGAATCAATGACCGTGCGCAGGATCGCCATCTCCAGGCCCTCGCTGCTCGCAAGCTGATAGCGCTTCTCGATGATCATCTCGCGCAGCAGATCCCAGTCTTCGTTGTAGAGCGCGGGATTGATCAAGCGCTTTTTGCCGTCGCGGTTTTCCGTCTCATAGACAGAAAAGAAGTCGACGACCCAGGACTCCATCCCAGGCCCCCAGGCCCGAACCAGGATCTCGAAGCGGTTCGCCTGGACGTCGACCGCAGCGGTCAGGAACACCGCTCCCTCCGGCACGACACCGAGCGGGTATGCTTCCGCCCGCTCGATCAGTTCTTCGGCCTCCAGCGACGACTCCACCTGCGCCGCCTTCGGCAGGTAGGGTTCCGCCTGATCCGTGTTAACCGTGACCTTCAGCGATTCCTCGGAGCCGGTGCGGTCGCACTCCGCCTTCGCGGTCAGCCAGTTGCGCACGAGGCTCTGCCACGATTGGAAAGCCGCCGCCGGCCCCTTCAGCCAATAGGACGCGATGTCGCTTCTCCGGGCATCGCCGACCAACCGGCCATCGACCACCGCCTGCCCATCGCCGACCCAGATCCCTTCGGCGTTCAATTCGCGCTTCCACTCCGGTCGCAAGAAGCCCCCGCAGAGCGGGCAGATCATCTCGACCGACTCCGCGCATTCCTCGATGTCCGCGCTGTCGGCCCACTTCAACAGGCCGAAGTGCCCCTCGAAGAAGTCCCGGCAGTGCCGGCACTCCCATTGCCAGCGTGCGCGGTGCCCGCGGTTGTAGAGCGCGAGGATCCCGGTGGTCGGTGGTGCCTCGTGGGGCGTCGTCCGCTTCCACTTGGCGTTCAGCACCGGGCGTCCTGGCGAGGACTCGGCCCCCGTCCAGGCGCGAGACCCGTAGGTCTTCGCGCGGTTGCGCAGCAGATCGAAGGGCTCGCCCTCGCCGTCCACGTCCGGCGGCGTGCGGTCATAGTCGGTGATGATCCCGCGCGGGATCGGCCGCCCCGATAGATCGTTGATGGTCGGCGACCCCAGCGACAGGATCATGCCGCGATAGTGCTTGTCGAAGACGTTGTCGCTGCCCTTCGTCGGGTCAAGGCGGTTGCCGACCTCGCGGCTGAAGCGGTTCAGACGCGAGAGTTGGCGCTTCGAGAAATCGCGCGCCATGGCCGACGTCGTCTGGATCACCAGCATGTCTGCCTGATCGCAGGTGACGGCGTAGACGATAGGGTTGATGACCAGGCCCGCCGTCTTGCCGCACTGCGCCGGCCCGACGAATACGGTCCCCGACAAGCGCCGCCGCAGCGACGAGTTCATCGGCTCGACGAGATAGGGCGTGTCCTCGTTGCTCCAGAAGCCGCTGTACCCGCCCGGCTTATGGACGAAGTGATACCGCTCCGCGGCTTCGCTGACGGACATCCCAATCGGCGGTGCCATAAACTCGGAGGCCTCGGCGCGCAAGACGCTCGGGTCCTGGAAAGCCTGCAGCGGCGGCGGCTCAAGCGGCGGTGTTGCGGCCATCGTCCAGGGCCTCCGTCCTCAGGTCATCGGCAAGCCGCCGCTGCCACTCGGTCACAGCCGCCGCCAGTTCTTCCACCGCCTCGGGCGAGAGGTTGCAGCGGCGCTCAAGGAAATCGGGCAAGTCCTGAAGGCGTCCGCTCAAGAACGAGAACACCTCGACGAACTGCGCCTTGACCGCCTCGGTCTCGCAGAGCAGACCTCTCTCGCGGTCAACCTTCATGCGCACCGCTTCGGCTTCGTAGTACGCCTGGCGCTGCTTCGGCGTCAGGGAGTCCAGGCCATCGACGGAGCCGCCCTGCAGGTCGAGTTGCCCGTGCAGTTCGGCGATCCTCTCCGCCTCCGCTGCGCGCTGCGCCTGCTCGCGCCCTTCCTCCTCCCGCCGCCACGCCAAGACCTTGTCCGGGTCGCAGCGGTAAGGCTTGCCGTTGCTGCCGGGCTCCTCGATCGGCATGCCGGCGTGCTTCCAGCGGTCGATGGTCGGCAAGGACACACGAAAGGCCATCGCCAGTTGGCCCTTGTTCAGCAGCACCGGCCCCTCGGGCAGATCCGCCGTCGTTGTGTCTTGCTCCGACAACATCAACACCAATGGAAAGTTAACGGTCTGATTTCGCTGACAGTTTCAACACTTCCGCGGTGGCGCGTTCCCCGTGTCCGTTTGCGCGCCGGAAGGACCCATCGGCCCCTCGGTCACCTTGCGGTGCGCAGCGCCCGCTTCAGAGCCACGAAGAAGCGGCGGTTGAACTGTCGGTTCACCACCCCGGTGGCGTCCTCATAGAAGCGGAAGCTTCGGTCGATGCGCGCGGTCTGCGGCATCGTGTAGAGCAGTTGCACCCCCGCCTTGGTCCGCCGCCAGAGGCCAGCCTCCGGACGTTTGAACCGGCCAACGAAGACGTTCGGCTTGTTCCGCAGCGTCGTCGGCTGCAGCGACCGTGGCACCTTGCCCGTCCCCGTTCGCTTGACCTTCCGTGTCGGGACCGCCAATCGCCGCCCCGTGAAGGGACGCTTGGTCCCCCCTGTCGTGTGGCGCTGGAGATAGTCCCGCCCCAGGCGATCAAAGAGCGTCGCCTCCAAGCGCTTCTTGGTCGCCTTCTTCACCCGCATGGCTGCGGAGGGAAACCGCTTGTTGCGGATCTTGAAGGCCTCCCCGAAGGTGCGCCCAACGATGCGCCGTCGCACAGCGAAGATGGTCCCATTCAAAGCCTGCGACGTCGCGAAGGGTAGTTGCCTGCGTTGAACACGGGTGAGGTAGCGCTCGAGCTCTTTGATGTTCGAGCGCACCGAGAGGTCAATCACATGGCTGGCTCCGCGCAAGAGAAAGCCCGCCGCGACGGGTGTCGGGCGGGCTTCGGTCGATGAACCTACTTCACTGTGCCGAAAGGTAGTCAACTTTTTTCTGCTTCGTCAAGGGCTCTCCTTTCCAGGGCGCGCGCGGCGCCGAAGGGCCGGTCACCGTGAACGCCCGCATGACCAGCGTCTCGACGAGCGCCGCCATCGCGTCCCACCACTGCTTGTAAGTCCTGCGCACGAAGTCTATGCGCGCCTGCGGTGGGTCGGCCTCAATGAGACAGTAAGACGGTTTGGTACAAGCCCTATCGCGGTAAACCATCTTCGGTTTTCCATTGCCGCGGAGCACGGGACACATCCTTGTCGAAGCGCCCGGCATGAAGTCCGGGCGCGTGGCCGTCTTCGCATGCCGCCACACCAGTGCGCCATCCGACTGGGGCAAGGCGAGTACCGCCTCATGCACGGCCTCCGCATCTGGGTCGAGATCCTGGGCACCCGCTGTCGGGACACCCGGTCCAGACCGATCGATGCGGCAGCCGAGCGCGGCCATGTGCATCAAGCCCTGTGCGTTCGTCGTGACCGGCCCCGGCCCGATGCCGCTGAGGCGGGAGGCCACCTTGTCGGCCGCCTTGGTCTGATAAGTCCAGATCAGCAGCCTTTCGATATCGATTTCTTCCCTGTGCATGATCTTCACCCTAGGCCAAAGTTCTCATTCGTTTCACCCGGACAGCTGTCCAAGGAGGCGACTTCCCATGGACGGTTTTCTGGACGGTTGCTGCTCGGCAGATAGTTGGCGTTTCAATGACTTCCAATGGTTCTTGGACGGTTGGACCGTTTTCAGGGCCTACGCATAGCGCGCGCGCCCGCCTCATGCGGTGTGGAAAACCGTCCAAACCGTCCAACTGTCCAAACCCTATGATATCCCTCGCCTTTTTTCTGGACGGTTAGGGACGGTAGGGACGGTTGGGGACATCCGTCCCATGCCCTCAGTCGTCGCCATAAGGTTGATCCCCCGGCTGTTGGAGGTCGGGATCGTATCCCGGCTCCAAGGCCAGATCGCTGTAGTAGTAGGTCCCGATTTTCGAGCGCTTGTAGCCGCGGTCGCCCAGCGTCTTGCCGAAGGCGGTCTGTTTGAGCGGCGTGACCGCGCTGTCCTTGCACCAGAGTTCATAGGCCTTGTAGAGGCGGGAGGCCTGCACAGTCGCACCGGGGTCGTGCCTGGTCGCCGAGGCGAGAAACTGGCCGACGGGATCGCTTTCGCTGCGGTAGGCATCGGTCGCCGCCCGCACCCCGTCCGGCACCGCCAGTCCGCCTTCGACCCAGAGCCGGAAGCCGTCGAGCAGCCAGTTCAGGATGCCACTGCCTTCGTCCTTCAGTTTCGACAGCAGCGCACGGTCGCGCTCCGGCTCCGGGATGGTGACATCGAAAGGCACCATCAGGAGCCGCCGCCAGATCCCTTCGTCCTGACCCCGCACCGAGGGCTTGTGGTTGAACGACAGCACCAGTTTGAAGGTGGGCTGGAACTCGAAGAAGTCGCGGTTCAGGTGCCGCGCCGTGATGGTCTCGCCACCGGTCAGCGACTTCAGCAGCGACTCGGAGAAGCGCTGGCCGATCTCGGGCTCGCTCGCGCTCACAAGCCGCGCGCCTGGCAGCCGGGCGATATCCGGCGTCGCCTCGGAGCCGCGCCGCTTGTCGTCGTGCAGCAGCGAGGCAAAGGGCAGCGCCAGCCCATAGCGGCCCATGATCCAGGACACCACCTCGATAAGGGTCGACTTTCCGTTGGCCCCCTGGCCGTGGAACAGCACCAGCGCCTGTTCCGAGGTGTCCGCTGTCAGGCAGTAGCCAAACCACCGCTGCACGAAGCCACGGATCTCCGGGTCCGGCAGGATGCGCTGCAGGAAGGCCTGAAAAATCGGCGCGTCCGCCGCCGCCTTAAAGGCAACCGGCGCGACCTTGCTGATGCGGTCGGCGCGGTCGTGGGGCTTCAGCCACACGCCCTCGGTGTCGTCGCCCGCCGGCCCGAGGTGCAGCGTCCCGTTCTGGACGTTGAAGAGGAAGGCGTCCGCGTCCATGTCCTCCAGACGCCGAGCGAGGTAGGGCACGGACTCGCGCAGCATCGAGTGAATGCGGTTCGAGTTGCCGGAGCCCACACCCCAGGACCGATGCTTCGCGACCCGCTCCTGAAAATCCTTGTCGGCCTCATCCTCGAACGGGCCATCATCGACAATGGCCTCCGCTTCTTCTTTGACATCGCCCGCCGTCCAGTGGGCCCGCAGTTGCGCTTCCAGGTCGCCGCGCTCGCCATCCCAGTGCGTACCTTCCCAGCAGAACCAGCCGATCCCTTCCACATAGGTCAGGTCCGGCCCGTAGCGCTTGATCAGCCGCTTGGCGTTGCCGACGTCGTTCTTCGGCAGATAGGCGCAGGCAAGGTTGAGCGAATCGCCGTCGCCGCCGCCCTGCGGGAACTCCACGACTTCCGCTTGGTCGATGGCGTCGCGGATACCCGCCTCGCCGGATGGGTTTGCCTGACCGGGCATCAGAACAGGCACCCCTGGTCCGGCCCTTGCCGCCGCGGTGGCGATACTGTGCGCTCCGGCACCGGCTCGCCTTCCGCCCTGCGCTTCACGTTCCAGAAGTCGTCCGGCAGGTGATCGCCGCAGTAGGGCTTGCCGAAATAGCCGTAGGTGCCGCGACCGCCGCAGATCCCGCAGCGCTCGGCCTTCGGCTCAGGCGGCGGCGAGGCGGCGGCGCGCGGCGGATTTGAAGCGTGGCCACGCTTCGCGTGCGCTGCTTGCTGGCGTTCCCTGGCGCCGTCTCGCGCTGCTCGGCTCATGCCCGTCCCTTCATCACCCTGTCGCCCCTGGATAGCCCGCCGCCGAAATGCGGATTAGGGCGCAAAGATTGCGCCCCCATCACCGCGACGCCCCGCCGAAGAGGGGCAGCCCCTCGGGTCCGTCATCAGGCAGGTCTGCCTCGACCCGCCCCAGGCCGGTCCGGATACGCCGCCGGGCCATGCGGGCATAATCCGGATGCAGTTCGATCAGGATCGCGTTCCGTCCCATGGCCTCCGCCACCAAACCTGTTGTGCCCGCCCCTCCGAAGGGGTCCAGCACCGTCCCGCCCATCGGGCAGCCCGCCCGGATGCAGCGCTCCACAAGCTCAGGCGGGAAGGTCGCATAGTGCGCCTCGGCGAAGGACGCCGTCGGCATCTCCCAGACCACGGGCGGGGCGGGCTCGTAATTGCGCAGCAGGCGACCGTTGGCCTGCTGCTCCTCGCGGGTCATCTGGTCCCAGCGCTCCTTGAAGCCCGCATGCTCTCGCGCGTGACCCCGTTGCTTGTCTTTCGGTTGCCGCATGCCGCGAAAACTTCGCGCGATGGTCTGTCCGCCCGGGCCGCCGTCGGCCCACTTGTGGTCGTCGGAGCGGCCCCGCTCGTAGCGTGCCAGGCTCTCCGGGTCTGCCGGGACCCGCACCGCCTCGGCATCGTAGTGATGGCGCATAGCGATCCAGCGCTTGCCGAGCCGTTGATCCTTGGTCGACTTCATCACCGCCATCTCGCTGTGATCCGGATCGTAGGAGATCTCGCCCGTATCCCGTGCCCGCCAAAGGTTCACCCGGTCCGACTTGGTCAGCATGAAGATTTTCTCGTGTGCCGTCGCCGGACGGCTGACCCCGGAAGAATCCGGCATGGCGTTAGGCTTGGCCCAGACGCACTCCGCCTTGACCCACCACCCCCATTCCTGCAGGGCAATGGCCAGCCGGTTCGGGACCATGCAGAGGTCCCCGGGCTTAAGGTATCCCCCGGCCACCACCCGCCCCTTGACGTCCTCCCGCCGAGCCAGATGCAACCCCCCGGTCGTGCGCTGGCGGTAGTCGGCATCGAAGACCGGCCCCGCAGCATTCTTGCCGCCGCCCCGGCGGCCTGCGCCCTTCGGTGTCTCGAAGGGCTTGCCGGCAACCGGCGGATGTATCGGCCCCGTGGTCTTCATCGGCTTGTCGCGGAACGTGCGGTCGTCGCCCCCCTTGGCCTTGGTCTCCGCTGCGGAGCGTCCGTTGGGCTCGGCCGCATAGCAGTCGCCGTAGTTCAGCCACAGCACGCCCCCCGGCTTGAGGACCCGGTGGACCTCAGCGAAGACCCCCACCATGGCCTCCAGGTGTTCGCCAAGGCTCGCCTCCAGGCCCATCTGTCCCTCGACGCCGTAATCGCGGAGGCCCCAGTAGGGCGGCGAGCAAATGCAGCTGTCGACGCTTTCATCCGCCAGCGTTCGAAGGTGCTCCAGGGCATCGCCGACGAGAAGCCTGACCGCCATCGTCAGCCCTCGACCTGCTTGCTCACCCGGGCGATGCAACCGCTGCAGATCCGGTTGCCGGCATTCACGGAACGGAAGGGCTCGCGGCAGGAGAGACAGTGTCGCGTCTTCACGCTCGCGCGGTCGTCGCAATAGCGGTACGCGCCTGGCGTTGGCAGCGGATCGACCCGCCGGGAATTGCAGCGGCCCGAGGAGGACTGGGCCGCCAGGGCCGCCGCCGGGATCCGCGCACGCTTCACCCGGGGGTTCACAGCAGCGCTCCCGGCAACTCGCCCCAAGGGGAGAGGACCAGGTCCCAGCCGAGCCGGCGCTGCGCCTCGCGCACCGTGTCCCGCACCCCGCGACGGCTGACCGCCAGAAAGCGGAGGGGCGCCGTATTGCGGTAGGTCTCGCCGACCACGATCAGCCAGATCCGCTTGCCCGTGATGGTCGCGCGGCGTGGCACCACCGCGATCCACGACTGCGGCAGCACCATCAGCGCGCAGCGCTCCCCGCCGTACCAGTAGCGTTCCCAGTGCGCGGTAATCATCACAGGACGCCGACGCCGGACGCCCTGTGGAAACCGCAGTCTGGGCTGCGGGGAGAGTTCCTGTGTCTGAGTCATGCAATCTCCTTTCTGTGGCCCGCTCCGCCTCGCTCCCATCACCGCGTCCCCGTGCTGGCTGCCCAGACGCCGCCGAAGTCGAGCGGCTTGGCCTCGGCGCGTTGCCACAGATCGGTCCCGGGGCTCTGCCAGAGCAGGAACGTCACGTTGCTGTGTTCAATCGGCAGGGCGTGGTCGTTGCGGTTGTCGAGGACCAGGGTTTGGCCGTCGGCGGCATCCACCAGAAGGACGAGGTGGTAGACGCCTTCGGGCGTGCGCCCCATGGCCAGCCGCAGCGCCCCGCGCGGGAAGTCCCGGTCGAGAAGATCGAGCAGCTTCTGCCGCGCATAGTCGTCGCAGTCGCTGCCAGAAAGCCAGTCGTCGACCGCCTCGGGCGTGTAGATCATCGAACGGTTGACGCGCCTGTTGACGGCCCTGGCCTCGTCGAGCCGGCCCATCTCCACCTGCGCGGCCTTGTGCCTGCGCATCGAGAGTTCGGGCCGCCGCCGGACCGCACGCCGGAAGGCTCTGGGCGCGCGGCAGTGGTCGAGTTTGAAATTCTCCGGGTCCTCCATGCAGGTCCAGGCGGAAGCCGCCGTGGAGAAGCTCAGGCAGACCGAGATGACGACGAGTCGGAGCAGCTTCTGCATCAGGCCTGCTCCCGGTGCATGTCGTTGAAGTCCTGGCCCTCGCCGGGCCAAGCGATGCGCACCCAGCGACCGTGGTCGTGGTGCCAGCGGGCCGCGCCCTCGATCTGTGCGTCGTAGGCAGCCTGATCCTTCACGTCCCGCTCGCCGCAGAGGATGACGCCCTCGACCTTCCGCGGCAGGACGGCTGCGCCCATGCCGCCGACCGAAAGCGCCGCCCAGCAGCTGCGCTTAATGGCCTGCTGAACGGAAAGAGAGGTTTCGATCCCCTCGCCCATCGGCAACTCGCGCTCTACCGGGCCGAGGCGCACGCAGCCGCCCCAGCAGGCACCGGCCATCTGTTTGGGGTCGCAGACATTGGCCTTGTCGAGACCGCCGGGCTGCAGGAAGGTCCGGTGGATGCCGGTGATGCGGCCCTGGCCGTCCTGGACCGCTGCGACCATGGCAGGAAAGATCAGCCCCGTACCCTTGTGCTTCAGCCCGGGATGGAAGCGGATGGTCGGCGGGATAGGAATGGTGATCCCGCGCCGCCGCAGGTAGCGCTCGACCCAGGTCCCGGCGGCGGGTCGGCTTTCGGCGAAGCGGCTGCGTGCCCAGGCGATGGACCGCGCCCGGTCCTGGGAGGCTTCCTCCTCGCTCTTGCGCGGTACCGGCGGCTTGCGCGGCAGCGTCCGCCCCTCTCGGTCGGCGATCAGGCCCGCCTGCACCGCAAGCTCGGCGACCGCCTCGCGAAAGGCCAAGCCGTGGTGGTCCTTCAGCCAGTCGATGGCGTCACCCCGCGCGCCGCAGCCGTAGCACTTGTAGGAGCCGCGCTCTTCGCTGACCGTGAAGGACGCCGTCTTCTCCTGGTGGAAGGGGCAAAGCCCCCAGTGCCGCCCGCCCCGCCGCGTCAGCGGTACGTCCCGCCCGATCAGGTGGACGATCCGGGTGCGCTCCCGCACTTCGCGGACAAAGAAGTCGGTGAACTGCTGGCTGCCGCGCCGGGTCACGTGAACTCCTCGAGCCGCAAAAGTTCGCCGTGACCGAACTTTATTCTTGCAAAAAAGTTCGATATGAGCGAACATTTCGACATGGACTTGACGTACAAAAAGACCCCGGCGAAGCGTCTGATCCGCATGCCGAGAAATAGGGCGGAAGCCATCAGGGCGGCCATCGAAGCGGTGGCGAAGGACCCCTTCGGCCACCACCCGAACCTCAAACCCTTGCAGGGTATGAAGAACGGGTTCAGGCTTCGGGTCGGGGAACGACGGGTCTCCATGACCATCGACCGCGACACAGGAACCGTCGAAGTATTTGAAATCGAGCCGCGCGGCAGCGCATACCGATGAATACGGAGGTGCAGAGATAACAGGCGATACGGAAGATCTGTGAAGGAGGAGGAAGAAGGATGAAGAAGTCTCGCAGCGGACGTTCGAGCAAACCAGCCACCGCGCGCAGCGGCAGCACGAAGGCGCGCGACGTCAAGACCATCGCGGGTTCTGCGATGACCATCAGCAAGAGCTCGAGAAACACCGAGGCATTTGTGCCCATTTCCAAACAAGCACGCCAGGGAACGCGCGTCATTGAAACAGTCACCCTGCCCCGTGCAGACTTTGACGCACTGGTCGAGGCAGCCGAAGACAACAAGTCCCGCCGGGCCTACGAGGCGACGCGCGACGAGGAGACCTTCCCCGCCGAGGTGGTCAACGCCATTCTCGACGGCGAGAACGCTGTGAAGGTCTGGCGCGTCTACCGCGGACTGAAACAGACCGAACTGGCGAAGGGCATCGGCATCAGCAAGAGCCACCTCTCCGAGGTCGAGTCCGGCAAGGCGAACCTGTCCGTTCCCGTCCTCAGCGAACTGGCGAACGCGCTTGAAGTGGACATGGAGATGCTGGTCCCAGCAACGCGCTAACGCGCTTGCCGGTGGTACTTTCGCCGCGGCACTCATCTGCCCCGGCCCTCCTGGTCTGCAATCGAACGCATGACGGCCCGGATCTGGCCGAGATGGGCCATGGCCTTGTCGACTTCCTGGATCACCTCCCCGGCTTCGCGCGGCGTGATCATTCCGTCGGCGAGGATCTCGCCGAACTTGGCAAAGATGTCGGAACTATCTTTGGCCAGGGCGGCAAGCCGAACTGACCAATCCCCGTCCAGACCGCCCTCGCGCGGCAGGGTCAGCAGAACCGCGCCGGCCTCGGCGGCCAGGAAGCGGGTCACGATGGGCTGCCCGCAGTGTGTCTCCAGGGCACGGATCACGTCTGCGGGCATGTGGTAGTTGGCGTTGTCCTCGCTCTCGTCCGTGTATCGAAACAGCGAGGCCTTCCCGACCCGGGCCACGTCGGCGGCACGGGGCCCGCCGCCGCAGGATTCGATCAGATCCGACACCGCTGCCTTCAGGCTCGCGGGATTTCGATCCTTGTACCGAGACTTAGCCATGGCTGATCTCCGTTACTTCGCCTGCCAGGTTGCCGATGCTTTCTTCGACGGCATCGCTTCCCAGCAGGCCCAACGTCCTCACGGTCTGTTCGACCCGGAGCCAGAGACGCCCGTTGGGGAAGGTCTGCCGGGCCTTCCAACGCTGCCAGGAAGCCCGGCTGACACCAGCCCGGGTACAGAAGAGGTCGACGGGGATCTCCCGCTCGGCGAGGGCTGCCTCGATGGCGGCTATGCGGGAGACGAAGTCCATGGCGAGAGAATATGCGCATTATTGCGCACACAACAAGCGCAAAAATACCTTACGCTTGGAAGCGCAATGATGTGCAGTCTTGCGCCGACGCCAATCAGGACAGAGTCGCAACCGATGCCGCAAGCAAAGCGCCGTCCGAGCGCAGCCGATGCCGAGCAGGAGCGGGCGCGGACCTATGTGCGTGAGATCCTCGCTGAGACCGGGTGGAGCCCGACCGAGCTGGCCCGCAAGGCCGGACTTGCGCCGTCCACCCTGAACCGCTTCCTCAATCAGGAGGTCAAGCACACCCTCTCGCGGCGCAGCATTGCCAAGATCGCAGAGGCCGCCGGAAAGGCGCAGGCGCACCAGGGTGCTTCAAAGGCGATCGCGCAATTGGAACAGCAGATCGCCGATCTGCCGGAAGGCCGGGAACGCGAACAACTGCTGCGCAGTTTGGCTGAGATACGCGCTCACGAAGCCCTTGGCGCCGCGATGCAGTCATGGGATCTGTATACCGCGCGGGCTAAATCGGCCAACCTCAGCTTCATGCCCGTGCGTGGCACCGTAGAAGCCGGCGCCTGGCGCGAAGCGATGGAATGGCCGCAGGAAGACTGGTATCCGGTCGGTGTCGCCGGGGTCGAGCGCTACACCGCCCTGCCCCAGTTCGGCCTTGTCGTGCGCGGCCCCTCAATGAACCTCGTCTATCCGGAGGGCTCGATCCTTGCCTGCGTCTCCTTCCTCCATCTCGGCCGTGAGCCCAAATCCGGTGAGCGCGTGATTGTCGAGCATCGCCGCGGAGATCTGGTCGAGGCGACCGTGAAGGAGTTCGTTGTCGAGCAGGGTCGAGGGCGGCTCTATGCCCGATCCGACAATCCCCGCTACGCAGGCGTCGTTGACCTACCGGCCCCCGGCGAAACCGCCGAAATCCACGACGACGCGATCCTAGTGACCGCCCTGGTGATTGCCTCGATCCGGCCCGAGGCGACAGCCTAATCGCGCCTCATTGAAGTTCGGGCGGCTGAGCAACTCCTCCCATCACATCCAAAAAATGGAGGCGTGCACAGTTGCTCGCAATTCGGTTCATAGCATTCAGGACATCTCCTTCGACTAGGTTTCGGCGCGGAGGATTATCTTCGACGAAGCGCTTAGCTAGGTTCTCCAACTCACCGAAAGCCGGTCTCATCAATGCCTTACAACTAACGTCACCCGTATAACCCAAGGCCCGAAGATTCGCTTGTGCAGCCTTGATCTCTAGAGTGGGATCAACACCGAAAAACCCATTGGCATAACTGATGGGAATTGCGTTCTCTCTCAGTTCATCCAGAGCTCCCTCCGGGAACGAGACACCAGAGTACTGATCTATAACTTCGGCTGCCCACTGCCTTAGCTGCGGCGTCTCCGGGCTGTTCTTCGGATCCTCCCGCAAAATCGCGATCGCCAATTCGGTGGTACGCAGTTTCACGTCCCGGTCCTTAAGATTTGCGTTCACCACATAGCCGGCAAAGGCGACGATTATGGGCACAGCGACCGTGGCGAAAATCGTCGCCACCGACTGCGCTTTGCTCCATCCGTCCCTCGGACTTGTCTGCCCGTCCACCATGCGCGCCCCTCCCGCCTACTCGCGATAGACTGACAACAACCTCACTACACCATAGCACGAGCCCTTAGGAAACGGCACCTGCCCTGGGGACTCCCGCGCAAACCGTAGGGTTTTCCTGCGTGCGCATTTTGATGCTTGCTTGATGCGCATTTTTGCGCATATCTTTTCCATATCAATCCTGGAGAGAGACCCCTATGACCCACGAAGACCTCCTCGAATGCAACACGGATGCGCCGATCGGCCCGCAGGACCGCGGTCGGGCACGAACCCTCGACCGGATGATCCCGGTCCGCCGCCCCCGCATCGCGCGCGTGCGCTGCCGCCTAAAGGCTTACAAACCCGCAGGATTGATTGAGTCCATGGCCCGCACCCTCGTGCGCGTGAAGCAGGAGCGCGGCACCTGCGACCGCATGGATTTGGTTGCGCAGGGCTTCAGCCTGGAGGCCATCGACAAGTTCAGCCTTGCAGCCGTGCAGCGGGCGAGAGGGATCGAGCAGGCGCTGCGATGATCTCCAGCCGCATGACCTCCGGCCTCGAACTCTGCGCCTACTCGCTCTGGCAGACGGCGGCTCTGGCCCGGCACGGCCTGCGTCAGGGCAACCCCGCCACGGTCGCCGAGTGCCTCCACGCCCTCGACCAGATCCGTGGCTACGCAAAGCGCGACAGCCTCGCCCGCTGCGCCGCCTCCACCCTCGTGGGCCTTCGCCGGGACGCTCGCTTCTATTTGGGCCGGGTGCCCACCCGCAACACCGATCCCGTCACGAGGTTTCCTTGATGCCCACAGCCTCCAGACCCACCCGCCGGGCCGCCACCATCAAGACCGTATCAGGACGCCAATGGCATCTGGCCGCGCCCCAGGGTGCGCAGTTGCACTGGCCCGACATCGCCGAGCATCTCGCCAAGATCAACCGGCACATCGGCGCGACAGCGCTGCCGATCTCGGTCGCCGAACACTGCGTCCGCGTCGCCGACATCCTCCCGCCGGATCTCCGGGCCTACGGGCTGCTGCACGATGCACACGAGGCTTACCTGAACGACACGCCCGGCCCGCTGAAGGACCTGCTGCGCGAGGAGTACGGAACCCCGATGCTGCTTGACATCCTGGAGGAGCGGCACGACCGCATCATCTACCCCGCTGCCGGGCTCTCCTGGCCTCTCCCCGCCGAGACCAAGCAGCAGGTGAAGCACGCCGACGACGTGATGTTCGCCACCGAGGTGCGCGACCTTAAGCCAAGCTTCGTGGCTGCCGACCTCTGCGGCTACCCACCACCCGACCGGGTCGTCATCAAGCCCTGGCCCTGGCCGCGCGCCGCCGAAGTCTGGCTCCAGCGGTTGCAGGAGTTCTGCCCCGCAACACAGTCGAGGGATTAGCGGCCATGTCCGAACAGCAACCTCCGCACCCGGAGGCGGTCTTCGACCCGATGTGGCGCAGTAGCTATAACCCGGCACCCCTCGATGGCTGGCGCTTCTTTTATCGCTGCGCCAGTGGCTGTCCCGATGCCGTGGGATCTATGCCGGCCACGAACGACCCGGACGCATACCCAACGGAGTGCCCCGACTGCGGTGGTCCCGTCGAGCGTTTCGTGCCGGAGTGTCCGTCTTGACCGGCAACGAAGACTTGGAGACGGATCTGATCCTGATCCCGTCAGGGTCCCCGCAGACCGAAGCCGACGCCTTCGTCCTTCAGTTCGTCGAACGGGTCCGGGCCATGGCCGGTCCGCACGGGGGCCTCCGGATGGTCGAGTGCTGTCTGAGCGCGGTGATCATGCTGGTCGCCCGCACGCAGCAGGACCCCGCTGCCTTTGCCGACTGGCTCCGGGGCTTCGCCGACGACTTTCCCCAGCATGTCGCCAAAGTCCGGCTCGCGAACACGCGCCCGGCCAACAGCGAGGACAAGCCGCTATGACCGCTCCGCTCGCCCGCCTTCCGCGACCGCCGCGCTTGGCCTATTGCCGCGAGTGCGGCCAGCCCTTCTATCCGCGCCGGCATGATCAGGCTTTCTGCGTCGACGCCTGCCGGCGCAAGCGCAACGACCGGGAGCGCAGCCAGGGCCGCACGGCCCTGCCCCTCATCCTGGCCTGGAGGCTGGAGCGCAAGCCCGGTGCCCTGGGCGCCCTCACCCGCTTCGCCGACGAGGTTGCCGACGGCGAGCGCAAACGTCGCCGCGAACACGCGGCCATCCGCGAGCAGGTTGAAGGACGCGTTGGCCGATGAGGCCTCGCAAAACTCACCTGGGCCCAAAACGACAAAGTCCGGATCATCTGACCCTCGGTGAGGTTGCAGAGCGCCTTGGCAAAAGCGCGCGTTGGCTGCAAACTCGTCTTGCTGAAGATCTCCGTCAGCCGCCAGCCGACCGCCGCCTGCAGTTGCACGGCTACATAGGAAGGTCGAAGGTATGGACCGAAAGTCAGTTTCACGCCCTCAAGGCCGCCATCCTGTCGGCGGATACGGCCTTAAGGTCGTCGTTCGGCCCGGCACGACAAAGCTCCACATCACGGGAACTTTGCGCGTTGCAGGAACCAGCGTCCGAGTGCGCCGAAGCACAGGCCTTGATATCAGCGCGCCTAAAGCCTGGGAAGCCGCCGAGGCCATCCGGATCAAGGTCGAAGCGGAAATCCTGGACCAAGCAGTCTACGGACGCCCGCCACCAGACCTCATCGCCACCCTTGCGGCTCATTACATCAAAGCCGTAGATCCTGGCCCGGCCGATCTGCGCAATCTGCGCGAACTGATTGACGCCTTCGGCAAGCGCCCGATCATCGACATCAGCCGCAAGGACATAGAAAGCTTCTATCGCCACCGCTTTGCCCATGCCAAGCCGCAGACCCAGCGGCGGCACGAGAATACGCTTCACGCACTCCTGACCTTCGCTGTGAAGAAGGGCTACCTTCCGGCAATGACCTACTGGGAGCGCACCAAGATTCCGCGCAAGAAGGGCACAGGCGTGGTCAAGCGCTTCCTGCCGGGTGAAGCAGAACTTCTGATCGACTGTGCCCGGCCGCACCTGCAGCCTCTGCTGGCCACGCTCCTGGTCACGGGCGCGCGCGTCGCACAGACACTCTATCTGCAGCGCGAGCACTTCGTCTTGGTGCCGGGAAATGGGCGCGTCACCTTCCCCAAGACCAAGAACGGCAACGCCTATTCGCGGCCCCTACACGATTACGCCGTTCAGATTCTGATCGAATGGGTGAACAGCCGCAGGGATCCGCACCCCGACATGTTCCTCACCTACTACCGTGCGCCCTATACGGTCCAGCGCGGCACAGGCGGCCAGATCCGCCAGGGATTCCTGCGCGCCCGCCGCGCATGCGTGCGGACTTTGAAGGCGAAGGCCCTCCATGACAGAGCGCGGGTAATCAGCCAGGCAACACCACACTGGTTTCGCCACAACTTTGCGAACACGCTTCGGCAGGACCACGGACTCGACCCGCGCACCATCGCTGAGGCCGGGATGTGGGAGAGCGTTTCACTGGTCAACGAAACCTACATCGCTGACGCGCCCGCGCATGTGGAAGAGGCGATCAAGGGGATGGCGTTTGGCAAGATCAATTCGCCGCACGTCAGACTTGGCCGCATAAAGAACCAAAATTAGATACTGGATAGTCCGCATGAATTCGCAGCACTCCACTATCCTTCGCAGCCCACTAACAGTTCTTGGAGGGTTTGCCGGGCTGTCAGAAGTGTCAATGGCCTACGTCCTAATCAAGCTATCGCCCGAGCTACAATCTACCTTTGTCTGGTTTGTTATGCTGTTTCCTGTGGTGCTGGTGATTGGTTTCTTTTTTATCTTGTTTGTAAGGCCAGCCGTCTGGTTCTCTCCGCAAGACTATGACGACCCAAAGCACTATTTGGACTCGATTGCTGGGACCAACACTAACTCGAAGATCAAGGCGCAGGTTTCACAACTGGAAGAAACTGTGAATGGCTTGCAGGAAGGTTTGGAGAAGCTTGCCAACCGAACACCCGATGGCAAAGAAATCGGCGACTGGATCGCAAAGCGCCGGGAGAGGCTTCAGACCCTCGGCAGCTTGCGAGGGAACAGCCTCTACACATTCTTGATTGATGAACTTGTTCTAGAGGAGCAGGAGGTTCTTGAACTCTTACGATCAAGTGAAAATGCGCTCGATCTCCCAACTCGACTTGAACGTCGTCTTGGAGACTCTTGGAAAGCTGAGCGGCTGAAAAGTGTAGTCGAGAACTTCCCTCAAACGCAAAGCGACTTCGAGAAGCTCGCCAGTATTCTTAAGGACGGAGGTTAGTTATGCTATCCGGATTGTTCGGCGTTGACTTTCAAGCCAGCAACCGAGATTTCGGTTCAGGAATTGTTGTAATCGACAATGGTAGAGTTAATGGCGGGGATGGATCATACTTCTATCAGGGCCGGTTCGATAACTACGGTGGCAAAGTCCGAGCGACTATCGAAGTAACGCACTACCGCGGTACCCCCAACTCGGTTATGGGTCCAATCTCCAGATTCACACTGAACTTGTCTGGTACATCTGATGACAGCGGCTTTGATCTTCAGGGCAGCAGTCAGAGTATCCCAAATGTCAGCATTAAGATGCGTGGAAGGAGAGTGGCGCCGCTGTTTGAGTGATGTCGACCACCCTACGGTCCTTTAACAGTGCCGTGAGTTTACAAGGCTCTTGTACAGTGTTTCCACACACCTGCCACGCACTCCCTGTCCTTATGGAGTGGCCGACCTACCCATTGGTTTGGCCCAACATGAGGATAGAAGACAATGCCCCGAGACCCATATGCCTCGCCCACACAGGCTGGCGGCCTGAGAGTCGTCCAGCGCAGTTCCAGCACAAAGCTCTATCTCAGCGGCACGGTCCGCATCGGCAAGAAGTCCATCCGCATAAGAGAAAGCACCGGTCTAGAAGCAAGGCAGCCTGGAGCCTGGGCGGCAGCCGAGGTGCTGCGCATCAAGCGGGAGGCGGAGGTCCTGGACCGCTTTGTCTACAAGCGCCTGCCTGACGCGCCCTTCGCGGATGTCGCGGAAGAATTCCTGCGCGTCCGCCAGCCTGTACACACTTCCGTTCGCATGGTCCGAGAGTTCATCGCCGCTTTTGGGCGCGTGCCCATAGCCGATCTCGATCGCACCGAGCTCGAAGGCTACTTCATCCGCCGTTGCCGCCACGTCCAGCCGACGACCAGGCGTCGTCTAGAGGGTCTCATGGCGGCCGTGCTTAACTACGCTGCCAAGGCTGGCTACCTCTACGCATCACCCTATTGGCCACGGATCCAAGTCCGCAACCAAGAGCGCAGCGCCGCCATGAAAAGGTTCTACCCTGGCGAAGTGGAGCTCCTCATCGACTGCGCAGCGGACCAACTGAAGCCGATGCTGGCCGTCCTCTACGCCACCGGCGCCCGCGTCGGCCAGGTCGTGCACCTCAAGCGCACTCACTTCACGTTCAGCGGGGATTTCGGACGCGTCTTCTTTCCAAAGACCAAGAACGGCCACTGCTATCTTAGGCCGCTGCACCCCTACGCCGCCGGCATGATGCAGGACTGGTTCCGCCGCCGGCGCGACATCCACCCCGAAGCCTTCCTGACGGAGCGGGGCCGGCCCTATCCCCACATCGAAGGCCGTGGGGGCCACATCCGCCATGCCTTTGCCCGCGCCAAGCGACGCTGCGTTCGGCAGATGAAAGCCCTCGGCTATCATGAGCGCGCCATGGTGATTCAGGAGGCTACGCCCCATTGGTTCAGGCACAACTTTGCCAACACGCTGCGCCAAGACCTGGGGCTCGACGCCAAGGCCATCGCGCTGGCCGGCATGTGGCGCAATCCGGCCGTGGTGGAGCGCTTCTATATCTCCGACGTCCCGATAGATCTGGAGGCCGTTGTGACGGCCCTGCCCCTCGGGCAGCGCCTGGGCAGCCTGCCGGCGCCCAGTACCAAGACCCAACATCTGCCACGAACCGCTATCAACGGCCGGCTCTGCCGCGGGGAAAGTGGACTTTTGGAAGTACGCCCGGAAAAGGAGCTTTGGACAGATTCGCGTTAGTCGCGGACAAACACTTGCGCGGCGCTATAGATCACTTCCTGGACGAGACCATCGCGAGCGTGCGGCCGAAGGGCCGCCTGTAAGTCCGCTTCCATGGCAGCGGCTTGATCACCAAGCACATCGCGGGCGGTCGAACTGTACGAGAAGGCCCGTTCAATCAGTTTGTCGATCGAGACCATCTGCGTATCAATGATCGTTGTGTTCCCGCGCCATCGAAAGCTGCTTCCGCTGAAGAACATCGCGTTCCCCTGGCTCCCGACGAAAGGATCCTCCTTCGTGTATCGCTGGCGCACTGCGTTGAAGTCTTTGTGCCAGGGATTGTACTCATAGCGGAACGTGCCCGCTTCACAGATCAGCACATGACCCCCAGGCTTGGTGATTTGTTGCAACGTGGCGCGCGTCGCCTGGTGTGGCAACCAGTGGAGCGCTCTGCCGATCGTCACAATATCAAAGACACCGACCTCTAAAGGCAGGTCTTCGACGGATGCACAGAGGAAGTCCGCCTCACAGGGCTCCTTGTAGTTACCCCTCCGGGCAACGGCTAGCATCTCCGGTTCTGCATCCACCAGCAAACAGGCAGAGACGTAAGGGGAAAAACCCTGCGCCAGAGCGCCCGGTCCAGAGGCTAGATCAGCGAGGCGCAAAGGCTCGCCTTCAAACATCTGAGTCCCCAATCCGGCGAAGAACCCCGGAAGGTAGGGTACGCGACTGTCGTAGATTGGAGCTGCGGAAGCGTATTCGGGTGTCGGACCAACCAACTCTTGCACTCACTCTAGCCTTGAGCCGCATGGTTGTCCGGTCACAGGCTCATGTCAACTTTTGAGCGAAAAAAGAGCTACGATACTGCGAGAGATAAGCAGCAGCGGGCCGAATTGAACGGGCAGCGGATCCAATTCGACGTACCGCTAGCTCTCGCTGCAAAACACTGGACCGAGTTCGTGCAGGAACATAGCGCCCTATTGCGGAAGATTGCCGTCCTCGGCGTGGGCATGGTCTTGGCCTATGGGCTGATCGGGCTGGATTTGACCCTCTGCCCGGCGGAGCCCGGCACGGGCTTCTATGCCGGCCTGGGACTGCTGGCCGTCTTGGGCTTCTTCAGCGCTGCCTGGGTATTCACGGGAACCGAGGCGCTCACCAGTTCCGCGGTCGCCGAGTTCCCACCGTTGTGGTTCCTGTTCTGGGTGCTGGCGGTCATCGCCCTCATGGCCCTGCTGCCCGTGGCCCTGATTGTCCTGTTTGCCCGTTACCTGAAGGCCAAGGCACGATTCGCCCGCGAGCGCGCGGAGCCCTGAAGCTTTAGCCTTCGGTGCTGAGTTCCACCATCACCTCATTGCGGCGCAAGGGGCCGGGCGTGAAGGGATCGTTGTAATAGGCGTAGGTCGGGCTGCCCTGGGGAGTCAGGCCTTGTTGCTCCAGCCAGGCCAGAAGCCTGGCCTCCTGCTCGGCAATCAGCGCATCGGTCGCGACGCCGGAAAAGCGGATCGCGGCCCGGCGGGCCGGCGGGAGCGGCTTCAGACTGACATCCGCAGAGGCCGGCAGTGGCAGATCCTCCAGGGCGTACTCGGAGGGCATGATGAAGCGCACGACCCAGGTATCTCCCTCACCGGTGCGCGCCTGCGTAACCGGGGCCGTCATGGCAATCTTTTCGCGGGATTGGGTCACCGGCGCGGTCATGGCGATCGACTGGCCCTCCCGTTCCTTGGCGAAGATGTAATTGGCCAGGGGAGAAAAGCCGGCGCGTACGGCGGCCCCGCGGTCTCCGCGGCGCAGCACTTCGGCCACGACGAGCGCCGGGTAGTCGCGCACTTCGATGGCGCCGTCCTGTGTTACGACCGCGTACTTCGGCTGCTCGACGTTGTTGGTGTAGTACCACCAGGCGCCAGCGGCGACAGCCGCCAGACCCACACCGCCCAGAACCACGAAGCCCAGCACCTTCATCGCCTTTCGCATCGTATCGACCCGATCGTCTCCAATGCCTCTTATACGGCGTGGATCCGAACTTGGTTTGATCCGTGTCAGAAGTAAGGCGGCGGTGAACCAGACCCACCGGTCCGCCGTAATGCTTCAAAACGGAGGCAAACACTATGAGAGACGTAAGAGCACTGTTGGTCCTGGGTCTGATCTTGTTTCTCTCGACCAAGCGCGACGGGCGGGCGCGGTTCGTCCCCGAGAAGGCCGCGGCCTAGGTGCCCCCCTCTCCTGCGCCCTCACGGCGCGGCGCGACGGGGGCCTTGAGGTTGGTCGGACCCGGCAGGCCGGGCCCGAGAGAGCGCTTGCTGGCACAAAGCTGACACAGTGGGGTCTGGCGTGGTGCGGAAACCGTAACAACATCAGTCTCCTAGCCAGACATCGACGCGCCCTTAGCAGGACTGTGCAACGAAAAAATTGCTGAATTCGCAATTTTTTTGACCGCTTGCGAAACCGGAGCTGGATGTCCTGCCGGGCCGGCACACAGCCGCCGCAGACCGCCTGCCGGATCAGCAGCTTCGCCGGCGGCGCGTGGCGGCGAGGACGATCCTTTCCGGGATGCCGGGGTTAGGAGGGCGGAGTCGGCCCTTCGACGAAGGCGCTGCGCCGGGGGCGCATGATCGAGACCTCCTCGATTTCGGTCTGCCCGACAACGAACCCGAGAAAGATAGGGGTGTAATCATAGGTCGCCCGGACGATCACCACGCCTTCCCCCGGCGGACCCATGTTTTGCGCCAGCGTGAGCGCATTGGGCACCGAACCGCCGTTGCGGCTTTCCTGCCAGTCCATTTCCGGCGCGCCGGTGTCTTCGTCGAACCGGATCGCAGTAATGCCGAGGGCCAGGGGCGCTGACGGGAAAGGCTCTACGACCAGTTCGGCAGCCCGAAGAATGTCGGTGATCTCGCCGTCTGTCACAATGCGCTTCTGCGTAATGAGGTCGGCCGTGGTCTGCGCCGCGGAGACCACCTTCCTGTCGAGCCGCAGCATGTTGGTGAACTCGACCACGCCGATCAGCAGCATCAGCATCACCGGCAACAGAACCGCGAAGTCTATTGTTGCGTTGCCGCGTCGATCGGCGGCGAATCTGCGCGCCAGGCTCAGCATCAGTTCACATCATAGGGTTCGTTCTGGAAAGCAACGGTCGAGATGAGCAGGTTGCCTGCGTCCCCGCCCGGCAACACCTGCTCGATCAGCGGCGTCATGAAATCCCAGCGGTAAATGGCACGGACAACGGTCACCGCTCCGCTGCCGCCGGGGGCGAAACCGTTGTTGACGATCTCACCGTCGTCGTCGACTTCGATCGGCATGGACACGGCTCCGAAGTCGGAGAAGGTACGGACGTTGAACATCACCTCGTTGCAGTCGATGACGTGATACAGCGAGTCGCAAAGCCTTTCGCGGAATGCCGTGACCGGGTCCGCCTCGCTTTGGACCTGACCGGTGCGGATCGCTCGCGCTGCTTCCGTGGTCGCCCCCTCCATCACGCTGCTGGTGAAGAACATGACGGAGACTTCCAGCATCCCGGTCAGAAGAAACACGAAGGGCGGCGCGACAAAGGCGAACTCGATCACCGCACTGCCGCGTTCATCGCGCAGCAGCCCCACGGCGCTCGCCGCACGCTTCAACAGGGACCGCCTGGAAGCACGGCTTCGACAGCCATCTCCCGGCCACTCCCCTTGACCATTCTTTGCTTTCGCACGCATCGCAATCCTCTCAAGGGAGGCACGCCGACGCCTTGGCGCCCGCGAGTCCTGATCCTCCTGAATAAGGATTCGACCGTGATCCGCTTAACAAACCCTTAAGTGAAAAAGGCTCCCCGAGGCACCTTGGCGCCGCCGCAGCCAGCCAGAGAGTCTGTCATGATTCAGCCAATTTGGCTCGAATTGTTTATTTAGTAATTACAATAAATTACAATGCTTTCTTCCAGTTCGATCTAAGAAAAAGACAAGATCGGAACTGTGCTAAATTCGAAGCGATTCATCGATCTGGCGTCCAACCTCTGATCCGCCTGCGCACCACTGTTCCCTTGTCTCGTCCGTTCAAGACCGCATATGACTAAGGGACATTAAAAACCTACAGGGCCGCTCCGGCGGCAGGCAGACGATGAGAACGGCGAAGTTTCAAATCGGTCAAATCGTGAAGCATCGCTTCTTTCCCTTCCGCGGCGTGATCTTCGACGTCGACCCGACGTTTTCCAACACTGAGGAGTGGTGGGAGGCGATCCCCGAGGACATCCGGCCGCGCAAGGATCAGCCCTTCTATCACCTGCTCGCCGAGAACTCGGAAACGTCCTACATCGCCTATGTATCGGAACAGAACCTCGTGATCGACGAAAGCGGCGATGCGGTATCCCATCCGCAGGTCGATGACCTCTTTACTGGCTTTGAAGACGGCCACTACGTGCCGCGCCAATCCCTCACCAACTGAGTCCCTTCATCGGTTGAATGCACGGTCGCCTGCTTGGCAGTGCCGCTTATGGAAGGGAAGCGACTAGCCTTCGGCATCCGCTTCCAGCCTCAGGTCCGAAGACACATGCGCGCAAAGACGCTTCAAAGCCCGGTCGCGGATGTCGTAGATCGTGCGTCGGCCGCATCCGAAGCGCCGGCGTAACGCGGCGACCTTCGCTCCGCAGGCGAGACCGAAGAGAACCGCGAGATCCCGCCGCGGATTGCTGCCGCCGGCCAGAGGCAGCCACGCAAGCACGGTGTCCATGCGGTCGATAGCCTCGGCACTGGCCGGGCTGCGCCGAAGCGTCGTTGCCGACGACGGCGAGCGCCCGTCCTGAAAGCTCTCCTCGTATTGCCGAACGACATCTGGCCAATGTGCACGGCTCGCCGCCGTCAGCCAGCCGCGCTCGCGGTTCGGCAGGCGCGAAAGCGTGTCCGCCGCCTCCATCAGCAGTTCCCAGATCGCGTCCCGAAGATCTGGGGTCTCGCGCCCGGCGGATCTGGCGAGCGCGCGCCCGTGTGCCAGGACCGACCTGGTCCGCGCCAGAACCTTTGGAGAAACACCTTGGGAACGCTTTGCTGACTCGCGAACGGCCATCTCAGGCGCCCCGCCAGAAACGAAGCGTCGGCCGCTTTGCGGACTGGGCTGGCCCGGCTGCCTGCCGACCGCCGGCCGACGGTTGCGCGGGCTGGCGGTCCGGAGTCAGCCTGCAGCCCCAGGCCGCCAATGCGCGCTTGGCGTCTTCCGTACTCCACACCGCGCGGGCCCCGTTTCCCGCCCGCTTCAGGGTTATCATCAGACTGCGTTCGTCTTCGGTCACCTTCTCCGCATCCACGCGCCTGAGGTCACCGTCCCACCAGCGGTCATGCGGCGCCTTCACGAACAGGAAGTAGCATCGCCCCGCGGGAGAAATGAGCACGATGTCGGGCTGTCGCCCCCGACCCGTTCCCTGGTCGAACGCCTGGTCGACCCCTTGGCCGGCCACGTCGCCGGATGCCGGTGCCGGCAGCATTCGGACGGTCCAGTCGTTGGGTGCACACCGCCGCAAGAGGTCTTTGATCGCCCGGCGCACGGTCGCGGCCTGCACTCTCCGCCCCTCCCGCGGCGACCCGGGCTGCGCAGCGCGACGTGTCTTTCCGGCTCTCTCCGACAAGGACCCTGTTGCTTCCGCCACTGCTTTCTCCCTAGAATACATTCCGTAATTCGCAACTCAATGTAGGTGAGTGTTGCGAAAATTGCAATAGACAGATCGTAGCAAATTTCGCAATTTATCCAGATGCAGAAGCAATGGTTCCAGCAACGCCTGCGCCAGCTCGGGAAGACCCAGCGAGGCCTGGCAAGGCACATGGGCTTAGACCCCTCCCGAATCACCGAGATCCTCAATCAAAGCCGCAGCATCAAGATCGAGGAGGCGGTCGAGATTGCCGACTACCTTGAGACCCCCCTGGACGACCTGATGATCAAACTCGGTGCCCCCATTGCCGGCAGCATCAAGGCTTCGAGCCTGGTGGTCGGCTACGTCGGCGCCGGAGAGACGGTCATGTCGATCGACGATCACGCCAAAGGCAGCGGCCTCTATAAGATCGACGCGCCTCACGGCGAAGGCGGCGGAGTTTGCGTGGTCGTGCGCGGCAACTCCATGGCCCCGCGCTTCAAGGACGGTGAACATCTGGGCTACACCCGCGAAGAAGGGCTGGATCTCGCAAACTGCTATGGGCGCGAATGCGTTGTCCAGACCAAGGACGGCCGCCAGCTCGTCAAGATTGTCGAGCCGGGCAGCAAGAAGGGCGAGGTGACCCTCGTCTCCGTCAATGCCGCCACCCCGATCGAGCACAACGTGCCTGTCGAGTGGATCGCACCCGTGACCTGGGTAAAGCTCAGGCCGCGCCCTTAGCCTGCAGTGTTGCGGTAACCGCCTTTTTCCCGGCATTGAATCCAACCGGAGCGCGATCCTCCCCGTTCTGCTCTTCGTCATTTTGGTAGCGCGAGAAACGACTGTTGCGAATTCCGCACAAACCCCGGGCATCGGCTGGCGCGAGGCCGCAGGCTGCATAGGCCTACCCATTCGCCTTATGCCGCACCGCCATTGACGCTTGACGTTGCCGGGCAATGCGGCACCTCTAGGGAGTGGGGGCCACAGACAAGCATTCCGATATGGATTCCGCATCAGTCACACTGAAATCGAACACGGGCGAAGCATTGAACCCGAGTGAATCTTTGCCGGCCGAATCCTGCGCGCTGTTTCTCGATGTCGACGGGACTCTGCTGCCGATTGCACCACGCCCACAGGACGTTCGCGTTCCCCCGTTTCTGTTGTCTTTGTTGGCAGACATACAGAACCGGCTGGAAGGTGCCTTGGCTCTTGTGAGCGGGCGGTGCGTCGGCGAGCTGGACGCCCTCTTTTCGCCACTGCGCCTCAGCGCCGCTGGCGTTCACGGGTTGGAGCGCCGCAAGTCAGCGGGCGACACAGCTACCGGAGGCCAGGAGGATGTGCTAAAGCCTCTGCGGCAACCCCTCGCCGATTTCGCGGAGTCTCACCCGGGATTGCTGCTCGAAGACAAGGGACTCGCAATGGCGCTCCACTTTCGTCAGGCGCCGGAACTTGAAGACGAGGCCGAGCGTATGGTGGCGACTTTGCTGCGCAACAGCGGCGCAGCGCTCGAACTGCAACACGGAAAGATGGTCCTGGAAGTGAAGCCCAAGGGCGCGAACAAAGGAACCGCCGTTGCGGCCTTTATGAAGGAACCGCCTTTTCGCGGCCGCGTGCCGGTCTTCGTCGGCGACGATGTCACCGACGAAGACGGCTTCGAGGCAGTGAACCGCCTCGGCGGGCTTTCGGTTAAAGTGGGAGCCGCAGGCGAGGCTACCAAGGCGACGTACCGCCTGCAGGACGAGGCGGCAGTCCATGCCTGGCTTACCAAGTTCTCTGCTGACAGGACCCGGGTCTGACGCAAAGTGAATACGCTTGATCTTGCTGTAATCGGAAACTGTACCTTCGGCGCTTTGTTGGATCAGAAGGCCCGCATCGTCTGGGCCTGCATGCCGCGCTTCGACAGCGACCCGGTGTTCTCCAACCTTGTTGCCGGCAACGACAGCGCACGAGGCGTTTATGAAATCGAGCTCCTCGACTTCGCACGCTCCGAGCAGCACTATCGTGAGAACTCGGCAGTCGTGGTCACCAGACTTTACGACTCAGCCGACGGCGTCATCGAGATCACCGACTTCGCGCCGCGCTTCAAGCACTTCGATCGCATTCACCGACCGCCGTCGATCATCCGCCATGCCAGGCCTCTCTCCGGCAGCCCGCGGATCCGTATTCGCATCAGCCCCACCTACGACTATGGCGAGCGCGATCCTGAGGTCACGCGGGGCAGCAATCATCTGCGCTTCGTCATGCCACATCTCACCTTGCGGCTGACCACAGATGGCCCGATCACGTATGTCATGGAGCAGACTCCTTTCATTCTCGAACGCCCGGTCACTCTGATCCTGGGGCCCGACGAGAGCCTCACGGCACCCGTGGACGAGACAAGCCGGGAGTTCTTCAAGAAAACGGACGAGTACTGGCGCGAGTGGTGCCGCTACCTCGCCCTCCCCTTCGAATGGCAGGATGCGGTGATTCGCGCCTCCATCACCCTGAAGCTTTGCAGCTACGAGGAAACCGGCGCAATCATTGCCGCCATGACCACGTCGATCCCGGAGGCGCCGGACTCGGGCCGCAACTGGGACTATCGCTATTGCTGGCTCCGAGACGCCTACTTCGTCGTCCATGCGCTCAACCGTCTCGGCGCGACCAAGACGATGGAAGGCTTTCTCAACTACATCTCCAACATCGTGGCCTCCAACGTCGGCGCCAATGCCGCCGACGGCCACCTGCAACCGGTCTTCGGCATCTCTCAGTTGGCCGAGCTTGACGAGTCGGTCTGCGGCTCGCTGCCCGGGTACCGGAACATGGGGCCGGTGCGCATCGGCAACAGTGCCTACACGCAGATTCAAAATGACGGCTACGGCAGCGTCATACTCGCCTCAACACAGAGTTTCTTCGACCGGCGCCTGGACCATCCCGGCGATATCAGCCTTTTCGAGAAGCTGGAGCGTCTGGGCGAACAGGCCATCAAGCTCTGGGACGCGCCCGACGCCGGTCTGTGGGAACTCAGGACCCGCCAGCAGGTGCACACCTACTCAAGTGTCATGTGCTGGGCGGCCTGCGACCGGCTGGCAAAGATCGCGGCACAGCTGGAGATGCCGCAGCGCCAGAGCCACTGGGCCGCCGCCGCCGAAAGCATTCGTGAGGGGATCCTCGACCACGCCTGGAACGACGAGTTGGGCAGCCTGGTCTCGACCTTCGGCGGCCGCGACCTCGACGCCAGTCTTCTCTGCCTGCAGGAGATCGGGTTTCTGCCGGCCACCGACCCTCGCTTCCTCGGCACTCTCGAACAGATAGAGCGGCACCTGAAGCACGGCCAGTTCATTCAGCGCTACGCTGCCCCGGATGACTTCGGCTCGCCGGAGGTCGCTTTCAATGTCTGCACCTTCTGGTACATCGACGCGCTTGCAGCGGTCGGGCGGACCGAGGAAGCGCGCGCGCTCTTTGAGACCATGCTCGCCGCGCGCAACGCCATGGGCCTCCTCTCGGAAGACCTCGCGCCGCAAAGCGGGGAGCTTTGGGGCAACTTCCCCCAGACCTATTCCATGGTCGGGCTCATCAGCTCCGCCATGCGCCTCTCGAAGTCCTGGGAGGAAGCCTATTGAGCCGGCTTGTCGTCGTCTCCAACCGCGTCGCCGCCAGCAAGCTTTCCCGTCCGGGCTCGGAAGGCGGCCTCTCCGTGGCGTTGCGCGCCGCGCTGCGTCAGCACGGCGGCATCTGGTTCGGGTGGAGCGGCAAGGTCCTCGAACGCGACTACGGCCAGCCGAGCGTCGCCGAGGTCGGGAAGACAACCTTCGCCACCATTGATCTCACCCAGCGCGACTATGACGACTACTACAAGGGCTTCGCCAATTCGACGCTCTGGCCGCTCTTTCATTATCGCCTTGATCTGGCGGAGTTCTCTCAGCGGACATGGAAGGGCTACGAAAGGGTCAACGCCCATTTCGCTCATCGTCTGCAGCCTCTTCTGAAGGACTCCGATGTCATCTGGGTGCACGACTACCACTTCACCCTCCTGGCCGAGCAGCTACGCAACGCGAACTGCCGGCAGAAGATGGGGTTCTTCCTGCACATCCCCTGGCCTGCCCTGCCGGTCTTCACCGCGCTGCCCTGGCACCGCGAGATCGTCAAGGCGCTCTGCGCCTACGATCTGATCGGCTTTCAGACGGACGAGGACCTGGAGTGCTTCCAGGACTACATCCGCCGCGAGATCGGCGGCGAGGTCGGCGAGAACGGGGTGATCCGTGTCTTCGGCCGAACCCTCCGCGCAGGCGCCTTCCCTATCGGCGTCGATACCGAGACCTTCGCCAAGATGGCTGAGGAAAGCGAAACCTCGAACCAGGTTGCGCGTCTGAAGAAAAGCCTTATCGGCCGGGATCTGATCATCGGCGTCGACCGGCTGGATTACTCGAAGGGTCTCATCAACCGCGTCGAAGCTTTCGAGCATCTCCTGACCGCCTATCCGGACAACCGGGGCAACGTAGTCTTCCTGCAGATCAATCCGCCTTCGCGTGCCGATGTTGCGGACTATGTCGACATCCGGCGCGAAATGGAGGCCACAGCCGGGCGCGTGAACGGCGCCTTTGCCGAGTACGATTGGGTACCGATCCGCTACCTCAACAAAAGCTTCAGCCGGCGGGTTCTTGCCGGCTTCTTCCGCAGCAGCCGTATCGGGCTGGTCACTCCCTTGCGCGACGGCATGAACCTGGTGGCGAAGGAATACGTGGCCGCCCAGCCTGCCAAAGATCCCGGGGTTCTGGTGCTGTCGCGTTTCGCCGGCGCGGCACGCGAACTGGACGGGGCCCTGATCGTCAACCCCTATGACGTCGAAGGCGTCGCAGAGCGGCTCCAGGAAGCGCTCACCATGCCGCTCAAAGAAAGGCGGGAGCGCTGGCGCTCAATGCATCGCGCTATCGCCGTGAACGACGTCACGGCCTGGTGGGCCGACTACCTGGAAACCCTGCAGCACGGGAAACGCATCCCGTGAGCGGATCCGGAAACGAGGCCACGGCACTGCTCGCCGATATCGGCGGCACCAACGCCCGTTTCGCCCTGCTGAGCGCGGACGGCACCAGCCCCCTGGTCAGGCTGAAAGTTGCCGAGCATGCGCAGTCCTATGATGCCCTGGGCGCAGCGCTCGAGACTCTATCCGGCCGGGCGCAGAGGCCGCTCACTGCCGCCGTTCTCGCCTTCGCCGGCCCGGTCAGCGACGAGCGCGCTCAAATGACCAACTCGGGCTGGGACGCACGCAGCGACGAACTGTGCAGGCGTTTCGGCTTTCGCTCCGTCCGCCTGATGAACGACTATGCTGCCCTCGCCCTCGGCCTTGACCGCCTGACGGAGGACGATCGCCTGACAGTCGGCCCACCCCTGTCGAGCTCGGGCGGTGCGCTCGCCGTGATCGGGCCCGGTTCGGGCCTCGGTGTCGCCGCCTTGATGCCTGCGGAGGCGCAGCCTCAGGTGCTGGTCGGCGAAGGCGGCCATTCGACCATGGCGGCCACCAATGACGTCGAAGCGCAGGTGCTGGCCTTCCTGAGGGCGCGCTATGGCCATGTCTCCGCCGAGCGACTGTTGTCTGGACCGGGTCTGACCAACATCCACCAGGCACTCTCCAACCTCGAAGGAGCGGCGGTTGAAGCGATGGACCCGGCAGAGGTCACGCAGCTTGGCCTCGAAGGATCCGACGATCGGTGCCGTCGCAGCCTCCAGGTCTTCTGCGCCTTCCTCGGGTCCTTCGCAGGGTCCATGGCACTGTGTTATGGCGCGCAGGGTGGAGTCTACCTCGGCGGGGGCATCCTGCCGCGCTTCCCGGAGTTCCTGGCGGAATCGGACTTCCGCAGACGCTTTGAGGACAAGGGTCGCCTCAGCGGCTACCTTGCCCGGATTCCGACCTGGCTTATAACCCAGCCGGATGCGGCCTTCGCCGGATTGACCGTCGCCGCACGACAGCTTCTCGGCGCTCCCGACCTTATCTCCGCCGACATGCGGTAAGGCGCAAGAAGCGGATATAGAAGCTTCCCGCGGTCCCTATGCTGATCCGCGGGATCACAGTTGGGAGACGGCGCATGCGCCCACCACAGATGGCCTACGGCGACTGGCTGCAGATCGTTCTGCTGGCGCTGGTCTGGGGCATCTCCTTCTTCCTCACCGAAATCTGTCTTCGCGATTTCGGGCCCCTCACCCTGGCCACGGCCCGCGTCGGCCTTGCCGCCATGGTGCTCTTGGCCTTTGCCGCGATGCGGGGCGAGAACCTGCCGAAAGCCTGGACCGACTGGGCCCCCCTCGCCTTCATGGGGCTGATCAACAACGCCCTGCCCTTTTCTCTCATTATGTGGGGGCAGGTCTCTATCGACAGTGGACTGGCCTCGATCCTGAATGCCACGACTCCGCTCTTTACATTTATCTTCGCTCATTTCCTGACGAAGGATGAGCGCATGACCCGCCGCGGCGCAGTCGGGGTCGGCATCGGCTTTCTGGGGGCGGTGGTGCTGATCGGCCCGGGCGCCCTGACCGGTATTGGGGCTCAGTCCTGGGGTCAGATGGCCGTCATGGCCGCCGCCATGTCCTATGCCATGGCCGGCATCTTCGGGCGCCGTCTCAGCCGCTTCAGCCCGATCGTTTCTGCCGGCTGCATGACGGCCTGCGCTGCGGTGATGCTGTTGCCGGCTGCGTTGCTGCTCGAAAGCCCCTGGACTGCGCGGCCCGATCTCGCGACCTGGACGGCGCTGGCAACCCTGGCGGTAATCAGCACCGCCTTTGCCTACATCCTCTACTTCCGGATTCTCGCCAGCGCCGGCGCGACCAACCTGCTGTTGGTCACCTTTCTCATCCCCATCGCCGCCGTTCTTCTTGGCGCCCTGGCGCTCGGTGAGGTGGTCACGCTTGCGGCGTTGGCGGGAATGCTCCTTATCTTCCTGGGCTTGGCCGTAATCGATGGCCGCGTTTTCGCGGCCCTCCAGCGGCTGCGACCCGGCGGCAACCGGCAGCAGGCCGAGCCGCCCAACCTCCCGTAAGCCCGCGGACTGGCGCGACGGTCAAAAATTGTTGGGCCAGGGCCACGGGCTTTACGCGCCTTTAACCGATTTACACAAAAAATGCTCTCGATCTAATCAAAACAGTCAGGGGCATCTTATGGGACTGTCGAAATCCTCCGTCGAGACGCTGATCGATCTGGTGGAGATCAAGCTGAGCTGCGTCGAGGTCTATGATCGGGACGATTCCCGGGAACTGCTGAACCTTCAGCGCTGCAAGGACGAGCTGTCCGTCCTGGCCGGCCGCGCCCAGACGGCGCCCTCCGAGATTGTCGCTCTACGGCCGAGGGGCCGCCGCCGGGGCCGCAGGCCCTCTGCCTGACTGCCCCACCTGCCCCACCTGGCCCCACGCAGTGCTGGCCGTGCCGCCGCGGGGGCTGCGTGCTCGGCCTTATCCCGGAACAGCCATACCCTTTTCGACCGCCGGCCGGGCCCAGATGGCATCGTACCAACGCTTGACGTTCGGGAAGTCCTCCAGGGCGATTCCCTGCCACTCATGACGGGCTGCCCAGGGAAAGGTCGCGATGTCGGCCACCGAGTAGTCCCCGGCCAGGTACTCAACCTCCTCCAGGCGCTTGTCCAGCACGCCGTAGAGCCGCCGCGCCTCGTTTGAATAGCGATCGACGGCATAGGGAAGCTTCTCGGGCGCAAAGCGTCGGAAGTGATGGGCCTGCCCCAGCATCGGTCCAAAGCCGCCCATCTGCCACATCAGCCATTGCATCGCCGCGTTGCGGGCGCGCGGCTCATCCGGCATCAGTTGCCCTGTCTTATCGGCTAGGTACAGCAGGATCGCCCCGGTCTCGAAGACCGAAATGGGCTCACCGTCAGGGCCTTGGGGATCGACGACGGCGGGGATCTTGTTGTTTGGACTGATCTTCAGAAAATCAGGAGCGAACTGCTCGTCCTTAGTGATGTTAACCGGGTGAGTGGCATAATCCAGCCTCAGTTCCTCCAAGGCGATGGAGACCTTTCTGCCGTTCGGTGTGGTCCAGGTATAGAAATCGATGGTCACGTGTCAGTGCTCCGCTGCTCCGCATCACCCGTGAACGAGTAACGCGCCGATCCGCTTTCCGCCTCTATCTCCGCGCGTACTGCGTCGCCCCGAAGAGGATTTCCTTTGCCTTGGCGTCGAAGCCCTCGCTGCGCAGGTTGGCCAGCACCTCAACCCCACGCTGCACCGCCGGGCGCTCGGCGATCTCCTCGAACCATCGCTTGTAGTTGGGATAGTCGTCGCGGCTCACGCCCTGACGGTCGGGTGTGCGGGTCCATGGCCAGGCGGCGATGTCTGCGATGCTGTACTCCTCGCCGCCCAGATAGCGCGCCTCGGCAAGGCGTTTGTCCATCACGCCGTAAAGCCGCTTGGCTTCGTTCGTATAGCGCTGATAGGCGTACTCGATGCGCTCGGGGGCGTAGTTCCTGAAGTGGTGCGCCTGGCCCAGCATCGGTCCCAGCCCGCCCATCTGCCACATCAGCCACTGCAGGGTCGCGTAGCGCGCACGAGGCTCTTCCGGAAAGAACTTGCCGTACTTGTTCGCCAGATAGATCAGGATCGCCCCGCTCTCGAACACCGAGATGGGCTTCCCGTCCGGCCCGTCGGGATCGACGATTGCCGGCATCTTGTTGTTCGGGCTTATCTTGAGGAATTCCGGGTCGAACTGATCGCCGGCGCCGATATTGATCGCGTGAACGTTGTAGGAAACACCCAGTTCCTCCAACATGATGTGTATCTTGTGCCCGTTGGGCGTCGCCCAGGAATAGAGCTCGATTGCCATGACCTTTTCCCTTGCCCCATAAGAGGATGGCGCGCCTTTCCAGGGACCATCCGGCGGCACCCCTGCCGCCCATGAGCCAACACATGCGGTGCCTGGAAAGTCTTTGCAAGACCGAAGATCGATCTTGAGGCCGCCGGCTAGCGCCCCTACCTAGAGGTAGGGAGACCATGGAGAAGGCGATGAGCGACAGTCTGAACGCCGATTTCACGCGGCCGGCGGCGATGGACACAGCCAAGATGGAATGGCAGGCAAGCCCCAGCGCGACCGTCTGGCGCAAGCGTCTGGACCTTGTGGACGGGGAGTTCAGCCGCGTCACCTCGGTGGTCCGCTACGATCCCCAGTCCCGCTTTCACCCCCACGATCATCCGCAAGGCGAGGAGATCCTGGTGCTCGAAGGCACCTTCTCCGATGAGCATGGCGACTACCCGGCCGGCACCTACCTGCTGAACCCCCAGGGGTTCAGACATGCGCCCTTTTCGAAGGACGGCTGCATTATCTTCGTGAAGCTGTGCCAGTTCGCCGGAACAAACCGCGAGCATGTCGTCGTCGACACCAACAACGCCGACAGCTGGCGTGCAGCGGCTCCGGGTGCCGAAGAACTTCTGCTCTATCGGGATGCCGGCTATCCGGAGGATGTCCGCTTGCTCCGCCTCGCCCCAGGCGCAGCGCTGCCGCCGGCCCTGATCGACGGAGAAGCCGCCGGGGGCGGCCTGGAGATGTTCATTGTCTCAGGGCGTCTGAGCAACGGCGAAGGCCGCCTGAACGCCGGCGCCTGGCTGCGGGAGCCGTATGGCCTCTCCTCCGCCTTCACCGCCTCGGCGGAAACCACCCTTTATCTGAAGCGCAATCACCTGCGGACCTGATCGTTGCTGCTTCGCCTCTGAAGCAGGTTTGCACGCGATACGATCAACCGCATCCTGGAAGCGTGGCCGCGAATCGCCCACCAACCAGCGGAGCCTCCCCTGCGCCGGCTGGCGCCCTCAAGGTTTGCCTAAAATTCGCGACAAATACGAATAAAAATATTCACAAATATAAATCAAATATAGATCAATAAAAATTGACAGATATTTTCAGAACGACTAAATTTTTCGTCCGATAAGATAATCAAACAGGTTGTTCTATGGTCGAGCTTGCAAGTAAAGAACAGGGGCCTATGGAGGGCCTGGCCCAGCTCAACGCCGGGCAGCTTGCGATCCAGGCTGCCGAAGCCTTCAGCCGCGGCGTCATATCCGACAGTGAACGCTCGGCAGCGTTGGAGGTCTTCCGCTGGCTGGCCTGCCATACCGAGGTCGATGTGCGCCAGAGCTTTGCCGAGCACATCAAGTCCTCCCCTCTGCTGCCGGACAGCATCGCCCTCACGCTCGCCCAGGACATCGAATCTGTCGCCACCCCGATTCTCCACACGTCGCTTGCGCTCTCCGACCGGGATCTCCTTGCGATCATCGAGACCGGCAGCACCGAGAAGCAGTGCGCCATTGCTGCGCGCGATACGGTCAGCGCAGTCGTGTCCGGCGCCCTTGTGGACACCGGCAAGCAGAGCGTGGTCGAAGTGCTCCTGGCGAACGAGGGTGCAGAGATCTCGGAGTCGTCTTACCGCAAGCTCCTCAACGCCTTTGCCGAGGAGCCGGATGTTCACAAGCTTCTCGTCGAGCGCAGTGCGCTGCCGTTCGCAGTTCAGGAGCGGCTTGTCGCGCTTGTCTGCGAGGATCTGCGGGAGCGTCTCGTTGACAAGCACAGCTTCCCTGCGGCGCTCGCCGATCAGCTTGCCCAACATGGCCGCGAACGGGCGCTTGCCCAATCCCTGGCAACCCTGGTTACCGCCCAGGAGATCGAGGCGGCAGCCATGCGGCTTCACCTGAACGGCAGCCTGACGGCGACCCTCCTGCTGAGGGTGCTCTGCGCCGGCCATCTGGAGTTCCTCGGCACCGGGCTCGCGACGCTTGCCCGCATCTCCGCCCCCAAGGCGCAGAAGGTCCTGCGCGACACCGGCACGCCGGCGCTGCAGTCCCTCTACCGCAAGGCCGGCCTGCCGGGCCACCTTCAAAAGGCGTTCCAGGTCGTCCTTGAAATCGTGCTGCAGGCGCGCCGCGACGATGGCGCGACTCTCGATCCCGAGGCCCTGGAACAGCGCATCGTCGCCGACCTCGTGCGGGCTTACCGCCGGCTCAGCCCCGACGGTTTGGAGAGCGTCATGTTTCAGATCGGCCGCCTGACCGAGCAGGACTAGGTGCTCCAGCCGACGGGCGGCTGATCGCCGCCGCGGTCAGCCGAGCTTCTGGCGCAGGACCTGGTTCACCATGCCCGGGTTGGCCTTGCCCTGGGTGGCCTTCATCACCTGGCCGACGAACCAGCCCAGGATCTTCTCGTTGCCGCCTTTGAACTGCTCGACCTGCTTTGGGTTGTTGGCGATGATTTCCTCCACCAGGCCTTCGATGGCGGAGCTGTCAGAGATCTGCTTCAGCCCCTTGGCCTCGACAATGGCGCCGGCGTCCTCGCCGCTTTCCCACATCGCCTCGAAGACCTCTTTGGCGATGCGTCCGGAAATGGTGTTGTCGGCAATGAGATCCAACAGGCCGCCCAGCTTCTTGGCATCCACCGGCGCCGCAGCCAGTTCGACGCCGCTCTTGTTGAGCGCACCGAAGAACTCGCCGGTGACCCAGTTGGCCGCCAGCTTCGGATCGCGCCCCTCTGCCACCGTCTCATAGAAAGCCGCCGTCTCCCGGTCGGCCACCAGCACACCGGCATCATAGGCCGGCAGACCGAAGTCGCCGACGAACCGCGTCTTCTTTGCGTCCGGCAGTTCCGGCAGGGAGGCTTTGATCTCCTCCACCCAGGCCGGATCCAGTTCCAGCGGCAGCAGGTCCGGGTCGGGGAAATAGCGGTAGTCGTGGGCCTCTTCCTTGGAGCGCATGGAACGCGACTTGCCGGTCATGCCGTCGAAGAGACGGGTCTCCTGCACGATCTCCCCGCCCTCTTCCAGAATCTCGATCTGCCGCTTCGTCTCCGCTTCGATGGCCTGCTGCACGAAGCGGATGGAATTGACGTTCTTGGTTTCCGTGCGGGTGCCGAAGGCCTCGCCGGGACGGCGCACCGAGAGATTCACGTCGGCACGCATCGAGCCCTCGTCCATATTGCCGTCGCAGGTGCCGAGGTAGCGCAGGATGGTACGCAGCTTGCGCAGATAGGCCCCCGCCTCCTCCGCCGAGCGCATGTCCGGCTTGGAGACGATCTCCATCAGGGTGACGCCGGAACGGTTCAGGTCGATGTAGGACTGGGTCGGATGCTGGTCGTGGATCGACTTACCGGCGTCCTGCTCCAGGTGCAGGCGCTCGATACCGACCTCGCGCGTCTCGCCGTCCTCAAGATCCAGGATGATAGTGCCCTCCCCAACGATGGGGTGCAGGTACTGGGAGATCTGATAGCCCTGCGGCAGGTCGGCGTAGAAGTAGTTCTTGCGCTCGAAGACCGAGGTCAGGTTGATCTGGGCATTCAGGCCGAGGCCGGTCCTCACCGCCTGCTCCACTGCCACCATGTTCAGCACCGGCAGCATGCCCGGCATGGCCGCGTCGACCAGGGAAACCTGGCTGTTCGGCTCCGCCCCGAAGGCGGTCGACGCCCCCGAGAACAGCTTGGACTTGGAGATCACCTGGGCATGGACCTCCAGCCCGATGACCATCTCCCAATCGCCTGACTTGCCTTTCACCAGTGCCATCGTTCTGCTCCGCTTGCCGGACTAAAGCGCCCGCTCGTAAATTACCCGCCCGGTTTCGACGAACCCCCGCGCCTCATACCAAGGCAACAGATCGGCCTTGGCCTGCGCATGGGGGGTCAGCACGATCTCAATATCCGAGCAGCCCTTGGCCCGGGCCCAGTCGGCGACCGCTTCCACGATGGCCGAGGCCACACCCTTGCCGCGCCAGACCGGATCAACGGAGAGGTCTTCCAGCTCTGCGTAGAGCCCGACCTCCAGGCCGAAGGAGGTGCTGGCCGCCGCCGCCCCGACGGCATCTTCGCCGGCGAAGGCGACGAAAGCCGCCGTATCGTCCCGTACCAGGATCTGGCGCAGGTTCTCGGCCACGCCGGCCACCGCGTCCTCGAAGCCCTCTTCTTCATAGAAGCGCTCGAACAACGGCAGCAGGAGCCCGTGGTCATCGGGCCCGGCTTTGCGCACGGCGATCGCTGTTGCCTGCGCCGCCATGGCCGTCACGCCGCCCGGAAAGCCGGCTTGGCCTCGAAGCCCGCCGCCTCTTCCAGCACTCCAGCCACCTTGAACACCGTCTCTTCTTCGAAGGCCTTGCCCAAGATCTGCAGGCCGAGCGGCAGCCCTTCCGCCGAGAGGCCGGCCGGAACCGAGATCCCCGGCAGCCCGGCCAGCGAGGCCGGCACGGTGAAAACGTCGTTCAGGTACATCGCG
Organism: Pelagibius sp.; assembly: GCF_028281305.1. GTDB lineage: Bacteria > Pseudomonadota > Alphaproteobacteria > Kiloniellales > Kiloniellaceae > Pelagibius. The sequence continues at coordinate 139,892 of NZ_JANQKD010000023.1, read as the reverse complement.
ATGGGATCGTCCATCTTGTCGCCGACGCCGAAGGCCGCCGAGGGCGCGGTCGGCGTCAGGATCGCGTCCACCGTTTCATAGGCCTGGGCGAAGTCCCGGGCGATCAGGCTGCGCACCCGCCGCGCCTTGTTGTAGTAGGCGTCGTAGTAACCGGCGGAGAGCACATAGGTGCCGATCAGCACCCGGCGCTTGACCTCGGCGCCAAAGCCCTTGCCCCGGGTCGCCTCGTACATCTCGTCCAGGCTCTCGCCCGGTTCGCGCAGGCCGTAGCGCACGCCGTCGTAGCGCGCCAGATTGGAGGAGGCCTCAGCCGGCGCGATGATGTAATAGGTCGGCAGCGCATAGTGGGTGTGCGGCAGGGAGATTTCGACCGTCTCCGCACCCGCCTCTTCCAGCCAGCGGATGCCCTGCTGCCAGAGCGCCTCGATCTCGTCGGTCATGCCCTCGACACGGTATTCCTTGGGAACGCCGATCTTCATGCCGCGGATGTCGCCGCTCAGCGCCGCCTCGTAGTCCGGCACCGGGCGGTCGACCGAGGTGGAGTCCTTGCTGTCGTAGCTCGCCATGGCCCTCAGCATGAGGGCCGAGTCCCTGACCGTCCGGGTCATTGGCCCCGCCTGATCCAACGAGGACGCGAAGGCGACGATCCCCCAGCGCGAGCAGCGCCCGTAGGTCGGCTTCATGCCGACGATGCCGCAGAAAGCCGCCGGCTGGCGGATCGACCCGCCGGTGTCCGTTCCGGTCGCCGCCAGAGCGGCCCGGGCCGCCACCGCGGCCGCCGACCCGCCGGACGAACCGCCGGGCACCAAGGGCCGATTGTCCCCCTCTCGGCGCCAGGGGTTCTCCACCGCGCCATAGTGACTGGTCATGTTGGAGGAGCCCATGGCGAACTCGTCCAGGTTGGTCTTGCCCAGCAGCACTGCCCCGGCGTCCCAGAGGTTCCGGCTCACCGTCGATTCATAGGTCGGATGAAAGCCGTCGAGGATGTGGGAGGCCGCGGTAGTCAGCACTCCTTCGGTGCAGAACAGGTCCTTCATGCCGATGGGCAGGCCTTCCAGAAGACCGGCCTCTCCGGCGGCGCGCCGGGTGTCGGAGGTCTCGGCCATCGCCAGCGCTTTCTCCGGCGTTTCGGTGATGAAGGCGTTCAGCGGCCGGGCGGCCTCGACGGCGGCGACATGGGCCTCCGTCAGCTCCTTGGCCGAGACCTCGCCCTTGCCCAGAAGGTCGCGGGCGCCGGCCAGCGTGAGGGCGGTCAGATCGCTCATCACTCGACCACCTTCGGCACGGCATAGAAACCATGGGCGGCCTCCGGCGCATTGGCCGTCACCTTGTCGGGGATGCCACCGTCGGTCACGTCGTCCTCGCGCAGCGGCAGCGTCATCGACACCACCGAGGTCATGGGCTCGACCCCCTCGGTGTCCAGTTCGGAAAGCTGTTCGATCCATCCCAGAATGTTCGAAAGCTCCCCGGCCAGGGACTCGCTCTGGGCTTCATCGATGCGAATGCGCGCCAAACTCGCGATCTTCGCGACGGTATCCTTGTCGACCGACATCGGCCAGCCACCCTCTTTTTGGAAGGCCCCGACCACTGGTGCGGGCCAGTCCGCGGAGCGGCCATGCACCTCGAAGATCAGGGCATTGAAAAACCGCCGGAAACTAGCACCGGCCCCGGCGCCCTGCAAGGTCGCGCCCCGCCTGCCTTGCCGACCTCCGCCCGCTCCGCCTATAACGGCCCGATGCAGGAAACCGCGCCCCAGGATCTGCCGCAGAAGCTCGCCCGCGGCCAGCGGCTGCTGGGCATCGACCCCGGCAGCAAGACCCTCGGTCTCGCGGTCTCCGATGGCCTGCTCTCCATCGCCTCGCCGCTCACCACCCTCAAACGCGGCAAGTTCACCGAGGACGCCGCCCGGCTGGCGGAGATCTGCCGGGAGGAGCGGATCGGCGGCCTCGTCATCGGCCTGCCCGTCAACATGGACGGCAGCGAGGGGCCGCGCTGCCAGTCGGTCCGCCAGTTCGCCCGCAACCTTGTGGAGAAAGCCGGCTTCGAATTGCCCATCGCGTTCTGGGACGAGCGCCTGTCCACCGCAGCGGTGGAACGCTTCCTCGTCGACGAGGCCGACATGACCCGCAAGCGCCGCGCCGAGGTGGTGGACAAGATGGCCGCTGCCTACATCCTCCAGGGTGCCCTCGACGCCATTGCGGCCCGCAGACCCGCCTGACGGGAGCGCCAACTCTTGACCCGCCAACTCTTGACCCTGGGATGGCTGCGCGGCAAAACGGCTGATATCCGCCACCGAGCACGCCGCCAAGGATCCCAGTCGCATGACCGCTCCCCTTTCCGGCCTGCGGGTCTTCGATCTGACCCGCATTCTGGCAGGCCCCACCTGCACCCAACTCCTGGGGGACCTGGGGGCCGACGTCATCAAGGTCGAGCGTCCCGGCCAGGGCGACGACACCCGGAAGTGGGGCCCGCCGTTCGTCCCGGGACCCGACGGCAGCGACACCAGCGAAAGCGCCTACTTCCTCTCCGCCAACCGCAACAAGCGCTCGCTCGCCATCGACATCTCCCAGCCCGAAGGGCAGGCCCTGGCCCGCAAGGTCATCGGCTACTGCGACATCCTGGTGGAGAACTTCAAGGTTGGGAACCTCGCCCGCTACGGCCTGGGCTACGACGACCTGAAGGAGTCCCACCCCGGGCTGATCTACTGCTCGATCACCGGTTTCGGCCAGACCGGACCCTATGCCGCGAGGGCGGGTTACGACTACCTGGCCCAGGGCATGGGCGGCATGATGAGCCTGACCGGCGAGCCCGAGGGGGAGCCGGTGAAGGTCGGCGTCGGCATCGCCGACATCATGTGCGGAATGTATGCCTCCTCGGCGATCCTGGCCGCCCTCCACTGCCGCGGCATGACCGGCCTGGGACAGCATATCGACCTCGGCCTGCTGGACAGCCAGGTGGCCTGGCTGTCCTACGAAGGACTCAACTACCTGACCTCGGGCGAGGTGCCGAAGCGTCAGGGCAACGAGCACCCTAACATCGTGCCCTACAAGGTGATGCCCTGTGCCGACGGGCTGGTGATCATCGCGGTGGGCAACGACGAGCAGTTTGCGCGCTTCTGCGACTTCGCCGGCTGCGCGGACCTGGCCGAGGACGAACGGTTCAAAACCAATGCGGCCCGCGTCCGCAATCGGGACGCGCTCTACGAGATTCTGCCGGACTACACGAAACGCAAAACCCAGCAGGAGTGGGTCGACGGTCTGGAGGAGCGCGGCGTGCCCTGCGGCCCCGTGAACACGCTGGACAAGGTCTTTGCCGATCCCCAGGTTCTGGCGCGCGGGATGAAGGTCGCCCTGCCATACCCCGGCAGTGAGAAGGGCGAGGTGGATGTCATCGGCAACCCCATCAAGTTCTCGGAGACCCCGGTGGAGTATCGATTCGCGCCCCCGCGCGCCGGTCAGCACAGCGACGAGATTCTCCAGGAACTGCTCGATATGGGGCCGGAAGACTGCGCGCGACTGCGCGGAAAGGGCATCATCTGACGCCGTTCTCGCAGAGGGTCGCCGGACCCGCTTGCCCAAGCCCCCGCCCGGTGTCATAACACCGCTTTAATGACCTCGGTTGAAAGAGCGACCGCCTTTGGCGGCTATCGGCACCGGCACCTCCTCGGGATCGAGGGGCTGAAGGCACCGGAGATCCTTTTCCTTCTCGACCTTTCGGACGGCTACGTCGCGCTGAACCGCGGCAGCGACAAGAAGAAAGACCTTCTGGTCGGCCGAACGGTCATCAATCTTTTCTTTGAGAATTCAACGAGAACGCGGACATCTTTCGAGCTGGCTGCGAAGCGGCTGGGCGCCGACGTCATCAACATGTCGGTCGCCTGGTCCTCGATCAAAAAGGGCGAAACGCTGATCGATACGGCGATGACCCTGAACGCCATGCACCCGGATGTGTTGGTGGTGCGGCATCCCGATTCCGGCGCCGTTCAGCTGCTCTCCGAGAAGGTCAACTGCGCCGTCATCAACGCCGGCGACGGCAGCCACGAGCACCCGACCCAGGCGCTTCTCGACGCCCTGACGATCCGCCGCCGCCTCGGCGGCCTGGAGGGGCTGCTGGTGGCGATCTGCGGCGACATCGCCCACAGCCGCGTTGCACGCTCCAACATCCACCTGCTGACGACCCTAGGCGCCCGCGTCCGCCTGATCGCGCCGCCCACGCTGATGCCCGGCCAGGTCGAGCGCATGGGTGTCGAGACCTTCCATGACATGCGCAAGGGGCTGGAGGGCTGCGACATCGTCATGATGCTGCGCCTGCAGACCGAACGCATGCAGGGCAGCTACGTGCCCTCGACGCGGGAATACTATCGCTTCTTCGGCCTCGATCAGGACAAGCTCCAGGCCGCCAAACCCAATGCCCTCATCATGCACCCCGGCCCCATGAACCGCGGCGTCGAGATCGACAGCGACCTGGCCGACGACATCAACCGCTCGGTCATTCGTGAACAGGTGGAGATGGGCGTCGCCGTACGCATGGCCTGCCTTGAGACCCTGAACGCCAACCTCATGGCCTCGGAGCTCACGCCGGAGCGCCTGGCCCGATGACTCAGCTGACGACCCAACTGCTGCCCAAACACCGCACCGCCTATGTCAACGCACGGCTGCTCGACCCGGCCACAGGTCTCGACGCGCCCGGCGCCCTGCTGGCCGAAGACGGCCGCATCACCGACTTCGGCCCTCAGCTCTTTGCCGAGGGCGTGCCAGAGGGGATCCAGACCGTCGACTGCCGGGGCGCCTGCCTGGCGCCGGGGCTGGTGGACATGCGCGTTCACATCCGCGAACCCGGCGAAGAGCAGAAGGAAACCATGGGCAGCGCCGGGCGGGCGGCGGCTGCGGGGGGCGTGACCTCGGTCGTGGCTCTGCCCAACACCGACCCGGTCATCGACGACGTGGCCGGGGTCGAGTACATCGCCCGGCGCGCCCGTGAGGAGAAAAGCGTCAAGGTCTACACCTACGCCGCCGTCACCCGGGGCACCGAAGGCAGGGAACTGACGGAGATGGGGCTGCTCGGCGAGTACGGTGCCGTCGCTTTCACCGACGGCACCCGCGCCATTGCCTCCGCCCAGGTCATGCGCCGCGCCCTCTCCTACGCCAAGACCTTCGGCCACCTCATCGTGCAGCACCCGGAGGAGCCCAGCCTTGCCGGCGGCGCCATGAACGGCGGCGAAATGGCGACACGCCTGGGACTGCCGGGCATCCCGGCGGTGGCTGAGGTGATGACCGTGGAGCGGGACCTGCGCCTCGTCGAGTTGACGGGCGGGCGCTACCATGTCGCCCACGTTTCCACCGCCGAGACGGTGGATGTCATCCGCCGGGCAAAGGCCCGCGGTCTTGCCGTCACCTGCGATACGGCACCGCACTATCTGACCCTCAACGAGATTGCCGTGGGCGACTACCGGACCTTTGCCAAGGTCTCGCCGCCGCTGCGCAGCGAGGACGACCGCCGCGCCGTGGTCGCCGGTCTGATCGACGGCACCATCGATGCCATCGCCAGCGATCACAGCCCGCACGATCAGGAATCCAAGCGCCTGCCCTTCGCCATCGCCGAGCCCGGCATCGTCGGCCTGGAAACCCTGCTGCCGCTGTCGCTGCAGCTCTACCACTCCGGCGGCATCGGCCTGCTCGAGCTGCTGAGCCGGCTGACCGAGAAGCCCGCTGAGATCCTGGGTCTCAAGGGCGGCAGGCTGACGAAGGGGGCACCGGCGGACCTGACCGTCTTCGATCCCGACCGTGGCTGGCGGATCGACCCCGACCGCTTCGAAAGCAAGTCCAAGAACACGCCCTACGAGGGTTTGCCGGTTCAAGGCCGCGTGCGCCGCACCGTGGTGGACGGCCGCACCCTCTTCGAAGCGGCCTGAGCGGGCCAGGCGCGATGCCCGACCCGATCTCCTGGGAGTTTGCCTGGCCTTACCTGGCCACCGCCCTCGCTGGCGGCTACCTGCTGGGCTCCCTGCCCTTCGGTTTGATCCTCACGCGCCTCGCCGGGCTCGGTGACGTCAGGCAGATCGGCTCCGGCAACATCGGCGCCACCAACGTCCTGCGCACAGGCCGCAAGGGTCTGGCCGCCGCCACCTTGCTGCTGGATGCCGGCAAGGGCATCGCCGCGGTTCTGATTGCCCAGATCTGGGGACCGGACATGGCTTTGGTCGCCGCCCTCGGGGCTGTGGTCGGACATCTCTTTCCGGTCTGGCTCGGCTTCAAAGGCGGCAAGGGCGTCGCCACGGCGCTCGGCGTCTTCCTGGCCCTCTCCTTTCCCGTCGGTGCCGCCTGCTGCGGCGTTTGGCTGCTCGTGGCTCTGGTCTTCCGGATGTCTTCGCTCGCATCCCTGTGCTCGGTTGCCGCGGCGCCGCTGCTCTCCTGGTTCCTGCTGGCCGACCTGCAGATGGTGGAGTTGACGGCTGCCGTTGCCGCGCTTGTCTGGTGGCGCCACCACCCCAACATCCGCCGCCTGCTGAAGGGCGAAGAGCCGAAAATCGGCCAGAAGACCGGCTGACTCGGGCCGCGCCTAGCCATCGACGCCCGTCCAGGCTTGACCTTTGCGCCCCGGCATGACGATCTAAACGGGATGCAGCCGAACACCATTAAACCTCTGGACGATGAAGCGCGCCTTGCCTGGCTGCGCCTGATCCGCTCGGAGAATGTCGGCCCGGTGGTGTTCCGCCAGCTTCTCGACCGCTTCGGATCCCCCGCGGCGGCCCTCTCCGCCCTCCCCGAGGTCGCGGCGCGCGCCGGCGGAAAACGCCGAATCAGGATCTGCTCCCAGGCTGACGCCGAGGCCGAGATGGCTGCGACCCGGCGAGCCGGTGCCAGGCTGCTGGCCTGGTGCGAACCCGCCTACCCTGCCCCGCTGCGGGAACTGGAGGACGCACCGCCCCTGCTGATCGTCCTTGGCGATCCAGCGGCCCTGTCCGCCCCGGCGGTCGGGATCGTGGGCGCGCGCAATGCCTCGGCCAACGGCCGGCGCTTCGCACAGGGTCTGGCGGCGGAGATTGCGGAAGCGGGGTACGCCGTCGTCTCCGGCATGGCCCGGGGGATCGACACCGCCGCCCACCTCGGCGCGCTGCCGAGACCCAGCGTCGCGGTGCTGGCCGGCGGCGTCGATGTCGTCTACCCGCCGGAGAACGACCGTCTGCATCGCGATCTGCAGGACCGCGGCGCGGTGATCTCCGAGATGCCGCTGGGCACCAAACCGCAGGCCCGGCACTTTCCGCGCCGCAACCGCCTGATCTCCGGCCTCTCCTGCGGCCTCGTCATCGTCGAGGCGGCCAAGCGCTCCGGTTCCCTGATCACCGCGCGTTTTGCCGCCGAACAGGGGCGCGACGTTTTCGCCGTGCCCGGGTCTCCTCTGGACCCGCGCGCCGCCGGCTGCAACCATCTGATCCGGGAGGGCGCCACTCTGGTGGAGTCCGCCGCACAGATTCTGGACGATCTGCGCGCGCCCTTGCCCGCACCGCCAGGGTCATCAGCGCCAGGGTCGTCAGCGCCAGGGTCGTCACCGACAGGCCTGCAGCAGGTCTTCGCACCCCAGGCTCCGCCGCCCCCTACACCGCCGATCGCCGAGAGGGCCGAGGCTGGCCCGAACGAGCGACGGGACCTGGAAGAATTGCTCGGTCCTGAGCCAATTATGGTCGATGAACTGGTGCGGCTTTCCGGCCTGCCCATCGGCGTTGTCCACAGCGCTTTGCTCGACCTTGAACTGGCCGGACGCATCGAACGACACCCGGGTAACCGCGTTGCGCGGCTTTACAAAGCCCCTGCGGACCTATTATGAGGTCGGTCCCATTGACCGGACATTGACCGGGCATTGACCGGGGCCCCGCTGCGACACATTTGTGGCAGGGGCCGCGGAAAGCCCGGAAAGGCGCCGCTTTAGCGAGATCGTAAGGAACAGAGCGAATCATCACAGCGCATGAACGTCGTCGTCGTTGAATCGCCCGCCAAGGCGAAAACCATCAATAAGTACCTGGGCAAGGACTTTCAGGTTCTGGCCAGCTATGGCCATGTCCGCGACCTGCCGGCAAAAGACGGCTCGGTGCGGCCCGACGAAGACTTCTCCATGAGCTGGCAGGTCGACGAGCGAGGCGAAAAGCGCCTGAAAGAAATCGCCGATGCGGTGAAGCGGAGCAAACACCTCTATCTCGCGACCGACCCGGACCGCGAGGGCGAGGCGATTTCCTGGCATATCGTCGAAGAGCTGAAGCGGCGCGACGTGCTCGACGGAGTCGATGTCGAGCGCGTTGTCTTCAACGAGATCACAAAAAAGGCAATCGCCGAGGCCTTCGACCATCCGCGCAGCCTGAACCGCGAACTGATCGACGCCTACATGGCGCGGCGGGCGCTGGACTATCTCGTCGGCTTCACGCTTTCGCCGGTGCTGTGGCGCAAGCTTCCCGGCAGCCGCTCGGCCGGACGCGTGCAGTCCGTGGCCCTGCGTCTGATCTGTGAGCGTGAGGCTGAGATCGAAGTCTTCCGCCCCCAGGAATACTGGTCCATCGAGGTTTCGCTGCTGAACAGCGCGGGCGCCGGCTTCACCGCCAGGCTCACCCATCTGGACGGGACCAAGCTCGACAAGTTCGACCTCGGCAATGAGGCCGCGGCCAAGGCGGCGACGGCGAAGCTCGAAGCGGCAACGCAGATTGCCGTTTCCCAGGTCGAGCGCAAGCAGACGAAGCGCAACCCCTATCCGCCGTTCACCACCTCCACCCTCCAGCAGGAGGCGTCGCGCAAACTGGGCTTCGGCGCCACGCGCACCATGCGTGTCGCCCAGAAGCTCTATGAGGGCCTTGACCTGGGCGGCGAAACGGTCGGCCTCATCACCTACATGCGCACCGACGGCGTGCAGATGGCCGAGGAGGCCCTGTCGTCCACGCGCTCCTTGATCTCCACCGACTATGGCGACCCCTACCTGCCGGAGGGCCCACGCCAGTACAAGTCGAAGGCCAAGAACGCCCAGGAAGCGCATGAGGCCATCCGTCCGACGGACCTCTTCCGCCGGCCGAAGGACATCGCCGCCTTTCTCGATGACGACGGCCGCAAGCTCTACGATCTCATCTGGCGCCGCACGGTGGCCAGCCAGATGGCCTCGGCCGAGCTCGACCAGGTCGCCGTCGACATCAAGGCCGACGGCGGCGTGGCCCAGCTCCGGGCGACCGGTTCCATCGTCACCTTCGACGGCTTCCTGACGCTCTATCAGGAAAGCAGGGACGACCGCGACAACGAGGCGAACGGCGACACCGATAAGCCGGGCGACCGCCGCCTGCCGAAGCTGAGCGAAGGCGAGGCCCTGACCCGTCAGGAGATCCGCCCCGAGCAGCACTTCACCCAGCCGCCTCCTCGATACACCGAGGCCAGCCTGGTGAAAAAGATGGAGGAGCTGGGCATCGGGCGCCCCTCGACCTATGCCTCCATCCTTCAGGTGCTGCAGGACCGCAACTACGTCCAGCTCGACCGGCGCCGCTTCGTGCCGGAAGACCGCGGCCGCCTGGTCGTTGCCTTCCTCGCCAGCTTCTTCGAACGCTACGTGCAGTACAACTTCACCGCCGAGATGGAGGAAAAGCTCGACGACATCTCCGGCGGGCGCATCGACTGGCGCTTGGTCCTGCGGGACTTCTGGTCGGCGTTCAGCACGTCGGTCGAGGGAGCAAGCGGGCTGTCCATCACGCAGGTCATCGATGCGCTGGACGAAGACCTGGGGCCGCACTTCTTTCCGCACGACCCGAAGAATCCGGACAGGAACCCGCGCGCCTGCCCCTCCTGCGGCGACGGGCGGCTGGGTCTGCGCTTCAGCCGCACAGGCGGCTTCGTCGGCTGCTCGAACTATCCGGACTGCCGTTACACACGCGCCCTCGCCGTCCCCGGCGAGGGAGACGACACCGACGGCATCGACCTGACCAATCCCAAGCCACTTGGCGAGGACCCGGGAACCGGCAAGACGATCACCCTGCGCAAGGGGCCCTTTGGCATCTATCTCCAGGCCGGCGAGCCGGAGGGCGATACCAAGCCCAAGCGGGCGTCGCTGCCCAAGGGGCTCTCCCCGGCAGAGGTCGATCTCGCCAAGGCTCTGGCCCTGCTTGCGCTGCCGCGCGAGGTGGGCAACCACCCCGAAGACGGCAAGACAATCAGTGCCGGCATCGGGCGCTACGGCCCCTATGTGAAGCACGGGTCGACCTACCGCTCGCTCACCGAAGGCGACGATGTGCTGACCATCGGGCTCAATCGCGCCGTCGCTCTGATCGCCGAAGCGCCGAAGCGCGGTGCGGCGGCGGGCCGCCCGCTGGGCGACCACCCGGATGACGGCAAGCCGGTGACCCAGGGCAAGGGCCGTTTCGGGCCTTACGTAAAACACCTGCGTCTCTACGCTTCGATCCCCGGCGATATCGACCCGGAGACGATCACCCTGGAACAGGCCCTGCCGCTGCTGGCCGCCCAGGCCGAAAAGAAAGCCGCCAAGAAACCGGCTGCGAAAAAGAAGGCCGCCGCCAAGAAGAAACCGGCAGCGAAAAAGAGCGCAAAGAAAAAGACCGCAAAGAAAGCGGCAACCAAAAAGACGACAGCCAAAAAGGCACCGGCGAAGAAGGCGAAAGCCGTCCCCTCGACGGTCGCCGACTGACCCAAGGTGGCGCGCAAGAAGGAACCGGCTGCCAAGGCCCGCTCCGCACCCTTCCCCACCAAGGAACAGGTCCTCACCTTCATCAAGGAAAGCGCCGAGCCGGTGGGCAAGCGCGAGATCGCCCGTGCCTTTCGCATCAAGGGCAACGATCGCATCCGGCTGAAGGCTCTCCTTAAGGATTTGCAGGCCGATGGCCTGCTCGAGCGCCAGACCGGCCGGCGCCATGCGACGCCGGGGCATCTCCCTTCGGTTATGGTGATCGAAGTGAGCGAGCTCGACGAAGACGGCGAGTTGCGCGCGCGGCCTGCGGTCTGGGAAGACGAGGCACCGCCGCCGACCATCTATCTGGCGCCGCCCCGCGGCAGCCGGTCGACCCTGGCGGTCGGCGAAAGGGTGCTGGCCCGGCTCAAGAAGACCAGCGATCAGAGCTACGAAGCGGAAGTCATCCGCAAGCTGGACCGGCCGCAACGCCGGGTTCTCGGCCTATACGAGCGGAGCGACGAAGGCGGGCGCCTGCGCCCCACCGACCGGCGTGCCAAGCGCGATTTCATCCTTTCTTCCGAGAATGCCGGCGAAGCCCAGCCGGGCGAACTCGTGCTGGCGGAGATCCTGCCGGAGCGCCGCCGGGGTCCACGCCTCGGCCTCCGTTCCGTCCGCGTTGTTCAGCGCCTCGGGCGCGGCGATGACCCCAAGGCGCTCAGTCTCATCACCTTGCACGAGCACGGCCTGATCAACGAATTCCCCGAGGACGCCGTCGCCGAAGCGGAGGCCGCCGGCCCCGCGACGCTTGCAAAGCGGGAGGACCTGCGCGCGATACCCTTGGTGACGATTGACGGCGCGGACGCCAGGGACTTCGACGATGCCGTCTTCGCCGAGCCGGATGACGATCCGAAAAACGCCGGCGGCTGGCACCTGCTGGTCGCCATCGCCGATGTTGCCCACTACGTCCGCCCGGGCAGCCCGCTGGACCGCTCGGCCTACGGCCGCGGCAACTCGGTCTACTTTCCCGACCGCGTCCTGCCGATGCTGCCCCCTGCACTGTCTAACGGCTGGTGCTCGCTGAACCCGAAGGAGGACCGGCCCTGCATGGCGGTCCACCTCTGGATTGATGCCGAGGGGCGCCTGCTGCGTCAGCGCTTCGTGCGCGGACTCATGCGCTCGGCAGCACGGCTGACTTACGAGCAGGTGCAGGCCGCCCACGAGGGCAGCCCTGCGCCGGGGGGTGATGGCAGGAACGAGGCGGTGATGGCTCAGGTGCTGCCGCCGCTCTACGGAGCTTTTCACGCTCTCATCAAGGCGCGGGAGAAACGCGGCACGCTCGAACTGGACCTGCCGGAGCGCAAGGTCCGCCTTGCAGAAGACGGGAGGGTGATCGCCATCGAGGCGCGTGAGCGCCTGGACAGCCACCGTCTGATCGAGGAGTTCATGATTGCCGCCAACGTGGCCGCGGCCCGCGAGCTGGAGCGGCTCGGTCAGCTCTGCATGTACCGGGTGCACGACAAGCCGGACCCGGTGCGCCTCAAGGCCCTGGCAGAGGTGCTGCGCGGTCTTGGACTGCGCTTGAACGCCAGCCAGGTGGTCCGTCCGCGCATGCTCACACAGCTCTTGGTCAAGGTCGCGGGCCAGGCGGAGGCCGGCCTCGTGAACGATCTCATTCTCCGCGCGCAGAGCCAGGCGATCTACAGCCAGGAGAACATCGGCCACTTCGGGCTCGCCCTCACCCACTACGCCCACTTCACCTCGCCCATCCGGCGCTATGCGGATCTTCTGGTGCACAGGGCTCTCATTGCCGCCCTGGGGCTCGGCAAAGACGGCCTGCCGCCGGATGCGGAGGGTCGCTTTGACGAGGCCGCCTCCCACATCAGCGCCACCGAACGCCAGGCCGCTGCCGCAGAGCGCGACGCGGTCGACCGCTTTACCGCGGCCTTCCTGCAGGACCGGGTCGGGGCGGACTTCAGCGGGCGGATCAACGGCGTCACACGCTTCGGGCTGTTTATCACCCTCGACGACAGTGGGGCCGACGGCCTCATCCCCATCAGCACCCTGCCAGACGATTTCTATCGTCATGTCGAAGCGCGTCACAGCCTGGAGGGCGAACGCTGGGGCCGGGTCTACCGGCTCGGCGACCGGGTGCGCGTGCGCCTGCTGGAGTCGAATCCCGTTACCGGCGGCCTCATTCTCGCCCTGCTCGAGTCGGGCGATGGCTCAACTGAAGGTAGCAGATCGGCGCAAAATACCCGTGAGAAGTGGGATCCCTTGAGCACCAGCCGGACCCCGCCGGCCAAGGCCCGAAAATTGCCACAAAAGCCGGGCAGAAAGAAAAAACGGGCCAAAGCCGGGCGCAAACCGGCGCCGGGTACAAAGGACCGGGCACGCAGAGATCGAAAGGACCGATAGAGAATTATTACCTTGGCGTTAACGAATCTTTGACGCTAGAGGGTGCTTACTAACAGACGCGAAGTGTTGAATCTCCCTGGGCTAGCGAATTTGCGCTTTGCGTGGAGTTAACGACTTCGCTTATGTTTGGTTCAAGGGGCGCGACGGGGGTTGCTAAGGGTGGCAATGAGGTCTGGGTCGTTCAAGACCATCGAGTTGAAGATGTTTGAGTTCCGCGGGCTGCTGCGGCGCGCGGGTCCCCTGTGCCTCGCCTTCCTCATGGTCGCCTGCGCATCGCAGGACTCCGCGCCGCCCGCCGGCTACGACGAAGCGCGGGCGGGGCATCTGTTCAGCACCGGCTATGGCTACGTTTCCGACATCTTTATCGAGGAGGTGTCGGTCTCCCAGCTTGCGATCGCGGGTATGGGCAGCCTGGCCAGTATCGATCCGGCCATCGGCGTGGCCAGAGACGGCGATCTGGTGCGGGTCAGCATCGATGGCACCTCGATGGCCAGCTATCCGGCCCCGAACTCCGATGATGCCAAAGCCTGGGGTGCGCTGACAGCGGCCGCTATCAGCGCCAGCCGTTATCACTCGGTTGATCTGGACAGCGCCAACCCGGAGCAGCTCTACGAGGCTGTCTTTGACGGCGTCCTCAGCCAGCTCGACAGCTTTTCCCGCTATGCCGGACGCGAAGCTGCACGGGAGAACCGGGCCAGTCGCGATGGCTTCGGCGGGATCGGCATTAGAATTCGCCTGATCGAGGAGGGTGTGCTGATCCTCTCGGTCATGGAGGATACGCCGGCCGAGGACGCCGGCCTCGCAAGCGACGACGTGATCACCGCAATCGACGGCGCACCTGTCGAAGGGCTTTCCCAGCGCCAGGTGGTCCGCCGCCTGCGCGGACCGGTCCGCTCCGAGGTCAACCTGACGATCGATCGCGATGCCAGCGAAACGGCACTTCAGGTGAAAGTGAAGCGCGCCCACATCGTGCCGCAGACCGTGTCCTACCGCCGGGAAGGCAATCTGGCCTATATCCGCCTGTCCAGCTTCAACAAGCGCACCACGGACACCCTGAAGCAGAAGGTCAAGCAGATCGAGAACGAGTTCGGCGACGACCTGAAAGGTCTCATTCTCGATCTTCGCGGCAATCCCGGCGGCTTTCTCGATCAGGCCGTTGAGGTCTCCGATCTCTTCGTCAGCGACAGCCGGATCGTCGCGACCCATGGCCGCCACCCCGACAGCCATCAGTACTTCAGCGCCGGCCGTGGCGACCTCATCGCACGTGTGCCCATGGTGGTGCTGGTCGACGGGGGCTCCGCGTCGGCTGCCGAGATTGTCGCCGCCGCTCTTCAGGACTCGGGCCGCGCCGTGGTGGTCGGCAGCACCTCCTTCGGCAAAGGCACGGTGCAGCGGATCGAGCAGTTGCCCAACCAGGGCGAGTTGACCTTGACCTGGGCGCGCTTCCACGCACCTTCGGGCTACGCCCTGCACCGCCGCGGTGTCATGCCTGACATCTGCACCTCCGGCGAGGTCTCCGATCTCGACGATGTGGTGACGCTGATCGACAGCGGCGCTTTGCCCCTGGATCGGGGTCTGCGGCTGCAGCAGATCGACCTCAACGATGATCAGGCGGTCGAAGACCTGCGGGCCAACTGCCCCTCGCGGGAAGAGCAGACCGAGCTCGATCTCGAAGTGGCAACCCAGCTCCTCGAGGACCCGACCCTCTTTGCCCGGGTCGTCGAAGGCGCTCCGGATACGGCGCAGCGCAGCGGTGGTCTCGTCAAGGCCTCCGGAGGTTGATAGGAAGAAAGTCTTCGACCGATCCGGCCCGGGATCGGCTTGACAGTCTGCCCAAGACCGCTATTTTCCCTCGCACTCCCCGGCACATCAGGTGCCGAGTACAGGTTAAAGGACAGCGGACATGGCCAAGCCAGCCACGCAATTGATCAAGATGGTGAGCACCGCGGACACCGGCTACTTCTACGTGGCCAGGAAGAACCCGCGCACCATGACCGAGAAGCTGGAACTCCGGAAGTACGATCCCGTTGCGCGCGAGCACGTGCTCTTCAAGGAATCCAAGATGAAGTGATGCCCAGGCCGCGGTTGGCGGCTATGGATCATCCATCGCTGAACGGCCGCCCTGACGCGGCCGTTTTGCATTTCGCGGATTGCCCTGAGGATATAGCCCGCGGGTCGGCCTAGTCGGCGCCTGCAGCAGTGGCGGAGGACGAACGCTGGGCACGGCGCTCCAGCTCCGCCGAACGGACGCAGTTCCGCCCGCCGGCCTTCGCCGCATAAAGCGCCTCGTCGGCGCGGGAAATCAGTGTCTCCGGTGTCTCGGTGGGATCGCGGGTCGTCGCCACCCCGACCGAGACAGTCACCTCCAGCGGTGCCTCGCTGCCGGAAACCTCGAAGGTCTGGCCGGCGACCAGACTCCGGACCCGTTCGGCCACGTTCACGGCGACGTCGATGTCGGCATCGGGCATGACGATCACGAACTCCTCGCCGCCATAGCGGCAAACGAGATCGATGTCGCGGACGCCGTCGGAGACCCGCTCGGCGAGCTCGCGCAGAACCTCGTCCCCTGAGGTGTGCCCGTAGGTGTCGTTGACGCTCTTGAAGTGATCGAGGTCGAACATCAGGAGGGAGACGGGCTTCACGGTCTCCGCGATCTCGATGATCTTGCGGTCGAGGTGGGCGTTCATGTAGCGGCGGTTGTAGACGCCGGTCAGCGTGTCGGTATAGGCCAGCGCAACCGAGCTGCGCAGCATGTCGCTCAGCTTGTCGTGATAGCGGCGCCGGCGGATCTGGGTGCGCGTGCGCGCCCGCAGTTCGTTGCGGTCGATTGGCTTGATCACATAGTCGGTGACGCCGATCTCCAGCCCCTTGGGCAGACGGGGCAGGTCCTCTTCATCCAGCAGCAGCAGGATGGGAACGTGCCGCGTGTCCTCCTGGGAGCGGAACTGCGAGCATAGGCGCAGGCCGTCCTCCTGGCCCAGATGCAGGCTGACGATCAGCAGATCGTAGCCCGTGCCCTGCGTGGCGTTGAGGGCTTCCGATGCGGTGCGCACGTGGTCGGTCCGGTGCCCGTCCTCACCCAGATAGTCGGCGACCTTGGCGGCCAGGGTATCGCTCGCATCGGCCAGCAGCACCCGGGCATCCGCGATCCGGCCTTCGACCTCGATGTCGTTCTCCGAGAGCACGTTGCCGTTGCCGCTGGCTGCCTGGCGCACGCGCAGCTCGTCGGTCATCAGCTTCAGGCGTGCCAGAGACCGCACACGAGCAAAGAGCGCGATGTCGTTGACCGGCTTGGTGAGAAAGTCGTCGGCGCCGGCTTCCAGGCCGCGCACACGGTCGGAAACGTCGCTCAGCGCAGTCACCATAACCAGCGGAATGTGGCTGGTCGCAGGATCCGCCTTCAGCGTCTCGCAAAGCTCGAAACCGTCCATCCCCGGCATCATGACGTCGCTGAGGATGAGATCGGGCGCTTCGCTGCGCGCCATCTCGATGGCTTGGGGTCCGTCGGAAGCGGTCAGGACGTCGAAGTACTCAGCCGAAAGCTTGACTTCGAGCAGCTTCACATTGGCCGGTATGTCATCAACTACCAGGATTCGCGCGGTCATCGTGTCGGCCGTGCTCTGTCGAAGCTAGTTCAGGAAACGCTCGACAGTCTCCAGGAAGTTCGTGACGGAGATCGGCTTGGCGATATAGGCCTCACAGCCGCCCTCCCGGATTTTCTCTTCGTCGCCCTTCATGGCAAAGGCGGTCACGGCGACAACCGGAATGGCCTTCAGATTGTCGTCTTCCTTGATCCACTTCGTCACTTCCAGACCCGACACCTCGGGAAGCTGAATGTCCATCAGGATCAGATCGGGCCGGTGCTCGCGCGCCAGGCGCAGCGCTTCCATGCCGTCCTTGGTTTGCAGGATATTGTAGCCATGCGCCTCGAGGAGGTCATGGAAGAGCTTCATGTTCAGCTCGTTGTCTTCCACAATCAGCACAGTCTTAGCCATGCTCTCGCTCGCAACGCTGTTTGTTCCATTCATCATGCTGTTTGCCCTGCCCCGTGGCATTCCTGGATGAAAGGTACCGTCCTCGGGGAAGACCGCACCGACAAGATCGTCTCAAAGTCCGGTGAGAATACCGCAGTTCCCCTGCCGCGCCCCGACACCAGCTTCACCACAGTGATAGAACGATAAAGTTAATTTTTGGTAAGTTTTGCTTACACTAAGGTCTGGTGCCACATTCACCAAGAGGCAAAATAGGTAGGAAATTCATGCAGATCGGCGTTGATCTCGGCGGCACGAAAATTGAAGCCGTTGCCATCGACCGCAAGGGGGCCACTTTGATCCGCCGCCGCGTACCCACCCCGCGTGAGGATTACGCAGCGACCATTGCGGCGATCTCCGCGCTGATCGAGGAGATTGAGCGCGAGCTTGGAATGCGCGGGAGCGTCGGTATCGGCATTCCCGGCGCCTTTTCTGCATCCAATGGTTTAATCAAGAATTGCAACTCAACTTGGCTGCTCAGAAAACCGCTCGACAAGGATCTTGCCCTGCGCCTGGGACGGCCTTTGCGCATCACAAACGACGCCAACTGCCTGACCGTGTCGGAGGCCACCAACGGCGCGGCGGCGGGCGCTGAGATCGTGTTCGGTGTGATCCTCGGAACCGGCGTGGGCGGAGGCGTCGCCATCAACGGACGCCCCCATGTCGGCAAGAACTCTATCGCCGGCGAGTGGGGCCACATGTCCCTGCCCTGGCCGCGGCCCGACGAGTTGCCGGGTCCGCCGTGCTACTGCGGGCTCAGCGGCTGCGTCGAGACCTTTCTCTCGGGCCCTGGGCTCGCACGCGATTTCGAGGCGGCGTCGGGACAGAAAGCGACCGCGGCGGCGATCGCGGAGCGGGCAGAAAGCGGCGAGGCGGCGGCCAATGCGGCCCTGGAGCGCTTCGAAGACCGGCTGGCACGCGCGCTTGCGCCGGTCATAAACCTGCTCGACCCGGACATCATCGTTCTGGGCGGCGGCGTCTCCAACATCGATCGGCTCTACACGAACGTCCCGGCCCTGCTGCCGCGCTACGTGTTCTCGGACGAGGTGGTCACTCCCATCGTAAAGGCCGCTCACGGCGATTCGAGCGGCGTCTTCGGCGCGGCCCATCTCTGGCCCGCTGGCGAAGCACCGCTTCCGACGCGAGAAGCAGGTTGACGCCATGCCGGCTATCTGTCGTGACTGCTTGCAGGCCTTTGGCGGGCATCAGGTCCCCGAGACGCAGGCACACGACTCCCCTGAGATCGCGCGCTGCCCCAACTGCGACAGTCCGCGGCTGATCCGGCACCCCGAGCTCGACAGGCTGTCGATTGCCCACATCGATTGCGATGCCTTCTATGCCAGCGTGGAAAAGCGCGACCGGCCGGAGCTGCGGGACAAGCCGGTGATTGTGGGCGGCGGGCGCCGCGGCGTCGTCTCGGCCGCCTGCTATGTCGCGCGGATGTACGGCGTGCACTCGGCGATGCCGATGTTCAAGGCGCTGAAGGCCTGCCCCGATGCGGTCGTCATTCGCCCGGACATGGCGAAGTACAGCACCATCGGCAAGGACATCCGCGAACGCATGCGCGCGCTCACGCCCATGGTGGAGCCGCTGTCCATAGACGAGGCCTTCCTCGATCTTGGCGGGACGGAGGCGCTTCACCATGGCTGGCCTGCGCGCAGCCTGGCACGCCTGGTCAAGAGCATAGAGGACGATCTCGGCCTGACCGCGTCTATCGGCCTTTCTTTCAACAAGTTTCTCGCCAAGATCGCCTCCGACCTGGACAAGCCCCGCGGCTTTGCCGTCATCGGCCAGCGGGAGGCACGCGCCTTTCTGGCGGACCGCCCCGTAGGCATCATCTGGGGAGTCGGCAAGTCTCTGAAAGCCGCCCTCGCCCGCGACGGGATCACGAAGGTGCGTCATCTTCTGCCTTACGAGGAGAGCGCCCTCGTCGCCCGCTACGGCAGCATCGGCACGCGCCTCTATCATTTCGCGCGCGCCGAAGACGCCCGGCGGGTCAGTCCCGAGGGCGCCACGAAGAGCATCTCCTCAGAGACGACCTTCAACACCGACATCGCTTCCGCCGAGCGGCTCGCCGCCCAGCTCTGGCCGCTCTGCGAAAAGGTGGCCAAGCGGCTGAAGCGCGCCTCCCTGGCCGGCGGCTCCGTTCACCTCAAGCTGAAGACGGCGGAGTTCAAGCTGGTGTCGCGCTCACGCCGCCTGTCGACGCCAACCCAGATGGCCGAGGAGATCTATCGAACGGCCGAGCCGCTTCTGCGCCATGAAGCCGATGGACGCGCCTTCCGCCTCATCGGCGTCGGTGCCGCCGATCTGGTTGCCGACGATGATGCCGATCTGCCGGACCTTCTCGATCCCGAACGCAACAAGCGGGTCAAGATCGAACTGGTTATGGACCAGGTCCGCAACAAACTGGGAGAGGAGTCGATCATCAAGGGCCGGGCGCTCGGCGGAAGCCTTCGGGGCGGGGACGAAGAGTAGCTGGAGGCCGGTCAGCCGCCCGTTGTCAGCAATCCGGTACCGGCAGCGGCTCGACGCTGCTGAGATCGGCGTCGAGGACGAAGTCGCCGTAGTTCAAGCGCATTTCATCGACGATACCGTTGGCGAAGAGGCGCAAGCCCTGCTCCTGTTCCGGCTCCGCGTTCGACTCATCGGCGCCGTAGAACGCGAGGGTCATGCGCCACGAGGGCACCTTGGTCAGCAGCGGGCTCGCGAGCCCGGTCCCGCTTCCTGCGGGCAGGCGGCGCGACAACGCAGCAGAGACTCCGAAGAGCCCTTCCTCCCCCGACCCGTCGAAGACCAGGCGCCAGTGGGGAACCATGGTCTCCTGCGCACGGGCCAGCACCTCAATCGTGTGCTGGGTCGGGAACAGGGTGCCGTCCGGGAGCACGAGCTCGCGCTCCTCGGGCTCGGTGAACACGGCTCGGCCGGACCCGTCCTCCTTCA
Organism: Pelagibius sp.; assembly: GCF_028281305.1. Lineage (GTDB taxonomy): Bacteria > Pseudomonadota > Alphaproteobacteria > Kiloniellales > Kiloniellaceae > Pelagibius. The sequence continues at coordinate 119,859 of NZ_JANQKD010000023.1, read as the reverse complement.
AGGTGGCTTCGCCGCGCACGCGTTCATTCTCGCCGCCGGAATCGAAGCGGCGGATGAAGAAGCGGTAGCGCCCGCCATCCTTGGACTCCCACGACGACAGACTCCAGCCGAAGTCGGCGACAAAGCCATCCTCATAGATCAGATTGACACGGAAGCGCTGGACGACGGTCCAGCCATCGCAGGCATCGGCCCACTCGAAGTCGAAACGGCCCTGCGCCTGCACCACCGGGCTGGCGCTGCTCGCATCACCCAGCGTCAACGCATAGCTCGCCCGGTGAGGCACCAGATCGATGCCTGGTGCCGCGGCCGTGGCGGATGCCGGCGCGCCCCAGCCCATGGCCAGGATCGCAAGGACAGTCCACTTCGCAAAACGCATAATCAGTTCCCCTGCGGCTTGGGTCGGCCCCTCTGCTTCCTGTCACCGTTCTAAGTGCTTGCATATCTCTTAAATATCAAGCCTTTCGACCCATTTGCGCAGCGGTGGAAGCAGTTGGGCAGAGGCTCGCGGACCCGGCAGAACTTGCCGGCCAGGCGGCAAAAACGTCCCGCGGCAGAGCCGGCGGCCATACACAAACCATTGATTCTTATAATCTTCATGATGGCACCGGGCTTGCATCGACAGGCGTGGGACGGGGACCAATGTGGGTGGACAGAGGGATGATTCCAGATCTCCTGGATGGGATGAGGTTCGAGACCCTGATCGCGCAGGACAGCCTGCCGCAGCTCTGCTCGGCAGCGGACCGCTTGCGGCGCATCGCCCAGCACTCGCCGGAGGCCCTGGGCCCCGACGGCCTTACGCTGCTGGACGAACTGCTGGAGGCAGCAGCGGCGGCCGAGCAGTCCATAGCGCTTCAGCGCGCCCGCATCCGCTTCCTGGAGTCCCTCTCCGTCACAGACGAACTCACCACGCTTCTGAACCGCCGCGGCTTCGAGACCGAGCTTTCCCGGGCCCTGGCCCGCGCCCGCCGCATGGACGAAAAGGGGTTGCTCCTGCTGTGCGACCTGAATCACTTCAAGGCGGTCAACGACACCTACGGCCACCAGGCCGGCGACGCCATGCTGCGGGCGGTCGCCAAGGCGCTGAAGGGTTCGATCCGCGAAAGCGACTATGTCGCGCGGGTCGGTGGCGACGAGTTCGCGGTGATCATGACCCACACCGCGGGCGAGGAAAGCGAGTTTCTCGCGCGCAAGCTTTCGACCCTGATCAACGGGCTGACCGTCCCCTGGCAGGCGTCCCTGCTGCCCGTGTCGGCCAGCTTCGGCATGGCGACCTACGACCGGCGCAGCCAGCCGGAAACGCTCATCTTCCTTGCCGATCAGGACCTCTACCGCAACAAGCGCCCCCAGCTTGTCGCCAGCGAAGACCTGGGCTAAGAGAAGACCGGGGCTGAGACACGTCGCCTCGCGGCCTTGCGCTACGGCGCTCCTTTCGCAAAGTCGGAGCCAATGCTATAGGCTGGGCGCATGCGCCTGCCCCGTGCCATCCGCCTCGATCAGTCCGACCTCCAGGTCTTTTCAAAGGCCTGTGAGTCCGGCGAGTGGGCCATTCCCGGAACCTTTGCCTTCACCGACCTGGAGGCCGAGAGCGCCGACAACAAGCTGCGAATCGCCTTCGGATCGGCCTGGCTGGGCCTTGAGAGTTTCGGCTTCACGACTCTGGTTGAGGTGGCGGAGATCGACGAAGCCGATTTCTTCCGTCTCGTCGAACAGCTCGCCCGCCATCTGGTTGAGCACTACGGCGCGCCCAGCCTGCCCGAAGCGCTGCTGGCGGCGCGGGGGGAACTGGAAGACGCGGCAGGCCTCTGCACGCAAAAGCTCGGCAGCCTCCTGGCGATCGAGCGGGAAATGACCGAGGCCGGCATTGCCGAGCGGATCCGCATCGTCGAACCGCAGCGGGCAAAGGATCACGCCCGCATCTGGACCATCGCAGCGGAAGAAGACGCAGAGGAAGAAGGCGCAGAAGAAGAAGGCGCAGAGGACAAGAGCCCAGAGGGCTAGCGCTCGCCATCAAGGCGGCGCCGGTGGCGCGGCACCACCCGAAGGACCGTCGGCTCAGGCGCTGCGCACCTTCTCCAGGAACTGGCCGACCTGCGACTTCAGCTCACCGGCCTGCTCTGCCAGCTTGCCGGAAGCCCCCAGGATCCGCTGCGCCGACTCGCCGGTCTCGCCAATCGCCTGGTGCACGCCGGAGATGTTGCTGCCGGCCTTCTGGGCGCCGTTGGCAGCTTCCTGGACGTTGCGGGAGATCTCCTTCGTCGCCGCCGACTGTTCCTCGACGGCAGAGGCGATCGTCGTGCCGATCTTGTCGATCTCGGAGATCGTCGTCGTGATCTCCTTGATCGCGTCCACCGCGACCCGGGTGGCCGCCTGGATGTCGTTGACCTGTTCGGCGATGTCTTCAGTGGCCTTCGCGGTCTGGGTTGCCAGACCCTTCACCTCACTGGCAACAACAGCGAAGCCCTTTCCGGCCTCGCCGGCCCGCGCCGCCTCGATTGTAGCGTTCAAGGCCAGCAGATTGGTCTGCTCGGCAATATCCGTGATCAGCTTCACGACCTCGCCGATCTTCTGAGCAGCCTGCGCCAGGCCTTCCACCTGCGCATTGGTCTTCTGGCCCCGGTCGACCGCCTGGGCGGCAATCTTCGACGACTGGTTCACCTGCCGCCCGATCTCCTCGATGGAGGCCGCCAGTTCCTCGGCGGCACTGGCTACCGTCTGCACGTTCCCGGCCGCCTGTTCTGCCGCGCCGGCTGCCGCATCGGCCTGCGCTTTCGCATTGTCGGCCCGCTCAGCCATGCCTTTCGAGGAGCTTTGCATCTCGCCGGAAGCCGAGGAAACGGACTCGACAACGCCCAGCACCGAGGCTTCGAACCCGTCGGCCAGTTCCATCATCGCGGCCTGCCGCTCCATGGCCGCCGCCGCGCGCTCCTCTTCGATCTTGGCGTTGGCCTTCTCGACCTCCGCCAAGCCGTCGCGGAACACCATCAGTGTCGTGGCCATCTCGGCAATCTCGTCATTGCCCTTCACCGCAAGCTGCGCCTTCAGATTGCCGCCTGCGATCTCACGCATGGCCGACACCACCGCGGAAAGCCGCGCCACGAGGTTCCGGCCGACATAAAGCCAGGCGATTGCCAGGGCGAAGCCAAGGCTGACCACAGCAATGACTGCCAGCCAGAGCTTGCCCTGCGAGATCGCGCTTTCCGACGACGTGGTACCCTGGTTCAGTTCATCCGCCGCCTGGCCGACCAGGGCATCGACCTGCACAGCCAGTTCCTGCGTCAACTGGCGGCTGGAATTCAGCACCTCCTCCGCATGGTCCGCAGCACCGAGCTCGGCTTTGCGCAGCGTGAAGATGTTCACCTCGTCCGCTCCCAGGGCGACAAGGCTGGAGATCAGGAAGCCGAGGGTCTCGGCCTGCTCGCTTTCCGGGATCAGCCCGAGGCTTTCGCCCAAGGTCGCCACGGCTGTATCGAAGCGCTCCTTGAGGGGCTCCAGACGGCTGGCGTCATTGGTGTTGGCGGCATCGCGCAGGATGCCGTCCAGAAGGTTCGACTGCGCTTCGACCTGCAGCACGGCACGCAGGGAGGTGACGCCGCTGTCGAACAGCTCCGTTACGGCCTCGCCGCCGATCAGCGATGCATCGTCGGCCTGGATCACCAGTTCGAAATTCACGTCGTCGACCATTGGAACGGTGATCGAGAGGATGTCTGCATGGACGCTGGTGATTTCTTCGACCTTGGCTTCCCGCGCCGCGCGGGCGGCCAGCAGCTCTCCGACGGCTTCGTCCAGCAACTGCAGATTGGCCGTCGCCTCGCCTGTCATGCCTTCGATCGCCTCAAGCTGCTCGGACTGGCCGAGGCGTGCACGCAGGGCCGCGAGATTGGCGTTCATCTCGGTGCTCATCTCGGCAAGCACCGCTTTGCGTTCCGCCCGCTGCGCATCGTCCTTGGCGGCTACCAGGGCGGGCGCCTCTGCGGAGAGCGCCGCGCTGATGGACGACAGCCTCAGCGCTTCGGTCATCGCCGGCACGCTACGGCTGGTGACCTTCTCGAAGACCTCCCCGACGTTGGAGAAGGCGATCAGCGCGACGGCGCTGGCAGCGACGGTCAGAAAAGCGACGCCGCCGAAAGCGCTGAACAGTCGGGCACGGATACCGCTCATGCGTTGGTGGAGGCCTTTGCGGCCGGACTTCCCGGTCTTCCCAGACGTCTTGGTCGCAGACGTTTTGGTCGCAGACGTTTTGGTCGCAGACGTTTTGGCGGCTTGCTTTGCCACCGGGGAGGCCTCCGCCTCCTCGCTTTTTGGATTGCCCATCACACTAACCCCAATACTCCCACATAAGAGCCCGCATGGGCCTGCGGCAAGAAGGGGCGCCCGACCGGGGCGCCCCTTCACGGCACGAACGGTTAGCTGGCGCCGCTCAGGCGTTCGACCGCCTTGAAGGAGCCGTCGGACTGGATGATGGAGAGAAAGACCTCATCCATGCCCTGGTTGTCACCCGGGCCGTAGGTCAGCGTGACCCCGCCCAGATCGAAGGCACCGGTGTTGGCAACAGCCTGCAGGAAGGACTGCCGGGTGATCTCGCCGCCGGCCTTTTCCAGGGCCATGATGGCGATACGGCCGACCATGTAGCCCTCCAGCGAAACGAAGCCGGGCTCGGCGCTGGGGTCATGCGCCTTCATCGCCGCCTGGTACTGCTTGACCAGCGGAATCGAGGCATCCCAGGGGAACGGCACGACCTGGGTGATCACCACGCCCTCACCGTCTTTGCCGAGTTCCTTGGCCAGCGCCTTCGAGCCGACGAAGGAGATATTGACGAAGGTGGCCGACAGCTTGGTCTTACGGGCAAGCTTGATGAACTCGGCAATCGGCTTGTAGGCGCCGACCATGACGACCGCCTGCGGCTTGGCCTTGCGGATCGCCAGAAGCGCCGACTTCACGGCTGTGGTATTGCGCTTGTAGGTGCCTTCCGCGACCAGCGAAAGACCACGCTTCTCCAGCGCCTTGTTCACACCTGCAAGGCCGACACGGCCGAAGGAGTCGTCCTGATAGAGGATGGCGATACGGTCGTACCCCAGGTCCTCGGTCAGGTGCTTGATCCAGGCCTCGGTCTCCTGCCCGTAGGTGCCACGGACGTTGATGACGTTGTCGAGCGCCGGGTCGCGCAGGAAGCCTGCACCGGTGAACGGACCGACAAAGGGCACGCCCGCATCGGTCGCGATCGGCTGGGTCGCCTTCGACGTCGGCGTGCCGACGGCACCGATCAGGCCGAAGACCTGATCCTGGTCGATCAGGTTCTGGACGTTGCTGATGGCCCGCTCCGGCTCGTAACCGTCGTCGTAGCTCTTGAGCTCAAGTTGACGGCCGGCGATACCGCCGTTGCGGTTGGCCTCGGCGAAGGCAGCCAGAATACCTTCACGCATCCCGGTGCCGAGCGCGGCGGCAGGGCCGTCGAGGGCGGCGGACTGGCCGAAGGTGATGGTGGTGTCCGTAACACCGACCTCAGCGTTTGCCGCCATGGTTGTGGTCGCCGCCACGGCAAATGCAACGGCCGGCAGCAGCGCACGCTTCATATGACGATTTCCCATGATCCCCAGAATTCCTTCTAATCATTACGTTTACGCTCACCATTGAAGCTCCCGGATCAAAACCCAAGGGCAACTGCAAGCTTGGAAGGGCTATAGGAAATGCGGGTGAAGTATCCGTTAATACAGCAAATAGCGAGACAACTTGATCAATCTAAAGTACGCAAAGTGTTTGCTTAACGAATGGTTGCCTGGCTGCGAGGTGCCGGGGCCCGGCCAAAGGGAGCGACTGCGAAGGAATGCACGCCTAGCGATGATCCGACACCTGCCGTAAGGCCGGACCGCAGACCCGCTGCCTCGCTTGGCGCCCACGGGAACGAAACCGGCCAGTCGGCGGTCGTCAGACGAGCGGCTGCTGCTGGGTGATGCAGTGGATACCGCCACCGCCGACCAGGATGTCGCCGGCCGGCACCTGGGCCACTTTGCGGCCGGGGAAGCTCGCCGCGACGATCTCCAGGGCGACCGGATCCTGCGGGTCGCCGAAGGACGGCATCACCACGCCGCCGTTGGCGATGTAGTAGTTCACGTAGGACAGGGAGAGCCGCTGGCCGTCCAGATAGCGGGCCTCGCGTGGCAGCGGCAGTTCGATGACCTCCAGGGCCCGTCCCTTGGCGTCCTTCGCCTTGGCAAGGCGGGCCAGGTTGTCCCGCAGGATCGCGTGGTTGGGATCCGCCGGGTCGTCGCAGGTGACCGCCATGACAACACCCGGCCGCACGAAGCAGGCAATGTTGTCGACGTGCCCGTCGGTGTCGTCCTTGTCCAGCCCCTGGCCCAGCCAGACAAAGGCTTCGATGCCGAGGTAGCGGCGCAGCAGATCCTCGATGGCCGTCCGGTCGAGGTCAGGATTGCGGTTGGGGTGCAGCAGGCATTCCTCGCTGGTCAGGAGCGTCCCCTCGCCGTCGACGTGAATGGAGCCGCCCTCCAGGACCAGGGGCGCACGGTACCGTGCCACGCCGAGTTGAGCCAGAACCCGCTCGGCGACCAGGGCATCCTGGTCATAGGGGTGGAACCTGTTGCCCCAGGCATTGAAGCCCCAGTCGACACCCGCCAGGCAACCCTTGCCGTCGACCAGGAAGCTCGGCCCGAAGTCGCGCATCCAGGAGTCGTCGAGCGGCAGGGCAAGGCAGTCGACCTCAGCCCCGCAGCGCGTGCGGGCATCCTCCAGTTCCGAGGGGTTGGCAAGCATGGTGACCGGCTCGAAACCGGCGATCGCCCGGGCCACTGCGGCGTAGGCATCCCGCGCCTTGTCGAGCCCCTCTTCCCAGAGGCTGCCGCGGCAGGGCCAGGCCATCCAGCAGCGCTCGTGCGGGGCCCATTCCGCCGGCATGAAGAAGCCGCCATCGACGGGAGTCCGCTCAGCCATTGCCCCTCCCCCGGCGCCCAACCCGGCGTTACTCGGGCGGCAGGTCCAGTTTGATGTGAAGCTCGGCCAACTGCCGCGCGCTCACTGCTGCCGGCGCCTGCATCATCAGGTCTTCGGCCCGCTGGTTCATCGGGAAAGCCACCACTTCGCGGATGTTCGGCTCATCGGCCAGCAGCATGACGATCCGATCGATGCCGGGGGCCGAGCCGCCATGAGGCGGCGCGCCGAACTTTAGCGCCGAGATCATGCCGGCAAACTCGGTATCCACCTGCTCCTGGCTGTAGCCGGCGATGCCGAAAGCCTTGTACATGACCTCCGGCAGGTGGTTCCGGATCGCCCCGGAGGACAGCTCGACGCCGTTGCAGACGATATCGTACTGATAGGCCAGGACCTCCAGCGGCTCGTTGGTCTCCAGCGCTTCGAGCCCGCCCTGCGGCATGGAGAAGGGGTTGTGGCTGAACTCGATCTTGCCGCTGTCCTCGTCCAGTTCGAACATCGGGTAGTCGACGATCCAGCAGAACCGGAAAGCGTTCTTCTCCAGCAGGTCCAGTTCCTCGCCCAGCCGGTTTCGCACCTGGCCGGCGAGCTTGGCAGCCGCGGATTCCTTGTCGCAGGCGAAGAACACGGCATCGCCGTCCGCGAGTCCCGCCCCGGCCTTGATCTGCGCCGTGCGCTCCGGGTCCAGGTTCTTGGCGATCGGCCCCTTGGCGCTGCCGTCCTCGGCAAAGATGATGTAGCCAAGACCGGCTGCGCCCTCGCTGCGCGCCCAGTCGTTCAGCTTGTCGAAAAAGCTGCGCGGCCGCCCGGCTGCCCCGGGGGCTGGGATGGCCCGCACCACCGACCCGCCCTCGACCGCCTTGGCGAAGATACCGAAGCCGGAACCGCGGAACGCCTCGGTCACGTCGGCGATCTCCACCGGGTTGCGCAGGTCCGGCTTGTCGGAGCCATACTTCAGCATGGCCTCGCGGAAGGGGATGCGCGGGAAAGGCTGCGGCGTCACGGCGCGGCCATTGCTGAATTCCTCGAAGACGCCGCCCAGGACCGGCTCCAGGGCGGCGAAAACGTCGTCCTGCGTAACGAAGCTCATCTCCAGGTCGAGCTGATAGAACTCGCCCGGCGAGCGGTCGGCACGGCTGTCCTCGTCACGAAAGCAGGGGGCAATCTGGAAATAGCGGTCGAAGCCGGCCATCATCAGCAGCTGCTTGAACATCTGCGGGGCCTGCGGCAGGGCATAGAACTTGCCGGGGTGCAATCGGCTCGGAACGAGGTAGTCCCGCGCGCCTTCCGGACTGCTGGCGGTCAGGATCGGCGTCTGGAACTCCTGGAAGCCCTGCTCCACCATGCGCCGCCGGATCGAGTTGATAACCGCGCCGCGCAGCCGGATCCGCGCCTGCATCTTCTCCCGCCGCAGATCCAGATAGCGGTAGCGCAGGCGGGTTTCCTCCCCCGCGTCCTCTTCGGAATTGACCTGCAGCGGCAACACTTCGGCACGGGATTGAACCGCCAGTTCCTCGACCTGAAGCTCCACCTCGCCGGTCGGGACCGTGGCGTTAACCGTATCGGGCGTCCGCTTGACCACCGGCCCAGTCACCGTAATGACGCTCTCGACCCGGGTCTGCTCCAGGTCCTGGAACAGGGGGCTGCTGACATCGATCACGCATTGGGTGATGCCGTGGGTGTCGCGCAGGTCGACGAAAAGCAACTGCCCGTGGTCGCGCTTGCGGTGGATCCATCCGGAAAGCCGCGCACGTTCGCCGGCGTGGGCAGCACGCAGTTCTCCACAGCTATGACTACGATAGGGGTGCATCGGAAGAGGTCCTGGGATGTGGTCGGCGGGGCCGTCAACGAGCGCGCAAAAGGCCGGGAATTGGCCGCTTTGTCAAGTCCGGAGGCGGCGGCCGGCGGGGCAGCGGCTGGCACTCGGCAGCCGACTTCTTTCCCTGGCTGCGGCCGTCTCGGCGCTTCCACCGCCTAGCGATAACGTGTATACCGCTGGCATGAGCCTGATTACCGAAACCGCGGAGCTGGAAGTCCTCTGCGGGCGCCTTGCAAAAGCCGACTTCATCACCCTCGATACCGAATTCCTCCGCGATTCGACCTACTGGCCGAAGCTCTGCCTCGTCCAGGTGGCGGGCCCCGACGACGTGGCCGCGATCGATTCCCTTTCCCCGAAGCTCGATCTCGCGCCGCTGCTGGCGCTGTTCGACGATCCGAAGATCCTGAAGGTGCTGCACTCCGCGCGCCAGGATATGGAGATCTTCTTTCATCTGACCGGCCGCCTGCCGGCGCCGATCTTCGACACCCAGGTGGCTGCCATGGTTTGCGGCTTCGGCGAGTCCGTGGGCTACGACACGCTGGTGCGCAAGATGACCGGCGCCCATGTGGACAAGTCGTCCCGCTTCACCGACTGGTCGCGCCGCCCGCTGGCCGAGCGCCAGCTCAACTATGCCCTGGCCGACGTAACCCATCTGCGCAAGATCTACCGCAAGCTGGCCGGCCGCCTGTCCAAGTCGGGCCGCGCCGGCTGGCTCGAGGAAGAGATGTCGGTCTTGACGTCACCGGAGACCTACCGGCTGGAGCCCGAGAACGCCTGGCGCCGCCTCAAGACCCGCTCCAACGACCGGCGCTATCTCGCCGTCCTGCGGGCGCTGGCGACCTGGCGCGAAGAAGAGGCGCAGCAGCGCGACGTCCCGCGCGGGCGCGTGCTGCGCGACGAGCAGCTCTTCGACATCGCCGCCCACCGCCCGACGTCGGAGGAGGAGCTGGCGCGGTCCCGCGGCGTCAGCAAGGATATGGCCCGCGGCCGCCTCGGCCGGGCCATTCTGGAGGCCGTCGGCCGCGCGCTGGCTTTGCCGGATAGCGAGCTGCCGACGCCGGCACCGAAAGGCCCCGCCCCCAATGGTGCGGGGCCGCTGATCGACCTCCTCAAGGTCCTGCTGAAGCTGCGCTGCGACGAGCATGACGTGGCGCAGAAGCTGATCGCAAACTCCGCCGACCTGGACCAGATCGCAGCGAACGACAAGGCCGACGTGATGGCCCTGAAGGGCTGGCGCTACGAGATCTTCGGCCGCGACGCGCTCGCCTTGAAACGCGGCGCCGTCGCCCTCTCGGCCCGGGGCAACAAGGTGCGTCTGGTCACCTTGAAGGAACGCGAGGACGCGGATTGACCGCCCGTAGCGCCCTTTCCTCCCTGCAGGCCGGCCTGGGTATCCTCGCCGGCCTAACCGTTCTCGCCCAGTCTCCAGCCACCGCTGAGGACCTGGACCCTCCCGGCGGCGGCTTCGGGCTGCCCGTCGACTGCGTGATGGGCGAGCTCTGCAGCATCCAGAACTACGTCGACTATGACGACGGCAAGGGCTGGAAAGACCATACCTGCGGCAGCCTCAGCTATGACGGCCACCGCGGAATCGATTTCCGCGTCCCGACCCAGATCGAGATGCGCGAAGGCACCGCCGTCATCGCCGCAGCCGACGGCAAGGTGATCTTCGCCTTCGACGACCAGCCCGACATCCTCATGAGCGAGACCGGGCCGGGGAAGACCCGGGAGGAAAGGAACGGCAACTGGGTCGCCATCAGTCATGGCGGCGGCTGGGTCACCACCTACGCTCACCTGATGAAGGGGACCGTTGCGGTGAAGAAGGGGGACCGGGTGAAACGGGGCGACAGGCTCGGCCTTATCGGCCTCTCCGGCAACAGCGAGTTCCCCCATGTCCACTTCGCCGTCACCCACCGGAACAAGCTGCTCGATCCCTTCACCGGGCTGGAGCCTTCAGCGACTTGCGGCGAGACAGGGCAAAGTCTCTGGTCGGAGGCAGCCCAGGCGCAGATTCCGTACCAGGCTGGAGGGCTCCTCTCGGCTGGCTTTCTTGACCGTCAGCCGGACCACCAAGAGATCCTGGCAGGCATCGAAGCGCCTGCGGAAATCTCAACAGACGGGAGGGTGCTCGTTTTCTGGGCGGGAACCTGGGGAGTCCGCGAAGGCGACCTGGAAACACTCATGATTCTAGACCCGGACGGACGAACCTTCTTCAACAACAAACGTGTGCTTGAGAGAAACAGGGCGGTCTGGACGGTGAGTTTCGGCCTGCGAAAAAGAGGCGAGAACCTGCAGCCCGGCGAGTACGTCGGGTTTTACAGGGTTCAACGTCCCGGCGCCGACTGGGCAAAAACGGTTCTCGCGGTACGCAAGACAGTCGCCGTTCGCTAAACGACAATCCGGCAATCGTCGAAGCCGCCGATGGCGGCGAGCGCGCGCAGGCGGCGGTGAACGGCCTCGCCGTCCGGCACCGTCCCGTCGTTCGGCAACACCAATTCCAGCGTGCTGCCATCCACACGCAGCCGACAGCGGTCGAGGATCTCGCCCGTCGCACCGGAAACCCGGAAGGCAAGCCGGAGGGCCGAACCCAGCAGGCTTGCCCGTGTCTTCCAGCGTTCGCTCAACAACAGAACCGCCGCCTCGCTTTCCCGCGCCGTCGGCAGACCGCCATAGCGCAGGAAGATGGTGTAAGCCAGGAAGCTGCGGCCGCGATGATCGATGGCCACCAGCGGATGGTGCAGGATGCGTCGCATCGCCTGGCTGGCGCGAAAGTCCGGATGCTCCCGCCAGGCGAAGTCGGAGAGATGGCAGACGGCCTCCCGCAGCCGCCGCTCTTCGGCATCCTCTTCCGGGAAGAGCGGATCGCTCCAGTGCAGGAGCGCGTCGCCCAGGCCGCCGAAGCGGCCTTCCCGTTCCGCAAACTCCCGCGCCGCCGCGAGCAGAGGGTCCGCCGCCTGCTGGCGCTTGGAGAGCTGATCGAAGAGATAGCCTTCGCGCAGTCCGAAAGTGGAAAAGCTCACGGTCTGCGATTTGGTCTTCCGCAGAAGCCGTCCCAGCACCAGCGAACCGAGAGGCAAGGTCTCGCGCCTGCGGCGTGAAATGAAGTTGATCCCGGAGAGCGAACTCTTGCCCTGGCGGCTGACCAGGCGGGCCAGCTTGATGGCCTCGTCGCTGGCGATCATGTGCCCGTGAATGGAATGCAGCGGATGGCGCTTCTGTTCGATGTGAAGCCGCGCAAGATTGCGCCAGGCCCCGCCCACCGGATAGAAGAAGCGCCCCTCCCCGGCCGCCAGCCAGTCGACCGCCTCCAGGGTGTCATCGATCTTCGCACGTGCCTTCTGCCGGTTGTCGCCGCAGCTTTCCATCAGGCGCAGGGGTCCCAGCGCCAAGGTCGTCGCCGCACCGATCTTGCCGTTCTTGACGTCGACCAGTTCCAGGCTGCCGCCGCCGAGATCGCCCATGATGCCGTCGGCCTGCGGGTTGCCGGCAATAACCCCCAGAGCCGACAGCCGCGCTTCCTCGGCCCCGCTGAGCACGTTCACCGGATGGCCGCAGGCCTGTTCGACCGTCTTTACGAAATCCGGCCCGTTCTGCGCATCGCGCACGGCCGCCGTTGCGATCAGGTCGACGCGCTCCACGCCCATGGCATGGGTCAGCGCCGTAAAGCGGATCAGGTTGGGCACCGCCAGTTCGACGCCCTCCGGGTTCAACTGGCCGCTGCTCTGCAGTCCGCGGCCCAGGCCGCAGAGGACCTTTTCATTGAAGACGGTGGCCGGCGCCCGCTTCAGTCCGTCGAAGACAACCAGGCGAATCGAATTCGACCCGATGTCGATGACCGCGATCCGCCGATCCTTGGTCGCTGATTTCGGAAGCCTGGAGACCGTCGCGCGGGAAGCTACATCCATGGAGCCTTTACGTCTTCTTGAGGACCAGCCTCGGCGCCTTCTTCGACTTCTTCAGAGCCGACCCACGCCCGGAGAGACTGGGGTTGGTCATGAAGTAGGTGTGAGCGCTGAAGGAGTTGGTGGTGGACCTGACGCGGCGATAGGTGCCCTCGGGCTCCAGAATCCAGGACTGCGCCTCGTCGTTGAGATTGGCAATCATGATCTGGTCTAGAATCTGCTGGTGGACCGTCGCGTTCTCAATCGGCACCAGGGTCTCGATCCGCCGGTCCAGGTTGCGGGGCATCCAGTCGGCGGAGGAGATGAAGACCTTGGCGTCCCGGGACGGTAGCTGCTTGCCGGCGCCGAAGCAAACAATTCGGCTGTGCTCCAGAAAACGGCCGACGATCGACTTGACCCGGATGTTCTCCGAGAGGCCCGGCACACCAGGCCGAAGACAACAGATACCGCGCAACACGAGGTCGATGGACACCCCGGCCTGAGACGCCTTATAGAGCGCATCGATGATCTCCGGATCGACCAGGGAGTTCAGCTTGACCCAGATCGTCGCCGGACGGCCGGCCTTGGCATGAGCGATCTCATCGTCGATGAGTTTCAGCAGTGTCGAGCGCAGCGTCAGCGGTGCAAAGGCAACCTTGTCCATCCCCTTCGGCTTGGCGTAGCCGGTCATGTAGTTGAACAGGCGCGTCGCATCGCGGGCCAGCAAGGGGTCGCAGGAGAAGTATGAGATGTCGGTATAGATCCGCGCGGTGATCGGGTGATAGTTGCCGGTTCCGTAGTGCACATAGGTGCGCAGGGACGCTCCCTCCTGGCGCGCGACCAATGAGATCTTGGCATGGGTCTTCAACTCGATGAAGCCGTAGATCACCTGAACGCCGGCCCGCTCCAGGTTGCGCGCCCAGCGGATGTTGCGCTCCTCATCGAAGCGCGCCTTCAGCTCCACCAGCGCAGTGACCGACTTGCCGGCCTCGGCGGCCTCAGCCAGCGCGCGCACGACGGGGGAGTTCTCCGACGTCCTGTAGAGCGTCTGCTTGATGGCAACGACCGCCGGATCCATGGCCGCCTGCCGCAGGAACTGGACAACCACGTCGAAGCTCTCGTAGGGGTGATGGACCGCGAAGTCCTTTTCGCGGATGGCTTCGAAGCAGTCCCCGCCGAAGTCGCGGATGCGCTCTGGGAAGCGCGGGTTGTAGGGTGTGAACAACAGGTCCTGGCGGTCGTCGAGGATGATTTCCTTGGTGTCGACCAGTCCCAGCATGCCGTCCAGGGGAAAGACATTCGCCCGCTCGACCTGAAGCTCGCGGATCACGAAGTCGAGCAACGTCGTCGGCATGTTCGTGTTGACCGTGAGGCGGATGACCGAACCGCGCCGGCGCCGCTTCAGGGCAGTCTCGAAGACGCGGACCAGGTCCTCGGCCTCTTCCTCCACCTCCAGGTCGCTGTCGCGCAGGACCCGGAAGTAGCCGGTGGACTTGACCTCGAATCCGGGAAAGAGTTCGTCGAAGTAAAGCAGCAGCACCTCTTCCAGGCGAATGAAGCGCGCGCCCTCCCCCGGCAGACGGAGGAAGCGTTCGATCTTGCCCGGCAGCGAAATCAGGCCGTTGATGTGGGTGTTGTCCTCGGCACGCAGCAACTCGACGACGAGACAGAGGCCGCGGTTGGGGATGAAGGGAAAGGGATGCGCCGGATCAATGGCGATGGGGGTCAGAACCGGATAGAGCTGCTCGGTAAAGTACTGGTCGAGCCAGCGGCGCTCGACGCGCTTCAATTCCTTCGGCCTGACGACCTCGATCCCTTCGGCCTTCAGCTCGCCGATCAGGTCGTGCCACTTCTCCTGCTGCCAGCGCATCAGCTTGGCGACGCGCTCGTTGATGGCGGAGAGCTGTTGGCCGGGCGTCAGTCCCTCGGGCGTGCGCGTCTTCACACCGGCGCGGATCTGGCCCAACAAGCCGGCAACGCGTACCATGAAGAACTCGTCGAGGTTGCTTGCGGAGATGGAAAGGAACCGCAGCCGTTCGAAGAGTGGATGGTTGGCGTTATAGGCCTCCTCCAGCACACGCTCGTTGAAGGCCAGCCAGGAGATCTCGCGGTTGATGAACCGCTCCGGCGCGTCAAGATCGATCGCAGCGACCTGGGACCCTGCGGGCAGGTCGGACTCCTGCTCGAGTTGCTCAATCTCCAGCGCCACGCTCTCGCTCTTCACCACCTGAAAGCCTCCCGTCTTGTTACCGGCCAATAAGGCCGCTCCCTATAGCACGGCTCCCCTCCGGACGTGATGACAGATTGGTGTCGCCTGCAGAGATCGCGGCAACAACCCTGACGATGAAAGCTTAACAGCTTGCGACCGGCGGAACAAAGTACCCCCGGCAGACAGCGACGCGAGCGCCCCCGCCTGCCGGAAAGCAGATGGGGGCGCCACCACGGCGAAGGCAAAATCTTCCAATAAAATCAGATTACTAGGAGACGATCTCCCAGGATCCGTCAGGCTTGAGACAGGCGACGCCATAGCCGGCCTGACGCTGGTTCCCGACGATGACTTCCTGCTGAAATTCCCGGCAGTAGTTGCCGTTCGGGTCGCTGCCTTCGCGGACCGGAATGACCTGCCCGGAGGCACGGCCGTCATGCCAGCGAATGGAATCGCCCAGCGGTGCTACCGTCGCTTTTTGCTGCGCCAAGGCATAGCTGTGCCGCTGGCTGTCGTTCAGCACGTCGACGATCTGCAGGGCCAGGATCGCGAAGATCGCCCAGTCGCGATCATCGTCGCGGTAGCGCTTCTTGTGACCATGCTTGTAGTAGTGGTGATGATGATGGCCGCCGTGGCGGTGGTAGTGCTTCTTCTTGTGGCGGTGTTTCTTCGGATAGTGGTGATAGACGTGCTTCTCGACGTAGACCTTTTTCTTGGCCTTCTTGCGTTTCGGCTTGTGCCAGTGATGATCGTGATGACCGCCATGATGATGGTAGACGTGCTTCTCCACCTTCTTATGGTGCTTGCGGTGCTTCTTGTAGTGTTTGTGCTTGTGTTTGTGCCGGTGGTCGTCGTCGTAGTCGTACCAGCGGTGATAGCGGTGACCGTCGTCATCGTCGTCGTCGGCATGAGCCGGCGCTGCGGTCAGCAGCAGAGCCGCGCAGGCGGCGAGCGCAAGAGTTCTTATCATTTTTCCCGATCCTTCCAAAGCTGCCTCGAAGCCATGGTGTGATCGGTGCTACGCCGCTGCAGCGCCGCGCATCCCCGCAGCCGTTTAATGTCACAGCAACGTGATTGCGCGCCACGTCAACGCGCAGCGCGCATGAACTTCACCCGAGCCTACAGCGTCCCCGGAAAGGCGCCGCCGTCCAACAGAATGTTCTGGCCGGTGATGTAGCCTGCCTGAGCGGCACAGAGGAAGGCACAGGCCTCTCCGAATTCTGCAGGATCGCCGAACCTGCCCGCCGGATTGCCGTCGGCACGCTCCCTGGCAACCTCTTCCACCGGCCGGCCTGCGTTGTCCGCCACCACCTGAAGGTTCGAGCGCAGCCGGTCCGTATCGAAGGGGCCGGGCAGCAGCGCGTTGATGGTGACATTGTGGCGGACGGTCTTGCGCGCCAACCCGGCGACGAAGCCGGTAAGGCCGGCACGCGCGCCGTTGGACAGGCCGAGAATGTCGATGGGCGCTTTGACGGCTGCGGAGGTGATGTTCACCACCCGCCCGAAGCGCCGCTCGATCATATGATCGACCGTCGCCTTGATCAGTTCGATGGGGGTCAGCATGTTGGCATCCAGAGCCTTGATCCAGATGTCGCGATCCCAGTCGCGGAAATCGCCGGGCGGCGGGCCGCCGGCGTTGTTGACCAGGATGTCCGGCGCCGGACAGGCGGCAAGCGCTTCGGCGCGGCCCTCCGGCGTCGTGATGTCGGTCGCCACTGCGGTCACGTGCACATCTGCCGCCTTGCGGATTTCCTCGGCCGTATCCGCCAGCGGGCCGGCCGTGCGCGCGACAATGGTAACGTCCACGCCTTCACGCGCCAGCGACATGGCGCAGGCTTTGCCCAGCCCCTTGCTTGCCGCACACACCAGAGCCTTGCGGCGTTTGATTCCGAGATCCATCCGGGCCTCCCTTGCCAATCTAATTGCTGTTGTCTTCCTGAGATCCTTGGTGACGATCGTCGCCGACTTCCGAGAGCACCAGCCGCGCCAACGGCACAGTGATCTGGCGCCTCGCCGCGAGCGCCCGGTTGTCGATTGCCGACACGATGCTGCGGGCCGCGTCCAAAGACCGATCGATCCGCGGGGCGAGAAACTGGATGACTTCCGGCGTAACGGTCAGTTGCCGGTCCGAGAACAGCTTTACGAGAACCGCCTGCACCAGCGCCTCGTCGGGCTCGCTCAACGCCACGGCCTGCATGCCCGAAAGCCGCGAGCGCAGGTCCGCCAGGGGACAGATCCAGCGCGCCGGCGGCAGGCGGTCGCTCACCAGCAGATAGCCGCCGCGTTCCAGCATCATGTTGTAGAGGTGCAGCAGGCGCTGGGCGACCTCCGATTCCCGCTCAAGCACCTCCGCGACCGCTTCGACGACGCAGGCGGTGGCATCGCCCAGAAGCGCGGGCGGCTCGTGTTGCCGCAGCGCGGCTGCGTCGACCGCGACCGCGCCGCTGCTGTGCCGCCAGACCTGGCAGAGGTGGGTCTTGCCGCTGCCCGGCGGCCCATAGACGGCCAGCGCCTGTGCCGGCCACCGCGGCCAGCGGTCGATCCAGGCAACCGCCAGTTCGTTGCTGGGCGCCACCAGAAAGTCCTCACGCCCCAGCGCCGGGCGGTGCCTCAGGTCGAGGGCAAGCTGCCGTGTTGCCTTCACGCCTTGTCGTCCGGTCCCGCCTCTTGAACGTCCGCAGGCAGCTGCTCGGCGCCCGGCGGCCCGTCCTCTCCGGTATAGAGGTGGCTCAGGCGGTACTGTCCGACGGCAAAGCGCACCCCCACGCCGACGATCGCGGCGACCGGCACTGCGAGGAGAACACCGACAAAGCCGAAGAGTGCACCGCCGGCCAGCAGGGCGAACATCACCCAGACGGGGTGAAGGCCGACCTTCTCGCCCACCAGCTTGGGAGTGAGGAAGTTGCCTTCGACGGCCTGGCCGACGAAGAAGACCGCCGCGACAATGGCAACGTCGACAAAGCTGTCGAACTGCACGAGGGCAAGGCCGACCGAAAGGAAGAGACCGACCAGCGATCCGACATAGGGAATGAAGGAAAGCGACCCCGCGATAAGCCCCACCACCAAGCCGAAGTCGAGGCCTGCCAGGGTCAGCCCGACCGCATAGAACACGGCCAGGATGACGCAGACCAGGCCCTGGCCGCGCAGAAAACCCGCAAGGGTCTGATCGACTTCCCGCGCCAGCCCCCGGATTGTCTGCAGGTGCCTGCGCGGCAGGACGTCGTCGGCCTGATCGACGATGCGGTCCCAGTCGCGCAGCAGGTAAAAGGCGACGACGGGGGTGATGACCAGCAGAGCGATGAAGTTGAAGAAAGCGACGCCGCCCGAAATCACCCCGCCCAGGAGCTGC
Source organism: Pelagibius sp. (assembly GCF_028281305.1). Lineage (GTDB taxonomy): Bacteria > Pseudomonadota > Alphaproteobacteria > Kiloniellales > Kiloniellaceae > Pelagibius. The sequence goes on along the minus strand of NZ_JANQKD010000023.1, from coordinate 101,662 downwards.
GTCAGCCAGGACACCAGCCTGTCCGCGGACCCGCCCAAGGCGTCGCGCAGCCGGTTCAATGTCTCTGGCGGAAGCCGGTCCTTCAGCATGGCGATCAGTTCGCCGATTTCCCGCTGGATCGCACTCAGATAGACCGGCGCCCGTTCGATCAGGGTCGCGATCTGGCTGATGATGGCCGGCACCAGAATCAGCAGGATGATCACGCAGATCAGCAGAAAGGCGATGGTGACGATGGTGGTCGCCCAGGTCCGCGACAGCTTCCACTTTTCCAGCCGGTCGCAGACGGGGTCGAGCAGATAGGCCACGGCCATACCGGCCACAAAGGGCAGCAGCACGCTGCGCAGCAGGTAGACGCAGGCCAGCACGACGACCAGCAGGATCAGCCAGAACCGCAGGCTGCGGGCGATTGGCCCGCCAGGCGTTGGTGCGGCCGCGCCCGCTGGCGCAGAAGCGCCAAGAAGCGGTGGGTCTTCCCGCGGCGCCGTCATTGCGTCTCGGGCACCAAAGGCTGATCGGATGTGGGGGGCTGATCGGACGCGGGGGCCTGACCGGAGTCGGGCGGCAGAGGCTGAACCGGCCTCAGGCTCCCGCCACCTCGGGTCAACGTCAGTTCCCAGTTGCTGTCTTCACGCAGCGCCAGAAACAGGTCGCGCTGCGCAAGCGCCCGCGTCAGGCGCCCCTCGTCACCGACGAAGGTGATGTCCATTGCCACCTCGTTGCGTGTCAGTGTATTGACGCCGACCGTCTCGATGGCCGCCACACCCTCGATGCGCCGTTTGACCTCGAGCCAGTCCGACAGACCCGTCAGAGGAACGAAGACGGCGATGGAACGGCGGTTGCCGAACTGCAGCACGTTCTGCTGCTTCCAGGCTTCCTGAACCGTCGCATCCACCGCGCCCGCAACTCTCGCAAAGAAGGCCGCGGCCCCTTCGCTGGCCTGCTGCGTGAAGGCTTCGCGGGTCGTGGCCAGGCGCTGCCCCCCTTCATAGCGGGCAGTAACGATGTCCAGGCGCGCATTGCCCAAGGCCGCATCGCCGCTCAGCGTCGCGTGGGGCACAAGAACGGCGCCGGCCCGATAGTTGGCGGCAATGGCGTTCAGCGCGCCCGCATCGCCGGCCAGGGCGCGGGCGGCATCCACCGAGGCTACGTCGCTGAGATCGCCCAGCGGCACCTGAAGCGGCACCAGGCCTTCCTCCGGACCGCGTTGGGCCCAGGCAGCGCGCCAGGGATTGGGGTCGAGCCAGAGGCGCGGCACCTCTCCCTCGCCCTCGAAGACCGGAAGCACAACCAGAGGCTTGCTGCGCGTCTCGGCGAATCCCACGCCGCTGTTGCGCAGCAGGGTGCGGACCTCCTGAGGGTTGAAGCGAAAGCTGAGCTCGGCCAGATAGCGCACGGCGGACGTCCGCTCGTTGTCGACGGAGAAATCGAGCACGTAAAACTCCACCAGGCCCGGACCCAGAACCGGGACCGTCCCTTGCTGGGCTTTGGGAACCAGCCGCTCGACAAGCCGGGCAAAGGCAGCCTGATGCCCTGCGCTGATGGCGGCCTGGCGGGCTTCGGCGGCGGTGCCGGCGGTTTTGTCCACCGGAACCCCCCGCACCGTGTAGATCTCGCCCTGCGCCTGCGCCGGGGTCACGGGCACCAAAATCAGTGCGGCAAGCCCCCCGAGGGCCAAGAGGAAGGCTGGAATCGAAGCGCCGGAGCGCTGGCGAAACCGCATTGCAAACCGTCCCGGATTCTCTATGGTCGCCCGGCAAAGCGGGCTCTCTCGCGTCCCACCTAAATACTCCATGTGATGGGAGGAAGCCATAACAAGCCGGGATCCCCACCACAACACGCTGAGCTACAAGGATGCCGGGGTCGACATCGATGCCGGCAACGCCCTAGTTGAAGCCATCAAACCCCTGGCGCGCTCGACGGCGCGCAGCGGGGCGGATGCCGGGCTGGGCGGTTTCGGCGGCCTCTTCGACCTCAAGGCCGCGGGCTTCAAGGACCCCTTGCTGGTTGCCGCCAACGATGGCGTAGGCACCAAGCTGAAGGTCGCCATCGAGGTCGGGCGCCATGACAGTGTCGGCATCGACCTGGTGGCAATGTGCGTCAACGATCTGGTGGTCCAAGGCGCCGAGCCTCTGTTCTTCCTCGACTACTACGCCACCGGCCGGCTGGAGGTCGCAGCCGGTCAGGCCATCGTCGCCGGCATCGCCGAAGGCTGCCGCCAGGCAGGCTGCGCGCTTATCGGCGGCGAGACGGCCGAAATGCCGGGGCTCTACGCGGGCGCGGACTACGACCTCGCCGGCTTTGCCGTCGGGGCGGTGGAGCGGGATGCGGTTGTCACCGGTGCCGATGTCGTGCCCGGGGACCTGCTGCTCGGCATCGCCTCCTCCGGCCTCCATTCCAACGGCTATTCCCTGGTGCGCAAGGTGGTCGACACCCTGGGCCTCCACTACGACGCCCCTGCCCCCTTCGACCCGGAGCGCACGCTGGGCGCGGCGCTGCTGGAGCCGACCCGCATCTACGTGAGACCCTGCCTCCAGGCCCTGGCGACAGGCGGCGTCAAGGCATTGGCGCACATCACCGGCGGCGGCTTCCCCGAGAACCTGCCGCGGGTGCTGCCGGACGGTCTCGCAGCCCATCTGCCTGGAATCGATTGGCCGGTCCCCGCGGTGTTCCGCTGGCTCTCGGCGGCAGGCGGCATCCAGGCCGCCGAGATGCTGCGCACTTTCAACTGCGGGATCGGCATGGTGCTGGTCGTCTCGCCCGACAGTCTTGAGCAGATCACCGGCATCCTTGAACAGGCCGGCGAGCAGGCCTTCGCCATCGGCCGTATCGAGGACCGCGGCGCCGGCGAGCCGGCCGTCCGCATCGAGAACCTGGAGCGCAGCTGGCCGTCATGAAGGTCGCGGTCCTGATTTCCGGGCGCGGCAGCAACCTGCTGTCTCTTCTGGAGGCTGCGGCAGTGCCTGGATACCCGGCGGAGATCGTCTGCGTGATCGCCAACCGTCCGGATGCCGGCGGCCTGAACCACGCCGCGGCATTCGGGATCGCCGCGCAGGTCGTCGACCACAGGTCCTATGCCGACCGAACTGCGTTCGAAGCCGCCCTCACCGAGGCACTGGACGGCGCTGGGATCGACCTGATCTGCCTTGCCGGCTTCATGCGGGTGCTCTCCGGAGCCTTCGTCCGGCGCTGGGAGAACCGGATCGTCAACATCCATCCCTCGCTGCTGCCGCTGTTTCCCGGCCTCGACACCCACGCCCGGGCGCTCTCCGCCGGGGTAAAGCTTCACGGCTGCAGCGTCCACTTCGTCAACGAGACCGTCGACGGCGGGGCCATCATCGGCCAAGCCGCCGTAGCGGTGCAGACCGGCGACAACGCCGAGAGCCTGGCAGCCCGGGTGCTGCAGGCCGAGCACCGCCTCTATCCGCTTTGCCTGCGCCTGCTGGCGGAGGGCCGGGTTCGCCTGGACGACGGGCAGGCCCGGATCGACGGGGCACCCGAAGCCGGCTCCGCGCTGTTCAGTCCGGACCTCTCGGCCTGAAGCCGCCGGCGCCCGGCCGGCAGGACTTGCCCGCACAAGCTGTCTCGCGCTAGAACCTCAAGCGACGATTCGCTAGGAGTTCCCGGTCACAAAGGGGGGTTCCGGGAACTCAGGAACGGCAATGGCAGAACCTTCTGAGGACAACAGAGAACAGGGAAAAGATATGTCGGACGACCCGTTGCTCCGCGAGCACCAGGACAATTGGAAGGGCTTCGTGCGCCTCATCACCTACTCGACAGCGTTTGTCGTGCTGATTCTCGTGGGGATGGCGCTCTTCCTGGTCTGAGTTGCAGAAAGACTTTCCGGCCCAAGCCGGACGACAATGGGCGGGTCTATCGGACCCGCCCATTGCATGTCTGCCGCCCAACTCTGCTGACCGGTCTCCCGCTCGGCCCGGCCTTGCCGGCCCCCCGCGGCGAACCGACTGGGGCGCTTATCCGACCAGTTCGTCGTCGCTGAAGAAGAACTTGATCTCGACCGCTGCCGTGTCGGCCCCGTCTGAGCCGTGCACCGAATTGGCCTCGATGGACTCGGCGAAGTCGGCGCGGATCGTACCCGGCGCCGCATCGGCCGGGTTGGTGGCGCCCATAACCTCGCGGTTCTTGGCAATGGCACTCTCGCCCTCCAGAACCTGCACGACCACCGGACCCGAAGTCATGAAGGTGCAGAGATCGCCGAAGAAGGGCCGCTCCCGGTGCACGGCATAGAAGCCCTCGGCCTGGTCGCGGGTCATATGGATGCGCTTGCTGGCGATGACACGCAGGCCGGCCTCCTCCAGGCGATCGACGATCTTGCCCGTGATGTTGCGCTTGGTCGCATCCGGCTTGATGATTGAAAAGGTCCGCTCGATGGCCATGGACTCCGGCTCTCCTTCTGATTGACGCTCGCTTGCAGGGTGACGCCTGCCGGCGGAAGCCGGACAGCGCTGATTTTCGCCGGGCTTATAGACGCTTTGTAAGGCAGGGGCAACGGCCCCGGGCCAGCCGGGCGTGATGCCGAAACCCGGGTCCGCGGCCCTTTCGGCACACGGATCGCCGTGCTATCACCCTGCGCCGCGAAAGCTGTCCCCCCGCAAGGGGCCCGAACGAGGCGCCGGTAGCCGGATTAATGTTACATATTAACGACTTATCCTATCGCGTTCAGGGCGACCCACTGTTTGACCACGCCACGGTCGCGGTCAACGGCGGGGAGCGTGTGGGGCTGGTCGGGCGCAACGGCAGCGGCAAGACGACCCTGCTGAAGCTGATCTCCGGCGAACTTCATCCCGACCAAGGCAGCATCTCCGTGCCGCGGCGCATGCGCATCGGCAAGGTTGCGCAGGACGCGCCCTCCGGCCAGACCAGCCTGATCGACACTGTGCTGGCCGCGGACCAAGAGCGCAGCGCTCTGCTTGCCGAAGCGGAAGAGACCGGCGATCCGGCCCGGATCGCCGAGCTGCACGAGCGGCTGGCCGCGATCCAGGCCGACAGCGCGCCAGCCCGGGCGGCCCGCATCCTGGCCGGTCTGGGCTTCGACGAAGCGGCCCAGCAGCGGCCCTGCGCCGAGTTTTCGGGGGGCTGGCGCATGCGGGTCGCCCTGGCTGCCCTGCTGTTTGCCGCCCCTGACCTGCTGCTGCTGGACGAGCCGACGAACCATCTGGACCTCGAGGCCGCGCTCTGGCTGGAAGGCTTTCTGAAGAGCTACCCCGGCACCCTGCTGCTGGTCTCCCACGACCGCGGGCTGCTGAATCGGGCGGTCAATCGGATCATCCACCTGGAGCAGCGCAAACTGACCGCTTACAGCGGCAACTACGACCGCTTTGAGCGCCTGCGCCGCGAACACCTGGAACGCCAGGCCGCCCTCCACGCCAAGCAACAGGCCGAGCGCCGCCACATCCAGGCCTTTGTCGACCGCTTCCGCTACAAGGCCAGCAAGGCCCGCCAGGCGCAGTCACGGCTGAAGGCCCTGGACCGTATGGAGCCGATCGCCTCGGTCATGGAGGAGCGCACGATCACCTTCAACTTCCCGGAGCCCGGGCGTCTCTCGCCACCGGTCGTGACCCTCGAAAACGCCGCAGTCGGCTACGAGCCCGCCAAGGCTATCCTGTCGCGCCTGGACCTGCGCCTCGACATGGACGACCGGGTGGCGCTGCTGGGCGCCAACGGCAACGGCAAGTCCACGCTCTCGCGCCTCCTGGCCGGCCGTCTGAAGCCGATGGAGGGGCGCATGACCCGCTCCGGCAAGCTGAAGATCGGCTACTTCTCGCAGGACCAGGCCGAAGAACTGGACCTGCAGGCCACGCCGCTGCAGCTGATGGAACGGCTCATGCCGCTGGAAACCGAGACCAAGCTGCGCGCGCAGCTCGGCCGTTTCGGCTTCGGCGTCGACCGGGCGGAGGTGAAGGTCGGCAAGCTTTCCGGCGGGGAAAAGGCGCGCCTGCTCTTTGCCCTGATGAGCCGCGATGCCCCACACGTATTGATCCTCGATGAGCCGACCAACCACCTGGACGTCGACTCGCGCCAGGCCTTGATCCAGGCCCTGGGCGCCTTCGAGGGCGCGGTCATCCTGGTCAGCCACGACCCGCATCTGATCGAACTCACCGCCGATCGTCTCTGGCTGGTCGCCGAAGGCACGGTGACGGCTTTCGACGGCGACATGGAAGACTATCGCAAGCTGCTGATGGAACAGCGCCGGCAGGAACGCTCGCGGCAGCGCAACGATCGGCCGAAGAACACCGATACTCTGTCCAAGAAGGACCGCCGGCGGGCCTCGGCGGAGGCCCGTGCCGCGGTGGCGGATCTGCGCAAGGCGGCCAAACAGGCCGAAGCGGAGATAGAGAAGCTCGGAAAGGAAAAAGCCCGCCTGGAGGCCAAGCTTGCCGACCCAGAGGTCTATGAAGGCCCGACCGCGGCCCTGCAGGACCTGCAAATCACCTTCGGCCAGGTCAAACAGAAGCTGGCGGAGGCGGAGGAGCGCTGGCTCACCCTGCAGACCGCCCTGGAAGGCGCCTAGGTCCGGTGACGCAAGCTCCCCGGGACCAGGGGCCCCTGCCGCCAGAAGGGAAGCTGGACTTCGCGGCGCACCGCCGACTCGTCCAGGCCGATATCGCGGATCAGGTGGGGCGAAGCTTCCAGAAGACGGGTGAGCTCACGCCGAAAGGCCCGGCGTCTCAGCAAGCCTGCCGCCCGGTCAGCCAGGGAGCCCGGGGCTCCGCAGGGCCCGGCTGCGCCGTTTCGCGCCATGCTTCCTTCAGGAAATGAGATTACCTCAGCACCGGCAAATGCGCGTAGGTCTTTCATCTCCGCCTCCTTCAAGTCTCCATAAATCTCTCACTATCAGTGACATAGGCTTGACATCCTCATCTCTCAATCGATGATTACTCATTCTTGGCATGAGGAAAAGTCATCCAGATGAGACGCCGTCTGCCGCCCCTGAACGCCCTTCGGGCCTTTGAGGCTGCTGCCCGCCTTGGCAGTTTCACCAAGGCCGCAGAGGAACTGTCCGTCACCCAGGGCGCGATCAGCCGCCAAGTGCGGGGCCTTGAGGACTACTTCGCCGCCGACCTGTTCACCAGGGGCCACCGCTCGGTCGACCTGACGGCCGCCGGAAACCGCCTGCTCCCCGCTTTGAGCGCAGCCTTCGACCAGATCATGGTGGCCGCCGAGCGGGTGAAGGAACGCTCCGGCGAGGTGAAGTTCAAGTCGGTGCCGACCATCGCCGTGCGCTGGCTTGTTCCGCAGATCCTGCGCTTTCAGGCCGAGCGGCCGGACATCCAGGTCCGGCTGACCACTGCGTGGAGGCACGTCGACTTCGCGCGCGAGGACTTCGATGCCGGGATCATGGTGTTCGAAAACCGCGAGGAGCGGCCCAACGCCGACTTGCTGATGGTCGAGCGCATGGCACCGGTCTGCGCACCGGCCCTGCTGGAGGGTCCGCACGCCCTGCGCAGGCCGGAGGATCTGGCCCGTCACCGCCTGCTCCACGCCGTGCCGGACCACCGCGACTGGCGGCTCTGGCTGACGCGCAACACGGTCGACGGCGTCGATCCGGAGAGCGGCGAGGACTTCGACTTTCTCGATGCCACGCTGCAGGCCGCCGTCCAGGGCTATGGAGTCGCCATGGGCGATCTGATGCTGATCGAGGAGGATCTCAAGGCAGGCCGCCTGGTGATGCCCTTCGACCGGCCGCCGACCGAGATCGGGGCCTACTTCCTGGTGTTTCGCGACAGCGGGAACCTGAGCCCGGAACTGGAAGCCTTTCGGGATTGGCTGCGCGCGGCGGCAGCAGCCGGCCAGGCACGGACTGACAATCTGGCGCTGGGCTAAGCCTTCTGCCCCCAGCGGCCGCTTTCGTCCTGCTGCCAGTAGGTCACGCCATGGCCGTCGTTCTTCAGCGCCGTCCACTGCGCGCGCGCTGCTGAAACCGCATCTGGATCGCTGCCGTCGAACAGAACGGCACAGAGGCTGAAGCGCGAAAGCTCCTCGCTGGTGCTGCCGTCGGTCAGAAACAGCACCTCGGCGCCGTTGGGCACGGCATCCTCGGTCGTCAACCAGATCGGCTGCAGTTCGCCGCGCCCGTCCTTGATGCTGCCATGGGGCAGGAAGGAGCGGTCGTTGTAGGTCCAAAGGCCCGCGGCCAGAGCTTCCACCCGCTCCTCCGAACCGGCTTTGACCACGGCCCGCTGGCCGCGCTCCAGGGTCCGTTCCAGCATCTGCGGCAGCGCCTGATGCAAAGGCGTGCGGGTCAGATGATAGAAGCGGACCTCGGTCATCGCGGTGTCCTCCGGACCGTCAGCGCGCAGGTGGCAGGGCTTGGCTGGCAAGCTCTGCGCGCCGGATCCTGTTTCTCGTCGTACCCTATTTCTCGTAGTACCCTATTTCTCGTAGTACTTGGAAACCAGGGTGTCCAACAGCCGCACGCCGAATCCGGTGCCGCCCTTCGGCACGGTGGGCTTGTCTTTGCTGGTCCAGGCCGTGCCGGCGATATCCAGATGCGCCCAGGGCGTGCCGTCCTTGATGAAGCGCTGCAGGAACTGTGCGGCCGTAATCGAGCCGCCGGCGCGCCCGCCGCTGATGTTCTTCATGTCGGCGATGTCGCAGTCGATCAGCTTGTCGTAGGCCGCGCTCATCGGCAGGCGCCAGACCTCCTCGCCCACTTCCTTGCCGGCCTTCGTCAGTTGCTCGGACAGCTTGTCGTCGTTGCTGAACAGGCCGGCATTCTCGTGGCCAAGCGAGATGATGATGGCGCCGGTCAGGGTGGCCAGGTCGACAATGAGCTTGGGCTTGAACTTCTCCTGGGTGTACCAGAGCGCATCCGCAAGCACCAGGCGGCCCTCGGCATCGGTGTTCAGCACCTCGATGGTGAGACCGGCCATGGAGGTCACCACATCACCGGGCCGCTGGGCGGTTCCGGAGGGCATGTTCTCGACCAGTCCGCAGACGCCGACAGCATTGACCTTGGCCTTGCGGCCCGCCAGTGCCTTCATGAGACCGACCACCGCACCGGCGCCGCCCATGTCCCACTTCATGTCCTCCATACCGCCCGCCGGCTTCAGGGAAATACCACCGGTATCGAAGGTCACCCCCTTGCCGACAAAGGCGAGCGGTGCCTTGTCCTTTGCGTTCGGGGCACCCTGCCACTGCATCACCAGCATCTGCGGTTCGTGCGCGGAGCCCTGGGCGACCCCCAGCAAAGAGCCCATGCCGAGCTTCTGCATCTCCTTCTCGCCGAGCACCTGCACCTTCAGGCCAAGCTTGGTGAGCTTCTTGGCCTCGGCAGCAAAGGACTTGGGATAAAGGATGTTGGCCGGCTCGCTGGCGAGATCGCGGGTCATGAACACGCCGTCCGCCACCTTTTCCAGCCGCTGAAAGGCCCGCTTGGCCGCGGCCGGGTTGTCGAGGTGGAAACGGATCTCCTTCAGGCGGGGCTTCTCTTCCGCTTTCTGCTTGGTCTTGTAGCGGTTGAAGCGGTAGCTGCGCAGAACAGCCCCGAAGCCCGCGTTCGCCGCGCGCTCAGCGGCTTGCTTTCCGCCGCGCAGCTTGTCCATCAGGACGGCAGCCTTCTGTTCACGGACCCGCGTCAGGTGTGCAGCGATGTTGCCGCCGATGTCCTGCAGGTCCTTCTCCGTCAGCTTCGCCGGGGCCCCCATGCCAACCATCAGCACGCGGCTGTTGTTGAGGCCGGCCGGCGCGACCACGTCCAAAAGCTCGCCTCGCTTGCCGGAGAAAGCATTTGCGTCGATGGCCCTCTCCAGCGCCCCCTGCGTTGTCTTGTTCAGGCTGGCGGCGGACGGGGTGAGTTTCCCACCCTCCAGAACCCCGACGATCAGGGCACCGGACGTCGGGACGCTGGGCGTAGCGAAGGAGATGTTCATGAAAGTCCTCACGGAGAGCTTTGTCGGGTGGCCGCCGTCGGGGCTCCGATAGATTGAAAATCGAACGAGTCTTGATTGGCAAAGTAAATTGTCAGCCGGGGCACGCAAGTTCAAGCCCCGCAGCCCTGATGCGCAGCCGCAAGGCGCAGATGCCGAAGCCGAAAGCCCCGGGAATTCGCTGGCGGAAATTCGCTGGACGGACGCCGGGCCGCCGGGCTATCTCTGGGCTTCCAGACCGCAGCAACTGGATCCGATGCCTTCCATTACGCGTTACGTCCTCGGCCAGCTGATGGCGGCGACGTTGTTCGTCACCATGGCCCTTACCTTTGCGATCTGGCTGACCCAGTCTCTGAGGCTGATCGACTACATCGTCAATCGCGGTCTGCCCGCTTCCACCTTCCTCACCTTCGTGGCCTTGCTGCTGCCGTCGTTTCTGGGCGTGGTGCTGCCGGTGGCCTGCTTCGTGGCAGCCCTGTTCGTCTATCACAAACTGGCCATGGACAGCGAAATGGTGGTTATGCGGGCCGCCGGCTTGTCGCAGCTGCAACTGGCCAGGCCGGCGCTCATCCTGGGTGTGATCGTGACCCTGTCGGTCTATGCGATCTCCCTGTATTTTCTGCCGGCATCTTTCCGAAGTTTCAAAGACTTGCAGCACGCCTTCCGAAGTGATTTCTCAGCTATCCTGCTGCAGGAGGGCGTGTTCACCACGGTAACCGACGAGATCACCGTCTATGTCCGCGAACGCTCTTCGGAGGGCGAACTGCGCGGCATCCTGGTCCACGACAACCGCGATCCCGAGAAGCCGGTGACCATGATGGCGGAGCGCGGCGCCCTGGTCGCCAGCGAGGCAGGACCACGGGTGGTCATGGAAAACGGCAACCGCCAGGAGGTGCAGCCCGGAACCGGACGGTTTTCCCTGCTGTACTTCGACCGCTATACCGTAGAGCTGTCCGACTTCGACAATGCGCCCCAGACGCGCTGGCGCGAGCCGAAGGAGCGCTTCCTGCCGGAACTGCTGAACCCGGCGGATGACAGGCGCGATCAGCGCTACAGGCTGGAACTGGTGGCCGAGGGGCATCACCGCATCGTCGGTCCGCTCTACAGCCTCGTGTTCGTAGTGATCGGTATGGCAGCACTGCTGGCCGGCGAGTTCAACCGACGCGGTCAGATCAAGCGGGTCCTGGCGGCGATCGCCTGCGTTGCCGCGCTCGAAGGCATCTCGCTCGCGCTTCACGATTTGGCGAGCCGCCACGTCGCGGCGATCCCGGCGATGTATGCCGCCGTGGCGATCTCTCTGGGCCTCGCCTTCTTCGTCTTGCTGCGGCGCCCTGCTCGCCGTTCCCAGGAACCGGCGGCCGGGGCGCAGACGGCATGAGCATCGCCGCCACCCAGCCCGCGATGCGCCGTCTGCGCATCTCGCCGACCCTGACGAAGTACATCGCCCGGCAGTTCTTCTTCTGGTTCGCCAGCTTTGCCTTCGCCATTGTCGGCATCATCTTTCTGGCCACTGTCGTCGATCTGATCGACCGCCTGGCTGCCAAGGACGCCTCGCTCGGCATCGTGTTTCAGATGGCGCTGCTCAAGCTGCCGCACCTGAGCCAGGAGGTCATGGCCTTTACGGTGCTGTTTGCCGCCATGACGACCTTCTGGCGGCTGACCCGGTCCCATGAGCTGGTCGTAGCCCGCGCGGCGGGCGTGTCGGTCTGGCAGTTTCTGCTGCCGGTTCTGGGCAGTGCGCTGCTGGTCGGCGTCCTGACAGTGACCGCGCTCAACCCCTTGGCCTCAATTCTCCTCAGCCGCTTCGAACGCATGGAGGCCAACTATATCCGCAATGAAGCCAGCTTTCTCGCGGTCTCCAAAACCGGGCTCTGGCTGCGTCAAGTGGACGCAGAAGGCCAGTCGGTCATCCATGCAGCGAGAGTGAGCGCCGAATCGGCGCTGCTGCACAACGTGATTGTCTTCCGTTATGCCGACGAAGACCGCTTTCTCGATCGAATCGACGCCGACAGCGCCCAACTGGAGTCGGGCCAGTGGAAACTCTTCGAAGCCTGGTTGTCCAGACCCGGCGAGCCCTCGGCTTTTCACGAGACACTCGATCTGCCGACGGATCTGACCGTCGACAAGATCCAGGAGAGCTTCGCACCGCCGGAAACGATCTCCTTCTGGAACCTGCCGGAATTCATTGAGATCATGGATGCCGCCGGGTTTTCCGCGCTTCCGCACCGGCTGCAGCTCAATAGACTGCTTGCTCTGCCGATGCTTTTTGCTGCGATGGTCCTGCTGTCTGCGACCTTCTCCATGCGCCCGCAACGCAGGGGCCGGGTGGGCCTGGTCATCATGGCGGGCCTGCTGACAGGCTTCTTGCTGTACTTCCTATCCAATTTCGTGTTCGCAATCGGACTTTCGGGTACCATACCGGTGGTGTTGGCGGCCTGGACTCCGGCGGGCGTGTCGTTGATGCTGGGGGTGGCAATGTTGCTTCACTTGGAGGACGGATAGGCTAGAGGCGATGCAGGGGGGACTGGGGCGTGCGGCAGCGGCAGCTGCCGTGATTTCTGTTGTGCTGCTTTTCGGGGGCAGCGAAGCGGCTGCGCAGGACGTCAATATCGACGCGCTTGAGAACGTTCCGGCCCTGATCACGGCTGACCAGCTGACCTATGACGAGGAAAACGGCCTCGTCATCGCTTCCGGCAATGTGGAGATCTCGCAAGAAGGCCGGGTGCTGCTGGCCGACAAGGTCACCTACAATCTGAACTCCGATATCGTGGCGGCCGAAGGCAACGTGACGCTGATCGAGCCCAGCGGCGACACCGTCTTCGCCGACTTCATCGAGGTAACCGGCGATCTCAAGGAGGGTTTCGTCCGCGACATTCGGGTATTGATGGCTGACAACACCCGCATCGCGGCGGCCAGCGGCACGCGCAGCGGCGGAAACCGGACCGAGTTCCGCAAGGGCGTCTTCAGTCCCTGCGAGCTCTGCCGCGACGATCCCAGCCGCGCCCCGTTGTGGCAGATCAAAGCCAACGAAGTGATTCACGATCAGGAAGCGCAGGACATCATTTATCGCGATGCCTGGCTCGAGTTCTTCGGCATCCCGGTTCTCTACACACCCTACTTCTCGCACCCCGATCCGACAGTCGACCGCAGGAGCGGTTTTCTCGCGCCGACCATCGGCAGCAGCGACTTTCTCGGCACCGCGACCACGATTCCCTACTATTGGGTCATCGACGACGACAAGGATCTGACCATAGCGCCGCTGCTGTCGACCGAGCAGGGTATCAACCTGACCGGCGAATACCGGCAGCTCTTCGAGAACGGGAAGATCGAAATCGCCGGCAGCGCAACCATCGCCGATCGTGACGAGCGCGGCGGCAACATCGCCGACGACCGCTTCCGCGGCCACATTGATGCCGAGGGACAGTTCGAGCTGGACGACACCTGGCGCTGGGGGTTCGACGTCAAGCGGACGTCGGACGATACCTATCTGCGCGCGTTCGACTTCGACACCGAGCGAACCCTTACAAGCACGGCCTATCTGGAGGGGCTGAAAGGCCGAAACCACGCGGCGGTGCGCGGCCTGACCTATCAGGGCCTGCGCAGTTCGGATGTCGATGCGGAAACGCCCATCGTCGTGCCGCTGGCAGATTACAACTTCATCAGCGAGCCCGGAGTCGGACTTCCGGGGGCGCGCTACACGGTCGATGCGAACTTGCAGGTGCTGACCCGCGAAGAAGGCCGCGACAGCCGGCGTGTCTCCCTGGTCAGCGGCTATCACATTCCCTACACCAGTCCGCTGGGCGATATCTACGAAGTGACCGCGCAGGTTCAGACCGACGGATACTGGACCGATGGTGTGGTGTCCGGTTCCTCGGACGTCAATCCCAGCGGAGCACCCGGAAGCGACACGGAAGGACGGGTCTTCCCGCAGCTTGCGGTCAAGTGGCGCTATCCCTGGGCGCGCCGGGATGGCCCGGTACAACAGGTGATCGAGCCGATCTTCCAGGCCGTCCTGGCCCCGAACGGATCGAACCCGGGCACCATCCCCAACGAGGACAGCCTCGATTTCGAGTTCGACGACACCAATCTCTTCAACCTCAACCGCTTTGCCGGCAATGACCGGGTCGATTCCGGCAGCCGCGTTGACTATGGCGTCAAGTGGACCGGGACTTTCGGCAGCGAAGGCGCGGCTGGGGCCTTCATCGGCCAGAGCTACCGCTTCTCGGAAAACAGGGATGCCTTCTCCGAAGGCTCCGGTCTTGAGGACAACGAGTCCGATATCGTCGGCCGCGTCTTGCTCCAGCCGTTCGAGCACGTCGATTTCCTTTACCGCTTCCGCCTGGACAAGGACGATTTCAACGCCGACCGCAGCGAAGTGGATTTGAGCCTTGGACCCGACGCCCTCAACCTCGACCTGTCGTACTTCTTCATCGATCAGGAAGCGAGTGACGACGAATTCGACGAGCGCGAAGAACTGCAGATCGCGCTCAGTTCGAGGGTCACGGAGCACTGGACCGTTGGCTTCCGTCATCGCCGCGACCTCTTCGAGGACTCTTCGCTCGAAACTGCGGTCAGCCTTGCCTATCAGGACGAGTGCTTCCTGATCGAAGGCGTCGCCGAGCGGTCCTTCTTCGAGGACCGCGACCTGGAGGCCGAAGACAGCATCTTTGTGCGGATCGTCTTCAAGCATCTTGGAGAAGCGTCAGGCGGGTGATTGCCTGACACCTGCAATCGCCTCAAAGCTGCACTGGAACCCCAGCTTCCGTTTGAACACCTGCGGGTGACAACTGTATAGTTCGCGGTGCTTTTTTCTGGGAACTGACGATGGCTGCTTTACTGTTCGCCCGCCCGGCCTACCGACCGCCCTACCGACCGGCGCCAAGCCTTTGGCTTAGCGCGCTTGCGCTGCTCTGCATCGCGCTCGCCGCGCTGGCTGCGCCCTCCTCCGTGCGCGCTCAGGATGCTTTTCGTCCCGCTGCCGTCGTGAATGACGAGGTGATCTCGGTCCTCGATCTGTCGATGCGCGTGCGTCTGGCGATCATTGGTGCCGGTGTCCAGGATTCCCAGGAGGTTCGGCGCCGTTTGACCCCTCAGGTCCTGCGCGGCCTGATTGACGAGCGCCTGCAGATGCAGGAGGCCACTCGGCTGGATATCGCAGTGACCGACGACCAGGTGGCGGATGCGCTCCAGCAGATATCCCAGCAGAACGGAATGTCCGAAGGCCAGTTCCTCTCCATGCTGCGCAACCGGGGCGTCATCCCGACCACGCTCATCGACCAGATCCGCGCTCAGATCGCTTGGCAAACCGTCGTCCAGCGCCGCCTGCGCCCGACGGTGGTGGTCTCGAGCGAGGAGGTTCAGGAGGTTGTCGATCGGCTGGCCGCGCGCCAGGGCTCCATCGAGCGGCGCGTCTCCGAAATCTTCGTCGCCGTCGAGTCGGCTGCGCAGGAGCAGCAGGCCCTGGCCAATGCCAATCGGCTCCTCGAACAGCTGCGCGCAGGGGCCAATTTCGGCGGGCTGGCCCGGCAGTTCTCCCAGTCCAGCACCGCGCGCCTTGGCGGCGACCGCGGCTGGATCCAGGACGGCGAACTGGACGACTCTCTGAACCAAGCCCTTGCACAGATGGGCCCTGGCGACGTCTCCCGGCCGATCCGCACGCTCGCCGGCTTCCACATCCTCTTGCTGCGCGACATGCGCAGGAACGAGGGACAAGAGATTGACCGCCAGAGAATCCAGCAGAACCTCACCGATCAGCGGGTAAACCAGTTGGCGCAACGCTCCATCCAGGAACTGCGCAGAACCGCGAACGTCGACGTTCGCATATGACTGCGGCCCCATGAGGCGGACCCATGAGGCGGACCCATGAGGCGGACCCATGAGACGGCAACAGTGAGCCGACACCCGTGAACGGGCGCTCGTGACCGGCACCGAAACATGAGCTTCTCTGGGCAAGCTGGTAAAGAACGCCATCGTCCTGATGCGCCGCTCGCGGTCACCATGGGGGAACCTGCAGGCGTCGGCGGCGAACTCAGTCTGCGCGCCTGGCAGCGACGCAAGGACCACGACCTGCCCCCCTTCCTGGTGATCGACGACCCGGAACGGCTTGCCGCCCTTGCACAGAGCCTGGACATGAGCGTTCCGGTGGTCCCAATCGACGCAGCGGCATCCGCCTTCGACGCGTTTGAGCGGGGCCTGCCCGTCCTGCCGTTGGGTGCTGCCGTGAAAGCCGAACCCGGCCGGCCCTCTCCAGCGACTGCCGGCGAGGTTCTGGAGGCCATCAGGCTCGCCACCAGCCTGACCTTGAGCGGCGAGGCGTCAGCCGTGGTCACCAATCCGATCCACAAGAAGGTACTGCTCGATGCCGGCTTTGCGCATCCGGGCCACACCGAGTTCCTGGCGGAGCTTTGCGGCTGCCCCGGCAGGTCGGTCATGATGCTGGCCACCCCAGGCCTGCGCACCGTTCCCGTCACGGTCCATCAGCCGTTGGCCGAAGTGCCGTCCAGCCTGACGGGCGCCCTGATCGTCGAGACCGCGCGAACAGCAGCAATCGGACTGCAGCAGCAGTTTGGGATCGCAAACCCTCGGCTGGCCGTCGCCGGGCTCAATCCTCATGCCGGGGAGGACGGCAAGCTGGGCGCCGAAGACGGGCTGGTGATCGCCCCAGCGGTGGCCCGCCTCCAGGCTGAGGGCATCGACGCCTTCGGCCCCGTTGCCGCCGACAGCCTGTTCCACCCGGCAGCGCGGCGCGGCTACGATGCCGCCCTCTGCATGTATCACGATCAGGCCCTCATACCGGTCAAGACCTTGGATTTCGAGCACGGGGTGAACGTAACGCTCGGCCTGCCGATCGTCCGCACGTCACCAGACCACGGGACGGCGCTGGACATCGCAGGCGAAGGCCTCGCCTCGCCCGTGAGCCTCTTGGCGGCGATCACCCTGGCGGGAACACTGGCTGCCAACAAGCAGGCCAGCGGAACCGAGGAGTCGGCCGCTTACGACCATGCCTGACAGGCCGCTCCCCGGAGAACCGGCGAACCTCCCGCCCCTGCGCGAGGTCATCGCACGCCACGGCCTGGGCGCGCGCAAGGCCCTGGGCCAGCACTTTCTCCTCGACCTCAACCTGACCCGGCGGATCGCACGCGCCGCCCCGGAGATCGACACCGGGACCGTGGTCGAAGTGGGGCCCGGCCCCGGCGGTCTGACGCGCGCCCTCTTGAGCGAGGGTGCGCATCACGTGATCGCCGTGGAGAAGGACCGCCGCTGCCTGGAGGCACTCCGTGAGCTGGCTGACCTCTATCCGGAGCGGCTTGAAGTCGTCGAAGGCGACGCCCTCACTCTGCCGCTCGCGGAGATTGGGACGGCGCCGCGCCAGATCGTCAGCAATCTGCCCTACAACATCTCCACGGCGCTTTTGATCGGTTGGCTGACGGCGCTTGCCAGCAATCCTGCTGCGTTCAGCGCTTTTACGTTGATGTTCCAGAAGGAAGTGGCGCAGCGCCTGACGGCAGAACCGCGCAGCCGCCACTACGGGCGGCTGACGATCATTACGCAGTGGCTCTGCGAGGTGCGCACCCTGTTCGACATTCCGCCCCGCGCCTTCACGCCGCCGCCGAAGGTGACGTCGACCGTGGTCGCGCTCCGGCCGCGCAAAGCACCGTTGGCAGCAGCGGAGTTGAAGAGCCTTGAACGGGTGACCGCCGCCGCTTTCGGCCAGCGCCGGAAGATGCTGCGGCAAAGCCTGAAGCCCCTCTTCGCCCGCTGCGAAGAAACGCTTTCCGACGCCGGTATCGACCCGACCGCCCGGGCGGAGGCATTGAGCGTCGAACAGTTCTGCTGCCTGGCGCGCCTGCTCAGTCGTTCAGAGGGTGAGGCCAAGAACCCGCCAGGCGCCTAACCGCCACGCCGCAGGTCCTCGACGAAATCCCGCAGGCCGATGCGGCGCTCTCGCTTCAGGCGCTCGGCCGTCAGAATGGCCTGAACCTGGGCGACGCTTTCGTCCATGTCGTGGTTGATGATGATGTAGTCATACTCCGGCCAGTGACTCATCTCGTCCGCGGCCTTCGCCATGCGCCCGCGGACCACCTCCTCGCTGTCCTGGGCACGGCTGTGCAGACGCCGTTCGAGCTCGGCCGTTGACGGCGGCAGGATAAACACACTGACCAGGTCCTCCCGCGCCCGTTCTGCGACCTGCTGTGTCCCCTGCCAGTCGATGTCGAAGAGCACGTCCTGGCCTGTTTCCAGGGCACTCTCCACCGGCGCGCGCGGCGTTCCGTAGCGATGACCAAAGACCGTCGCATGTTCCAGCAGAGCGCCGGCGGCAACCATCTCGGCAAAGCCCTCATCGCTCAGGAAGAAGTAATGGACACCTTCGGTCTCGCCAGGGCGCCGCGGCCGCGTGGTTGCCGAAATGGAAAGCGAGAGGCCCTCGTCCAGCTCCAGAAGGCGCCGAGAGATGGAGGTCTTGCCGGCCCCCGAGGGCGATGACAGGACGAGCATCAGGCCGCGCCGCTTGATCTTGGCTTCGTTCATCTGCGCTACTCGATGTTTTGAACCTGCTCGCGCAGCTGTTCGATCGCCGACTTAAGGTCGAGACCGATGCGCGTAAGTTCCACATCTGCGGACTTCGAACACAGCGTATTGGCCTCGCGATTGAACTCCTGGCACAGAAAGTCGAGCTTGCGGCCGATAGCGCCGCCTTGCTCCAACAGGTCGCGCGCGGCCCCGATATGGGCGGTCAGACGGTCCAGCTCTTCGCGAACGTCGGCCTTGCTGACCAGAATGGCGGCCTCCTGGGCAAGGCGGTCCTCAGCAATGCCACTGGTCTCGGAGAGCAACAGATCGAGTTGTTCGCGCAAGCGGCGACGGAGGGCGTCCGGTTGAGTCGCAGCGCAGTCCGCCGCCGCCGCGCAGAGAGTCTCGATCGACGCCAAGTGTCCCTGCACCAGTTCGGCCAGGCGCGCGCCCTCGTCCGAGCGCATCCCGATCAGCCCCTTCAGCGCCTGGTGCAGGTCGCCTTCGATGCGCCGGAGGCGGGCGTCGCGCTGCTCCGGGCTCTCCTCGTCTTCGACTGGCTCCAACACACCCCGCAGGCCCAGCAATCCGTCCAACCGTGGCGGCGCCGCATCCAGGCGCACACGCAAGCCCTCCATGACCTCAAGAACCTGCTGCAGAAGGTCCTCGTTGAGCTGCCAGGCCTGCGCGGCCTCGCTGCGCTTGACCACGAGGTTCACCTGGGCGTTGCCGCGGTGGCATACCGCCGCCACCGCCTTACGGACGATCGGATCGAGCGCCTCGTAGCCGCTGGGCAGGCGCGAGCGGACGTCGAGGCTGCGTCCGTTGACGGTCTTGACCTCCCAGGCCCAGGCGACACTGTCGTCGCCGCCCTCCTGGCGTGCGAAACCGGTCATGCTGTGCACCACCGCGGATTGTCCGGTCACCGAAGCCTTCCCCCCTCTGCGCGCTGTCGCATCCGCTTGCGCCTTGCCGTGCCTGGCAGGCGCCCCGAATGCCGGCCCCATATATACTGACCCCCCAGAAGCACAACAAGCTTGCGCCGGGACCGCGGAGCAGCCTATCCCGGTATCTGTCTGATGGCTGGGATGCTGGAGCGTTATGCGGGACCCCAATTCGATCGCAATCACCGGTGCGTCGAGCGGAATCGGCGCGGCCCTGGCACGCCGCTATGCCGGACAGGGGCGCGTTCTCGCGCTCAGCGGGCGCAATCCGCACCGTCTGGAAGAGGTGGCGCGCGACTGCCGGGCCGCCGGCGCCGTGGTAGAAACCGCGGCCTTCGACGTCACGGACCAGCAGGCGCTGGAGAGCTGGCTGCGCGAAGCGGACGGGCGCCATCCCTTGGATCTCGTCATTGCGAACGCGGGGATCTCTGCCGGAACCGGGACGTTCGGCGAGGACGCCACCCAGACCAGGCAGATTCTCTCCGTCAACGTCGACGGGGTCGTCTCGACGGTCCTCTCAGCCGTCGCACTGATGCGCCCGCGCGGGCGCGGCCAGATCGCCATCATGTCGTCGCTTGCCGCGTTTCGCGGATTTCCCGGAGCGCCGGCCTACTGCGCCTCCAAGGCCGCCGTGCGGGTCTGGGGCGAAGCCCTGCGCGGCATGGTCGCCGGCGAGGGACTGACGGTCTCGGTCATCTGCCCCGGCTACGTCAAGAGCCCGATGACCGCGGTCAACGACTTTCCCATGCCCTTCCTGATGGACAGTGCACGGGCCGCGCGCATCATCGAACGCGGCCTCGCAGCGGGAAAGGCCCGCATCGTCTTTCCGCGCCGCCTGTTTGCCGTGGTCTGGCTGCTTTCGCTGCTGCCGCCGTCCTGGACCGATCCGCTGCTGACCCGCCTACCGGAAAAACCGGCTTCTGAAGGCTAGCAGAGTGTCTATTCGCTTTTGCGCCGCAGGCTCTTCAGGTGCTTGCGCCACTTGGCGACATTGCTGTTGTGCTCGGCCAGGGTCCTGGCAAAGGCGTGCCCGCCGGTGCCGTCAGCAACGAAGTAGAAGTACTCGGTCTCCGCCGGATTGACCGCTGCCTCCAGAGACGCACGGCCGGGATTGGCGATAGGCCCTGGCGGCAGGCCGTTGATCTGATAGGTGTTGTAGGGCGTCGGGGTCGCGAGGTCCTTGCGTGTCAGGGAGCGGCCAAGCGGTGCCTTGCCTTCGGTTATTCCGTAGACCACGGTCGGGTCAGACTGCAGCGGCATGCCCTTGTTCAAGCGGTTGACAAAGACGCCGGCGACCAGCGCCCGCTCTTCGTCAACGCCTGTCTCGCGCTCGATGATCGATGCCAGGATGACGGCCTCTTCCGGACTGGCAAGCGGCAGGCCCTCGGCCCGGCCCTCCCAGACTTCGGCGACGACCTGCTCCATGGAGCGGTTCATGCGCTGCAGCACCTCCGCCCGGGTGTCGCCGCGATGGAAGTGATAGGTCTCCGGCAGCAGCGCACCCTCTGCCGGCACCGCTCCTGCTTCGCCTTCGAGGACCTCGGCCTCCTGAAGCAACGCCACCACCTCGGTGCTGGTGAGGCCTTCGGGCACAGTCAGGCGGTGAACCACGGTACGGCCGCTGGCGATCAGAGCCGCGACATCGGCCATGGAGATCGAGGGAGGGAAACTGTACTCGCCGGCTTTCAGGGCCGTGGCGTCTCCGAAAAGGCGCACGCCGATCGCAAAGACGCGGGCATCGGATACCACCCCTGCATCGGTCAGGTCGGCGGCAATCGTCTCCAGCCCGGCGCCGCGCGGGATCACCAACATCGCCTCGCCGGCCAGCGGACCCGGCTGGGTGAACTGCCCCTTCAGATAGACCCAGGCGCCGCCGGAAACGGCGGCGAGCATAAGGACGATGAGAACGGCAAGGCCGCCTAATCGCCGCATAAACCGCGCTCTACTGGTAGTCGGCCAGGATGAGACTGGCGTTCGTTCCACCAAAGCCGAAGGAATTCGAGAGGGCCCGCCGGATCGGCCGCTCCTTGGCTTGGTGCGGGTTCAGGTCAACCCCGTTGCAGGCCGGCGAGGGATTGTCCAGGTTCAGGGTCGGCGGTGCGACGTTGTCGCGGATGGCGAGGATCGAGAAGATCGACTCCACGGCCCCGGCCGCCCCCAAGAGATGCCCGATCGCCGACTTGGTCGAGGACATGGTGATGTCCTCGACGGCATCGCCGAAGAGACGGCGCACGGCGCCCACCTCGATCTCGTCGCCAAGCGGCGTAGAGGTTCCATGGGCATTGATGTAGTCGATGTCGCTGGGCTCCAGCCCGGCGCGGCGCATCGCCGACTGCATGGCGCGGTAGCCGCCGTTGCCGTCTTCGGGCGGAGCGGTGATGTGATGCGCATCGCCTGAGAGTCCGTAGCCGACCACCTCGGCGTAGATGGTCGCGCCTCTGGCCTTTGCGTGCTCCAGTTCCTCCAGCACGACCACGCCAGCCCCTTCGCCCATCACGAAGCCGTCGCGGTCTTCGTCCCAGGGGCGCGAGCTGCGTTCCGGCGTGTCGTTGAAGTTGGTGGAGAGCGCGCGGGAGGCCGAGAACCCGGCAATGCCCAGACGGCAGACTGCCGCCTCAGCGCCGCCGGCCACCATGACGTCGGCATCGTCCAGCATGATCAGGCGCGCCGCGTCGCCGATCGCATGGGCCCCGGTTGAACAGGCCGTGACGACGGCATGGTTCGGCCCTTTGAAACCGTAGCGGATCGAAACCTGACCGCTGACCAGATTGATCAGCGCGGCAGGAATGAAGAACGGTGAGAGGCGCCGCGGCCCGCGTTCATGGATGGTGATGGAACCATCGTAGATAGTCTCCAGACCGCCGATGCCGGAGCCGATCATGACACCTGTGCGCCAGAGGCTTTCCTCGTCTTCAGGAACCCATCCGGAATCCTCGATGGCCTGCTGCGCAGCGGCCATGCCAAAGACGATGAAGCGGTCTAGCTTGCGCTGGTCGCGCGGTGCCACGTAGTCGTCCGCATTGAACAGACCCTCAGCGGTCTCGCCCTGCGGGACCTGGCCGGCGATCTTCGACGGCAGATCAGAGACATCGAAGCTTTGGATACCCCGCAGTCCCGACTTACCGTTGATCAGGCGGTCCCACACCGGCTTTACCCCACTGCCAAGCGGTGTGACCAATCCCAGCCCTGTAACGACAACGCGTCTCATACGCCCTGAAATCCTCGCACGGCACCACTTCTGGGCGGCCGCGCGCGAAACCGCACGCCTGCCGCTTGCTTCACCGGCTCAGGAGTGTTCCTGGATGAAGTCGATCGCGTCCTTGACGGTCACGATCTTCTCGGCAGCGTCATCGGGGATCTCACAGCCGAACTCTTCTTCAAAAGCCATCACCAGTTCGACCGTATCCAGGCTGTCTGCACCCAGGTCGTCGATGAAACTGGCGGTGTCGGTTACCTTTCCATCGTCGACGCCCAGATGCTCGACGACGATCTTCTTGACGCGATCGGCGATGTCGTTGCTCATTTGACTTTGTCCTTAGGTTCTTTTGCGCATCCTTGCGGGACACGGATACCGTCACAACAGGTAATGGTCTTGCGGATAGCGTCCCCGCTGCTGCGCAAGGCGCCGCCTCTTATCACAGTTCTTAAAGGTTTGCCAACGCCCCAGAGACGCATAGTTGAGGTGGGATCCCCCGGGTTTGCTCATATCATGGCCATTCCACCGTTCACATGCAAGGTTTGGCCCGTCACATAGGCGGCCTCTCCGCTCGCAAGGAACACCACCGCCGACCCAATTTCGTCTGATTTCCCAAGACGTTGCATAGGTATGACGGAAAGGATGCGGTCACGCTGCTGATCGTTCAGGGCGTCGGTCATGGCGGTTTCGATCATGCCCGGCGCGACGGTGTTCACGGTGATGCCCCGGGTCGCTACTTCCTGGGCCAGCGACTTGGTCAGGCCGATCAGTCCGGCCTTGGAACTGACGTAGTTGGCCTGGCCCGGATTCCCTGTCACCCCGACCACCGAACTGATGCTGATAATGCGCCCCCAGCGGCGCTTCATCATGCCCTTCAGGCTGGCGCGGGCGAGGCGGAACGCGGCGGTCAGGTTGACCTCCAGAACCTGGGCCCAGTCTTCGTCCTTCATCCGCATGATCAGGCCGTCGCGGGTCAGCCCCGCGTTGTTGACCAGAATGTCGAGCTGACCCAGGGCAGCCTCCGCCTTGCCGGGCAACGCATCCGCCTCTGCCGGGTCGCCCAGGTTGCAGGGGATGACCTGGGCCCGCTCGCCCAACGCGCCCGCCAGGGCCTCCAGCGCTTCGGTCCGGGTGCCGCTCAAGGCCAGGCTGGCACCCTGGGCGTGCAGCTGTCTGGCGATCGCCCCGCCGATGCCACCCGATGCGCCCGTCACCAGGGCGGTCTTTCCACTGAGATCAAACATCACGCCTTCTCCGCGCTTCTGGAGGTTGTTTTTGTGTTGGACAGCCCACCGCGATCCCCTGCGGCCACTCAGCCGCGGCGGCCGCGTGGCGGGCTAGAGTTGCTTCAGGAGCGTTTCCATCTCTTCGGGGGTGCCGGCGGATTGGGCCTCCAGGCTGCGGTCGATCCTCTTGCTGAGACCGGTCAGAACCTTGCCGGTACCCAGTTCCACGGTCTTGGTCACCCCCTCCGCGGCCATGAAGGCGACGGACTCGCGCCAGCGCACCATCCCGGTCACCTGTTCCACCAGTTTGCGGCGGATCTCGTCGGGGTCGCTCAGGCGCCCGGCGGTCACGTTCGCAATCAGCGGTACGGCTGGCATCTTGACAGCCACCGTGGCCAGGGCATCGGCCATCGCATCGGCAGCCGGCGCCATGAGCGGGCAATGAAAGGGGGCGCTGACAGGCAACTGCACCGCCCGCTTGGCGCCCCGTTCCTTGGCCAGCGCCATTGCCCTGTCGATAGCCTCTGCATGGCCGCTGAGCACCACCTGACCCGGCGCGTTGTCATTGGCGGCAGCGCAGACCTGATCTTCTGCCGCCGCCTCGGCAATCTCCTGCGCCGGCTCCAGGTCGAGGCCGAGGAGCGCCGCCATGGCCCCCTCGCCGACCGGTACCGCCTCCTGCATGGCTTGGCCGCGTCGGCGCAGAAGGCGCGCCGCGTCTGCCAGCTCCAGGGAGCCCGCCGCCGCGAGAGCGGAATATTCTCCTAAAGAATGGCCGGCGACGAAAGCGGCCCGCTCTGCCAACGGCTTGCCGCCCTCGGCCTCGAGTACCCGGACTGTGGCGATGCTGGCCGCCATCAGGGCCGGCTGCGCGTTGGCCGTCAACCGCAGGTCTTCTTCCGGCCCCTCGAACATGAGCCGCGAAAGATGCTGCTCCAGGGCGTCGTCCACCTCCTCCAAGGTATGCCTGGCCAGGGGAAAGGCTTCGGCCAGGGCCTGGCCCATGCCGACCGCCTGGGACCCCTGTCCCGGAAAGACGAAAGCCAGGCTCATATGGACAACTCCCTCTTCTCGGTCCCTTTCCCGGAACCCTTGTCTGGGTCCCGGAACCCTTGTCTGGGTAAAGTGGCGGAAACAGCCGGCTGCAGGAGGGCGGAACGCCGGCCCCGATCGCCGCCCCCAATTGCAGCCCAGAGATAGCGAGGCTGCGTTAACTGTCAAGACGCTTCGCGGACCCGGAAAGGCCTCGGCGGCTGCGGGATAGCCGCTTGCGCCTTTGGGGGGCATAGCGGCTTGCGCCGCGGGGGGGAGTGTGTATAGTCCGCCCGCTTCGCGTCCTTGGGGCGTGAACACTCCTTGCCGGCTTCTCTCACGGGGTCGGCTAGGGCCGGGCGGCTGGCATGGCCAGCGCCGGCCCATGAAGAGCCAAAAGGAGTTACAATATGGCTTTCTACGAATGCGTGCTGATTGCGCGCCAAGATGTCTCGTCTTCCCAGGTCGAGAACCTGGTGGCGGACTACACCAAAATCCTTGAAGACAACGGCGGCCGCGTTGCCGGGTCCGAGTACTGGGGCCTGCGCACCCTCGCCTATCGCATCAAGAAGAACCGCAAGGGCCACTACGTCCTCCTGAACATCGAGGCCCCGGCCCCGGCCCTCCACGAGCTGGAGCGCAACATCCGGCTCAGCGACGACGTGATCCGCTACCTGACAGTCAAGGTCGAGGAGTTGACGGAGGGCCCCTCGATCGTCATGCAGCAGCGCCACAGCCGCGATGACCGCGGCGGCCGGGGTGACCGTGGCGACCGCCGCGGCGGCGGCCGTTTCGGCGGTGACCGGGGCGGCGATCGCGGTGGTGACCGGGGTGGTGACCGGGGCGGCGACCGGGGCGGCGCACCGCGCGGCGGCTCCGAGGGCAGTGCAGCAACCGCTGCCGGCGCCAACGCCAAAGCCAGTGAAGGAGCAGCAGAATGACCGTCCGTATCGTCAGCTCAGGCGGGGGAGCCCGCCGTCCGTTCTTTCGCCGCCGCAAGAGCTGCCCTTTCTCGGGGCCCAAGGCGCAAAAGATCGACTACAAGGACACGCGGCTGCTGCAGCGCTTCGTTTCCGAGCGTGGCAAGATCGTGCCGAGCCGGATCACCGCGGTGTCGACCAAGAAGCAGCGCGAGTTGGCGCGCGCCATCAAGCGCGCACGCTATCTGGCGCTCCTGCCCTACGTCTTGAAATAGCGGCCAGTCGGGAGTCAAAGAGATGGAAGTGATCCTGATGGAGCGCATCGAGAAGCTCGGCCAGATGGGTGACGTGGTCACCGTCAAGCCGGGCTATGCGCGAAACTTTCTCCTGCCGCAGAAAAAAGCGCTGCGGGCCACCAAGGGCAACCTCGCCCGCTTCGAACAGGAGCGTGCGCAGTTGGAAGCCGACAATCTGAAGCGCCGCGAAGAGGCGGAGCGGATCGTCGGCGACCTCGAGGGCATGACCGTCACGCTGGTGCGCCAGGCCGGCGAAAGCGGCCAGCTCTATGGTTCGGTCAACAGCCGCGACATCTCCGAAGCGGTGACCGCCGCAGGCGTCACCATCGACCGCCGGCAGGTCGCCCTCACCGCCGTGATCAAGACCCTCGGCCTCCACACCGTGCGCGTCCAGCTGCACCCGGAGGTGGCCGTGGAGATCACCGCGAATGTCGCCCGTTCGGAGGAAGAGGCGGAAGCCCAGCTGAAGAGCGGACGCGTGGTCACCGCCGAGGACCTGCGACAGGCCGAAGAGGCGGCCGAGGCAGAGATCGAGGCGGTCGTCGAGGCGGTCGAACAGGAAGAGGCGACCGAGACCGCCGACTCGGAAAACGCCGGCGACGAAGCCGCGCCGGCGGAGGAAGCCGCCCCGGCCGAGCCGGTCGAGGCCGAAAGCGAAGAGACGCCGAAGGACGCGTAGCTGCGCGACCGGATCAGCGACTTCGAAAGCGAAAGCGGCAGTCTGGTATCGGACTGCCGCTTTTTCTTTGCACAGTCTCTATGTCAACCGGCAGGGGCCCGGGATCGCAGGATGCTTATCCCCGTCTTCCTCTCAATCCCCGAAAGCTTCTCGGCGCCACCGCTTTGGACTGCAGCCGCGGTTTGCTATTCTAGCTGGCCATGGAATCGACAAGCCCCAGCCTGACCGCCCTCCCCGACCCGCTTGAAAACGGGGATAGTCTGCGTCTGCCCCCGTCCAATGACGAGGCGGAGCAGGCGCTGCTGGGCGCCATCCTGGCCAACAACGCCGCCTATGAGAAGGTTTCCGACTTTTTGCGGCCGGAACACTTCGCCGACGGCGTGCACGCACGCATCTACGAGGCCTGCGGCAAGCTGATCGAACGTGGCCAGGTGGCCAACGCGATTCAACTGAAGAACCTCTTCGAGCAGGAAAGCGCGCTCGCCGAAGTCGGCGGCGCACAGTATCTCGCTCAGCTTCAGTCGAGCTATGTCACCATCATCAACGCGGCCGACTACGGCAAGACGATCCACGATCTTTATCTCAGGCGCGAGTTGATCACCCTGGGCGAAGACATGGTGAACGATGCCTTCGAGCATGACCTGGATGTCGAGGCCACACAGCAGATCGAAGGCGCCGAAGACAGGCTCTACAAACTCGCGGAGATCGGCCAGACAGAGGGCGGGCTGATCGGCTTCCGCTCCGCAGTGCTGGAATCGCTTCATATGACCGAAGCGGCCATGCAGCGCGACGGGCTTTCCGGCGTCTCTTCCGGACTGCAGGATCTCGACGGACTGCTCGGCGGCTTTCATCGTTCGGACCTCGTGATCCTCGCGGCCCGCCCTTCGATGGGAAAGACCTCGCTGGCGACCAATATCGCGTTCAACGTGGCCTCGGCACCGCGTATCGAAAAGGATGCCGAGGGCAATCCCGTGGAGCAGCGCCAGCCGGTCGCCTTCTTCTCCCTGGAAATGTCGGCAGAGCAGCTTGCGACGCGCATCCTTTCGGAACGCACCGGCGTGCGCTCCGACTCCATGCGGCGCGGCGACATTCGCGACGACGACTTCGACAAGGTTTTCGAGGCCAGCCGCGAGCTCTTTGAACTGCCGCTCTTCGTCGACGACACACCGGCGCTTTCGGTCAGCCAGATGCGCA
Source organism: Pelagibius sp. (assembly GCF_028281305.1). Taxonomy (GTDB): domain Bacteria; phylum Pseudomonadota; class Alphaproteobacteria; order Kiloniellales; family Kiloniellaceae; genus Pelagibius. The sequence continues at coordinate 73,777 of NZ_JANQKD010000023.1, read as the reverse complement.
CCCGCGCGCGCCGGCTGAAGCGCCAGCATGGCCTTTCGCTGGTCGTGGTCGACTACCTTCAGCTCATGCAGCCGCCGCCCAACAAGCGTTCCGACAACCGGGTTCAGGAAGTCTCGGAGATCACCCGCGGCCTCAAGGCGCTCGCCAAGGATCTCGACGTCCCGGTGATCGCCCTCTCCCAGCTCTCGCGCGCCGTCGAACAGCGCGAGGACAAGCATCCCCAACTGGCCGATCTTCGCGAATCAGGATCGATTGAGCAGGACGCCGATGTCGTCATGTTCATCTATCGCGAGCAGTACTATGCGGAGCGCGCCGAGCCGACACAGCGCGACGGCGAGGACGACAACAAATTCCACGAGCGCCTCGAGCGCTGGAAGGAACGCTGCGAGCGCGCCTACGGCAAAGCCGAGATCATCGTCGCCAAGCAGCGCCACGGCCCCATCGGCTCGCGCGAGTTCTCCTTCGACGGGGACACCACCCGCTTCAGCGACCTGATCGCCGATGACCATCTCCCCGAGCAGTTCTGACCGCGAACGAACGACCTCCGGCGAGGCCGCCATCCCCGCCACGGCGGCCGGGGCGCTCACCATCGACCTCGCCGCCGTCGCCGAAAACTTTCGCCGCCTGCGCGCCGCCTTTCTGGAAAAGCCACTCGCCGCCGTCGTGAAGGCCGACGCCTACGGCTTGGGCGCGGCACAGGTTGCGCCGGTCCTGGTGAAGGAAGGCGCCCGCTCGATCCTCGTCGCCCAGCCTGACGAGGCAATTGCGCTGCGCCCGCTGCTGGATGCCTGCCATCCGGCCCTTAGCCTCTATGTCCTCAACGGCCTCATGCCCGGCACCGAAGCGGCCTGCGTCGAGCACAATCTTCTGCCGGTGCTGAACTCGCTGGGCGAGATCGACGCCTGGCGCGCGGAGGCCGGCCGGCGCGGCCGGGCACTTCCGGCGGCCCTTCAGGTCGACAGCGGCATGAGCCGCCTCGGGCTGCAGCCGGCGGACCTGGAGACCCTGCAGGCAGCGCCGGAGCGCCTGGAGGGCATCGTCCCGACCCTGGTGATGAGCCACCTCGCCTGCGCCGACGAGCCACAGCACCCGCAGAACGCCCAACAGCTCACCGCCTTTCGCGCCGCCCTGCAGAAGCTGCCGGACGCCCCGGCCTCTCTCTGCAACTCCCCGGGGATCTTTCTGGGTCCCGATTACCACTTCGATCTGGCCCGGCCGGGGGCAGCCGTCTATGGCGTCAACCCAACCCCCGCAGCCCCGAATCCGGTCCTTCCGGTGGTCGGATTGAAGGCGCGAATCCTGCAGGTTCGCGGAATTGACGCCCCCCAGAGCGTTGGCTATGGTGCGACCCACCGCGCCACCGGGCCGGCTCGAATTGCCACAGTTGCTGCGGGCTATGCGGATGGCTACCTGCGCTCTCTTTCGGGTCGGGCGCGAGCCTGGATTAACGGTCACGAGGTTCCCGTGGTGGGGCGGATTTCGATGGATCTGATTACTTTGGACGTTACTGGGATTGCGCCGGATAAAGTGCATCCGGGCGCGATGGTGGACCTCCTTGACCCACAGCACGGGGTCGACGACTTGGCGCGGGAAGCCGGGACGATCGGCTACGAAATTCTGACCGCTCTCGGAAAGCGCTATCACCGCGCTTATTTGGGCTGATTGTTGATGCCGATTCTCCAGCCGATCGGCCGGACCTTTCTGTCGTTTCTGGAAGCCACCGGCCGGCTGACCCTTTTCACCGTCATTGCGCTCTCTCACTGCGTCCGGCCACCGTTCTATCCGCGCCTCGTCGTCCGCCAGATGATCGAGATCGGCTACTACTCGCTGCCTGTCGTCGGGCTGACGGCGATCTTTACCGGCATGGTGCTGGCGCTGCAGAGCTACACCGGCTTCGAGCGCTTCTCGGCGGAGAGCGCCATTCCCAATGTGGTCGTCGTCTCCATCACCCGCGAACTGGGCCCGGTCCTGGCGGGACTGATGGTCGCGGGCCGGGTCGGTGCCTCCATGGCCGCAGAGATCGGCACCATGCGGGTCACAGAGCAGATCGATGCCCTGGACACCCTGGCGACCAACCCCTTCAAGTACCTGATTGCGCCGCGCCTGATCGCCGGGCTCACCATGCTGCCGATCCTGGTGCTGATCGCCGACATCATCGGCGTGTTCGGCGGCTATCTGGTGTCGACCCAGAAGCTGGACTTCAATCCGGCGACCTATCTGAAGAACACCCGTGATTTCGTGGAGGTCCAGGATGTTGTCTCGGGCCTGGTCAAGGCCGCGGTCTTCGGATTCCTGGTCACCCTCATGGGCTGCTATCACGGATACAATTCGCGTGGCGGAGCCCAGGGCGTGGGTACGGCCACCACCAACGCGGTGGTCTCCGCCTCGATCCTGATTCTCTGCTTCAACTACTTCATCACCGAGCTGTTCTTCGCCCGATGAACGACGCCAGCAGCAACCGGACTCCAAAGATCAAGATCCGCGGCCTCAGCAAGGCTTTCGGCGACAAGGTCGTTCTCGACAACGTGAATCTCGACATCTTTCCCGGCGAGTCCGTGCTGGTGATCGGCGGATCGGGCAGCGGCAAGTCCGTGCTGTTGAAATGCATTCTGGGGCTGCTGCATCCCGATTCTGGCTCGATCGAGGTCGACGGTGAAGAGGTGGTCGGCCTGATGGGCGAGGACCTGGACCGGATCCGGCGCAAGTTCGGCATGCTGTTCCAGAACGCTGCCCTCTTCGACTCGCTGACGGTCTGGGAGAACGTCGCCTTCGGCCTGATTCAGGGCCAGGGCAGGCCGCGGGCCGAGGCACGCAAGACCGCCCTGGAGAAGCTGGCCGCAGTCGGCCTGGGCGAGGATGTCGGCAGCCTGATGCCGGCCGAACTATCCGGCGGCATGCGCAAGCGCGTCGGCCTCGCGCGCGCCATCGCCACGGAACCGGAGATCATCTTCTTCGACGAGCCGACCACGGGCCTTGACCCCATCATGGGCGATGTGATCGACCGGCTGATCGTGAAGTGCGTGAAGCAACTCGGCGCCACGGCACTTTCCATCACCCACGACATGGCCTCGGCGCGGCGCATTTCCGACCGTACCGCCATGCTCTACCGCGGCAACATCATTTGGGTCGGCCCCACGGCGGAGATCGACCGCTCGGACAATCCCTACGTCGATCAGTTCATCAACGGTCGCGCCGAAGGGCCGATCCAAATGCAGGTCCGGGCGCTATAGCTTCGCGGTCTCATGCGAAGCTCCGGTGCCCGCCGCGGCATGGGCCGGCGGAGGACAGGCAGTAATCATGGCGAAAACCCAGTCGCGCTACGTCTGCCAGGAATGCGGCGCCGTCTCGGCCAAGTGGGCCGGCCGCTGCGAGAGCTGCGGCGCCTGGAATTCGCTTTCCGAGGAGGTGGTAGAGAAGACGCCGGGCGGGCTGTCGGGCGCCGGCCGCTCGGCGCAACGGCTCGCCTTCGTCGATCTCCAGAGCCGCAGCCCGGCCCCGCCGCGTCTGACCTGCGGCATCGGCGAGTTCGACCGCGTGACCGGCGGCGGCCTGGTTCCCGGCTCGGCCGTACTGGTCGCCGGCGATCCTGGGATCGGCAAGTCCACCCTGCTGCTGCAGGTCGCAGCCCGGCTTGCTGCCGGTGATAAAGGGGTGGGCGGCGAAGAGGCGGCCAGCTGTGCCTACATCTCCGGCGAGGAGTCCATCGACCAAGTGCGCCTGCGCGCGCAGCGCATGGGGCTGGGGGCCGCCCCGGTGCAGCTTGCGGCGGCGACAGCGGTGCGGGACATGGTGGCGAGCCTCGACCAGCCGAAGGGTCCGGCGGTCGTCGTGGTCGATTCGGTGCAGACCCTTTTCATCGACAGCCTCGAATCCGCGCCCGGCACGGTCTCACAAGTGCGCGCCGCCACGCAGGAGTTGATCCGCCTCGCCAAGAAGCGCGGCTTCAGCCTGCTGCTGGTCGGCCATGTGACAAAGGAGGGCCAGATCGCCGGGCCGAAGGTGCTGGAACATATGGTCGATACGGTACTGACTTTCGAAGGCGACCGCGGGCACCACTTCCGTATCCTCAGGGCCTCCAAGAACCGATTCGGGCCGACCGACGAGATCGGCGTCTTCGAGATGACCGACGGCGGGCTGGAAGAGGTCTCCAATCCCTCGGCGCTGTTCCTGGCAGAGCGCCGCGGCAACATCGCCGGGGCGGCGGTTTTCGCGGGGCTGGAGGGCACGCGTCCCCTGCTGGTGGAGATCCAGGCTCTGGTTTCCGCCTCTCCCCTCGCCACCCCGCGGCGCGCCGTGGTCGGCTGGGATTCGGGCCGCCTGGCCATGGTGCTGGCCGTGCTGGAGGCGCGATGCGGGCTGGCGTTGGCCGGCCAAGAGGTATATTTGAACGTAGCCGGCGGGCTGAGGATCGGTGAGCCGGCAGCGGATCTGGCCGTCGCGGCGGCCCTGGTATCGGCAGCAACGGGACAGGAAGTGCCGGAAGAAACGGTGATTTTCGGCGAGATCGGCCTTTCCGGGGAGATTCGACCGGTCAGCCAGGTCGAGTTGCGGTTGAAAGAAGCGGAAAAGCTTGGATTCTCCCGCGCCTGGGTGGCCCCCCGGGCCAAGCGAGGCGCCGGTAAGGGCCGGCCGCAGAGCGGCGGCCTCGCGATCGAGGAGATCGCGCATCTTCAGGACCTGGTCGCGCGCCTGGCCCGCCCGCAGGCGGACCCCATTGGGTTCCGGACCTCGGCGCCTTAGAGCCCAGCGAGAGCCAGAGCGCCTTAGATCGACGTCGAAGGACAGACAAAGACCCGATGGACAGCTTGCCGATCAATCTGGCGGACCTGCTCATAATCATCGTTCTGGTGATTTCCGGCATCTTCGCTTTCGTGCGCGGGTTCGTGCACGAGGTCTTTGCCATCGGCTCCTGGGTTGCCGCCACCTTCGTGACGCTCTATGCCTTCCCGCACGCCCAGCCGCTGGTCGAGCAGTACATCCCGACCGAGTTCTTCGCCAGTCTGGTCACCGGCGTGGTGATCTTCCTGGTCTCGCTGGTCATCTTTTCCATGCTGACCCGGCTGCTCTCCAACCGGGTTCAGCAAAGCAGCCTGGGTGCGCTGGACCGGTCTCTGGGGCTGCTTTTCGGATTCGCCCGCGGCGGCGTCATCGTGGTGCTGGGCTGGATGGCGCTCACCTTCCTGATGCCGGAAGAGGAGATCTTCGACTGGGTGAAGGAAGCCAGGAGCCGGCCCCTGGTCGAACGCGGCGCCGACCTGCTGCTGACGCTGGTGCCGGAGAGCATGCTGGAGCGCGGAAACGAAGCGGCCGACGATGCGCGGCGCCGCGCCGAAGAACTGCGGCGCCAGGAACAGACCTATCAGCTTCTGGTCAGCCCGCTCCGGAAAGCCGATGCGCCAAAAGCGGAGCCGGAGTATAACGAGGACATGCGCGGCGAGATCGAAAGGGCCATCGAGGGCCTGATGACCCAGGAGCCCGCAGCAGGAGGGACCGAGCAGTGATCACCACCAACCCGCTGGTTCCCCAATCGGGCGCCGGCCCAGACGACCACACGACCGACGACGACAAGTTTCATGAGGAATGCGGGGTCTTCGGGATCTACGGTCACGAGGACGCGGCGGCCCACACCGCCCTCGGCCTGCATGCCCTGCAGCATCGCGGTCAGGAAGCTGCCGGCATCGTCGCCTTCGACGGGCAGCACTTCAACGCCCACCGCGACCTCGGCCATGTCGGCGACATCTTTTCCTCCGGGGAGGTCATGGCGCGTCTGGCGGGCCATGCCGCGATCGGCCACAACCGCTACTCCACCACCGGCGAGACGGCGCTGCGCAACGTGCAGCCGCTTTTCGCCGATCTTTCCTGCGGCGGCTTCGCCCTCGCCCATAACGGCAACCTGACCAACGCCCGCCAGCTGCGCCACCGCCTGGTCGACCAGGGCGCCATCTTTCAGTCCACGATGGACACCGAGGTGATCATTCACCTCATCGCCACCTCCGATGCCAGCGCGCTGATCGACCGCATGACCAACGCCCTGCGTCAGATCGAGGGCGCCTACTCCCTGGTGGCGATGACCGAAAGCTGCCTGATCGCGGTGCGCGATCCCTCAGGCGTGCGGCCCCTGGTGCTGGGACGGGTCGGCAACGCCAACGTCGTCGCCTCCGAGACCTGCGCCCTGGACATCATCGGCGCCGAGTTCGTGCGCGACGTCGAGGCCGGCGAGATGATCGTGCTCGACGAGTCCGGCGTTCATTCCCTGCGTCCCTTCCCGCCGGCGCCGCGGCGCCCTTGCGTTTTCGAATACATCTACTTCGCCCGGCCCGACTCCCTGATGGAGGGCACCAGCATCTACCAGGCGCGCAAGCGCATCGGCATGGAGCTGGCCCAGGAGAGCGGCGTCCCTGCCGACGTGGTGATCCCAGTGCCGGACTCCGGTGTGCCGGCAGCCATCGGCTACGCCGAGCAGGCCAGCGTACCCTTCGAACTGGGGATCATCCGCAACCACTATGTCGGGCGCACCTTCATCGAGCCTGCACAGCAGATCCGCCACCTCGGCGTCCGCCTGAAGCACAACGCCAACCGTCAGTCCATCGAGGGCAAGCGGGTTATCCTGGTGGACGATTCCATCGTGCGCGGCACAACCTCGATCAAGATCGTGGAGATGGTGCGCGCCGCCGGCGCCGCAGAGGTGCACATGCGCATCGCCGCCCCGCCGACCACCCACTCCTGCTTCTACGGCATCGATACGCCTCAGCGCGAGGAACTGCTGGCCTCCAGCATGGATGTGGCCGCCATGGCCGACCACATCGGCGTCGACAGCCTCGCCTTCATCACTATCGACGGCCTCTACCGCGCCATGGGAGAAAGCGGGCGCGACCCGGCAGCGCCGCGCTTCTGCGACGCCTGCTTCACCGGTGACTATCCGGTCCGCCTGACCGACTTTGAACATTCGGACAAGCCGGCCCAGCTCTCGCTGCTGGCGGAGGGCGCCTAGCCAGGATCAACGGCTGCACAGAGGACCGATGTTCGCCCGCTTCTTTTACAGCCTCTTTGCCGCCGCAGGTGGTGCCAGTTTCTCGCAGTTCCCCGAGTATCTCGCCCACTACCTGCAACGCCTGGGCGGGCGCATAGACCAGGCCCGCGTTCGCGTGCAGGAAATCGAAGAAGACGCCGCCGCCAAGGACATGTCCGTTCCCGACTACATCGCAAGCTTCACTGCCAGCGACCCTCACAGCCTGGAGGGCGAGCGCATGCGTGAAAGCTTCTTCGAACTGGCCGACATGGAGGCCGCCTATACCGCGCTCAGTACTGCCACAACGTTTGAGCGGCCGCTGGCTTTCGCTCAGCACTTCGACTCCGGCCTTGTGAGTGCCACCATCGGCGACTTCGCCCCGGCCGTGCCGTTGACCTCAGAAGGGCTGATCTACGGCGGGGTCGGGGCCGTTGTCGGCCTTCTCCTCTTCGGCGGATCGCGCCGCGTCCTGCGGCGGCGCAAGACCAAGCAGGCGGCGGCCTGATGGCACGAGAGACGGCAGCCCTGGACGGCCGCGTCGCGGTCGTCACCGGCGCCTCGCGCGGCATCGGCGCCGCGGTCGCCCGGCGCTTTGCCGCCGAAGGCGCGCAGCTCATCCTCATCGCCCGCACCGTCGGCGCCCTGGAGGAACTGGACGACGAGATCCGCGCCGCCGGCGGGCGCCAGCCGGTGCTGGTGCCGCACGATCTGCGCGACTTCGACGGGCTGGACCGTCTCGGCGCCTCCCTGAATGAGCGCTACGGCAAGCTCGACATTCTGGTCGGCAACGCCGGGATCCTCGGACCGCTGACGCCGGTCGGCCACATTCCGCCGGATGCCTGGCAGGAAGCCTTCGATGTCAACGTGACCGCCAACTACCGCCTGATCCGCAGCCTCGACCCGCTGCTGCGCCTCTCCGATGCAGGGCGGGCGGTCTTCGTGACCGCGGCAGCGGCGCAGGAACACACGGCCTACTGGGGTCTGCTGGCCGCCACCAAGGCCGCCCTCAACGCGCTGGTCACGAGCTACGCGGCGGAACTCGGCAAGACCGCGGTGCGCGCCAACCTGATCGACCCCGGGCCGGTGCGCACCGGCTTTCGCGCCGCCGCTTTCCCCGGCGAGGACCCGGCGAGCGTGCAGCCGCCCGAGGCGCTCGGCGACCTCTTCGTCGAACTCGCCAGCCCCGCCTGCCAGCGCAGCGGCGCGACAGTCACGGCGAAGTGAGGCCCGGCAAAGCCGGCACGCCGGCATCGTGCAAGCGTCCACGGCACGATCTTACCGTTCCAGAAGCCGTTCTCTCGCCTTCAGTACCGCCTCGACAAATCCATCGAACTCCACGATCCAGGCGATCCCGGGACGAACTTCTTTAGCAGTTACCAGTTCAAGCTTCAGGTTTTCGCGTCCTTCTTCCTGCGTAATCAGAGCCACCTCCTGCCCTTTGTACTCGACTGCCGCAAAAAGGCGCTCGTAGTCGATGTCACTGCACAGGCAGATCCTGAAGTGATCGCGATCGTTCGCTCCCTTGTCTGTCATTGCGCTCAGAACTCCTTCAAATTGACGACATCTTTTGTTTCGGCGTATCAGCATTCACCAAGGGCTCGGTGACGGAGTCGTCCTTCAGCGACGTCAGGCACCAACCGCCTTCGAAGCCTTTACGTCGAGATCGCGGTTGCCTGTCCAAACTCCGCAAGAAAACCCAGCACGGCCTCATTGAATGCCTCGGGCGTCTCGAAGTAGGGCGAATGTCCAGCCCCGGGGAGTTCTACCAACTGCGCGCCCGGAATCGCGGCAGCGGCCTCTGCCATCACCGCAGGTGGAAACAGCGGATCCTCCGGCGCGGTGATCATCAGCGTCGGCACGGCATAGCCCCGCAGGTCCTCGGCGGTCACGAAACCGGCCCGGGTGATACGCCCGAAGGGCTTCGGGAAGTTGCTGTAGAGGCCGGAGATCTGGGCGCAGAGATAGGCCGCCTCCGGGTTTGCCGCCTTGAAGCTGGCGCCGAGCTGGGCAGTGCCGGGTGGAACCGCACCGGAGGCCAGATGCTCGATCGCCGCGGTGACAGCGGGTGCATCCACGCCGCCGGGCGTGTTGGAGAGGACCAGCGCCACCACGCGCTCCGGGTGGGTCGCGGCCAGCTTGAGGCCGCCCCAGCCGCCCATGGACTGGCAGACCAGGCTGGCCCTGTCGATGCTCTCGGCATCAAGGATCGCCAGGATGTCGCGGTGAAAGTGGCCGCAGTCGAACTGCGCCGCATCGCAGCGCGAGCGCCCGAAGCCGCGGTGATCGAAGACGATGACGCGGTAGCGCGCGGCGAAAGCGGGGACCTGCTGCCACCAGCTTGCTGCGTTACCGCCGCGGCCATGAGCGAACACGACCGCCGGCCCGTCGCCGTGAACTTCGTAGTAGAGCCTTGCCCCCTCGGTTTCGACCGTCGCCATACCGCCTCCCGCAGATCCTGTCGCGGGCAGACTACTTCTTTTTCTTGGCCTTGGCCTTTGTCTTGGTCTTGGTCTTGGTCTTGGCGTAAGGGTTGTCGCCCTTGCGGATGTTGATGCGGATCGGCGTGCCCGGCAGGTCGAAGGCGTCACGCAGGCCATTTTCGAGATAGCGCAGGTAGGAGGTCGGCAGTTCCTGCGGCTTGGAGCAGAAGATCGCGAAGGTCGGCGGGCGGGTCTTGGCCTGGGTCATGTACTTCAGACGGACTCGCCGGCCGGCACTGGCCGGCGGCGGATGGGCCGCGGTGACCGCATCCAGCCAGCGGTTGAGATCGGCGGTCGCTACCCGGCGGTTCCAGACGTCGTAGGCGGCGAAGACAGCGCGCATCAGACGGTCGACGTTCTGCCCCTGCTTCGCGGAGAGCGTCACCAGCGGAATACCGCGGGTCTGCGGCAGGGAGCGTTCCAGCCGGTCGCGGATGCCCTTCAGCGCGGCCTCGCGATCGCGGCAGGCGTCCCACTTGTTGACGCCGATGACCAGGGCCCGTCCTTCGTCCACCACCATGCGGGCGATGGTGAGGTCCTGCTTCTCCAGCCCCTCGTCCACATCCAGCAGCAGCACGACGACCTGGGCGAAGCGGATCGCGCGCAGGGTGTCGGCGGTGGAGAGCTTCTCGATCTTCTCGGTGACCCGGGCCTTGCGGCGCAGCCCGGCGGTGTCGACGAGGCGCACCGGACGGTCCTCAAAAACCCAGTCAACGGCGATGGAGTCCCGGGTGATACCGGCTTCAGGACCGGTGAGCAGACGGTCCTCCCCCAGCAGGCGGTTCACCAGCGTCGACTTGCCCACATTGGGCCGGCCGACAATGGCAAGCTGCAGCGGCCCCCCGGCCTGATCTCCCTCCTCGCCTTCTTCCAGCGCTTCCGCGTCCACAGCCTCCGGCAGGGCGGAGCGGATGGTATGGAAGAGATCGCTCATGCCGAGGCCATGCTCGGCGGAGATCGGTACGGGATCGCCCAGGCCCAGCGCGTAGGTTTCCGCCAGCCCGGTCTCGGCCTCCCGCCCCTCGCACTTGTTGGCGATCAGCGCCACCGGCCGGTTGCTGCGCCGCAGCCAGTTGGCAAAGTGTTCGTCGAGGGGCGTCAGCCCGGCGCGCGCATCGATCACCAGCAGGGCCATGTCGGCGTCTTCCAGCGCGCGCTCCGTCTGGCTGCGCATCCGCCCTTCCAGGCTGTCGTCGAAACGCTCTTCGAGGCCGGCGGTATCGATGACGCGAAAGGAAAATCCGAAGAGGTTCGCCTCCCCCTCGCGCCGATCGCGGGTGACCCCCGGCGTGTCGTCCACCAGCGCGAGCTTCTGCCCGACCAGCCGGTTGAAGAGGGTCGATTTTCCGACGTTCGGACGACCCAGGATGGCGACTGTGATGGTCATGGTCCTGGCCTGAACTTGGCAAGCGCTGAAGGCGGGCGCCGGATGCGCGCGCCGGGGCGCACTCTAGCGCAACGCCACCAGCGTGCCCGAGTGGGTCACAACGTAGAGGCTGTTGTTCGCCACCACGGGAGACACCGCGACACCGCTGCCCACATCGAAGAACCCCAGCGGCTTGCCGTCATAAGGCGAGACAGACAGCACCTGACCGTGAGAGCCGGCCACAACCAGACGGTCCCCGGCGAGCACCGGCCCGGTCCAGCGGATCGGATCGTCCTGGTCGTCGGGATCTTCGAAGCGCGGCAAAGGCTGAACCCAGCGGATCCGGCCGTCCCGGCGCTGCAGGCAGACAAGCTGGGAATCCTTGGTCAGGACGTAGATCACGTCACCGGCCGGCCAGGGCATCTCGATACCGCCGAGATCGGCCTGCCAGACCCGCACCCCCTGGCGCGTGTCGATGGCCAGCATGCGCCCGGCATGGCTGACCGCCAGAACCATGTCGCGGTCGATGACCGGGAGGCCGCGGATCTGCGCGATGTCGGCCAACGGATCGATGCGCCGGATCGCACTCAGGTTCTCCGACCAGACGACGCGGCCGCTGTCGGCCAGCATGGCCAGGATCTCGCCGGAGGAGTACGGCACCACCACCAGGTTCCCGGCAGCGGCCGGGCTGGCGGAACCCAGCAGGCCCGCCGTTTCCTGCACGCCGACATGGTTCCACAGCCGGTCGCCGCTGTCGGCGTCGACCACGATCATCTGGTTGTCGAAGGTGACGGCGAAGACGCGGCCGTCGTTCACCGCAGGCCCACTGCGCATCGGGGCGGGCGCTTTGTGCTCCCACAGCATCTCGCCACTGCGCGCATTCAGCGCGAAGAGCTTGGCGAACCCGGTCGCGACGAAGACCTTGCCGTCCTGATAGGCAATCCCGCCCCCGAAGAAGCCGTCATCCTCGTCATCGTCCTCCAGGTCGACGCGCCACACGCGGCTGCCGTTACTGGCGGAAAAGGCGGAGACGACGGAGCGCGCATCCATGGTGTACACCAGATCGCCGACCACCAGGGGCTGGGCCAAAACCTGCGCCACATCGCCGGATCCCTCGCCGATATCCGCGCTCCAGATGCGCCGCGGATTGGCGCTCAGCGACAGGTGATACATGGCATGGGCCGCCGACCCGCCGGGCTGCGCCCAGTCGGTATTCACATAGGGCTCCGGCAGGCGCACCGCCACATCGGCGATGCTGGGGTCCGGGCGCAGGCCGCGTTCGATGGCCAGAATAGCGATCCGGTCACCCGGCAGCGGCGGATCTTCCGGCGCACCGAAGAAATCATCGAAGCTGCAGCCGCTCAGCACCAGGGCCAGCGGACCGAACAGAAGGGTCGGCAGCGCGCGTGCGCGCAGGCGGGGAAAAGACATCAGCGGGATCATCCAGGCAGTGCGGCAAGCAACTGGGCGGCACGGGTTCGGCTGCTGGCGGGGGCTTCGGGATCGTCGGTAATCTCGGTCAGGATTTCACGCGCTTCCTGCTCATTCCCCTCCTTCAGGGCCACCGCGGCCAGGAGTTCCAGAGCGGTGAAGCGGTAGGGCGCGCCGGCAGCGGCCAACGGCTGTAGACGGCCGCGCAGGTCGGCCGGGTCGCCGTCATCCAGATCGCGCATCACGGCGTTGAGCGCGCCGAGGCCGCTGACAGCCTGGGGCGCGGAGCCGTTCTGCGCAAGTTGGTTCCAGATGTCCTGCGCTGTAGCCAGGTCCCCCGCTTCGGCGGCCAGGTGCGCCTCCGTCAGAGCGGCCAGAAGCGCATAGCCACTGCCGCTGGGATCGCTCAGCGCCCGGAGGGCCTGTCGGCCCGAGGCCTCGTTGCCGTCCTCGATCAGCGCCAGGGCTGCGGAATAGGAATCCGACTGCTCGCCGCGCAGTTTCTCGTCGTAGGCCCGCCAGCCCTGATAGCCGGCAGTACCCAGAACCACGACCGCGGCGACCAGATAGATGTAAAGGCTGTAGCGCTTCCACCAGTCGGCCGCCTTATCGCGGCGCAGGTCCTCTTCGACTTCCTTAAAGATGTCGGACACTCAAGACTCCTCGACGCTCTCTCCCCGACCGGCCTCAAGACTGCCCCGCATGGGGTTCTCATTCACGAGTCCGGAGGTCATCCCAGGGATCTATCCCAGGGAGCTATCCCAGGGAGCTATCCCAGGGAGCTATCCCAGGGATTCATCCCAGCGGGTCATCGTTCTGCAACACGACCGCGCCCCGTTTGATAATGCCCCGGGGGGCCGTCATCAACCTTCTATTCGTGCTACCAGGCCGCGCCCGTCCCGCAGCCAAGCGAGCCCGCCCGGATCAGATTCGGCGGATCAGGCCGCCTTCCATTTGATGCTGCAGCCCATTGAGGCGACCTGCTCTTCCGGTCCGCGCCCGGTTTCGGCCACCGCCTGCATGGCCTCGAAGAGCTCCCGCCGGGCGTCGGGCACCAGCGTGGTCCGGGATTCGTCCAGGCGTCCGCGGTATTGCAGTTCCCAGTCGGCATTGAAGCCGAAGAAATCCGGGGTACAGATCGCATCGTAGGCCCGCGCCGTTTCCTGCGTCGGATCCACCAGGTAGGGGAAGCCGAAGCCGTGTTCCCTGGCGAATTCCTTCATGTTTTCAAAGGAGTCCTCTGGATAGGCGGAGGCGTCATTCGCGTTGATCCCGGCAAAGCCGATCCCGATCGCCTGAAGGGCCCGGGCCTCTTCGGCCAGACGCCCGGCGACGGAGCGCACGTAGGGGCAGTGGTTGCACATGAAAACGATCACGGTCCCCTTGGGGCCCGCCACGTCGGCCAGGTTGTAGGTCCGTCCGTCGATCCCCTGCAGGGAGAAGTCGACCGCCTTCCATCCAAAGTCGCAAATCGGTGGCACCGCCGCCATCTTTTGTCCTCCACAAGAGTCTTTTAATTCAGAAGCTTAGGTGGTTGGTATGACAGCTTCTGACAAGCGGCGCACGTTAACATTTTTTTCAAGGCGGCAGGACAAACTGACGGCTGGGGGTTTGGCCCTAGGCTGGCCCGGATCTGCAGGATGCAGGTCGCGGAAAACCCCAGGCCCGAGAGGATCAAGGTATGAGACGCCGTCGCCTGTCCGCCCTTCTGCGCACCGCCGTCCCTGTACTGGGGCTCAGCCTGGGCGCCTGCGATCCCGCCTCCCAGGCCATGCTGGCCGGCGCCAGCCTCGTGACCTTCGTGCACACCGACAAGACGCTCGGGGATCATATGGCCACCTGGGCCTTCGACCAGGACTGCTCGGTCCTCTATGCGGCCGACGGCGAGCCCTACTGCCAGCGCTTCGTCACCGAGGAGGAGCGCCGCGCCGCCGAAGCGGCCGCCGCAGCCCAGCAGGCCAACATCTACTGCTATCGGACGCTAGGCGCCATCAACTGCTTCCGCGAGGCCGACAGTCTCGCCAGCACCCAGGCCCGGGTCCGCTGATCGCGGATCCCCCGACGGCACCCCAGCCGCAGCCCTGCCGGCCCTGGCTTTAGGCACCTCAGGCGGAAACCTGCCGTCATGCCGCACCGCACAAATGTCCTCTCTGGACGGCGGCTGAAAATTCGGGAACACTAAAAGCCTTAGGGACTATGACGCCTGGGAGATTGTCCGCGTCCATGAGCCAGCTGTACCGCTTCAGCGAACACCGCAAAGCGCCCAGGCGCGTATTCTTCAGCCGCTCCGAACTCAATCAATTGTTGTCGCTCTACAGCCGCAACGTCGCCAATGGGAACTGGCGCGACTACGCCATCGACCAGATCGGCGGCACCGCCATCTTCTCGGTGTTCCGGCACACCCATGATGCGCCGCTGTTCTCCATCGCCAAGCAGGGCAGCAGCCGCAGCCCGGAATTCGTGGTCTTCTCCGGCCGCGAAAAACTGAAGCGGGCCAAGACCTTGTCGGACGCTCTTAAAGTCTTCAGAAATCACCTGAAGGTCGTCTCCTAAGGCACACTCACACCGCGTGATCGCGGTGTGTCCAATCCTCAAGTCATTTCCCCGAGATACTTCATAAAATACTGATTAGATACGCCGGAAGCGTATTTGCCCGCTATCGCATCGATAGAATTCTTAACCTAAACCTTTAAGCTGCGGGCAATCTCTTCGTGGGACCATGAGACAATTCCTGAGCTTTCCCCAATCGGCTTGAGGAAGAGTATCTGTCTCGATCGGGCCAGCGGCGGACTCCCCCAACTGCCGCTGGCCCACCCCGACCCTGAGGACCGGTATCGACGCGCGTGCAGATCGGCGCAGGCGCTGCCCCCTCTTGCGGGTCGGGTTGGGAGAAGTCGGGCCGCTGAGGAGAGGTGCAGACCATGGCGCGGGATTCGGAGATTACAGAGATCGACCAGGCCCCCGACGAAGGGTCCGATGGGTCCGAGCGGCGGCGTTTCATCCGCGCCACCACGGTCTTGAGCGCCCGGCTGCTGACCCGCCGGGGCGCCTTCGAGGGAACCGTCCTCGATGCCTCCCTGAACGGCGTCAAGGTCTGGACCGCCGGCGACGTGCCGGTCGGCAGTGCCGTGACGCTGGTCCTCGCCGGCGCGGTGCACTTCGGCGGCACCGTGGTGTGGCGCCGCGGCGAGACCCTGGGCATCTGCTTCCATGACGACCCGGAGAAGGTGGCCAGCATCATGGCCGCCCTGCTGCCCCAGCGCTGCCTCCAGGTCGGCCACGCCTAAGCCGGGGTCCCCCTACTCCCACTCAATCGTCCCCGGCGGTTTCGAGGTCACGTCGTAGACCACCCGGTTGATGCCGCGCACCTCGTTGATCAGGCGGGTGGCGACCGCTGCCAGGAACTCGTGATCGAAGGGATAGCTCTCCGCGGTCATGCCGTCGGTGGAGGTGACGGCGCGCAGCGCGCAGACGTAGTCGTAGGAGCGGGCGTCGCCCATCACGCCGACGGTCTTGACCGGCAGCAGCACGGCGAAGGCCTGCCAGATGGCGTCGTAGAGCCCGGCCTTGCGGATGGCGTCCAGATAGACCGCATCGGCCTTGCGCAGGATGTCCGCCTGCTCGCGGGTGACCGGCCCGGGAATGCGGATCGCCAGGCCCGGTCCGGGAAAGGGGTGACGGCCGACCAGGCGCTCCGGCAGGCCCAGTTCCCGCCCCAAGGCACGCACCTCGTCCTTGAAGAGCTCGCGCAGCGGCTCCACCAGCTTCATGTTCATGCGCTCCGGCAGGCCGCCCACGTTGTGGTGCGACTTGATGGTCACGCTGGGCCCGCCGGTGAAGGAGACCGATTCGATGACATCGGGATAGAGCGTGCCCTGGGCGAGGAACTCGGCGCCGCCCATCTCATGCGCCTCTTCCTCGAAAACGTCGATGAAGGTGGAGCCGATGATCTTGCGCTTCTGCTCCGGGTCGGCGACCCCCTCCAGCTTACCGAGGAAAACGGCGCTGGCGTCGCGGTGCACCAGGGGGATGTTGTAGTGGTCATGAAAGACCCTCACGACCTCCTCCGCCTCGTTCAGGCGTAAGAGGCCGTGATCGACGAAGATGCAGGTGAGCTGGTCGCCGATCGCCTCGTGAATCAGCACCGCCGCCACGGAGGAGTCGACGCCGCCCGAGAGGCCGCAGACGACGCGGCCGTCACCCACCTGATTGCGGATCGCCTCGATGGCCTGCTGGCGGAAGGCCGCCATGGTCCAGTCGCCGCCGCAGCCGGCAACCTTGTGGGTGAAGTTGGCGAGCAGCCTCGCCCCGTCGGGCGTATGCACCACCTCCGGATGGAACTGCACGGCATAGATGCGGCGCGCCTCGTCCGCCACCACCGCATAGGGTGCGCCTTCGGACGTGCCATAGACCTTGAAGCCCTCCGGCAGGCGCACCACCCGGTCGCCGTGGCTCATCCAGACCTGGTGCTTCTCGCCCGGCGCCCAGACGCCCTCGGTCAGGGTGCAGCTCTCCTGCATCTCGACGAAGGCCTTGCCGAACTCCTGATGGTCGGAGCCCTCGACTTCACCGCCCAGCTGGGCACAGAGCGTCTGCTGCCCGTAACAGATGCCGAGGATCGGCACGCCCAGGTCGAAGACCGCTTGGGGCGCGCGCGGCGTGTCGCTGCCGGTGACCGAGGCCGGGCCGCCGGAGAGGATCACGCCTTTCGGCGCGAAGTCGGCAATCTTCGCGGGGTCGGTATTGAAGGGAAAGATCTCGCAGTAGACACCGCTTTCGCGGACACGCCGGGCGATGAGCTGGGTGACCTGGGAGCCAAAGTCGAGAATGAGAATGCGGTCGGTCATAGGGAAGGTCCATCGGTCTTGGGAGTGGGCGCCCGGTCGTCCTGCGGCGGCGATGCGGGGTCTGTCATATCACGGCGAGCATGCTTTGGCCCGCTCATGCCTTAGTCTGCGCCGTCCAGGTTTCCAGGTCGGGCCAGCCGTAGGCCAGTTCCTGCAGGCCGACGCCGGCGAACTCCTCGACGCGCTCGCCGGCGCGCTGCCCGCCCATGGCCTCGTAGAAAAAGCGCGAGGGGTTTTCGGCCAGCACCCAGACATGGGCGCCGCGATGGCCTTCCCCCTCGAGGCCGTGAAAGGCGGTCGCGAGAAGGCGCCGCCCCAGGCCCTGGCTCTGCCAGTCGACGGTGACGTAGAGTGCGAAGACCTCGCCGCTGAACGGCAGGCCCTTGCTGCGCGACGGCCCGAAGGTGACGAAGCCGACGATCTCCTCGTCGATCTCGGCCACGACAAGATCGTTGCCCTTGGTGGCATTGGCGGCGGCGCGATGCCACTGGGCCGAGGACCGCGCCACCGTCATGCGCGCCAGATAGTCGGCCGGAACCAGTCCCGCATAGGTGCTCTGCCAGGTCTCCACGTGGACCCGGGCAATGCCATCGGCATCGCGGATCAGGGCTGGGCGTAAAACGACGTCATCGGTCATGGTTCTGCTTCGGTCATGGTTCTGCGCGCCTGTCGAAGACGGCAACGAAGAAACCGTCGGTGCCGTTGACGGCCGGCGTGAGTGTCAGGCAGTTCCCTTTCGCCGGGCAGAGACCGTTCAGGTGATGCGTCCAGAGTTCACCGACCGGATGGGGTGCAAAGCGCTCGTGCGCCGCCAAAAAGGCCTCCGTCTGGTCTTCGTTCTCCTCGCGCAAGAGGGAGCAGGTCACATAGATCAGGCGCCCGCCCGGGCGAACCAGGGATGCAGCCTTCGACAGGATGTCGCGCTGGCTTGCGCGATAGCCTGAGAGCTCCGCTGCGGTCAAGCGCCATCGGGCATCGGGCTGGCGCCGCCAGGCCCCGCTGCCCGAGCAGGGGGCATCGACCAGAACGCGGTCGAAAGCCTGATGGAGATCGCTGCCCGCCTCTGCCCCGGCCAGGACCCGGCACTCCACGAAGTCGGCACCCGCACGCTGCAGCCGTGCGCCCGCGCGCTCCAGGCGCCGCGGGTCCGGGTCGCTGGCCAGCAGCCGCCCCTGCCCCGCCATGGCGGCGGCCAGGGCCAGGGTCTTGCCACCGGCCCCGGCGCAAAGGTCCGCGACGGCCATGCCCGGGGCGACATCGCAGAGCAGCGCTGCGACCTGGGAACCTTCGTCCTGGACTTCGATCAAGCCGTCCCGAAACGCCCGGCTAGCCTGCACCGCACGGCGCCCGAACAGCCGCAGACCGAGCGGCGAGAGCGGCGTCGGTTCCGTCTCGATCCCCTCGGAAGCCAGGGCCGCCCGCGCCGCCGCCCGGTCCGCCTTGAGGCTGTTGCACCGCAGGTCCGTCGATGCCTGGGTGCCCAGGGCTGCCAGCTCGGCTTCCAGGTCCGATCCGAAAGCCCGCTCCAAGGCCGGCAGCAGCCACTCCGGGATCTCGAGACGCACCCCCGCCGGCTGCTCCGGCGAATCCAGATCCCTGCCTTCAAGGGTCCGCAGCAAGTCGCGCTCGCAATCAGCGAGTGCTGCCGGACCGTAGGGCTCGGCCCCACAGAGTCGGTCGAGGGTCTCGACTGTCTCCGCTGCCCGCAGCACGACGTCAGCCAGCACCCGAAGGCGCGGCGCGGCCTCTGTCTGGCCGACACGGCCCAACCACCAGCCGAGCCGGGCACGGTGACGCAAAACGCTGTAGATCAGCGAAGACACGGCACGGCGGTCCTTCGACCCGATGTAGCGCCGCTTGCGAAGATAGTCGGCGATCACCTGGTCGGCAGGCCGGCCCGCGGCCTCGATCGCCTCGAGGGCCTCGATTGCAGCCTGGAGGCGGGCGCCGGGCTTCACCGCGCCCCCGCCAAGGCTTTAAGGCGTTCCGGGGTCTCAAGGCACCTCGGGGCTTCAAGACGCAATCCGGCTTCGCGTGCTGGGCAGAGGTGCAGAACGCTCGCGGTCACATCTCGTTGCGGTAGTTGGGGGCCTCGCGCGTGACGGTGACATCATGCACGTGGCTCTCCCGCAGGCCCGCATTGGTGATGCGCAGAAAGCGCGCCTTGCGCTGCAGGTCGACGACGGTCGCGCTGCCGGTATAGCCCATCGCCGCCCGCAGGCCGCCGACGAGCTGATGAATAACCGCGGCCACCGGCCCTTTGTAGGGCACGCGGCCTTCCACACCCTCGGGCACCAGCTTCAGGTTGTCGGCCACCTCCTGCTGGAAGTAGCGGTCCGCCGACCCCCGGGCCATGGCGCCCACCGAGCCCATACCGCGGTAGGACTTGTAGGACCGTCCCTGATAGAGAAACACCTCACCCGGACTTTCCTCGGTGCCTGCAAAGAGCGAGCCGATCATGGCCGCAGAGGCGCCGGCTGCCATGGCCTTGGCCAGATCTCCCGAAAACTTGATACCGCCGTCGGCGATCACCGGGATGTCCTTGGCCCGGCAGGCCTCCACCGTATCGATCAGCGCCGTGAGCTGCGGAACGCCGACTCCCGCCACCATGCGGGTGGTGCAGATGGACCCCGGACCGATCCCCACCTTGATGGCATCGGCACCGGCATCCACCAGCGCCTTCGCCCCCTCGGCGGTGGCGACGTTGCCGGCGATCACCTGGGTCGAGTTCGACAGGCGCTTGATCTGCCCCACCGCCCCCATCACACCCTGCGAATGGCCATGGGCGGTATCCACGACGATGACGTCGACCTCCGCCTCCAACAGTGCCTCGGCGCGGGCCAGGCCGTCGGACCCGACGCCGGTGGCCGCCGCCGCACGCAGGCGGCCCTGCTCGTCCTTGCAGGCGTTCGGGAAGGCCTGGGCCTTTTCCATGTCCTTTACGGTGATCAGGCCGATGCAGCGGTAGCTCTCGTCCACCACCAGCAGCTTCTCGATACGGTGCTGATGCAGCAGGCGCTGCGCTTCCTCCTTGCTGACGCCCTCCTTGACGGTGATGAGGTTGTCCTTGGTCATCAGCGCCGAGACGGGTTCCTGCGGGTTCTCGGCGAAGCGCACATCACGGTTGGTCAGCACGCCGACCAGCTTCTTGGTCTTGCGCTCAACGACCGGAATGCCGGAAATCCGGTAGCTCTGCATCAGGGCCAGGGCGTTGGCCAGCGGCTCGTCCGGATGAATGGTCACCGGATTGACCACCATGCCGCTTTCGAACTTCTTGACCCGGCGCACCTCGTCGGCCTGCTGGGCGATGTCCAGGTTCTTGTGGATGACGCCCAGGCCGCCGGCCTGGGCCAGGGCGATGGCCAGGCGGCCCTCGGTGACCGTGTCCATGGCCGAGGACAGCAGCGGGATCCCCAGCTCGATCGAGCGGGTGAGGCGCGTCCTGGTATCTGTCTGGTTTGGAAGGATCGCGGATTCCGCCGGCTCGAGCAAAACGTCGTCGAATGTAAGAGCCTGACGAATATCCATGCCGATCCCCTTGGCGGTGATTGGCGCTGCATCATACACATGGGCTTGGCAATGCCAAGCGCTTTGCCGTGCAGCCCTGGGCCGCATCCTTGGCATAGCTCGTCCCGCCTGGCCGCCGGCCCATCGGACCTCCAGGCCACAGGCTTGACCTGCATCATCGCGGCGCCACGCGCGGAGCGGCAGACTCTGACCAGTTCCAAGACCGTCCCGCGAGAAGAACCATCATGAAGCCCGTACGCAGCTGGATTGTCGTCGCCGACGGGGCGCGCGCCCGAATCCTGGAGAACGACGGCCCCGGGAAGGGCCTCTTCCCCCTTCCCGAGGAGGAAAGACACCACAGCCATCGCCCGACGCGGGAGATCAATGCGGACCGGCCCGGCCGCACCCACGACCGTCTCGGCCCCGGCCGGCACGCCATGGAGCCGCCGAGCGACGCCCATCGCCAGGAAAAGCAGCGCTTTGCCGCCAAGCTGGCGGAACGGCTGAACGCGGCGGCCGCGGCGCGGAGCTACGACCGGCTGGTCCTGGTCGCCCCGGCCAAGACCCTGGGGGACTTGCGCCGCGCTCTCAGCAAGGAAACCGCCGCGAAGGTCCATGCCGAACTGGCCAAGGATCTGACGCCCCTGGCCGATGCCGAGCTTCCGGAGCACCTGGAAAAGGTGATCGCGCTCTAGATACTGTCCTGGGTTGACGGAACCAGCCCGCTCCCCCTCCCGGCCACCCATAGGATACTGGCCCCTGGAGTACTGGGGGTGGCCGGGAGGGGGAGAGGGCCGGAACCGGCTCGACGCAAGTCAAAAACGCTCTAGTCGGTTGCGGAGACGGCGCGAAAGCCGGTTGCCACCAGATACATCTCGGAGGAATCCGCACGGCTGGCCGCCGGCTTCACATGGTGGACCTTCTCGAAGTCGCGTTTCAATTGGGCCAGCAGGTCCCGCTCGGTGCCGCCCTGGAGAACCTTGGCGACAAAGGTTCCGCCGGGGGCCAAAACCTCCTGCGCAAAGAAATGGGCCGCCTCGACCAAGGCCATGACCTTCAAGTGGTCGGTCTTGGCGTGCCCCGTGGACGAGGCCGCCATGTCGGACAGGACGACATCGGCCGGCCCGCCGAGCGCGGCTTTCAGGCGCTCAGGCGCGTCATCGTCGAGAAAGTCCCCCAGCAGCAAGTCGGCGCCGGCGACCGCCTCCACCTCCAGCAGATCGATGCCGACGATGTGGGCGGACGGTCCGCAGCGCTCCGCCGCCACCTGTAGCCAGCCGCCCGGCGCGCAGCCAAGATCGACAATCCTGGCCCCGCTCTTCAGAAAGCGAAAGCGGTCATCCAACTGGGTCAGCTTGAAAGCGGCCCGGGAACGGTAGCCGCGCTTGCGGGCCTCGGCGACGTAGGGATCGTTCAACTGCCGTTCGAGCCAGCGCGCGGACGAGGCCGAGCGCCGCTTGGCCGTCTTCACGCGAACCTTCAGGTTGCGACCGGAAAGACCGCGCCCGCTGTCCCTGGGGCCGGAGCCTCCCCTGCCGGCGCCCGCTCGCCCGCCCTGGCCACGTCCGCCAGAGCGCCCACCAGAATGGCGCGCCATACCCTACGCCCGCGACAGAGGAAAGGACCGACCAGAGCGGCGATCGCGGCCATGCATCATGGTGTAGAGCATCCCTTCCCTCAATCCGCGGTCGGCCACCCGCAGCCGCTCAGCCGGCCAGAAGCTGCAGAGTGCAGTCAGGATGGCGCAGCCGGCCACCACAAGGTCCGCACGTTCGGCGCCGATGCAGGCGTGACCGGCGCGCTCGCCATAGCTCATCGCCGCAATGCGCCGGCAGATCCGGTGCACCGTCTCCATGTCCAGGTAGCTGCCGTCGACAAAGGAGCGGTCGTAGCGCGGCAGATCAAAATGCACACCGACCAGCGTGGTCACGGTGCCGGAGGTTCCCAGCATCTGTACCTCGCCGCCGGCGATACTCGCGCCGAGGTCGTGAAGTTCGGTAAAGCCGGACATGGCCTCCCGCATGACCCCTACCATGGCATCGTAGTCGGAGGGGGTAAGGTCGCCACCGCCGAACCGTTCGGCCATGGAGATCACACCGATCGGAATCGACGACCAGGCATAGAGTGAGAGGTCTTCGCCGGTCAGCCGGTGCGGCTCCAGCTCGTTTGGCCCCGACCCGTTTGGCCCCGACCCGTTCGGCCCTGCGCCGTTCGGCCCTGCTCCATCTGATCCTCTTCGACTTGACCCTCTTCCAATTGGCTGGGCCGCCTTCAGCCAGCACACCTCGGTACTGCCGCCACCAATGTCGAAGAGAAGAATGTCGGGCACCTGGGGATCGATCAGCGGGGCACAGCCGTAGATCGCCAGCTTCGCCTCTTCGTCCTGAGAGATGATTTCAAGCTCGATCCCGGTCTCGCTTCTGACCCTGGCGAGGAAGGCCTCGCAGTTGCGGGCCCGACGGCAGGCCTCGGTGGCAACGGCACGGACCTGGGTGGCGCCGCGGCGGCGGATCTTGGAAGCGCAGACCTTCAGCGCATCGAGGGTGCGCGCCATCGCCTCGTCCGAGAGCCTTCCGGAAGCCGAGAGCCCCTCGCCCAAACGCACGATCCGCGAAAATGCGTCGACCACCCGAAAGCCATCCTGCTGCGGGCGGGCGACCAGCAGGCGGCAATTGTTGGTGCCCAGATCCAGGGCCGCATAGACGCCGTTGGGCCGCGCCGACCCGTTACGGCGCGCGGAAGCCCCTTTGCGCTTGGCCCGACCCGGCCGGCGCTGCCCGTTTCCGAAGGCTGCCACCTAAAACACTGCTCCTGTTCTTTCCGGCCGAACTTTTGCCGTCAGCCGTTAACTTCTGATCATAGCGTGAAGCCGAGGGTTTGCACCAGTCCCGACCCTCGGGTTGGGTCGACCAGACCGCAAAAAAGCTACGGAAATCAGTTGAAAAGCCCCCCTTGATGGGACTATGTAGTGCCTTCGCGCGCAAACGAGGGTTTGCGGCCCTGACGCTTGTCCGGGCCTCTTGGTTAGAGCCAAGGCAAACCACCTCTGTTGGGGGATAGTTTAGCGGTAGAACTCTCGGCTCTGACCCGAGCAGCCCTGGTTCGAATCCAGGTCCCCCAGCCAAAGCGCCCATGCCTCTCAGGCGAAGTATCCGGCCCAAACGACGGGCCCTAAATGGCAGGCCTCCCATAACCGGGCTCACGCCAGACGGATGTCACCGCCCTCCGCCTCAAGGCCGGCAAGCACCGACTCGATCTCGACGCTCCCCAGGCCGACGTCTGCCAGATAGCGGGTCATGCGGTCCCGGCGCTCGTTGATCAATGCGCTCAACGCCTGCCGTTCCTCGGTCGAGGGCTGCGCGTTCAAAACGCCGAAGACCTCGGCTTCCTTGTCACGCCGGTTCTGAAGGCCTTTGTGCCGCTCGCGGTTCGACCCGAAGCGGATTTCATACCAGGCCTCCTCCCGCCTGCCCTCGCGCAAGGCTGCGCTCAGTCCGGGGCCAATAAGAGCCGGGCTGTTGTAGCAGAGCGAGAACAGCACCATCAGTTCCCGCGAGCCCGTGAGCGTCTGCATAAGGGCGTCGCCAAGACGCCGCTGCAGTACCTGCTCATATGTCGGGCGGATACGCTCGAAGAGGCGGCGGCCCTGCTCCCGTGAAATCAGGAAGCTCAGCGCGTTGCGCTGCCCGGGATCCTCGCCAAAGGAAAACGGCGGAATCAGCGTCTTTGCTTCCGCCGGCGCACCGCCGGCCAGCGCCCGGCGCAGCCTGTCCAGCATCCTTCGGTCCGGGTCCGTCAAGCTCACGCCGATGGCGCCAAGGTCGGCGTCCAGACCGTCGCGGTCGGGCCAGCCGGGTGCGTCGACGAAGAGCGCGTAGCCGAGGCCGAGTGTCGGGATACCACGATGATCGCTGTAGACCCGCGGGACGAAACCCTCACTCTCGGCGATGAAGTCGAACAGGGCTTCATCATAGGAGCCCGGCACCGGGCGCGGAACGATTGCCATACATCATCTCCCTTCCACGACCTGCCGCAAAGAACCTCGGCCCACGGACAAGCCGCGTCAATCAACCATTGGAACGATGTAAGGGCGCAGCGGAGGTGCCCAGGGCGCAAAGGAAGTGCCACCCTCGAGGGGAGGCATCGCTGGAGTGCATCAGAACAGCCGGGTCATCCCATCGCGCAGCAGCCACAGCACCACGGCGCCGGCAACAGCGATAAGCAGGACCGCGGCGAGTGCCAATCGCCAACCGGGAGGAGCGGAAACCGGAACGCCGCGGTGGTAGCGCCGCCAGGCGAAAACCAAAAGCCCAATGGAGACTCCCAGCGACGCGAGGCTGCCGAGATCCACGTCGTGGCTGCCCATCCGACCGTCCGCCAGCAAGACCAGTAGCGCGCTGAGCCCGGCAAAGGGCGCGAGACGTCGTTGATAGCCGCGATGGCTCTGCGCCAGCGGCGTCGGGTTGGACTGCGGCAGCACAGCGAGGATCAGGCCCAGGAGCGCCCCGGCGGCCGGGAGGGCGACGGCGACCTCCGCATTGCGCGCGATCGCGTCAGCGACACCCTGCCAGGGCACCGACAGCCGGCCCGCCTGCACAGATAGGTGTATCAGCCAGTGACTTAGAAACAGAGTCCAGGCAGCCAGGAGACCGAAAAACCCGACGGCATAGGCAAGGTAGGAAAGGCCGACGAGCCGTTGCATACTAAAGACACTCTCCTACACGTCGAAACGGCGCTGTCTTCTGGGTCTTCTGGGTCTTCTGGGTCTTCTGGGTCTTCTGGGGGCTTCCGGGCATGGCTGCGCCGCACGCCATCAAGAGGTCCGTCGGCGCGCAGGCGGGACAGGTTCATCCTGGCAAAGACGAAGACGGGGAGTGCGCGCTGAACTGGCAGCTTCCGCCCCGCTCCGGCGGCGGCGAGCCACCGCAAGCCTATTGCACGGTGACCTCGACACGCCGGTTGCGGGGCTCTGCGACCTCATCTGCGGTTTCGATCAGCGGATTGCTCTCACCGTGGGAGTCGACCTCGATCAACTCCGGCTCCAGGCCCTCGGCGATGAGCAACCGCCGGATTGCCTCGGCGCGCTGCAAGGCAAGCTGAGCATTGCGCCGCTCTCCGCCGATGCGGTCGGTATGCCCGACGACCGAGACTTCGGCGGCGGGAAATTCCTTTATCGAGTCGAGGATCTCCGGCAGCTGCGCCCGGGACTCCTCCGTCAGCCGGTCGGAGCCGATGATGAAGTAGAGAATGAACGTCCGCGGCTTACGCGGGCTGGCACCGATGGTCGTGCCCCAGGTTTCGTCGATTTCCTGCTGGCTGATCTCCTGAGGTCGGCCGGGCGCGGTTCCGGCACCGGCGACCTTGATCGCGACCCCGGGGCTTTCGAGGGTCTGTGCGCCGGCTGTGTTCTCCACTGTGATCGCACCGACGCTGCCGTCCTCGTCTTCCAGCAAAACGAAACGGTTGCCCCCGGCGCAGGCGGTCAAACCCAGCATCAAGACCACTGACAAGATTTTGCGCAGCATCCGATCAGTCTCCCGCCACTTCGGCCAGAAAGCGGGTGCCGCGTACGGCAACCGTAGCCACCGGTGTCTTCACTTTCACGGCATCGGGCGACAGCTTTGCGATCACCCCGGATATGTACTGCATCGTGCCGCGGAAAAGCTCGACGATGAAGGAAAGCCGTCCTTCGGCCGGGACGAAGACGAACTCCGTGAACTGGACCCGGGAGTTCGGGCCGATGGAAATGCGCGTGCCGTCCTTGAAGGTCAGGCCAACGGAGCCCTGGGCGGTCTCAATCACATCCATGGCATAGATCGCCTCGCCGACGCCGAGCTGAGCACGCTGCTCGGCGCGCTGCGCAAAGGCTTCTCCGTCCACCACCTTCACCAAAGCGACCTCCTGCTGCTGTGCCGCGGCGGGCGTAACCCAGCCCGTCAAAGCGGCGACGGCTAGGCCCAAGCCCAGACTCAGGCCCGCGATTGCAGACTTGGCTCTATGCGGATTCTTCAAAGCGTGTGGCCTCCTCGCCCTTTCGATCCGTTAGATTGCGCAGGCGCGATGCTGGGAACACCAGAATCGCCGTTGTTCCGCGGTCGGTAATGCTGGTCAGTTCCAGCCTGCCGCCGTGCATTTCGATCATTGCCTTGGTCAAGGGCAGGCCAAGGCCAATCCCCTCCAAATTCGAAGCGAGGGCGTGGTCGATACGCCGAAAGGGAACGAAGGCCTCGGAGACCTCCTTGTCCGACATACCGATCCCTGTGTCGGAGATCGAGAGGCGAAAGTCCCCTCTCTCATCGACGCTTCCGGTGAGCCGGACCTCACCGCCTTTCGGCGTGTACTTGACCGCGTTGGAGACAAGATTGAGAACCATCTGCGTGAACATCCGCTTGTCCGCCCAAAGCCTGCGCGGGACGGTTTCCCTGTCGAAGGAAACGGCGATCCCGCTGTCGCGATAGGCCGACTGGACGGTCCGCACGCAGTCCGCCAGAACGTCCTGGAGGGGAAACTCCGATTCCGAGAGATGGCTTTCACCCGCCTCGACCTTGGACATCTCCAGGATGTCATTGACCAGCGACAGCAGGTGGCTGCCCATGTGGTGGATGTCCTCAACATAGTCGCGGTACTTCGGCGGCGAGATCGGGCCGAGGATCTCGCGCTTCATCATCTCAGAGAACCCCAGGATGGCGTTGAGCGGCGTCCGCAACTCGTGGCTCATGTTGGCAAGAAAACTGGTCTTGGACCGGTTGCCGGCCTCGGCCAGGATAAGCGCCATCTCGCGCTCCTCTGCGCTGCGCCTGCGCTGCTGCTGTGCCTCTGCAAGGCCGCGCCCGAGAACGACGAGATAGGCGATGGATCCGACAACCGCCGTGTAGGTGGGATCGAAGAGCAGGCCGTTGCTCTGCATCGCAAACAGGCTGCCGGCGAAGAGCAGACCCAACAGCCCGAGCATGGCAGGCAGACTGGTGTAGCCCGGCAGCCGCGGCACAGCCAGAACGACCAGAGACAACACGGCAAGAGCCAACAATGCCTCCCAAAGGGCGGCCGCCTGAGGTCTGACGAGAAAGCTTTCCGTCAACAGGTTCTCGAGGAAAAGAGCTTGCACATCCACGTCGGAGCGCAGGCTCCCGCTGGGGGTGACGAACTCTCGCCCAAGTCCGACGCCAGTCGAGCCAAGCAGAACAATATGGCCCTGAAGGTTCGCCAACGGTACGGCGTCCGACATAAGGTCTGCCGCCGACACGCGCAGCAGGCTGTCGGCCGGTCTGTCGCGAAGCCAGACATGGCCCGAGTAGGTCGTGGGGATCTCCGTATCGGCTAATGAGACCGCAGCAACACCCGGTCCGTTGATTTCCACCGAGACGGCCTCGCCACCGCGGGCAATGCGCAACACCTCCAAGGCAAAGCTCGGCAGCACGGCATCGCCGACCAGCATGACCGCCGGCATCTTTCGGACCACGCCGTCGCCCGAAAGCTCAAGGCTGGCTACCCCGACACCGCTGCTGGCTTCCTCCAGGACCGGAAGATTGCGCAGCAGACCGGGGTAGCGCCGCAGCTCGGAAACGCTCTGCTGTCCGAGACGCAACTTGATCGGGGCCTGCATAACGGTCTGCCCACCGGGCGCTTCGCCGTCATCGATGGCCGCAACCGCCAGCACTGTCGGTAGCATGCTCAGCTTGGCGGCCAGAATGGCGTCATTCGACGGCAGAGCTGAAAGGCTCTCCCGCAAGGGCGCATCCAAGGGGAAGCGCTTCAGCAGGCTTTCCGGCGAAAGCCGGTCAGGCTCGGCGAAGATGATATCGATCCCCAGGACCAAAGGCTTGCTGGCGGCAATGCGGCCGACCAGGTCCGCCACAATGTCGCGCGGCCAGGGCCACTGCCCTTGCTGTGCCAGACTGCGCTCATCGATGTCCACGACCGCAAGCGGCAGGCGCTGCGGTTCGGCAGCGCCGGCGAAGACGGATTGGGCGACATCGAAGAACGCGTAGCGGAGCGTCGGAAAGGGACTCGGGTCGGCGAACCGCAAGAGGACCACGGCCGCAAGCCCCACCCAGAAGGCCGCGCGGAGGGTCCAACGGCGGAGCGTCACGGCCGCTGGCATCGGTCTCGACGAGAGGGAGCCAAACCGGCACGCGGCCACGCCCGAGCATCGCTCCCCGCATACGACATTAACGGCTGCAAATCGGCGCGCCGCCACCTCTGCGGTCCGACTTGGTCCATGCTCTGCCCCGCACCCCCGGCTGACCCAACTAACAACTCATAGGATAGCACGGCGCACCGGGCACCAATCAACAAATCGATTACACCAGGTGATGACGCATCCGGGTCGCCGGTGATCCGAAGAGCCAGCTTTCTCGTTAACTCTATAGAGCCTTGATTTCCGTCAGTATTGAAGAAGACACGGACAGGCCATCGCTGGCCGCGGCAGCACGGGCGACCAAGCGACGCGTTCCCGGCAGACGCGTACCGGGCTGATCCTCCAGCGCTTCAATCAGGACTTCCAGCCGATCCGTGAAGCCACCGCCGGAAAGCGGAACGGGATCGATCGCGATCAGCAACTGGCCGACGGCCGGCGCCGGGCCGTCTGCGGTGAAGAAGGAGGAAGCTTCGAAGCCGTGGTTGGCACCGACCAGTGTGGCGGAAAGCACCTCCACCATCATCGCCAGCGCCGCACCCTTCGCCTCGCCCATGGGCACCATGGTGCCGCTTAAGGCGGCCTGCGGATCGCGGGTCGGATTGCCATCGCCATCCAAGGCCCAGCCCTCGGGGATCTCCTCACCCGCTTTGGCAGCGGCCATGACTTTGCCACGGGCCACCTTCGCGAGGGACAGGTCGATCACCAGCGGTGCGCCGCTGCGGCGCGGGGCGGCCATGGCGATGGGATTGGTTCCAAAAAGTCCCCGGTTGCCGCCCCAGGGGGCGATGGCCTGCGGCGAGTTGCCGAGCAGCAGTCCGACCAGCCCTTCCTCTGCCAACCGTTCGACGTGGTAGCCGCCCTGCCCGAAATGGTGGGAGTTGTGAATCGCCGCCAGGGCCACCACCTGACCGCGCGCCATGGGAATCAACGCCTTGCAGGCAAGGTCCATGGCCGGGAACGCAAACCCGGCGCCGGCATCGATGCGGACCGCAGAGGGAGAGAGCCGCTCCATCTGAGGCGATGCCTTGCCGCGAACCTTGCCGCTGCGGGCCTGAGCCGCATAGGAAGCCACACGTGAGAGACCGTGTCCCTTCTGTCCATCGGCCTCCGCAGCCACCAGCGCGGCAGCGACAGAAGCAGCATTGTCCTCCGCCGTGCCGGACGCCACCAAGGCGCCGACCACCAGGTCGCGCGCCTCGGCCAGCGTCAGCCGCTCCACCGCCGCGCCGTCAGGCACTGCGGTAGAGCTTGGTCATGACGAACTCACGGTGCTTCAGCGCTTCCGCCGCCGTCAGGCGCCCGTTGCAGGTCCGAACCGTGATGTCGATCAGTGCATCGCCGGCCTCGTCCATGTTCATCTCACCGCGCAGAATGCCGGAGACGTCGAGATCGACGTGCTCGCCCATTTCGCGGGCGGTCTTCGGGTTCGCCGTCAGTTTGATCACCGGCTCGATGGGGTTGCCGATGATGTTGCCCTGGCCGGTCGGAAAGAGGTGAACGACAAAGCCCGCTGCCGCCTGCAGGGTCACGCATTCCGCGGCCGCTGAGCTGGTGTCCATGAAGTAGAGCCCCGGCCCCTTGGCAGGCTGCTCGGCGGGCTGCAGCACGTCGACGAACTTGGTTTTCCTGCCGATCTTCTGCAGGTTGCCGAAGGCCTTCTCTTCAATGGTGGTCAGGCCCCCGGCGATGTTGCCCTTCGTCGGCTGGCTGTCGGAGAGGTCGCTCGTCTTATGCGGCTCGATGACCTCGTCCATGTAGGCCTGCCAAGTGTCGAGGAACTTCTGTGCGACCTCCGGCGTCGCGGCGCGGGTCGCACAGACCTGCTCGGCCCCCGTCAGTTCCGAAGTCTCGCCGAAACAGGTGGTGGCGCCGATCTCATCGAACTTGTCGATGAAATTCCCCACGGTCGGATTGGAGGCAAGGCCCGAAGTGGTGTCTGACTCGCCGCACTTGGTCGAGACCCAGAGCTCTTTCAGATCGCAGGGTTCGCGCTGCAACTCGCTGGCCCACTGGGAAAACTCCTTGGCCTTGCGCGAAGCATCAGCCACAACCTTGATCTCGCCGTGGCCTTCGATGGCAAAGCCCTCGACCCGCTTGCCGGTCTTGGCGATCCCCTCGACCACGCGTCCGGTCCAGCCCGGCTCGATCCCGATCACAATCACCGCGGCGACGTTGGGGTTGCTCCCGGTGCCGATCAGGGTGCGGAAGTGCAACTCCAAATCCTCGCCGAACTGCAGCCGGCCATAGTGGTGCGGCAAAGCCAAGCAGCCATCGATGTTGTTCGCCACCTTCTCGCAGGCGGCATTGGAGAGGTCGTCGAGCGGCAGGATGACAACATGGTTGCGAACGCCAACGCGGCCGTTCTCCCGGCGATAGCCGTGAATCTTCTGTGCGGTCATCTCACCACCTCTTCGTCTTGACGTTCTGGGTATGGACGTGCCCGCCCTTGGCGATGGCTGCGACGGCCTTACCGATATCGTTGCCGTACTTCAGGATGGTATCGCCCTCTGCAATGTCCCCAAGCGCAATCTTGTGGCCGAGCGGGATCGGATCAATGCAGGCGATCTCGACGCGCGAGTCGTCGGCCATCACCCAGCCGGAAAGTGTGGTGTTCGCGGCGATGCCCTCTTTCACGATGACTCCGACCGTGTCCTCGGCATCGTGCACAATAAAGTCTGGCGCCGACATTTTCGGATGATCTCCCTTACTTGTTCGTCTTGAAGCATGACAAATGAAGCGGTCCGGCGGGCCGTTTAAGCAAGGCCCGGGCGCTTGTTTGTTCAGCGTTTTAAATTTATATGTTATGTCTTATATAAGACAAGGAATTTCTTTTGCAGATCAAAGCGGCGTGTAGGCCGGCCTGCAGTGCAGGCAGGCTTCGCGCCCGCCCGGCCCCCTCAGATTTGGGCCTTCAGAATTAGGGACTTCGATTTGGCCGAGCAATCACAGCCACTTCCCGGCCTCCGTCCGCTCTATCAGCAGGTCAAGGACCTGCTCATGGAGCGTCTCGTCGGTGGCTACTGGCGTCCGGGCGACCTCCTGCCCAGCGAGTTCCAGCTGGCGGCGGAGCTGAACGTCAGCCAGGGCACGGTCCGCAAGGCCCTGGACGAGATGACGGCCGGCAGCCTCTTGGTGCGGCGCCAGGGGCGCGGCACCTTCGTCGCCGAACACGACCAGGAGCACGCGCTCTTTCATTTCTTCAAGATGATCGGGCGCGACGGCGAACCTGTGGTGCCGGAGAGCCGCGTCCTGCGCCGCAGCCTGGGCGCTGCACGCAAGGACGAGGCTCAGCGGCTCCAGCTTCGTGGTGAGGAAGCCGTCTTCCGCATCACCCGCGTCCGAACAATCGACGGGAAGGCCGCGATCCTGGAGCGGATTGTCCTGCCCCGGCGGCTGTTCCCTGACCTTGCCGAGCGGCGGGACCTGCCGAACACCCTCTATACCCTCTTCGCGCACCACTACAACGTGACGGTCACCAAGGCCGTTGAACGCCTGCGCGCCGTCACGGCGACGCCGGATGCCCAGCGACACCTGGGTCTGGAGCCCGGCACGCCCTTGCTGGAGGTGGATCGCGTGGCGCTCGCCCTGGACGGCAACCCGGTGGAGTGGCGGATCTCACTCTGCCACACCGAAGAGACCGCCTACGGAATTTCCCTGGCCTAGAGCAGGTCCGGTTTGGATGGATTCGCAAAAGCGATCCATCCAAACCGGTGAAGCTGCTCTAACTCTTAGCTGCAGAGCGAATTCACATGTTAATACGCAAACACCAAGGTGTTTCCGTCTAAACATGATCCGCTCTATGCTGCGGACTGCGGCGCGCCGTCAGCGGCGCTTCAGGAAGCCAGCGGCTCCCAGAAAGGCAAGCGTGTTGCGGTAGGCCTGCTCCGCCGCCGCCTCGTTGCCGCCTGCGTGTCCGCTGCGGCTGCAACCGGCCAGCACAGCAGCAAGGTTTACCGCATCGATCTCCCGCCCGCTGCGGGTTTCCACAAAGCCCCCGTCTTCCTGTTGCTCCAACTCGCAGAAGGCTGGCGAGGGCGCGGTGATGTCCACCTTGCCGAACAGCTCCAGAAGAGGATGATCGAAAGCGTGCCGCGCCCCCGGGTGGACCACGAGAGTCATGTTGCTCGGTCCCTCCGGCCCGCGTGTCGCGGCCGCCAACTCGGCGCAACGCTCCGGCGGCACCAGGTCGTCCAGCGCACCGGACTGAATGAGGATCGGCGCGCCGGTCGTGACGGGCCGGCGCAGCCGCAGGCCGCACCAGGGATAGTAGGCGATGTGCAAGGCGAAGCGCGCCTCCGCCATGGCCAGTTTTTCTCGGATCGACTCATAGCCCGCATAGAGCGCGGCGATACCGCCTTTCGAGAAGCCTATAACGCCGACAAGCCGCGGGTCGATACGGGGATCGCGCAGCAGGAATCGAAGCCCGGCATAGGCGTCGGCGAGCATCGACGCGGTGCTCACCAGGGTCTGGTCACGCACCGTGTGATCGACGTCGCGCGGCGAGAAGCTGTCGATGGCCAGAACCGCCACCCCTTCTTCCCGCAGGCGCTGCGCATAGAGCCAGTCCTGCGAGCCCTGGCCGTTGGAGGTATGAAGCAGGACCAAGGCCGGATAAGGCGCTTTGAAGTTCCCGTCCTCCGGCAGGACCAGTACCGCCTCGGCCTGCTGTGGTTCACCGGGCTTCCCTGCCAGCAGTTGATCGACGAAGCCGTAGCTTCGACTCTCGAAGGCGACGACCTCGACCATCGCCGGTCTGGCGACACAGGCGCCCGCCGCAAGCATCATGATCAGCGACACCAGCAGCCGCAGCTGCCGGTCTCCTGCACGTGTCTGCCTTACCGCTTTCCTTTCAAGATCATCTCCCATGCGCCCCTCCCCCGACGCGTCCGGCTAGTCCATGTCTATCGCTCCGCCAGGCTGCAATCCGTCACACTGGCCAGCGTGGGCCAGCCGCCTCCACGCCGATGCTTGCAGCTTTCCAGCCATTGGATCGTGGTGTTGACGAGAGCGATGGTGCGTTGACGCAGGGTCTCGTCCACCATGTAGTGGTCGCGTCCGAAGTCGGCGAGCGTCACGCTTTCAGGCGCGATCAGATCGGCCAGCAGATTAAGGCCGTCGTTCGGCCCATAGGGCCTCAGGATGATGTATGTATCGCGCACCGCGTCGGAGATGGTGCCGGTCACCGGGATACCGATGTAGTTGACGATCAGCAGATCCTCATCCGTCCGGATCCGCTTGAATGCCGCACGGCGCCGCTTCGTCAGCATGGAATGCATGCCGGGATCGTCAACGAAGGCGCGATACTTGGAGAGCGGGCCATCGCCCAGGACCTCGTCCGCCAGCGGCGATCCCTGCAGGGTCCCGACGATGTTGATCCAGGCCTTGATGCGCCCGGCATACTCCGGTTCGAGCGCGGAGAGCGCCAGCGCCACCTCCGGGCTCGACTTGCTGGCGCTGACCACGATCACCTTGCTGTCGGGGGAGGTGTTGCGGCGCAGGTAGTCGGCAACGACCAGCGCGTTGGTGTCGATGGAGCCGATCTCGTCGGTCCTGACCAGTTGCGGCGACAGCCCGGCACTGCTGAGCGCAAGACGCGGGTCAGACAGATCCGCGCCGGTGTTCTTGTGACTCTCGTAGTGATAGGCCGGAACGAACACGAGTTGATAGTCCGCGGCCTGGGGCAGCAGCGTCCGTCCCTCCTCAACGGCATAGCCCTTCAGGGCCCGCGCCAGATGCACCTCGTAGGATCGGCGCAGCAGTTGATTTGCCGGCACCCGGTTGATCAGGTCCGCAAAATAAATGGCCGCGAAGTCGACGGAGAAGGCATCGGCGATGCGGTTCAGGGCATCCCGGTCCGGCAGCCCCTTCCCGCCGCGCCCGGCGTAGAGAGCATCGATACGCCGGTCGAACTCGGGGCGCAGGCGGGCACCGGCCAGATAGTGCTCCATCAGATAGGCCGCTTCCTCGGAGTCGACGCCGACGGAGAACTGCTGCCCTCCCAAAACGCCGCTCGCGGGCAGGGTATCCGGCAGCGTGGCACAGGCCCCGAGCAGAACGAGGAGCGGCAGCAGAAGCGCAAGGGCGCAGCGTGGCCGGGCAATACGCGGGGGGTTCCTCCTTGAGCGTGTCATTGCAGGGAGGTCCTTAGGCCGGGCTCATCGCCATCAAGCCGTCCGTCGAGATCCCGGTCCAACGCGCTGCGCCAGCCGTCGCCCGGGGGCACGCAGGCGAAGGTCACCGGCGCTCCGGCCGCATGCGCCAGCAAGTCGTCCCGCCGCCAAGGTGCCTCGCCCGCGCGGTCCGGCAGAAAACCCTCCGCACCCCAGAGCCATCCCCTCTCGCGCCCCGCCGCGCGCGCCCAGGCGATCAGATCGCAGTCTCCGGCGGCGGCCCGCTCGGCCATCAGGTCGATCCGCGCCCTCTGCCCGTCATCCGCCGTCCCGCTGACCGTGGTCTGCAGGCCGACCGCCGGCGCTATGCCGGTGTTGAAGGCCATGACGAAGGCGTTCAAGTCGGCGCGCAGACTGTCGCGCTCCTCCTCCGTCTTGCCGGGAATGTGAAAGACGTCCAGCTTCAGGAAGTTGATGATGGTGTCGATGCTGCCATCGTGCACAAGGCCGAAGCCGGAGACCTGGGGGCCGGGCCGGTTGAAGCGCCCGACCTTCTGATAGACGTTGCGCAGGTGCGCCGTCTTCATGTCGATCCCGGCATCGATCCCTTCGAAGTTGATCAGGCCGTTGGTGCCCAGCGGCGCCGCGTGGCAGTCGCGGCAACTCAGGAGACCGCGGTCGATGTCGATACCGTCATTGAAAATGCGAAAGCCCGCTTGCTGCCGCGAATTGTAGCTGCGGTCCGGCGCCTCATTTGGGTTGGGTGGATAGCGGATCGTGTGAACGAAGCGGGCAAAGGCTTCCATCTCGGCCTTGCCGGGCGCCTGCTTCATCCCCATCAGGTCGACAAAGGCCCGATCGAAGTCCATGAAGCTCGCCAAATTGCTGCCCGGCTGATCGCTGTCGCGCCCGAAGCGGTCGCCGCGCCAATGCAGCGGCCCGGTGTCGGCGATGCCGCGCAGGCTCTGGGTCGTCATGGGACCTTTCAGGGGATGGAACTCCTGCTGCGGAACGAAGAGGCCGTGCTCCAGCACCTCCGGCATAGCCACCAGTTCGCCCTCGGGATTGCCGAGATCCCAGGCAAGTCCGTCGAAGTCGGCGAAGACATGGCAGGAGGCGCAGGACAGAGTGCCCTGGCCGGAGGTCGCCGCAGCGTCGTAGAGCAGCGGGCGCCCGGCCTTGATCACTGCAGGCGTCGGGTCGTGCTTCAATGGAACAGTGGCGACGACCTTGCCGCCCTGCGTGTCGACGACGGAGATCGAGGTATCCAGTCGGTTGAAGACGTAAAGCCTCTGCCTTGCTGCGTCGTAGGCCAGCCCGGCCGGACCGAAGCCGACGTCGATGCGGTCCAGCACCTCGGCGTCGGGCGAGAGCACGGCGACCTTGCGCGACCCGAAGGCTGCCACGTAGGCCTTCTCCCCCGATGGTTCGAAGACGATCTGCAGCGGCTGGGCAAGGCTGCGGGCCCGCAGCGCGGAAGGCGCCGGCGTGTGCGCTGGGTCGACGCGGGGGTTCAGATCCTGCGGCAGGACCTCCCAGCCTTCGGCGCCGCGCCGCAGGCGGGTGATGCGGTTCTCGGCGAAGCGGCCCCGGAGACGCGGCTCATGGACCGTCAGGTTGGCCGCCTCGCTGTTGGAGACCCAGACCTCCTGGCGTGCTGCGTCACCCCCTTCGCCGTCGCGCGGGCGCACGGCGATGTCGAAGAGCACGGTGCCGACACCGCTGATGGCCTCGGCAACCCTCGGCCGGTCGCCGGAGAGGTCGATGCGGAAGACGTCGTAATCGGGCAGATCAAAGGGCACCAGACGCGACCAGTCGCGCCCCTCTGCGTCCAGCCAGGTATCGTTCACCTGGCGCACAATGGCGCCGGCCTTCGGCGGGCCCTCGGGCGGCGGCGGATTGTCGAAGCTGTAGAGGGGGGCCCGGCCGATGGAGGCAGCCTCGATGCCGCCGACACTGGCGGTCCTGTTGCCGGAATGGAAGATGCCAGCGTAGACCGAAAGGCCGTCCGGCGAGACCGCGAGGGCGCGGGGCTTCGCACCGAACAGGGTCAGCACCTGCGGCGCACGTTCGGGCGCTTCCGCGTCAAAGACCCAGAGATGGGCGCGGCCGGTTCCCGGCCGCAGACTGTCGCCCCGCTTCGCCGCGGCGACGACCACCCAGCGCCGCTCGGGTCCCGCCGCCACGATGCCGCGGGGTTCGTCGCCGACATCCAGGCTGCGGATAACCCGGGGCGCCGCCGGGTCGCTGACATCGACGACGGAGACACTGTCGGAAAGATGATTCGTCACCCAGAGCTCGCGCGCGTTGCGCAGCGTCAGTGCGATCGGGCGCAGACCCAGGCGCGCCTCGCCCACCGGCTTCAGGCCGCCGGGACTGGCCGCGAAGACCTCCAACCGGTCATCGGGGGTGTTGAGCGCATAGAGATGACTACCGTCGCCGGACAGAGCGATCGGCCGCAGCGGCTCGGTTTCGAAGTTGGTGAACCCCGCAGAGGGCTGGGGCGCCGGAAAGTACGGCGCGGCACAGGCCGCCAGCAGAAGCAGCCCTGCAAAGCCAGGCGCACAGCGCCGCAGCACGGATCCCGGACCCGCGCGAAAATGACCCCGGTTCAGCAATGAAATGCGGCCCCCCTTCATTTCCTTGCCTACCGGACCTTGCCCAAAGGCTACGGCCCGACAGCACAAGAATGTCACAGGGGAAAACCCGCCTCAACGAACCTAAAGGCGATCCGGAACAGGATTGCTCGACCCCGTCCGCCGTCACTGCCCGGCACTGCCCGGCACTATACCCGCCTTTGACCGTGTGCCGGCCTAGGAGTCCTCGGGATGCCAGCCGAGCGCGTCTTCGATGCGCGCGCGGTAAGGGGTTCTGATTTGCGGATGCGTCCTGCGCACATAGCGCTCGGCGAACGCCCGCTCGGCTCCCTCGAGGCCGGCGAGAAAGGCCAGGACCTCATCTGCCGCGGGGGTCCGGGCGCTGTCGAACTTCGGCGGCAGGGCCGTCCAGACGACACCGTCCAGGGACCGGGCGTCTGCCCAGCCCGCGAGGCCGGCGATCAGGTCCGGCTCCTCCTGGCCAGCGACCCAACGGCCGACGTGTGCGGGGTCGCTGGTCCCCTCTCTCTCCCCAAGAGCTTCGCACGCCGCCTCCATGGACTGCACCGCCATGAAGCACCAAAGAGTCGGCACGGGCCGAGCGGCCGGCTCAATGACCAGAGAGATGTAGTTGCGCTTGGACTTGCGGGCGAACTCAACCGGGATCAGCGGGCCGTCTTCATGCCACGGCGATTGCATCGGCAGACTGCGCGGCGACCAGAACAGCGAGCCCCAGGCCAAGCAGGCAATGGCGGTCACGGGCACAGACCATCACCGCAGATTTGCGGTCCCCACCACTTTGTCGAGGGCCGTTTTCAGGTTGGCGACCGTGCGCCCGACATCGGCCAGCTTGTCGAGACCGAAGAGGCCGATGCGGAAGGTCTGGAAGTCCGCCGGCTCGTCGCACATCAGGGGCACGCCGGCGGCGATCTGCAGGCCCTGAGCCGCGAATTTCTTGCCGCTCTTGATGTCCGCATCGTCGGTATAGCAGACCACGACGCCGGGGGCGCCGAAGCCTTCCGCAGCCACGCTCCTGAAGCCGGCGTCGGCCAGCAGCTTGCGCACGCGCGTGCCCAGCTCCTGCTGGGCCTCACATGCAGCGTCGAAGCCGGTCAGTTCGGTCTCCCGCATGGCGTCGCGGAAACCGGCAAGCGCATCAGTGGGCATGGTGGCGTGGTAGGCATGGCCGCCCTTCTCGTAGGCTTCCATGATCTCCAGCCACTTTTTCAGGTCGCAGGCGAAGCTGGAGCTGGTCGTCCCCTCGATGCGCTCCCGCGCCGCCTTGCTCATCATGACCAGGCCGCTGCAGGGCGAGGCGCTCCAGCCCTTCTGCGGCGCCGAGATCAGGACATCGACACCGGTCGCGGCCATGTCGACCCAGATCGTGCCCGAAGCAATGCAGTCCAGAACGAAGAGCCCGCCAACGCCGTGCACCGCCTCCGCCAGGGCCTTCATATAGCCCTCCGGCAGGATCATGCCGGCAGAGGTCTCCACATGCGGTGCGAAGACCACATCGGGCCTTTCCGCCTCGATAACCGCCACCGCCTCCTCGATAGGCACCGGGGCGAAGGGCGCCTGATGACCGGGTGCCGTCTGGCGGGCCTTCAGCACGATGGCCTCATCGGGGATGTCACCGGCTTCGAAAATCTGAGTCCAACGGTAGCTAAACCAGCCGTTGCGAATGACCAGGCACTTCTTGCCGCCGGCGAACTGGCGGGCCACCGCCTCCATGGCATAGGTGCCGCCGCCGGGCACCACCGCCACCGCCTCGGCCTTGTAGACCCGCTTCAGGGTGTCGGAGATGTCGCGCATCACGCCCTGGAAGGACTGGGACATGTGGTTGAGGGCACGGTCGGTGAAGACCACGGAGTATTCGAGAAGTCCGTCGGGATCGACGTTCTTCAGCAGGCCGGACATTGCTCTCTCCTGGCGGCAGACTTTGGGGTTACGGACCCTTGGGGGGTCTGGCTGACGCCAGCTTAGCCGCCACCCTACCTGAGAGTCTCAGCTTTTCCTCCGGAACCCTCACCCGTGGGAAAGCTCTTGCCGTCCGGCCTTCCGGCCTTGGCCTACGGCCGCTTACTGGACTGGCGGGATCCCCAGGCTGTCGGCGGTCTGGGCGATCTGCCGGCGCTTGGCGGCATCGGCTTCAAACGCCCGGCTGGCATCGCGTACCGCCTGCTGGGCGGCCTCGGCCTCCTGCAGCACAGCGTAGGAGCGGATGAGCATCAGCCAGCCCTCCAGGTCATCGGGCCGGCCTTCCAGCCGCGCCGCCAGGCCATCCACCATGCCACGCACCATCTGATCACGCTCTTCCTCGCTCAGGCTGGCCGCCGCGGCGACGTCCTCGTCGCTGGGGCCGCGCGCGACCTGCCGCTGGGCAAGGCCGAGTTCTGCGGCGACCTCGTCGATTTTCCCCAGCACGAAAGGCGCGCCGGCAAAGTGCTCCCGGGCTGCCGTCAATGCCGCCCCGGCCTCCTCAGCCGATCCGGCCCCGGCCCGCAGGCGGGCCAGACGGATCCAGCCCTGCCAGTCCTTCGGGTCGGCCTCCAGGGCAGCCGCCAGCCGCGCGCTCTCCTGGGCCGGATCGCTTGCGGATGCCGTCTGCACCGGCTGCTGCACCGGTAGCGCAGCCCGGGCCAGCTCCGCCTCGGTGGCGTCCGGCAACACCGCTGCCAGGTCGCGCTTGAGGAAGCGCGTCATATTGACGATGTCGCGGCGCACCAGCGGCACCCAGGGTGCTCCGGCCTGAGACTCGCCGAGCAGCTGCACCCAGTCGGCGAGCGCCCCTTCGAAATCCTGGGATTGAGCCTTGGCCAAGGCCAGGTAATAGCGGGCACGCGGATCGTTACCGCTCTGCACCGCCTGGGAGAAGATCAGCTTGGCCGCCAGCGGGACCTTGTTGCCGTTGGCCAGCGTCAGCGCCTCGGCATAGGCGGAGAGCACGGCGGGATCGTCGTCCGACAGCTCCGCTGCGCGGCGATAAGCATCGGCGGCGGAGGCATAGTCGCCGACCGCCGCGTGGGAGCGCGCCAGGGTCCACCACTTCTCAAAGCTCTCGGGCTCGGTTTCGCCGCGCTCGATCATCAGCATGGCCTGGCTTTCCAGGTCGCCCGAGGCTGCCTGCCGTTCCAGGATTGCCGTCCGGCGCTCCGCCAAGGGCTGGTCGACGGCATCCGGTGCGCCCATAGAGGCATAGAGACCGACAGCGCCGGCGCAGGCCAGCAGGCCCAGCCCGGCTGCCGTGAGCGGCGCGCGCCGGGTGACGGAAATTCCGGTGTCCAAGAGACGCGCGGCGCGAAGCGCACGACTCTCGATCTCCTGTTCGGCGGCATCGCGCTCCGCCGCCGTGATCAGGCCGCTCTCGGCGTCGCGCTGCACCTCCTCGCGCTGATCGCGATAGATCGAAATGGCGTGCTCCGCCTCGTTGGACTCCGACTGGGCGCGATGGAGGAAGGGCCGCGTCAACCAGAGAGCCGTCAAAGCAACGGCGATGGCAATGGCAATCCAGAGCGTCATGACGCATCTCCCTGCAACAGCTTGCGGGCTGCAGTCCGTTCCTCCGCTGTGAGGCCGTCGGGCCGCCGGCGCCGCCGGGTGTAGGACCGCGCCGCCAAGACCGCCAGCAGGAGCAGCACCAAGGGCGCGCCCCAGAGCACCAGCGTATGGGTCTTGAATGGCGGGCGCAGCAGGACGTAGTCGCCATAACGTGCCACGACGTAATCCAACACGGCCTGATCGTCGTCGCCGGCCCGGATGCGCTCGCGCACCACGGCGCGCAGGTCGCCGGCAAGCCCGGCGTTGGAGTCGAAGATCGACTGGTTCTGGCAAACCAGACAGCGCAGTTGCTTGCCGATGCTCTGGGCGCGCGCCTCCTTGGCGGGATCGTCGAACATTTCGCCGGGCTCGATGGCCACCGCAGGCGCGGCACTCGCCACCAGCATAAGCGCGAGAACCGCGGTCACGGCCGGGCGCAGGGCACGGCGCGGCACGCCGACCCGCAGGCGGCGGTCGCTGACCGAGACCAGCGCCCCCAGAGCCATCAGCAGGGCGCCCGCCCACATCCAGGCGACACCGGGGTTGTAGTAGTAGCGCGTCACCCAGCCCCCGGCGCCGTCCGGATCGCCCAGCACGGCGTAGAGATCGCCGTGCCAAAGGGTCACGATGCCGGCCTCGGTGGTCGGCTGCCGCTCGACCGGATACCAGCGCCGCTCCGGAAACAGCAGCGCCACGGTCTCCCCGTCGCGGGTCACCTTCACCGTCGCGATGGACGTTTGATAGTTGGGCCCACGCCCGGCACCGACATCCAGCAGGCTGAACTCGTAGCCGGCGACCTGCTGCAGGTCGCCGGGCTGCTGCACTTGGATCGACTCGCTCTGCCAGACGGAGATGGCGGCAACCCCGGCAACGGCGACAGCGACGCCCAGGTGCCCCAGTACCAGACCCCAGGCCGAGGTGGGAAGACCGACCAGACGCCGCAGCGCGACGCCGGGGCTCACCTTGGGCAGGCCGATGCGGACCAGGAGGTCAGCCACGGTGGCGCTGGCCAGCCACGCCGCCAGCGCGAGGCCCAGCAGGCCCAACGGTTCGCGCCAGCCGGCCATCGCCAGCGCCACGGCCATGACAAGCGCCGCCACAAGAGCAAAACGAAGACGCTGCAGCACTCCCTTCAGGTCGGCGCGCTTCCAGCTCAGGAACGGCCCCACAGCCGCAACCGCCGCGGTGACCCCGAAGATCGGCAGGAAGGTCTGGTTGAAGTAAGGCGCGCCGACGGTGATCTTTTCGCCGGTCATCAGCTCCAGGAACAGCGGATAGAGGGTGCCGATGAAGACCACGCCCGTCGCGGCGGCCAGCAGCACGTTGTTCAGCAGCAGCGCGCCTTCGCGGGACACCGGCGCGAAGTAGCCGCCGTCTTTCAGCATCGGTGCCCGCCAGGCGAAGAGCGCCAAGGCGCCGCCGATGAAGAGGGCCAGCAGCCCCAGGATGAAGACGCCGCGCTCCGGATCGGTGGCGAAGGAGTGGACGGACGAGAGAATGCCGGAACGGACCAGGAAGGTCCCGATCAGGCTGAGGGCGAAGGTGAGGATGGCCAGCAGAATGGTCCACTTCTGCAGCGCTTCGCGCTTCTCGACGACGATGGCCGAGTGCAGCAGCGCAGTGGCCAGCAGCCAGGGCATGAAGCTGGCATTCTCCACCGGGTCCCAGAACCAGAAGCCGCCCCAGCCGAGCTCGTAGTAGGCCCACCAGCTTCCCAGGGCGATGCCGAGGGTGAGCCCCGCCCAGGCGATCAGCACCCAGGGCCGCATCCAGCGTGCCCAGGCCGGATCGACACGCCCGCGGATCAGCGCGGCGACGGCGAAGGAAAAGGCGGTCGAGAAGCCGACGTAGCCGAGGTAGAGCATCGGCGGGTGAAAGGCGACGCCCGGATCCTGCAGCAGCGGGTTCATGCCCTGCCCGTCCAGCGGCGGCAGCGCCAGGCGCTCGAAGGGATTGGAGGTGAAGAGGATGTAGGCGAGGAAGCCCACGCCGACGGCCGCCTGCACCGCCAGCACGGTGGCCCGCATGGGCGTCGGCACCGAACGCCCGAAGACCGAGATCAGCGCACCGAACAGCGCCAGCATCAGCACCCAGAGCAGCATAGAGCCTTCGTGGTTGGCCCAGACGCCGGTCACCTTATAGAGCATCGGCTTGGCGGAGTGAGAGTTCATCGCCACCGTGGCGACGGAAAAGTCCGAGACCACGTAGGCATAGGTGAGGGCCGCCATGGCCACGGCGGTCGCGAGAAACTGGACCAGGGCACCGGCATCGGCAAAGCGCAGAGCGCTCAGCGAGTCGTTGCGCAGGCCCGCCAAGGGCACAACGCACTGAAGCACCGCGACAGCGAGGGCGAGACAGAGGGCAAAGTGGCCGAACTCGACGACGATGTCGGGCATTAGCGGTGAACCTCCATCGGCTGAAGCGCCGCCTCGGACGCATTTTGTGCGGCGCTCTTTTCGGCGCTGTGGGGTGCCAGGATCGGCGCGCGGTTCTGCAGCCCGGCGAGATCGCGGACGACGTATTCCGTGGGCGAGTGGAAATCGGCCAGGCGGGCCTTTTTCACGCGGCTGAAGATGCGGCTGACGGTCTCGGCATTGAGGCCCAGGTAGTCCGCGATGTCTTCGCGGGCCAAAGGCAGGCGGACGCGCCAGCCCTGGGCCGTGTGCTCACCAACGCGCCAGGCCATGTCGGCGAGAAAGAGGCAGACCCGCTCCATGCCATCGAGCCGACCGAGGGTCACGAGATGGGCATAGATGCAGCGCGCCTGGTCGCGCGCCGCGCGGAACAGCGCCGCGCTCAGGCTGGCATTGCCGGCGATGGTGCCGGCGTGACCGGAGAGATCGAGCTCGCAGAGATGGCTGGGCGCCAGCGCCTCTATCCAGAAATCCAGGCTCTCGTCTTCATCGGGCGGGCAGAAGCGGTCGCCCTGGGTGGCGAGGCAAACGATCTGGCGGCGCCCGTCGGCAAGGGCCGTGCAGAGCGCGACCGTGCCGCCCAGCACCGTCCAGAGCTTCACGCCGCTGCCGGTCTCCAGGCGCTCGCCGCGCGCCATACTGCGCAGCCGCGGCACCGGCGGTCCCGCGCCCAACTGGGCGCAGACCCCGTTGATGCAGCCGCGAAAGGGTTCGGCAACCTTGCAGCCGTTCCTCTCGCCGGGCCCGTCAGGGACGCCCGGTCCCGGCCCCCCTGCCCCCGGATCGGTCTCCTGATAACTGTCACCCCAGAGACAGCAATCCATCGCGTTCCCCCGCTCCTGCAGACGTCGAGCCGGCCCCTCGGCTCTTAGGCGGAAGTCTAGGACTCGATTTCACACAAGCATTGAGGTGGATCAACAACCAGCCGTTGTCCCGAACCACGGTTGTTCGGGGCAAATCCGCGGCCGGCAAAAAAACCGCATAGGCATTAGGGATTTCTGACAAAGGTCAGGGCGACGGTTTCCGAATCCTCCTAGCCTTCGGTCACGACGCTGCCGGAAGGACTCCGCGGCGCTCGTTTGCCCGCTTGATCGGGCGGGCAGCCCTCTTACGGGAGACGACGATGAGATCGGCCCTTTTCGCCTTTGTGACGCTCTGCTTCGGAACCGCGGCCTTCGCGACCGGCGCTGCCGCCCAGACATCCGTGGATGCGCAGCTTGCCGCCGAGAAGGGCTGCCTCGCCTGCCACGACGGCATCGAGAAGTTCACCGACGGTCCGATGATCGAGCAGATCGAGGCCATGGGCGCCGATTTCAACGACCCCGCCGGCTGCGTGATCTGCCACGGCGGCACGCCGGGCGCCACCACGGCGGAAGCGGCACACCAGGGCAGCCCCAGCGACCTCGTCGAGGCCGGCGGCCCGCACGTCTTCTATCCCGACCCCGGCGCCATCACCGTCGCCGACAAGGCCTGC
The DNA here is from genome assembly GCF_028281305.1 of Pelagibius sp. GTDB lineage: Bacteria > Pseudomonadota > Alphaproteobacteria > Kiloniellales > Kiloniellaceae > Pelagibius. Next base: position 28,868 of record NZ_JANQKD010000023.1, on the reverse strand, counting down.
GGCCAGTGCCACGACGGCTACGCCAGCCGGCTGTCCAAGTCCCTCATGAATACCGAAGCGGGCAAGCTGCAGGGCAATCTCTGGTCCTGGGGCCTGCAGAGCGACCACAAGGTGGTCTGGGGCAACTACGACCTTGTCGACGAGGACGGGCCGGAGCCCGCCGTCGGCACCGAGGCCTACATCGAATACATGACCGCCTATGTCGCGGCCCATCCCGATCAGATGCCGTCTGAGATGAAGCAGGTCCCGGCGGTTGACGTGAACCTCATCGCCGAGAACCCCAACATGGCCGGCATCACGTACTCGCGTCAGCAGTGCCAGCGCTGCCACGTCGGCGTGAACGGGCGCGAGAAGCGCGGCGACTTCCGCGGCGCCGGCTGTTCGTCCTGCCACGTGCCCTATTCCAACGATGGCTTCTACGAGGGCGGCGACCCGACCATCGCCAAGGACCAGCCGGGCAAGCTGCTGCTGCACCGCATGCAGGGCTCGCGCAAGTCCAAGGTGCAGATCGGCGACCTCACCTACTCCGGCATCCCAACGGAGACCTGCAACTCCTGCCACAACCGCGGCAAGCGCATCGGCGTGAGCTACCAGGGCATCATGGAGTTCCCCTACGGCTCGCCCTACACCGCCACCGGCGGCAAGCAGCCCAAGCTGCACACCAAGAACTACCTCTTCATCAAGGACGACCTGCACCACCAGGTGCAGTCGCGCCCGGGCAATCCGGAAGGCGGCATGCTCTGCCAGGACTGCCACACCACCATCGACATGCACGGCGACGGCAACCTGCCGGGCACCACCCTGGCCCAGGTCGAGATCGAGTGCGAGGACTGCCACGGCACGGTCTCCAAGTTCCCCTGGGAGCTGCCGCTGGGTCACGGCGAGGAGCACGCCCAGGACATCGGCGACACGCCGCGCGGCCTGGCCGACGACATCACGCCGGAGCAGTACTTCGCCGAGGTCTATGACGCCGAGGACGGCTACCTGCTGACCGCCCGCGGCAATCCCTACGGCAACGTGGTGAAGCGCGGCGACAAGGTGATCATGCACTCCGCCTCCGGCCTCGACTTCGAGGTGCCGGTGCTGAAGCAGATCGCCCTGGACGGAACCTGGAAGAGCCAGAGCGCCGAGGTCGCCATGGGCGCCGTCGGCCAGCACATGGAATCGATGGAGTGCTACGCCTGCCACGCCGACTGGGCGCCGCAGTGCTACGGCTGCCACGTCACCGTCGACTACTCGGAAGGCAAGACCGACATCGACTGGATCAACAACGCCAACGCGCGGGGCGAGGATGGCCTCACCGCCGACGCACCGCTCGGCACCAACGGCCTGACCTCCGCCGGCAAGGTTTCGGAGACCCGCTCCTACCTGCGCTGGGAAGAGCCGACCCTGGGCATCAACGGCGAAGGCCGCGTCTCGCCTCTCATGCCCGGCTGCCAGGTGATCACCACGGTCATCGACAAGGACGGCAACACCATCGTCCAGAACGAGACCTGGATGACGCCGGATGCCGGCGGCACCAAGGGCCTGGACCATGCCGCCGTGCAGCCGCACACCGCCGGGCGCCAGGCGCGCACCTGCGAGAGCTGCCACGACAACCCCAAGGCGCTGGGTTACGGCATCTCCGGCGGGCGCTTCATGAAGGGCTACGAGGACGGCTTCACCGTGGACCTGGAGACCGCGCAGGGCCAGATCATCCCGCGCCAGACCCAGCTCCAGTCGCAGCCGATCCCCAGCCTCGACCACGACCTCAGCCAGATCGTGACGCGCGAGGGCGAGCAGTTGGTCACCGTCGGCTCCCACTGGCCGCTGACCGGGCCCCTGCCCCAGGCCATGCGCGAGAAGATGGAGCGCACCGGCCTCTGCATGGGCTGCCACCAGAACATGGTGAACGAGGATCTCTGGTCGCAGGTGAACTCGCCGAAGTTCGTCAACAACGCCGAGCACCAGGCGGTGATGAACCAGGCCATCCACGCCCTCGCCAAGGAAAAGAGCGACGGCAACTGACGACCAGACCGGCCGCGTCACACGACCGGACGGACACAGATACCAGGCGGGCAAAGCGGGCGGCCCCGGCCGCCCGCGGCGCCTCATCCCCGGACCCCCTAGCGGGGTCACCGAGTCAGATCAGAGTTTTCGGGAGGTTTTCATGCGCCCAGTCACTCTCCGGCCAGTCACCCTCCGGCCAGTCATCCTCGCCACCGCGATCATCGGCCTTGCCGCGGTCGCAGCGACGGTCGGCATTCCGGCCGGCCCGGCCGCCGCGCAGGCCTACAGCGCCCACGACCTCCTGAGCGCCTGCACCGTCGCCGACAACGATTCCCGCGATGGCTTCGTCGCCGAGCTGGAATGCGAGCAGTACATGATGGGCTTCGTCCACGCCCTCGCCGAGACCGGCGACACCACCATCTGCCCGCCGCCCCGCAACACCGCCGACGAAATCCGCTGGGCCTACATGCGCTGGATCCACCAGGACTACAGCGCCCGCAAGGACCTCAGCGCCGGCAAGGCCGTGATGGGCACGCTCAGCGATAACTTCGGCTGCCCGTGAGGCATGGCAGCTGCCCGCAGCCGGCTGGAACCTGCCGCGTAACCGCTTCGCAACTAAGGCGTCTCCCGAAGGCGGCGCAGGAACGTGCGTATCCGCTCGGCGTTCTTGCCGACGTCGCCGATGCCGATCCGGCTGACGGATCTCACGTCGATCGCTGAAGAGGCCTCTTCCTGCGCTGCTATCGTGACGACGATGTCGTCCGCAAAGCCGAACCAGCCGGTCCTGTCGACCGCCTCGAAGCGCCCAAAGTCCTCCGCCACACTGCTTGCCTCAATCGACCAACCGAGATCTTCGGCAATCTCTCCGGCGCGGCTTGCCGCCTCGCCCACGGCAAGCGGCAGCACCAGCGTCTCAAGGTCCTGGTAGATCGCCTCGTGGGTTTCCCGCCAGGCAGGGTGCGGATAGGCAGCACGGGCCGCCGCGCTCCCCTCCTCGTAGCGGCGTGGCGCGATGGCCAGGAAGGCCGGAGGCGTGTCGACATTCGTGGTGACGTCGTGCAGCGGATTTGCCGCGGCGCGGCTCTTGAAATCGTCCACGGCGAGCCAGACCGCACCTCCGACCACGGCCGCCACGACGGCAAGAGCGGCGCTCCGCCACGCTTTCAGAAGAACCCCGGAGATGATGCCGGCGAAGCCTAACGCAAATGCTGCGACTGCCGCTACCGGTGCGGCGTCCAGCAGCAGCGAGAAGGCCGGCATCAGGTCCAGAGTGCCGGACGCGTAGAGCGGCCCCGGCGAGAGGGTGAGGAAAACGGCCGCGGCTCCCGAAACGGAAGCAAAGACAGCGAGGATTAAGGGGAAACGGCTCATGAGATAACCTCGAAGGCATCGGTCGTTGCAGAATCAATCGGAGGCAATTGCTCGAGATATAGGGTCGCCTCCGTGTGTCGGAAGGTCGACATGTGCCCCACTGCGGTGCAATTTGTGCAACAATGAATCTGCGCAATGTCCCTCTGCTGTCGCTTCACCTCTTCCTCTCCGCCGTGCGGCGCGGCTCGCTCTCGGCGGCAGCTCGCGAACATGGTCTGGACCGCTCGTCGGTCTCCCGCCAGATCTCGGCGTTGGAGCGGACCCTGGGGTTTCGCCTCTTCGAGCGCACGACGCGCCGGCTCTCGCCGACCGAAGCGGGACAGGTCTTCTTCGATCGCGCCGCCGGTCTTCTGGCGCAACTGGAGGAAGCTCGCCTCGCGGCCGCCGATGTGGTCGGTGCTCCGGCGGGCATACTCCGCGTTTCCACGTCGGTGGCCTTCGGCGAGCGCTGGCTGCTGCCGCGCCTTCCGGCGTTCCAACAGCGCTACCCGGATCTCACCCTGGAACTGATGCTCGACGATGCGGTGGTTGATCTGGTGCGGGAGAGCATCGACCTTGGGATTCGCCTGAGTCCGAGCGTGGACGAAGCCGCCGTCGTGACCAAGCTGATGGCGACGCGATACCGTGTCGTGGCAAGCCCCGACTACCTCGACGCCTCCGGCCCACTGTCGGACCCAAAGGACCTCTCGGAAAGGCGGTGCGTCTGTTTCACGCTGCCGGGCTTCCGGTCGTACTGGAGGTTCCGCAGAGGCAGCCGTGACACCGTCGAGGTTCCCGTCCGGGCTTCATTGATGATCTCAAACGCGCTTGCGGTCCGCCGCGCAGCGCTCGACGGGCTGGGTCCCGCGCTCCTCGCTGACTGGACGATCGCGCAGGATCTTGCCGACGGCAGCCTCATCGACCTTCTGCCTGACTGGCAGGCCGCCGCGAAGTCGTTCGACACCGCGGCCTGGATCCTCTATCCCTCGCGCTCCTACGTCCCGGCCAAGACCAGAGCCCTGATCGACCACATCAAGACCTGTGCTGCTCGCGGCGGCCAAGCGACCTCGGCAGGTCGTTCAGGGAATCGTTGAATCGGCGGGTACAGACCGCGTCGCCGAACTCGCCCCGCCCGGCTCAGTCAGACAGTAGAGTCCACGGATCGACGCGCTTGCCTCACATCTACCCCAGAAACTTCACCCGGAATTCTTCGTCGTAGTAGCGCTCACCGATCTTGAGAGCGCGACGTTCGGTGCCGTAGAGTTCGAAGCCCATCTTCTCGTAGAAGCGGCTGGCGCGTTCGTTGTCGGCGATGACGGAGCAGAGCAGTTGCTCCACCTCGTCGCGGGCGTGGTCGACCACCGCCTCCACCATCTTCCCGGCCAGCCCGCTGCCGCGCGCGCTTTCCTTCACGTACATGCCCCACATCAGGCCCTTGTGCTTGATCTTCGTGTTCTTCAGCGCAAAGAAGCCGACGAAGCCGCAGAGCGTGCCGTCGAGAAAACCGCCGAACAGCGCATAGCGGCGCAGGCGCTGGCGGTAGGCATCCAGCGGCAGGTCCGCCACGCTCTCGTAGGTCGCCTGAAAGGCCTCCGGATGATGCTCCAGCGCCTCCAGCCGGATCTCCCGATAGCTCTCGGCGTCGTCCTCCGTCAGACGCCGCACCTCCATCCCCATGACTTACCTCCCGATCGTCGCCTCGGCCTCGGCGCGAAGCCGGCCGCCCGGCCCTCGCCTTGGCGCCGCTTTGCCGCAAAGCCTAGCACAGCGCGGAGTGGCCTTGCACGGGGCCTGAAGGTGAAGATCCAGGCGCGCGCCGGAAAACCTGTCGCCGGGCCGCCAAAGGCCCTAGACTGAGAAGTGCTGGGCTGTCGGGAGCGACCGGCGATCCGCGGGTGGGGTGCGGAGCGCTTTGAGGTCCCGGATGGAGAGATGTCAACGGACGGGTTCCACAATGGGGCGGCGGACTATGACGGCGGCTTGGCGATCTTTAGCTCTGGGGCTGGCGCTGCTCTGGCTGCCGGCCTGCGCGGGTTCACCGGAGCGCGGCCTCTGGGGCGCGGACGCGCGGGCGCTGCCGGGCTGGGAGCGGCTCGGCGAGGCCGCCCTCACGGCGGCGACCGATCCCTTCACCTGGCTGCCCGCCGCCGGTGCCGCGGCGCTGCAGATCGGCGGCGCCGACGAGGACGTCGCCGACTGGGCCAACGAGGAGCGGCCGCTGTTCGGCTCCCGCGACACCGCCGACGACGTGAGCGACGGGCTGCGCATCGGCAGCTACGTGCTCTACGGTGCCGCCGGCCTGGCCGCCCCCGCGCCCGAGGGCGCCTGGCTGGAAAGCAAGGCCAAGGGCTTTGCCGTCGGCGCCGGAACACTGCTCGCCACCCGCGGCGCGACCGACGGCCTGAAGGCCGTGACCGACCGCGAACGCCCGCTGGACCAGGACGACGAGTCATTCCCCTCCGGCCATGTCAGCATGACCGCCGCCGCCGCGCGGCTCACCAGCGATACGCTGACGTACTACGACCTCTCCCGCACCGCAGAGATCGGCAGCGACGTGGCGCTGGCCGGGCTGGTCCTCACCACCTCCTGGGCGCGGCTGGAGGCCGGCGAGCACCACCCGGCCGACGTCCTGGCCGGCATGGCACTCGGCAACTTCCTCGCCGTCTTCGCCACCGAGGCTTTCCTCGCCCCCGCCACAGAAGATCGCCTGGCCCTGGGCGTCAGGCCCGAGGACGACGGCATGGTGGTGCAGCTCGGGTGGAGGTTTTAGCCATAACCCGAAGCAAGCACACTCCGGAGTCTGTGCCGTGACGCCAGAGCCTTGCACAGCAGAGAGGCACGGTGGCGCGCCGCAGCCCGTGATCCTTATTGTGCCCTTCTTGAGGCCGACCGGAGTCAGAGGATCCGCATGAGCGCGGCGTCGCCCCACAGCAAGATCATCAATGCCGTCGCCCGGGCGAAGCTGCGGCCCCTCGGAATCCAGCAGAAGGGCCGGTCCCGCGTCTGGTACGACGACCGCCGCTGGCACGGCATCCTTATCGAGTTTCAGCCGTCGGGCTTCTCAAAGATGTCCAGCTTGAACGTCGCAGTTGCGTGGTTCTGGTACCCAAAAGAACATTGGTCCTTCGATTGGGGTAAACGCGAACCTGGCTGGGCCGAGTTCGATGGCGACGAAGCACAGTTCCAAAGGGATTTCGAGGTCCTGGCGGATGCAGCCACCGAAGCCGTAAACTATTACCGCGCCCGAACCGGAACGCTGAGAGAAGCCTACGAAGGCCTTCTCGAGAACCACAAGCAGTTCACGCGGCCGGGTGGATGGCCGGACGTGCACCTCGGCATGCTGGCGGCTTTGAATGGGCAATGCGATCAAGCCGAAAAACTCTTGAGCTACGTCGCCAATGAGGAAGGCGAAACCAAGGCGTACATGAGCCTGAAAAGGTTCTGCAACCAGGCGATTGCGCACTTGGGGAACCCGGAGAGTCTGCGAACCTGGGTCGAGGGCAACATCGCGGAATGCCGCAGCCTGCGCCGCCTGCCGCCGCTTGATCCGCCTACTCTGCCCAGCAGCTAGACATCCATAGCGCTCGAACCCAAATGGGTGCGGGAGAGGCGGACAGCTCTCCGAGCGTCGCCATTACCCTCTCACCCGCTCGCTCTTGGGGTCGTAGAGCGGCTTGAGGCTGGCGAGGGCCGGGACGCGTTCGCCGGCGACCTCGATCTCGTAGCGCGAGCCCAGCACGTCGTCCGGCTTTTCGGTCGTCTCGCAGGCGACGTAGCCGAGGCCGATGGCGGCCCCCAGGTGGTGGCCGTAGTTGCCTGAGGTCAGGTAGCCGGCGATGCGGCCGTCGCGCCAGATCGGCTCGTTGTGATAGAGCAGCGGTTCCGGGTCCTCCAGCTTGAACTGCAGCAGGCGCTTGGAGAGGCCGAGCTGCTTCTTGCGCAGCACCGCCTCGCGGCCCAGGAAGTCGCCGAAGCGCGAGGCCGGCTTGTCCGGCTTCACGGCGAAGCCGAGGCCCGCCTCCAGCACGTGGTCCTCGTCGGAGATGTCGTGGCCGAAGTGGCGGAAGGCCTTTTCCATGCGGCAGGAGTCCAGCACGTGCATGCCGCAGAGCCGCAGCCCCTGAGGGTCCCCCGCCGCCATGATGGTATCGAAGACATGGCGCGCCATGTCGACGGAGACATAGAGCTCCCAGCCCAGCTCGCCGACGTAGGTGATGCGGTGGGCGCGGGCCAGGGCGGCACCGATCTCGATCTCCTGCATCGTCGCGAAGGGAAAGGCCGCGTTGGAAAGGTCGGTGGCGGTAAGCGGTTGCAGCAGGTCGCGTGCCTTCGGCCCCATGACGCAGAGCACGGCTTCGGCTGCCGTCACCTCGGTGGCGATGCAGTGGGCGTCCTCGGGGATGTGGCGCTTCAGCCAGGTGAGGTCACGGCGCCCGACGGCGGCACCGGTGATGACCAGGAAAGCGGTCTCCGACAGGCGGGTAACGGTTAGGTCCGCTTCGATGCCGCCGCGCCCGTTCAGCCACTGGGTGTAGACGATCTTGCCGACCGGCACCGCCACATCGTTGGCGCAGACCCGCTGCAGCACCGCCTCGGCATCGCGGCCCTCGACCCGGATCTTCGCGAAGGAGGACATGTCGAAGAGGCCCACGCCCTCCCGCACCGCGCGGTGCTCCTGCGCGGCGTAGTCGAACCAGTTCTGCCGCTTCCAGGAGTAGCGGTAGTCCGCCGTCTCGCCGGCGGCTCTGGCGTCCGGCGGCAGGAACCAGTTGGCCCGCTCCCAGCCCGCCACCTCGCCGAAGCAGGCGCCGCGCTCGGCCAGGCGCTCGTGCAGCGGGCTGTGGCGCAGACCCCGCGCGGTGGCGAACTGGCGGTAGGGAAAGTGGTCGGCATAAAGCAGGCCAAGGCTCTCCTTCGCGCGCTCGTAGAGGTAGGTGCGGTTGTTCTGGAAGGGCTGCATGCGGCGGATGTCGACGTCCCAGAGGTCGAAGGGCGGCTCGCCTGCGTCCATCCACTCCGCCAGCGCCTTGCCCGCCCCGCCGGCGGACTGGATGCCGATGGAGTTGAAGCCGGCGGCGACGAAGAAACCCTGCAGTTCCGGCGCCTCGCCCAGCAGATAGCGGTCGTCCGGGGTGAAGCTCTCCGGCCCGTTGAAGAAGGTGTGGATGCCCGCGGTCTCCAGGATCGGCATGCGCGCGACGGCGTCTTCCAGGATCGGCGCGAAGTGGTCGAAGTCCTCCGGCAGTTGGTCGAAGCAGAAGTCCTCGGCGATGCCCTCCATGCCCCAGGGCTTGGCCAACGGCTCGAAGGCGCCGAGCAGGATCTTGCCGGCATCCTCCTTGTAATAGGCGCACTCGTCGGGAATGCGCAGCACCGGCAGGTCGCGCGGCAGGTCGGGGATGTTTTCCGTGACGATGTAGAAGTGCTCGCAGGCCTGCAGCGGTACGTCGACGCCGGCCAGCCGGCCAACCTCGCGCCCCCACATGCCGGCGCAGTTCACCACCACCTCCGCCTCGATGCGGCCCTTGTCGGTGACCACGCCGGTGACGCGCCCGCCCGCCTGTTCGATGGCGGTCACCTTGGTCTGCTCGAAGACCTTCACGCCCTTCTGCCGCGCGCCCTTGGCCAGCGCGAGGGCGATGTTGGCCGGGTCCGCCTGGCCGTCCTTGGGCAGAAAGACGCCGCCGGTGACCCCCTCCAGCGACAGCAGCGGATAGGCCGCATTCACCTCCTCCGGCGTCAGGACCTCGACCTCCAGCCCGAAGGTCTTGGCCATGGAGGCGCCGCGTTTCAGCTCCTCCAGGCGCTCCCCGGTGAGGGCGACGGAAAGGGAGCCGTTCTGCTTGAAGCCGGTGGCGACCCCGGTCTCCGCCTCCAGGGTGCCGTAGAGCTCGGCCGAATACTTGGCGAGCTGGGTCATGTTGAGGGTGGCGCGGAGCTGGCCGATCAGCCCGGCGGCATGCCAGGTGGTGCCGCAGGTGAGCTGCTTGCGCTCCAGCAGCACCACGTCCTGCCAGCCGAGCTTGGCCAGGTGATAGGCGACGGAACAGCCGATGACGCCGCCGCCGATGATGACCGCGCGGGCCTTCGTTGGAAGCTCGCTCATGGTCCCTCTCCCGTTTTCTTGGTCAGGCCCGCAGGCGTTCGTTCTTGGGATCGAAGAGCGGCGACACCCCGACCCGCGCCGGGCAGCGCTCGCCGTAGATCTCCACCTCCAGGGCCTCACCCTCCTTGGCGAGGTCCGTCTGCACATAGGCCAGGGCGATGGATTTCTCGATGCGGTGGCCGTAGCCGCCCGAGGTGACGAGGCCGACCCGGCGCTCGCCCTTCCAGACCGTGGCGCAGAACGGCGCGTCGGCGTCCTTTGCCTCGACGAGCAGCGGCACAAAGCGCTCGCGGGGGCCGGCCTGCTTTTCCTTCAGCAGCGCTTCGCGGCCGACGAACTGCGCCTTGTCCAGCTTCACGAAGCGGTCGAGGGCGCCCATCAGCGGCGAGTACTCGCTGGCGAGGTCCTGCTTCCAGGCCATGTAGCCCTTTTCCAGGCGCAGGGAGTCCATGGCATACATGCCGAAGTCGCGAATGCCGTGGGCTTCGCCCGCCTGCCACAGCAGGTCGTAGACCGGCGCCACGGTCTCGATGGGCAGGTGCAGTTCCCAGCCCAGTTCGCCGACGTAGTTCACGCGGATGGCAAAGCCCCGTGCTTGGGCAACCTCGATGGGCTGCACGGAGAGCCAGGGAAAGGCCCCGTTGGAAAGATCGCTCTCCGTCACCGGCCCCAGCACCTCCCGCGCCTTCGGGCCCGCCAGCACCAGGGTGCTCCAGCGGTTGGTGATGTTCTCCAGGGTAAAGGCGGCATCGGCCGGGCGGTGGCTCCTCAGCCAATCCTCGTCGTGCCACTCCCCCGCCGCCGCGGAGATCAGCCAGAAGTGATCCTCGCCCAGGCGGGTCAGGGTCATCTCGGTGACCACCCCGCCCCGCGGTGAGCAGAAGTAGCCGAGGGAGATGCGCCCGACTTTGGGCAGGGCCCCGGCCACGAGGCTGTCGAGCCAGTCCGCCGTGCCCGGCCCCTTCACTTCGAAGCGCGCGAAGCCCGGCAGGTCGAGAATGCCGACGGCCTCGGCCACCGCCCTGCTCTCGGCGGCAACGGCGGGATACCAGTTGCCCTCCCGCACCAGCGTCAGATCGGCTTCGGGCTGCGCGCCGGCTTCCGCGAACCAGACCGCCCGCTCCCAGCCGCCGCGGGCGCCGAAGACCGCGCCCTTTGCTTTGAGCCGCTCATACAGCGGCGAGACCTTGGCCGGACGGCCGGCGGGGCGTTCCTCGTGCGGGAAGTGCATGGCGTATTCGTGCTGGTAGAACTCGACCGCCTTGTCGACCACGTAACGCTTGGTGGCGAAGTCGGTGTAGCGGCGCGGATCGATGACCCAGAGGTCCCACTCCGGCTCGCCCTCGACGATCCACTCCGCCATGGTCTTGCCGGCGCCGCCGGACTGGGCGATCCCGAAGGAGAAGACGCAGGCCTCGTAGAAGTTGGTGAGGCCCGGCGCCGGGCCGACCAGCGGGTTGCCGTCCGGCGTGTAGGGGATCGGCCCGTTGATCACCCGCTGCACGCCGCCGCTGGCGAGCATCGGCACGCGCGCGCAGGCCTGCTCGATGTACCACTCCAGCCGGTCGAGGTCGTCCGGGTAGAGCTGGAAGGAAAAGTCGTCGGGCATGCCGTCCAGCCAGTGGGGCGTCGCCTGCCACTCGTAGGGACCCAAGATCAGACCCTTGCCTTCCTGGCGCAGGTAGTAGCTGTCGTCCGGGTCGCGCAGCAGCGGGACCTTGTGGTCGAGGGCCGCCAGCTCCGGAATCTCCTCGGTCACCAGATACTGGTGCGACATCGCCACCGTGGGCACGTCGCGGCCCACCATGCGGCCGATCTCCGCGGCGCGGTAGCCGGCGGCGTTCACCACCTTTTCGGCGATGATGGTGCCCTTATCGCTCTCCACCTTCCACTCGCCCGACGGCAGCTGCGACAGCCCGGTCACGGCGCAGAAGCGGACCACCTTTGCGCCCAGGTCGCGGGCGCCCTTGGCATAGGCCTGGGTCAACTGCGCCGGGTCGATGTCGCCGTCCATGGGGTCCCAGAGCCCGCCCTTCAGGTCGTGCAGTTCCAGGAAGGGGTAGCGGTCCTTCACCTCGTTCACGCCCAGCACCTCGTATTCCATGCCCTGGTAGCCGGCCATGGAAGCGACGTGGCGGAACTCCGCCATGCGGGCATCGGACTGGGCGATGCGGATGGAGCCGGTGCGGTGGTAGTTCATGGGGTAATCGACGTCGTCGGCCAGACGCCCGAAGAGCTCCGCCGAGTATCGTTGCAGCTTCATCATGTTCCAGCTGCCCGAGAAAGTCGGGCAGTTGCCGGCCGCATGCCAGGTGGAGCCGGAGGTCAGCTCGTTCTTTTCCAGCAGCACCGCATCGCTGCAGCCCATCTTGGCCAGGTGATAGAGCGTCGAGGCGCCGACGGCGCCGCCGCCGATGATGACGACCCTGGCATGGCTGGGCAGATCTGACATGACTTTCTCCCCTTCGGACGGCCGTTTCTGAGGCGGCTCAATAGATTGGCGGCGCGATCACCCAGATCACCTCGGCGCGCACCCGCCCGGGGTTGCGCCAGCGAAAGGCTTCGCGTTCGATGCGAAAGCTGTCTCCGGCCTTCAGGCGGAACTGCCGCCCACCGATCCAGAGGTCCAGCGCGCCGGAGACGACGTAGCCCGTCTCCTCCGTATCGCGCAGAGCCGGCTCTTTCAGCTCGGCGCCGGGCTCGAAAAGACTGCGGATCACTTCGAAGGCGCCGCCCAGGTCCGGCGACAGCAGCTCTTCCGTCAGGCCGTCGGCTGCCAGTCCCAGCGGACGCCGGGCACTGGACCGCACGACGATACCGCGCTCCTCCGGCGGCACGCCCTCGTGCACGAAAAACCACGACAGCGGCGCGCCCAGCGCGCCGGCAAGCCGCCGCAGGTCGCTGATGGAAAGCTCCGAGAGTCCCCGCTCCACCTGGCTGAGGTAGCCGACCGAACGGCCGACCTCGGCTGCAAGATCGGACAGCGTCAACCCGCGGGACTTGCGCAAGGCCCGCAGATCCCGACCGACGCCGGAGGCAAGCGCACCGGTCAGACTTTCTGCGTCCTGCGCCTCCATGACGTTCTGCTGGCCGTTGCCTTGGCTCATCCTGCCTACTCCGGATTGAAACGCGGGCCCGATTGAGATCCTGGCCCCATTGAGACCCTGGAACTTGAGCCTGCCTTTCCCGTCATGAAAATTCCAGAGATTTTTTCATCGAACTGCGCCGAGCCGACGCCGTGATATCGCCGCCGCAGGACAAAGGTTCAAACTGCCCGGCGAAGGCTCTAAAGTGCCGGTCTCCTCACGGCGCCCCGCTTCAAGAGCGCCGGTTCCAAAGATGCCTTCAGCGAGACCTGCCCGATGGACCTTTCCGCCGACTTCATCCTGCCCGACGACAAGACTTCAGGCCTGCTGATCGGGCGGGCCTGGCTGCCCGGTACGCCCGCCGGACCGAGCCCGGTGGTGCTGGCGGATGACGTGGTGCACGACCTCTCTGCGCTCGCGCCCACCGTCTCGGCGCTGCTCGACCTGGAGGAGTTGACCGAACGCATCCGCGCGGCGCTTCACGGCGGCAAGCTGACGGCCATCGGCGAGCTTGAAGCCATCCTGTCGAACTCCGCCTGGGATGCGCGGCGGGAGGGGGTCGCCTATTTCCTCGCCCCCTGCGACCTGCAGGCCCTGCGCGCCAGCGGCGTGACCTTCGTCGACTCGATGCTGGAGCGGGTGATCGAGGAGCAGGCCAAGGGCGACCCCGCCCAGGCCGAGGCTATCCGCGAGAGCCTGGCTGCGGAGATCGGCACCCAGCTCGCCAGCCTGAAGCCGGGTTCGCCTGAGGCCGCGAGGCTGAAGGAGAGCCTCATCGAACGCGGCCAATGGTCCCAGTATCTGGAGGTCGGCATCGGCCCGGACGCGGAGATCTTCACCAAGTCGCAACCCATGTCCGCCGTCGGGGCCGGCGCCGAGATCGGCATCCTCGCCACCTCCGTCTGGAACAATCCGGAGCCCGAGGCGGCCGTGGTGGTGAACGGGCGGGGAGAGATCGTCGGTGCGACGCTCGGCAACGACGTAAACCTGCGCGACGTAGAGGGACGTTCCGCCCTGCTGCTGGGCCGCGCCAAGGACAACAACGCCTCCTGCGCGCTGGGGCCTTTCATCCGTCTGCTGGACGAGAGCTTCGATATGGCCGCCCTCGCCCGGACCGCCATCGAGGTGGAGGTGACCGGCGAGGACGGCTTCACCATCGCCGACACCTATCCGCTCTCCGCCATCAGCCGCAGCCCCGAGGAGCTGGTGCGACAGGCTTTCAACGCCGACCACCAATACCCTGACGGGCTTGTGCTCTTTCTCGGCACCATGTTCGCGCCGGTTCAGGACCGGGAGGTGCCCGGCGAGGGCTTCACCCACAAGCCGGGCGACATCGTCACCATCCGCTCCAAGGAACTGGGAGCGCTGGTGAACCGGGTGAACCACTGCGACAAGATCGCCCCCTGGACCTTCGGCAGCCTGGCGCTGATGTGCAACCTGGCCCAGCGCGGACTGTTAACCTGACGTCAGAGTCATTGCCCATACGGCTCTGAAAACCATCATTTTCTGGCAACTCTTTCCTTTCAGGAGATCGCATCGTGCAGAACAACCTGATCGCCGGGTCCTGGGTCCAAGGCCCGGACGCTGTCGACAACATCAACCCCTCCGACCTGGACGACGTGATCGACAGCTATGCCCGCGCCGATGCCGGCCAGGTGAACGACGCCGTCGCCGCCGCCAAGGCCGCCTTCCCGGCCTGGTCGACCGGCTCCATTCAGGCCCGCGCCGGCATGCTGGCCGCGGTGGCCGCCGAGATCATGGCCCGCAAGGAAGAGCTGGGCGAACTGCTGGCCCGCGAGGAGGGCAAGACCAAGCCCGAGGGCATCGGCGAGGTGATGCGCGCGGGCCAGATTTTCGACTTCTTCGCCGGCGAGGTGGTGCGCCAGAGCGGCGAGAAGATCGCCTCGGTGCGCCCGGGCATCGACGTGGAGATCACCCGCGAGCCACTGGGTGTCGTCGGCCTCATCACGCCCTGGAACTTCCCCATCGCCATCCCGGCCTGGAAGATCGCCCCGGCGCTGGCCTACGGCAATTGTGTGGTCATCAAGCCGGCGGAGATCGCCCCCGGCTCCGCCCATGCGCTGGCCGAGATCATCCAGCGCGCCGGCGTGCCGGAAGGCGTCTTCAACCTCGTCATGGGCAAGGGCTCGGTGGTCGGCGAGGCCCTGGTGAACCATCCGGACGTCGCCGCCATCTCCTTCACCGGCTCGGTGGAGACCGGAAAGCGCATCGCCGCGAACTGCGCCGCCCGCCTCGCCAAGGTGCAGTTGGAAATGGGCGGCAAGAACCCCCTGGTGGTGCTGGACGATGCCGACCTCGGCACGGCGGTGGACTGCGCCCTCAACGGTGCCTTCTTCTCGACCGGCCAGCGCTGCACGGCCTCCTCGCGCCTGGTGGTGCAGAAGGGCATCCACAATGCCTTCGTCGATGCCCTGGTGGAGAAGATGCAGGCGCTGAAGGTGGACAACGCCCTGCTGGAAGGAACCCAGATGGGCCCGGTGGTCGACCAGTCCCAGCTCGACCAGGATCTCAAGTATCTCGACATCGGCCGCGATGAGGGCGCCAAGCTCGCCTGGGGCGGCGAGCGCCTGAACCGCGCGACCCAGGGCTTCTATCTGCAGCCTGCCCTCTTCACCGAGACCGACAACGCCATGCGCATCAACCAGGAGGAAATCTTTGGCCCCATCGCCTCGGTCATCGCCGTCGACGACTACGACCAGGCCCTCCATGTGGCCAACGACACGGCCTTCGGCCTGTCATCGGGGATCTGCACCGCCAGCCTGAAGCACGCCAGCCACTTCAAGCGGCACGCCCAGGCCGGCATGGTAATGGTGAACCTGCCGACGGCGGGCGTTGACTACCACGTCCCCTTCGGCGGGCGAAAAGGATCGAGCTACGGCTCGCGCGAGCAAGGCCGCTACGCCGCCGAGTTCTACACGACGGTGAAGACCGGCTACACGCTGCCCCTCTAAAGAGAGAATGAAAACAACCTGGCGGACGCCCCGCCCGGCGCGCGGCTTGGCGCAGCCGGTGAATCGGCCTTATGCTGGCTGGCAGCCGCGCTTGAGACCCTAAGCCCGTGACCCTGGACCCACGGCAGCAAGAGATCTACGACGCCTGGTGCCGCGAACAGGCGGCCCTCGGCGCCGTGCCGCCGCGCGCGGCCTTCGACCCCGTTGCCTTTCCACGCGCGCTCTCCACGCTGGTGCTGGTGGAGCGGATCGAAGACGACGCGCTCTGTTTCCGCCTGGTGGGCACCGACATGGTGGAGGCCTGGGGCGGCGACTTCACCGGTCAGCGCCTGGACGAGATCATGGAGGGCGAGTACCACGGCTTTATCCGCGGGCTCTTCGACGAGTGCATTGCCCGCCGCGGCCCGATTTTTTCCCAGAGCCGCTTTCAGTGGGACAAAGGGCGCGCCCTCGACACCCGCCGCCTGATGCTGCCGTTTCGCCGCGACGCGGAGTCTGAGGACATCGCCTTTATCCTGGTCAGCCAGGTTTTCGACCATGGAAAGCAGGGTCCGCCTCAGCCCATCGTGCAGGCCGGCAAGACCTTCGAGATCATCGAGCTGAAGCGCGAACATCTCCCGGAGAGCCCACGCAGCTAGAGCGTGCTCCGGCCCAAATCAGGAGATCCCTTATGTCCGAGCCAGCCCACCGCGCCACCGTCACTGCGGCACAGGAGCACTACGTCGCCAGGGTCGGCGATACGGTTGTCGCGCGGAGCAGCCGTGCGCTCATCCTGGAAGAGGTGTCACCGCGCAAGACCTACGCGCCGGTGATCTACTTTCCGCTGGAGGACGTGGACCAAACCGTGCTGCGCCCCTGCGACCATCACAGCTTCTGCCCGATCAAGGGCGAGGCCGCCTACCACGACATCGCGGTGGACGGCCAGCTGCTTGAACGGGCGGCCTGGTTCTACCCCGATCCCCTGCTCATGGTGGCCGGGGTGAAGAACCACCTCGCCTTCTACAGGGATAAGGTGGCGGTCGAAGGGGCCTAAAGCTCTGTCTGAAACACGACCCTAAAGCACAGAAATACCAATAGCTTGCGCGTAATCTCTCGCCTTCTGCCGGAGAACCGTTTCGCCGGGGCCGCTATCGGCGGCACAGACGAACAGCGGGATCGATTTCTCTGGTTCCGGGTGGCGCAGTTCGATGACTTGGAAGATGCGGTAGAAGTGCCCGCGCAGCACCCGCTCCGCCCTGGCTTCCACGCCGTCGAAGGCGCTGTAGGGCGCATACCAGTTCTCCGTCCGGCGAAGCCATCGGCCCCGGACCGTCACGCCGTCTGATGCAAAGGCGAGGTCACGCCTTGATCTATGGGATAACACGGCGACGTACAGCAGGCCGATGCCGCCGCCGAGCGGTGGCAATGTCAGAAGCTGAACCGCCGTCGAATGAAGCTGGCCGGAGGTGCCCAGCACTGCGCCGGCAACGACAGCGGTCACGATGCCGGCAAGCCCCAGCACGGCCAAGAGCATCGCGTTCAACGGTGCCGGCGCCTGGCGCAGGGTTATCGGCAGGCGGGAAAGATCCAACTCCATCTCCCCCACCCAGCGCCAGACTTCAAGCTGCCGTTTCAATAGCGCGATCATCGACTGCGCAGGACTCCCGTGTTGCACCTGAAAGGAAGTCGGGCGCGATGCGCCGGCGGTTCACTGCGCGCTTGTCCTCTATTGAAAGATCTCTTTGAAACGCGCGACGGAGCCGCGAAACCCCGCCTCGAAGTCGCCGTCGCCGGGATGATAGACACTTTCGTAGGAAATCACGCCGTCGTAACCGTCGCGTTTCAGGGCACCGGCCAGGGGCTCCCACTGAGCGGCGAGCTGGCCTTCGCCGAACGGGCGCACTTCCAGCGTTGCCTTGGGCGTGTCTGCGTGGACGTCCTTCACGTGCATGTGGCCGAGATAGCCGCCCGGCGCGGCGCTGCCCAGGGTCTCGTAGCCCTCCGGCCAGGCATCCTCGTGGGCCCAGCAGTTGTTCGCCGGGTCCCAGAGCACGGTCAGCACGTCCTGGGCCCCCAGATCGTCGATCAGACGCCTGCCGGTCCAGCAGGAGTTCACCATGGTGCCGTTGCCGGTCTCGACGACCAACTGCGCGTCCTCCGCCCGGGCAAGCTCAATTGCCGGGGCGATCAGCGGCAACAGCGCGTCCCAGGCGCCCTTGGCGACGTTCCACTGCTCGGCGCCGTGCAGGCCCCAGAGGATCATCTCCTTCTTGCCGGAGAGGATGCGCACCCTGGGCGAGCCCACCTGCCGCGCGATCTCGATGCAGCGCTTCAGCCTGTCCATGTGCTTCACGTGCAGCGGCTCGCCGGGCCTGGTCGTCATCGGCATCCCGGCAAAGACGTGATGGCAGATGTTGGAGACCTTCTTGTCGTGGCGTTCCAAGAGGTCGCAGACGCGTGTCCGTTCCGCCGTGTCGAGATCCCCCACCTCCTTGTCCCAGACGAACTGCAGTTCGGCGTAGTCCAGGCCGAATTCGTCCATGACGGTGAGCGCGTGTTCGAAGTCGCGGCTGATCCCGTCGGTGATGACGCCCAGTTTCATGAAGTCTCGCCCTCCCATTTCTTCAGGTAGGCCGCGTAAGCTGCCGGATCGATGATTGACCTCGTGCTTCGAGACGCTTCGCTCCTCAGCATGAGGTCAATCCCCGCACTACCTTGCCTCACCCTGAGGAGGCCCCCTTTCAATCGCATCCGGGGGCCGTCTCGAAGGGCTTCTGCTTCGACCTTATCGTTTGTGCTACAGGCCCTAGCGCTTCAGTTCGGCGCCGACGATCTCCTCCAGCACGCGGGTGACGATCCAGTTGTCGCCTTCCGGGTACTTGGTCTTGCCGGCCTGGAAGAGCTGCATGGCCGCGGTGGCGGTGAACAGCGGCACGCCCAGTTCCCGCGCCAGATCAAGGCTGATGGTCAGGTCCTTGTGCATGGTGCTGATCTGGCTGCCGGTGCCGACGAACTGCCGGTCGATGATTTTCTCCAGCGCCGTGTTGGCGGCGATGCTGCCGCCGCTGGAGGTGGAGACCACGTCATAGAGCACCTGGCCGGGGACGCCAGCCTTCGCCGCCAGGACCGCCGCCTCGAAGGTGGCCGAGAACACCCCGCCGATGAGCGACTGCAGGCAGGCCTTGACGGTCTGGCCCATGCCGGGCTCCGTACCCACCTTATGGATGGTCTTGCTCACCGCCTCCATGGCCGGGCGGGCCTTCTCCATCGCCGCGTCGGAGCCGGCGGCCATCATGGTCAGCGTGCCGCCCTGGGCACCGGGAAAGCCGCCGCTGACCGGGGAATCGATCAGGTCGATCCCGCTGCCCGCCAAGCCGTCGGCGATCTCCCGCGCCTCGGCTGCGCGGATCGTGGCGCTGAGGATCACCACGGAACCGGGCTGCAAGGTGGATGCAAGCCCATCCCCCAGGATCACGGCCTTGGCCTGATCGCCGGTCATCACCATGACGAAGACCACATCGACCTGGCGGCCGACATCGGCGGGACCCTGCGCCGCCTGCCCGCCCATCTCGGTAAAGGCGTTCATGCGCTGCTCCGAGAGATCGAAGCCCGCCGTTTGAAGCCCCTTGGCAATGAGGTTCTTCGCCAAGCCGCTGCCCATGTCGCCCAGCCCGACCACGCCGCATTTGATCATCGCGTTTCCTCGCCCCGGTTGTTCGCACCGGGAAGCGACCCGGCGCGGTGTTCTTGGGTGCAAGTCTCAGCCGATCCCCGCGCCTTGGCAAGGCGCAAGCTGTAACGATGGCGTCAGATCAGGCGCTTGCGGAGTTGTGAGGAGAGGATGTCGATGATCGAGACCACCACGACGACCACGATGATGACGGCGGCGGCGCGGTCGTACTGGAAGGCGCGGAAGGACTCATAGAACGTGAAGCCGATGCCGCCGGCGCCGACGATGCCGAGCACCGTGGCGGAGCGCACCAGGGTCTCGAAGCGGTAGAGGGAGAAACTGCTCCACAGCGGCAGCACCTGGGGGATGACGCCGTAGATCACCTGCTGCAGGCGGCTGGCACCGGTGGCGCGGATGCCCTCCACCGGGCGCGGATCGATCGCCTCCACCGCCTCGGAGAAGAGCTTTGAGATCACGCCCAGGTTATGGACGAACAGCGCCATCACCCCGGCAAAGGGGCCGAGGCCGACGGCGGCGACGAAGAGGATTGCGAAGACCAGCTCGTTGATGGCGCGGGCAGCATCCATCAGCCGGCGCATCGGCTGAACGATCCACACCGGCGCGATGTTGTTGGACGACAAGAGGCCGCAGGGCACGCCGACGACGATGGAGAGGAACGTGCCCCAGATGGCGATCTGCACGGTCTCAACCATCTTCAGCACGAAGAGTTCGAGGTCCGTGAAATCGGGCCTGAGAAAGTCGCCGATGAAGACCGCCATGTTGTCTGCGTCGGTGATCAGGTAGGTCCAGCGGTCAACCTCCGCCGGATAATAGGAGACCCCCAGCAACACGGCGATGACCAGCGCAATCACGCCCTTGTTGAGAAAGCCGCTCCAGCGCGGCCGCAGGGCTTCGCGCACTTCGGGAGAGATCTCAAGGGACTTGGCGGCGGGACTGGCGCTGGCGAGTGACATGGGCGGGCGCCCCTAACGGCTGGTTCTGCTTGAAAAGAAGTCGATGGCGCCCACAGGCGGCGGGGGCTGAGGAAGGTTTCCGCCCCCGCCGCCCGGGACGAGAGGATCAGTAGCCGGCCTGGCCGACGATCCCGGAATAAGCCTGCAACTCGGCAAGCTTGGCCTCGGCGGCCTTCACGCCCTCTTCGTCACCGGCGTTCTGGGCCTTGATCTTGTCCTTGAAGGCCTCGATCTGGCGCACGTCCAGAAGCTGGGCGTTGGAGGACGCCAGGAAGGGGCCCCAGCCGTCGGAGAGATTGGCCAGCACTTCGCGCTCACGCTTGACCTTGTCGAGGTCGCCGAAGCGGCCGTACTGCATGAAGAAGAAGTACATCTTCTGCTTCACTTCGGCGGACAGCTCCTTGCGCCAGACCATGGGGTCGGAGGGGATGATCGGCGAACGCCAGATCTCCTTGATGTTGGAAGCAGCCTCCGGGTTGGTCTTGGCAAGGCGGGCGTAGATGGATTCGGTATTGTTGGTCGCCACGTCGACCTTGCCGCTGGCCACCGCCATGGCGTTGCCTTCGTGGTTGGAGTTGGTCACCCGCGCGAAGCAGTCTTCCGGCTCCTTGTTGTTCAGCGCCCAGACGTAGTAGCCGGGGATCGCGAAGCCGGAGGTGGAGTTCGGATCGCCGTTGCCGAAGCTGAGGGTCTGGTCGCAGGCCAGCACGTCTTCCAGCGAATTCAGCTTGGAATCCTTGTGGGTGATCAGCAGCGAGTGATAGCCGCGCGAACCGTCGTCCTTGATGGTCTGGGCGAAGACCTCGCCACCGGCACGGTCGACGGCTTCGATGGCCGACTTGTTGCCGAACCAGGCAACGTCCACCTTGCCGAAGCGCATGCCTTCGATGACGCCGGCGTAGTCAGAGGCGAAGAAGGGCTTCACCGTCACGCCCAGCGACTCCTCCATGTCCTCCAGGAAGGGCGTGAAGGATGCCTCCAGGACCGTGGCAGACTCCGTGGAGATGATACCGAAGTTGAGCTGCTCCGGCATTTCGGCCTTGGCGGCGGTGGCGCCGAGAGCAAACGCCGTCGCGATGCCGGCGGCGGATGCGGTAAGGGTCTTGAGCATCATTTACTCCTGTCAGTCAGATGCAAAGAAGGCTTGGTAGGCGAATCTCAGAGGCTCGCGGCAGAGCGCGCGGCGAGGTCGTCCTGATGATCCAGTCCATTGCCGGGGCGGCCCGGCGCGGGCGCCGCCGGCTTGGCCGGCCGCGCCTTGATGAGGTCCAGGCTGCCGGTCTCAACACCGTAGAGATCGGCAATATCGGCCGGCGTGATGTCGTCGGTCGGGCCGTTGTGGATAACCTCGCCGCCTTTCAGCGCGATGATGCGGTCGCAGTGCTCGAAAGCGTGGTCGATCTGATGCAGGGAGACGATCACGGTCGTCTTGTCCTGCCGGTTGATCTCCCTGAGGGTCGACATCACCAGCTTTGCAGAGGCGGGATCCAGCGAGGCGATGGGCTCGTCCGCGAGGATCAGCCGCGCTTCCTGGGTCAGCACCCGGGCGATGGCGCCGCGCTGCTGCTGACCGCCGGAAAGCGTGGAGGCACGTTGGTGCGCCTGCTCGATCATCCCCACCCGCTCGAGCGCCTGCAGTGCCTTGACCTTGTCCTGGCGCGGAAACAGACCGAGCGAACCGCGCCAGCGCGGAATCCGGCCCAGCCGCCCGGCCAGCACGTTGGTGATCAGCGCCAGGCGGCTGATCAGATTGAACTGCTGAAAGATCACGCCGACATCGCAGCGCAGGGCTTCACTGTGTTCGCTGAAGCGGCCGTTGATCTGCGTGTCCTTGCCGAACAGAGCGATGCGGCCGTCGGTATCGCGGTCCATGCGCTCCAGGCCACAGATCAGGCGGATCAGAGTCGACTTGCCGGAGCCAGAGGCCCCGATGAGACCAACCATCTCGCCTTCGCCGATATCGAGATCGACACCCTGAAGAACCGTCTTTGCGCCGAAGGATTTGCGGACGCGCGACAGCGTAATCACAGACATCGGGTAATCACAGACATGGGCAGGCCCCCCTGAGCCCTGCGGCGCCGCACGGAACGCCTCAAGCTCTACAGCCAGCCCATGACGATATGATGACGGTATTACTTCGATTTCTTTGCAGATTGCGTAGGCAGCGCGCGGCGCGCCGGGATGCAGCGAGAGCTAGCGCACCTTAGGTCGCAAACCGCTGCCGGGCCCGGAACGCCCGGGCCATCAGCCCGTCGGCGCGCTTGAGGCTGCGCCGCAGGTAGGATTTGCTGCGCTCCTGTCCCTCCGAACGGTCACGGCACCAACAGGCCAGAGTTGAGAGGAAGATCAGGGTCATGCCCATTTCCTCGACCGAGCGGCGCTGGCCCTTGCCGTCCAGCAGCGCCGCCTCGCGCCACCACTGCACCGTGCGCGAGGTCCAGGTGATGAGCTTCAGGTTATGGTGCACATGCACCGGCCAAAGCTTGCCCAGAAACATCTCCGCCGTCACCTTGCGGCGCGGGGCAAGAGCATCGAGCCAGGCTTCCAGCGTGATCTGCAGGCGCTCTTCCGCCGGCAAGGCGGCAAAGCCCGCCTCCTGCCCGGCCAGCATCGCCGTGTCCGCCCGCGCGATCCAGGCGTCGGCGATCGCATCGCCGTCGCGAAACTCGGCGCGGATGGCGGCAAGCGGAAGGTTCAGCCGCTCGGCCACGTGATGCAGGCGGATGTCATACCAGCCCCAGTCCTCGGCAATGTCGAGCGCGGTTTCGATAATGAGCGCCCGCAGGACGTCGCGTTGCTCCTCGGATGGGTTTCCATCCGTCGCGTCAGCCTTCGGCGGCCGCTTCGCCGCGGCTGCGCGTTTCTTTCCAGGGCCCGGTTTCGCAGCGGCCATGGGTTAAGCTCCTGTGGTCGTTGCAACCTCACAGAGAGCTTACGACCGCGCATCGGAAGCTGTCCACAGGTTCCGGCGGTCCCCGATCTGCGCTCAGGTCAGCAAGCGGCCAGCCATCCACTGGTGGAAGCAGTGGGTCGGGCCGTCCATCGCCGGCGAGAAGACCCCGCCGCGGAAGGCCGGCGAGGCGCGCCCGGCCTGCATCCCCTCCACGACGCCGCGGTCCTCCTCAAAGATGCCGCGCCACTGGTGGGTGTTGGCGGCGCGCAGGTCGGCAAGGTCGTCACCCAGCGCCGCCTCGCCGAAGTAATAGATTTCGAAGTGCTCGCGGGTGCGGTCGGGCCCCAGGGGTTCCAGCACCACGGTATAGAAATGGTCGGCGTGAATGCCGAAGAGCACGTTGGGAAAGAGCGCCAGATACTCCGCCGCACCGCGCCAGGTCTCCGGCAGGTCGGGATGCTCGGGAAAGGCCCGGCCGTCGTCGCTCAAGGTGGGGCGGTAGGCGGTGCTGCCCTGCCCCGCCATGTGGCCTTCAACCGCGATGTTGTAGTGGTCTTCCAGGCGCGAGTACTGGTTCAGGCTGGGGTGAATCCAAGGCAGGTGATAGGCCTCGCAGTAATTCTCCACTGCGAGCTTCCAGTTGCAGGCAACCTCGATGGTGAAGGCTGAGTCCGCGCCGCCGTGGCGCAGGCGGCTCCCGTCGAAAGCCCCCCAGCGCTCAGCCAGGGGCGCGATGAAGGTCTCGAAATCCTCCGCCTCGCCGGAGAGATCGACGAAGACCGCATCGCACCAGACGGCGCTGCGCACGGGCTTCAGGCCATGGCGCGTCCTGTCGAAACCCGGGCAGTCCCGGGTCCCGGGACCGCCGACGAACGGCGTGGCCTTGAGGTTGCCGTCCAGGTCGTAGCTCCAGGAATGATAGGGGCAGCGGATCAGCCCCTTGGAACGCCCCGGCGCCGCGACCAGCTCCAGCCCGCGGTGGCTGCAGACGTTGTGGAAGACCTTCAGACCGCCCGCCGCATCGCGCAGCATCAGCAGCGGCAGGCCGAGAAGCCGGACCGGCCGCAGATCGCCGGGCTGCGGGACCCAGCGGCCAACGCCGATGCAGGTCCAGCCCCGCGCCAGCACCTGGTCGCACTCGACCGCGGCGAAGCTCTCGGAGGTGTAAGCCGCATTGGGCAGGCCCCGCGCCTCAGCGATCGGCAACAGCACCTGCTGCAGCGCTTCGCGCTGCGCCTCGATCTCCCGCGGCAGCCAGCTGCTCATGGTGACCTCCCTTCCGAGAACCCTACTGGGGGCTCTGTTTAAGGGGATCAGTCTCGCGCGGGAAGGCCGCAGCCGGCGTCCTTAGGAGCGACATTCCTGTCGCTGTCGCGACGACGCCCGGCCCTGTCGCTGCCGCGACGGCGCCCGGCCCTGTCGCTGTCGCGACGGCGCCCCGCCAAGGCCATCGCTCCGGCGCCCAGCAGAGCCGCAATGGCCATGGCCGCCACGAAGCCATGCGGTTGCCAGAGGTCCAGGGCGATCCCGCCAACGGAAGGGCCTACCATCGCCCCCACCTGATAGGTGATGAGGAAGGCCGCATTGGCAACGGCCAAGTCGTGAACCCGGACCCGCTGTCCAATGAAGGCCAGCCCCAAGGTATAGAAACCGATGCCAAGGCCCCCGAGCGTGAACACCGCCGCCGCGCGCAACCAGGGCTCAGTGATGAGAGGCAGACTGGCAGCCAGCACCGCAAACGCCAGAGCCGCGCCGATCAGGACCCGTTGCGCCGACACGCGGTCGGCCAACCAGCCCACGACGAACTGCAAGGCGATACCGCCGACCATAAAAAGCGTCAGCAGGTGCAGCGCCTCGGTCTCGGACATGCCGGACTGCAGTGCGTAGACCGGCAGCAAGGCGAAGTGCCCCATCTCCAGCAGGCCGCCGACGACGCCCGCCACCATGGCGATGGGCGCCAGCAGGAAAGCCCCCGAGACGCCGGTCTCCGGATGCTCCGGCATCTGCGGCGCCAGATGTGCGGCGGCCATGATGGGCACCACGGCCAGGAGGATTCCACCCGCCGCGATCAGAAACGGAAGCCATCCGTCGATCCCTATAGTCTCCAGGATGAAGGGGCCGGCGGCAAAGCCGGCGAAGAGCACGATGGCATAGAGCGCGATCATGCGCCCGCGCGTCTTGTCGCTGGCAACCGTGTTGATCCAGGTCTCCCCGACCAGCCAGGGCAGCGCGATGCCGGCGCCCATGATGGCGCGGAGCACAAGCCAGGCTTCCGGCGAAGGGAAGACCGGCATCAGCAGGAAGCCGCCGCCGACCAGCACACAACCCAGCGCCATAGCCCGGATCGTTCCAAGGGCGCCCACCAACTTCGGAAAGAACGGCAGACAGAGCAGGATGGCAAGGGCGGGCGCACTGCCGACCAGCCCGGTGTACCAACTCGGCGTGCCCCAGCTTTCGAAGGTCAGCGCCGTGATCGGGTAGCCGATGCCGTAGGAGATGCCGACGCCCACGGTCGAGGCAATGACGGCCGCAAGGCTGAGCACGCGCTGGCGTGGCGACAGGTTCTCCGGTGCAACGGACGGCATCTCGATCTTCCTCCGGTTCAGCATCATGGGACAGCCACTGACCAGCCCTTGGCAAGTGCGTTGATCTCTACGCTGTAGAGATATATTCTACAGTGTAGAGATTTCAAGAACGGAGTTGCCTTGCCAAAGAAAAATCCGCGCCCCGGTCCACGCGGACTGTCCGTGGAGGAGATTGTCCGCGCCGCTGTGGCCTTGCAGGAAGCGGAAGGGGAACGCGGCTTCAGCCTGCGCAAGCTCGGGGCGAAGCTCGGCTGCGATCCGATGGCGGTGCTCTACCACTTCGGCTCCAAGACCGGGCTCGAACGGGCGATGGCGGATCTGCTGAACGCGGAGCTGCGGCCCGTCGACCCGGAGCTGCCCTGGCGCGACCGCCTGGCCGATCTCGCCCGGCAGTACCGCGACCTGGCGCTGCGCTATCCGGAGACCTTTCCGCTGCTGAACCGCTTCTGGGTCACCGGCCCGGCCGACTACCGCCATGCCGAGGCGATCTATCAGGCGCTTGAAGACGCAGGACTGGAGGACGCGCAGCTGGCGCAGATCTGCTGCGGCCTCTATGCCAGCCTTCTGGGGCTCGCCGCTGCGGAGTTGGGCGGATTGCTGCAGCCGGCGACGGCTGAGAATCTGGCCGAGGTCCAGGCCCTGCCGGCGGAGGACTTTCCGGTGACCAGCCGCCTGCTCCCCCTCTATCACAAGCAGCGGCCCGGCGGAATCTACGAGACCATGCTCCAGACCTTGCTCGACGGCATCGAACAGCAGGTGCCGAAAGCAAAACGCCACGGCCGGAAACGGCGGCGGAGCGAGTAGCAGCAACAGCCGCGATCCAAGGGGCAAACCTGCACCCCAGACACGAAAGACCCCATAGGCGGCACTGCGCCTATGGGGCCACTAAGGTTTGGACCGGAGAATCAGGCGGGGATGCCGGCCACCTGCCCCTCCAGATGAGCAACCAGGTCCGCCGGCAGCGAAAGGCGGCTTGCCAGCGCTTCCAGATAGGCCTGCTCCATCGGATGGTCTGGATCGATGGCGAGGCGCGAGGCGAGGTAGAGCTCGGTCGCCTGCTCCGGACCCTGGGCCAGACCGGCGATGTCCTGCAGGCTCGGCGGCTCGGCCAGCGCATCGAAGACGAAGGCCTTTTCCTCGGCATCCAGCGGCAGTTCACCCACCCGCTCGAAGATCGACTTCTGCTCGTTCGGATCGATATGACCGTCGGCGTTGGCGGCAGCGATCATCGCCATCACCAGCGCCAGTTCGAAAGGCTTTCCGTCGCTGGCCGGTGCGGCTTCGGGATGGAACTTCGATCCCGCCGGCGGCGGCGCGCTGGGGAAGCCGGCTGCGTCCGGCGCCGGCTGATAGGTCACCTGTCCCGCGGGACCGGCCCCGGGCGACTGTTGCGGCACCTGCTGGGGCGCCTGCTTGCCGTCCTGCCAATTCTGGTAGGCGCGGTAGGCCAGCGCACCGAGCGCGGCCGCGCCGCCATAGCCCACAACGCCGCCGGCCAGTTTCCCAACCTTTTTGCGTGCTTTCTTGTTGCCGATCAGAACGCCCAGCAGGCCCCCGGCTGCCAGGCCCCCGGCGACGCCGCCGAGGCCGCTGTTGGCCAGCTTGCCCTTGGCGTTCTGGACCGCCCCACCCGCGGCACCGGCCGCATTGGGCCCGAGAAACTGCTCCAAAAGACTTTGGGGATTCATGCTCTACCTCTCGCTATACCCGTCCGTTAGATAGGAAGGGCACCCGCCAAAGGCAAACAGAACCGTCTGTTGGGCGGCTTTCTAAAGACGTTGGTTAACCAAAGCCTAAGGCACGGCGCGGAGGTAACGGATCGGACGGCCGGCCGAGGCGGCGTTGGCGGCGGCGACGATTGCAGCGGTGTCGATGCGATGATGGGCGTAGAGGTCGTCGACCGTGCCGGTCTGGCCGAAGTGCTCGACACCCAGCGCCTGGACCCGGTGGCCCTGGACGGCGCCCAGCCAGGAGAGGGTCGTCGGATGGCCGTCCAGGACGGTCACGAGTCCGGTGTCCCGGTCGAGCGGCGCCAGCAAGGTCTCGATGTGACAGCGGGCGTCCCGCCGCCCCTCCTGGCGCGCCCGCTCCGCCGCATGCCAGCCGGCGCTGAGGCGATCGGCCGATGTCACCGCCAGCACGCCGACATCGCGCCGGTCCTCGCCGATCAGTCCGGCTGCCGCAATAGCCTCCCCGGCCACCGCACCCTGATAGGCGATCACCACTTCGCAGTTGGGTCCGGGGCGGCGCAGCCAGTAGGCGCCGTTGATGATGTCCTGGGCCAGAGCCTCGTCGAGGGCGCGTTTCGGCTGCTCCAGCGGCCGGGTCGAGAGGCGTAGGTAGACCGAACCGCCGTTCTCGTCGCGCAGCCAGGGACCCGAGGACTCCCCTTTGCCGTCGCGCTGCATATAGTCGAAAGACCAGGTCATGATCGCCGCCAGCTCGTCGACGAAGGCCGGCTCGAAGGCCGCGAGGCCGTCCTGCGCCAAACCGATGAGCGGCGTGCCGACCGACTGGTGCGCGCCGCCCTCCGGCGCCAGGGTGACACCCGACGGCGTGGCCACCAGCAGGAAGCGGGCGTCCTGGTAGCAGGCATAGTTCAGCGCATCGAGGCCCCGCTGGATGAAGGGATCGTAGAGCGTGCCGATGGGCAGCAGCCGTTCGCCGAAGAGGGAGTGCGAGAGCCCCAGCGCACCCAGCAGCAGAAAGAGATTCATCTCGGCGATGCCGAGTTCGATGTGCTGGCCTTGCGGACTCATGATCCACTTCTGCGCCGAAGGCACCTTCTCGTCGCGGAAGGTGTCGCCGAGCGGCGTGCGATTGAAGAGGCCGCGGCGGTTCACCCAGCCGCCGAGGTTGGTCGACACCGTCACATCGGGCGAGGTGGTGACGATGCGCTGCGCCAAGGGCGAGTCCTCCCGCGCCAGCTCGTTGAGGATCTTGCCGAAGCCTTCCTGGGTCGACATCACCTCCCCCGCCGGTGCCGGCAGCGGCGCCACCGGCACCACGGCGGCCTGGTAGCGCCGCCGGCCCTTGGCATTGAAGGGCACAGCCTTGAGAAAGGCCTCCGCCTCTGCGCGCGGGGCGGCCAGCGCTTCGAAGGGCTCCCATTCTTGTCCCTCCCGAACGCCGAAACCGCTACGGTAGGCCGCCATCTGGTCGGGGGTCATCAGGCCGGCGTGGTTGTCCTTGTGGCCGGCCAGCGGCAGGCCGTAGCCCTTCACCGTGTAACAGAGGAAGAGCGTGGGCCGGTCGTGCTCGCCT
>NZ_JANQKD010000016.1 GCF_028281305.1 Pelagibius sp. | reverse complement strand
GGAGGAGGAGGGGCCGGGGGCGGGCCCCGCTGTGGCAGCGGCCTGGGACATGGGATATCGGTCCTTTTCCATCGGGGGAAGTCTTATGAGTTCAGATATAGCGCAGATCCCCGGGGCCAGAAAGCCGCCTGCGAAGGAGTCCCGGAAGTGTGAGCATGCGATTGTGTGCAGGCATTGAAGAGCCCGGATCTGTTGTCATCATGAAGACATGAAGCGGTGTTAAGGGTTTGTTTGCTATAAATGATTGAGAATGCATCCATGCAACAGACCCGCGAAATCATCTTCGAGTTCCAGAGGGTGGGAGGCTACGTGAAGGTCTCCGCCGTCGACACTATGACCTCGGCCGAGGTGTCCATTGTCGGGCCGCCCTCGGCCGGGCAGGTCGAACTGGAACGCCTGGCGGCGCGGAAGCTCGAATACGTCCTCAAGAAACGGGCCGACGGCCAGCGCGGCGGCCTGATCGCCTAGTCCGTTCCGTCAGTACTCTGTCTCGGCGTCTCTGGCGCCCAGGCGACACTTCGGCGCCTTTGGCGCCCAGGCGACACTTCGGCGCCTTTGGCGCCCAGGCGACATCGAATCCACAGATTACGCCGCCGCGAGACCTTGTGGCGGCTTTTCACGTGACGGCGACATATGGTAGGGTCCGCCGGTTTCCGGACTGGATGGGCAACCGAGGACCATGGTGCCGAAATCGATCGCAATTGCGGCCGATCACGCTGGCTTTGACCTCAAGGCGAAGTTGGTGGACGAGCTGCGGAGTGCCGGCTACGACGTGTCGGACCTGGGCACGAAAGACGCCTCCACGTCGGTCGACTATCCCGACTTCGGCAAGGCGGTGGCGGAGGCCGTGACCTCCGGCAAGGCCGATTGCGGCGTCGTGGTCTGCGGCACCGGAATCGGGATCTCCATCGCCGCCAACCGGCATCCGGGGGTCCGCGCGGCCCTCTGCCATGACGAAACCTCGGCCCGGCTCTGCCGGGAGCATAACGACGCCAACGTCTTGGCCCTGGGCGCGCGCCTGATCGGCGAGGTCGTGGCCAAGGATTGCCTGCACACCTTTCTCAACACCGAGTTCGCCGGCGACCGCCACGCCCGGCGGGTGACCAAACTGGGTTGAATCCCCTTCCGCCAGGAGACGCGAGCGCAATGACCGCTGCCAATGCCGCTGAAACCCTGCCGCAGCAGGATACCTTCTTCTCCGCCCGTTTGATCGAAACGGACCCGGAGCTTGCCGAGGCCATTCGCGGTGAACTGCGCCGGCAGCAGGAGCAGATCGAGCTGATCGCGTCAGAGAACATCGTTTCCCTGGCGGTGCTGGAGGCGCAGGGCTCCATTCTCACCAACAAGTACGCCGAGGGCTATCCCGGACGGCGCTACTACGGCGGCTGTGAATACGTCGACGTGGCCGAGGAACTGGCGATCAAGCGGGCCAAGCAGCTCTTTGGCTGCGAGTTCGCCAACGTTCAGCCCCACTCGGGTGCCCAGGCCAACCAATGCGTGGCTCTGGCCCTGCTGCAGCCGGGCGACACCATTATGGGCATGGCGCTCTCAGCCGGCGGCCACCTGACCCATGGCGCCAGGCCCAACCTCTCCGGCAAGTGGTTCGACGCCGTACAGTATGGCGTGCGCCGGCAGGACGGCCTGATCGATTTCGACGAGGTGGAGCGCCTGGCGCAGGAGCGCAAGCCCAAGCTCATTATCGCCGGCGGCTCTGCCTATCCGCGTTTCATCGACTTCGCGCGCTTCCGCGAGATCGCCGACAAGGTGGGCGCGTACTTCATGGTCGACATGGCGCATTTCGCCGGCCTGGTTGCCGGCGGCGTCCATCCCAGCCCCTTGCCCCATGCCCACGTGGTCACCACAACGACCCACAAGACGCTGCGGGCAGGGCGCGGCGGCATGATCCTCTCCAACGATCCGGACCTCGGCAAGAAGATCAACTCCGCTGCTTTCCCCGGTCTCCAGGGCGGGCCGCTGATGCACGCGATCGCCTCCAAGGCCGCGGCCTTCGGCGAGGCGCTGCGGCCCGAGTTCAAGGCCTACTCCCAGCGGGTCGCCGACAATGCGAAAGTGCTCGCCGAAGCCATGATGTCGGAAGGCTTCGACATCGTGACCGGTGGAACGGACACGCACCTGATGCTGGTCGACCTGCGTCCGAAGGGACTGACGGGGAACGTCGCGGAGGAGAGCCTCGATCGGGCGGGTATCACCTGCAACAAGAACGGCATTCCCTTCGACCCGGAGAAGCCGACCGTCACCTCCGGTATCCGCCTGGGGACGCCGGCGGCGACCACCCGTGGGTTCGGTGCCGAGGAGTTCCGGACGGTGGGCGCCCTCATCGGCCGCGTGCTCGACGGGCTTGCGGCGAACGGGGAGGACAACGGCCAGGTGGAGCAGGCGGTCCGCGAAGACGTCCGCGCGCTCTGCGCACGCTTCCCCATCTATCCCGATATGGACATCTAGGTGTCAGCGGCGGGGGACAAGGTCGGCGGCGGAAAGCCTGTCCGGCAGCGGTGCGCTGCCCGGGAAATAAGACCACAAAGAAGGGCCAGAGAGAGGGGGAGGTATGCGCTGTCCGTTTTGCGGTAACGAGGACACGCAGGTTAAGGATTCCAGACCTACCGAAGACAACTCGGCGATCCGGCGGCGGCGCCAGTGTCCCAATTGCGGCGCCCGTTTCACCACCTTCGAGCGCGTCCAGCTGCGTGAACTGACCGTCGTCAAGTCGACGGGCAAGCGCGAGCCGTTCGACCGGGACAAGCTGATGCGCTCCATGGCGCTGGCTTTGCAGAAGCGCCCGGTCGACCCGGACCGTCTGGACCGGGTGGTCAACGGTATGGTGCGGCGCCTGGAGTCCTCCGGCGAATCGGAGATTCCGACCAAGCTGATCGGTGAGTTGGTGATGGATGCGCTGGCCAACCTCGACCAGGTGGCCTATGTGCGCTTCGCCTCGGTTTACAGGAACTTCCGCGAGGCACGCGACTTCGAGGAGTTCGTTGGCAAGCTCGGTGACGGAGACGACTGACCGCCAAATCCAGGGCCAGACGAGGAGCCAGGGCCAGGACCAGGACAGGGCCTTCATGGAGGCCGCCCTGGGCTTGGCCGCCCGCGGCCTCGGATCGGTCGCCCCCAATCCTGCCGTCGGCTGTGTGCTGGTCAGGGAGGGCCGTATCGTCGGCCGCGGCTGGACCCAGCCCGGCGGCCGCCCCCATGCGGAAACCGAAGCCTTGGACCGTGCGCAGGGTCGGGCCGCCGGTGCGACGGCCTATGTCACGCTGGAGCCCTGTTCCCACCATGGGCGCACGCCGCCCTGCGCCGAGGCTCTGGTCGAGGCCGGGATCGCCAGAGCAGTGGTTGCCGTTGAGGATCCGGATCCTCGGGTCAGCGGGCGCGGTCTGGCCCGGCTGCGCGAGGCGGGGGTGGCCGTCGACCTTGGCCTCTGCGGGGATGCCGCCCGGGATCTCAATGCCGGCTTCTTCTCCCGCCTGCTGCGGGGGCGCCCTGACGTTACGCTGAAGTTGGCCACCTCTCAGGATGGCCGCATCGCCACCCACAAGGGCCACAGCCAGTGGATTACCGGGCCGCTGTCGCGCCGCCGCGCCCATCTGCTGCGCGCGCGGGCCGATGCGGTTCTAGTCGGCAGCGGCACCGCCGTTCTCGACAACCCGCGGCTGGACGTGCGTCTGCCCGGTCTCGAGCGAAGCTCGCCGCTGCGGGTGGTGGTCGACGGCCGACTGCGGCTGCCGCTGACCCACGATCTGGTTGCCCGCGCGGCCGAGGCGCCGACGCTGCTGATCACCCACGACGGCAACCCCGCGGAGCGCCTGCGGGCCTATGCCGATGCGGGCGTCGAGGTGCTTCAGGTCGGCAAGGATGCCTTTGGCCACTGCGCGCTGGAGGACGTCCTGAAAGGCCTGGCCGAGCGCGGGGTGAACACCCTTCTTGTCGAAGGCGGCGGCCACCTGGGGGCGGCGCTGCTGCGCCAGGGCCTGGTCGACCGCCTGGCCTGGTTCCGCGCGGCCCTGGTCATCGGCGGGGACGGGGTGCCGGCCCTGGCAAGCTTTGGTGTTGACAGGGTTGACGAAGCGCCCCAGTTCATCCAGTCATCACGGACCGCGCTGGACGGCGACGTTCTGGAGAGGCTGCGCTCGGCCGACTGATCCGGCAGCGCCCCCATGGCCACCGGCGCAAGCTCCTGGCGCAAGGCAAAGAAGATCGGCTTTATGTTTACCGGAATCGTTACCGACCTTGGCTCCCTCCGCACGGTTGAGCAGCGGGCCGACGCCCGCTTCACCTTCGATACGGCCTATGACACGGCCGGCATCGACCTCGGCGCCTCCATCGCCTGCTCTGGTGCCTGTCTGACGGTGGTCGACAAGGGGCCGGGATGGTTCGCGGCGGACGTCTCCGGCGAAACCCTGTCGAAGACGACGCTGGGCGAGTGGCGGCCGGGAATGCCGGTCAACTTCGAGCGTTCCCTGCGTATGGGCGACGAGCTTGGCGGGCATCTGGTCTCCGGCCATGTCGACGGCGTCGCGGAGGTTGTCTCAAGCCTGCCCGAGGAGGGGTCGCTGCGCCTGACCTTCGAAGTGCCGGCCGATCTGGCCAAGTTCATCGCGCCGAAGGGCTCGGTTGCCCTGGACGGTGTTTCCCTGACGGTCAACGAGGTGGACGGGCGCCGCTTCGGGGTCAATCTGATCCCCCACACAGCGGCCGCCACGACACTCGGCGGCAAGCAGGCCGGCGACCGCGTGAACCTGGAAATCGACCAGCTTGCGCGCTACGTTCACCGCCTGCTGGACGGAAGGCTTTAGATGGAACAGTCGCAGGAGCCCTGGCGGCTCACCTTTGGCGAGATGGTCTCGCCGATTGAGGAAGTGATCGAGGAGGCGCGCAACGGCCGGATGTTCATTCTGGTCGATGACGAGTCGCGGGAGAACGAGGGCGATCTGGTTATCCCTGCGCAGATGGCCACGCCGGACGCGATCAACTTCATGGCGCGCTATGGCCGGGGCCTGATCTGTCTTTCGATGACGCGCGAGCG
This sequence comes from Pelagibius sp., assembly GCF_028281305.1. GTDB lineage: Bacteria > Pseudomonadota > Alphaproteobacteria > Kiloniellales > Kiloniellaceae > Pelagibius. The sequence goes on along the minus strand of NZ_JANQKD010000016.1, from coordinate 184,593 downwards.
GATCGAGGAACTGGGCCTGCCGCTGATGGCGCGCAAGAACGAGTCCCGCCACCAGACCGCCTTCACCGCGTCGATCGAAGCGACGGAAGGTGTGACGACAGGGATCTCGGCACCGGACCGCGCCCATACGGTGGCGACAGCGATCGACCCCAACAAGGGCGCCGAAGACATCGCCACCCCCGGCCACATCTTCCCGCTGATGGCCCGCGATGGCGGTGTCCTGGTGCGGGCCGGACATACGGAAGCGGCGGTCGACCTGGCGCGCCTGGCGGGGCTCAACCCCTCCGGCGTGATCTGCGAGATCATGAACGACGACGGCACCATGGCGCGGCGCGACGACCTGATCGCCTTTGCCCAGCGCCACGGTTTGAAGATCGCCACCATCGCCGATCTGATCTCTTACCGGCGCCAGCACGACTCGCTGATCGAGCGGCGGCTGGAAAGCCGCTTCGAGAGCCGTTTCGGTGGCGAGTTCAAGCTGGCCGTCTACGTCAACACCGTGAACTACGCCGAGCATGTCGCCATCTGGAAGGGGGATCTCTCCGGTCCCGATCCGGTACCGGTGCGCGTCCATGCCATCAACGTGCTGGACGACATTCTGGGCGACAGCGCCAGCGGCAAGGCAGGCGACCTGCAGCAGGCCATGCGGATCATCGGCGAGGAAGGGCGCGGCGCTGTCGTGCTCATCCGCGAGCCCTCGGCCGATGCGCTTTCGGCCTCCCTGCAGTCGCGGCTGGAGGGCAAGCGCAAGGCAGGAGGTGAACTGCGGGACTACGGTGTCGGCGCCCAGATCCTCCTGGACCTGGGGGTGCGTGACATGGTTCTGCTGTCCAACACAAAGCGCACCATCGTCGGCCTGGAAGGCTACGGTCTCAGGGTTGTTGGCCAGCGGCGGATTGAGCCAGACGAGGAAGGAGCGGAATGAGCGGTCCGATGGACGACAGGCCCCACATCCTCGTGGTCGAGGCGCGCTTCTACAGCGATATTGCCGATGCCCTCTACGCCGGCGCCAGCGCGGCCTTGGATGCGGCCGGCGTCACCCACGAGCGGGTCGAGGTGCCGGGCGCCTTTGAGATCCCTGCCGTCATCCAGATGGCCGTGAAGTCGATGGACTTCTTTGCCGGCCGCCGCCGCTTCGACGGATACGTGACCTTGGGCTGTGTCATTCGCGGCGAAACCACCCACTATGATTACGTCTGTACCGAGAGCGCTCGCGCGCTTCAGGATCTGGCCTGCCGCCACACCCTGGCCCTTGGCTATGGAATCCTGACTTGCGAAACCATGGAGCAGGCCTGGGTCCGTGCGGATGTCGGCCAAAAGAATAAGGGCGGGGATGCGGCGGCCGCCTGCCTTGCAATGCTTGACGTGAAGCGGCACTTCCACCTTTATCCTCGCTGAACGCTTCGTCTCCACCCTAAGACCGGACCCAGGATCGCTTCCAGGTGGCCAAAAGCTCGCAAAACCCTTCCGCCGGCAAGTCCGGCCGGCGCCGGCCTTCCGGGCTCAGTGCGGCGCGGCTGCTCGCGGTTCAGGCGCTCTATCAGATCAGCTTGAACAAGAACCCCCCCGCTGAGGTGATTGCGGAGTTTCTCGAGCATCGGGTCGAGGAGGATCTGGAGGGCCTGAAGCACGCCAGCGTCAACAGGCCGCTCCTGTCGCAGCTGGTGGAGGGCGTTTCGGCACAGACCGACGATCTGGACGATATGCTGGCGGCGGTTCTCGATGAGGACTGGACCATCGAGCGTGTGGAAATCCTGCTGCTGTCGCTGTTGCGGACAGCCGCGTTCGAGCTCTCCGAGCGGTTGGAGGTACCGGCGCGAGTGGTGATTTCAGAATACGTCGACCTTGCGAACGCTTTTTTCGACGGTCAGGAGACCGCCTTTGTGAATGGCATGCTTGACCGCCTGGCGCATGTGCTGCGCGCGGAGGAGTTCGGCGAGGCAGCGGCTCTGCCGGACATCACCTGAAGCGCCGGGGACGGCGCCGGTGTCTCGGATCTCAGGGGAGTTTGCGGTCATTGAGCGCTATCTGGCGCCCTTGGCCGGGGACGCTGCCGGCTCCTTTTCGCTGAAGAACGATGCTGCCGTGCTGTCGCTGGAACCCGGCGCGCGGCTGGTCACCACCGTGGACTGCATGATCGCCGGCCGCCACTTTCTGCCCGATGATCCGGCGGAGACCGTCGCCAAGAAACTGCTCCGCGTCAGCCTCTCGGATCTGGCGGCGATGGGCGCCGAGCCCATGGCCTACCTGCTGTCAGCGTCTTGGCCGGCGGATACCGAGGAGCGTTGGCTGGCGGCGTTCTGCGCAGGCCTGGCGGACGATCAGGTGCGCTATGGCGTCATGCTCGTGGGGGGAGATACGACGGCGACGCCGGGCCCTCTGACTTTCAGCCTGACCGCCTTCGGTTCGCTCACTGGCCCCGGCGTGCTCGACCGCAGCTCGCTGAAGCCGGGCGACGATCTCTATCTCTCGGGAACCTTGGGCGACGCCCACCTCGGGCTGCGGGTGCTCCGGGGTGAGATCGATGGGCTGTCGGCTGCCGCGCGCGACGATCTGGTTCGGCGTTACCGCTGTCCGGATCCGCGCGTCGATCTTGGCCGGGCGCTGCTGGACCGCGGTCTGGCCACGGCAGCGATCGATGTTTCCGACGGTCTGGCCCAGGATCTGGGACACCTGCTGAGCGGTTCGGGGCTCGGCGCGGTTGTCTGCATGGCGGACCTTCCGGTCAGCGATGCTGCCGAGGAGGCATTGCGGAAAACGGGTGAGACGCGGGCCGGGTTGCTCTCCGGAGGCGGCGACTACGAGCTGCTCTTCGGCGCTGCTGCCGACCGGGGTGATGCCCTGACGGCACTGGCAAAGGAACTCTCTGTGCCTCTGACCCGCCTTGGACGGGCCCGCAGGGAGCCAGGTCTTTCGGTCCAGGATGCAGCGGGCCGGGAGGTCCGGCTCGAGTCTGCCGGGTGGACCCATTTCTAAAGTCTTATCAATACCTTAATGCTTAACACCATCTTTACCCGCCGGCCCTATGACAGAGACTTGAGCTTGTCGACTGCGGGCTGGAACGGGTCTGGTGCGAATTGTCATTCTCATAGTGGTCGCAGTGGTCCTGCTGCTCGGCGCGGGCGGCGGGGCCTGGTGGTTCCTCATGGGGCCCGGCGCCGCCAAGACCGAAGAACTGATCTCACAGATCAGCAAGCCCGAACCTGCCTACGTCCCGCTGCGGCCGCTGATCATCTCCCTGATCCAGGAAGGGGAGGTCACGCACCACATAACGATGCAGCTGACCCTGCAGCTCTACGACACCTGGGACCAGGACATCACCGACCGCAACATGGCGCGGCTGCGCGATGCCTTCCTGCATGAAATGCATGCCCTCTTTGCGATGCGGATCGTGCGCCAAACCGGCTTCGAATCTCCTCTGGTCCGCAAGCGGCTGCTCGCTCTCTGCGACCGGCTTCTGGGAGAGGGTGTGGTGGCCGATGTCCTGCTGCGGGAACTCGAAAGGCGGCAGCCGAACCGGGCCTGAGCGTCAGGTTGAACCGCAGACTGGCGGATGCGGCGATTGCGCGCAGGACCGGCCATCTATCGGGTCTCGTCATTCTGCCGTCTGCGGCTAGACTGTCGCCATGCATGAAGCCTCGACCACCCAGCGCGGCCCCGTGATGCGCAACGTCGCTCTGCTGGCCATCTGCCAGGCCTTGGGCATGAGCTGCCTTGCGCTGTCGATCACCATCACCGCGCTGGTGGGCAATGGCCTTGCGCCCGACCCCTCCCTGGCGACCTTTCCGCTCGCGCTGCAGTTCATTGCGACGGCAGCCTCCACGATCCCTGCCTCCCTCCTGATGGGGCGTTTCGGGCGCCGCGTCGGCTTCACTATTGGGGGACTGCTCGGCGTTGCCGGCGGGGTGGTTGCCTGTCAGGCGGTCATTCTCGGCAGCTTCTCGATGTTCTGTGTAGGTGCGGCACTGCTCGGCGCTTTCGCGGCCCACGTGGCGCTTTACCGTTTCGCCGCCGCAGAGGTGGCCGGCCCGGAGCTGCGCAGCCGCGCCATTTCTTTGGTGATGGTCGGCGGCGTCGCCTCGGCCATCCTCGGTCCCGAGCTGGCGAAATGGAGCCAGGACCTTTTTGCGCCGATCCTCTTCGCCGGCGGCTATGCGGCCATTGCAGTCCTGGCCTTTATCGGCTTGGCGCTGGTCCAGCTTATCGACCTGCCGCCGGCGCCCGGCCGCCGGACAGGCGGGGGAGGGCGGCCGCTGCGCGAGATTCTTGCTCAGCCGTCGCTGATCGTCGCTGTCCTCTGTGCCATGGTGGCCTACGGCTCGATGAACCTGATCATGGTTTCGACGCCCCTGGCCATGGTGGCCTGCCTGCACCCCTTCGAGACGGCGGCTTTCGTCATTCAATGGCACGTCGTCGGCATGTATGCCCCGTCCTTCGTCACCGGCCACATCATCGAGCGAATCGGGGTGTTGCGGGTGATTTCGATTGGAGCGCTGCTGATCTTGGCCTGCGTTGCCGTCAACCTGACCGGTGTGGAGGTGCTGCAGTTTTGGGGCGGGCTGGTGCTGCTGGGTGTCGGCTGGAACTTCATGTACGTGGGTGCGACGACCCTTCTGACCGAGACCTACCGGCCTGAGGAACAGTCCAGGGTGCAGGCCTTCAACGAGTTTATGGTCTTCGGCACCACGGCCTTCACGGCCCTGGCCTCCGGCGCGGTCTTCAACGCCTTGGGCTGGCAGATCCTCAACGTCAGCGTCATCTTGCCGATCCTTGCGGCGGCGACGGCTGCGCTCTGGCTGGTCCGCCAGCGCGCCAGCGCGTGAATCCCCCCGCTCCACCCTGCTGAACCGGATTCGGCGACCTCCAGCGGGCGAAATTTGCCCCAAGAAAGCGGTTGAGTAGCGGTTGCCATACCCTGGGGATTCTGGCATTTTCCGCGCGATTTCGGGGTGCTGCTGCTTCGCAGCAGAGTCTTTGCGCCCGGTTCCCGTCGTCGAACCGGGCTTTCCATCTTGAGGGATTCCATATGTCAATCGAGTTGATCTTGGTGCTCGTCTGCGGTGGGCTGGCCATTGTTTATGGCGTTTGGGCCACCCGGTCGGTTCTCTCGGCCTCTGCCGGAAATGCACGGATGCAGGAGATTGCCGGTGCGGTGCAGGAGGGGGCGCAGGCCTACCTCAATCGCCAGTACCGGACGATTGCCCTGGTCGGTATCGTCATCTTCGTCCTGCTCGGCGTCTCTTTGGGCTGGGCGGACGGGATCGGGTTTCTGATCGGCGCCGTTCTCTCCGGTGTCGCCGGATACGTCGGCATGCTCGTCTCGGTCCGCGCCAACGTCCGCACGGCGGAAGCAGCGCGCAAGGGATTGGCAGAGGGTCTCTCCATCGCCTTCCGCGCCGGTGCGATCACCGGCATGCTGGTGGCCGGGCTCGCGCTGCTGTCGGTCGCCGGCTACTACGTGGTTCTGCTTGAGATGGGCGTGAGCGAGCGCGATATCTCGGTCGCTCTGGTGGCCCTTGGCTTCGGCGCCTCCCTGATCTCGATCTTCGCGCGCCTGGGCGGCGGCATCTTCACCAAGGGTGCCGACGTCGGCGCCGACCTGGTCGGCAAGGTCGAAGCGGGCATCCCCGAAGACGACCCCCGCAACCCCGCCGTTATCGCCGACAACGTCGGCGATAACGTCGGCGACTGCGCGGGCATGGCGGCGGATCTGTTCGAGACCTACGTGGTGACCGTGGTCGCCACGATGGTGCTCGCCACGATCTTCGCCGTCGGCGATCCCAACATCTCCTCGCTTGTCGTCTACCCGCTGACGGTGGGTGCGGTCTGCATCGTCACCTCGATCATCGGTACCTTCTTCGTGAAGCTGGGCGCGTCGCAGAACATCATGGGCGCGCTCTACAAGGGCTTCATCGCATCGGCAGTCCTGTCGGCCATCGGTCTCTGGCCGGTGACCGACTATATCGTCGGCATGGACACGACCATGACCGCAGCCGGGGTCACCTTCGACGGTCTCGACCTCTACATCTGCGGCATCGTCGGCCTGGTCGTCACCGGCGCCATCATCTGGATCACCGAGTACTACACCGGCACCGAGTACCGCCCGGTGCGGTCGGTGGCCGCCTCTTCGGTGACCGGCCACGGCACCAACGTGATCCAGGGGCTGGCGATTTCGATGGAGGCCACGGCGATCCCGGCGCTTATCATCTGCGCCGGCATCATCACCACCTACCTGCTCGCGGGTCTGCTCGGCATCGCCATCGCGGTGACGACCATGCTGGCGCTGGCCGGTATGGTCGTTGCTCTCGACGCCTATGGTCCGGTGACCGACAACGCCGGCGGCATCGCCGAGATGGCGGAACTGGACGACGAGGTCCGCAAGACCACTGACGCGCTGGACGCGGTTGGCAACACCACCAAGGCGGTGACCAAGGGTTACGCCATTGCTTCCGCCGGCCTCGGTGCGCTGGTGCTGTTCGCCGCGTATACATCCGACCTCGAGCTCTTCGTCGCCGATGGGTCGATCCAGCTCGATGGCGCGGTCGACTTCTCGCTTTCCAACCCCTACGTGGTCGTGGGCCTCATCATCGGCGGTCTGCTGCCTTACCTCTTCGGGGCCTTGGGCATGACTGCGGTGGGCCGTGCCGCGGGGTCGGTGGTGATCGAGGTACGTCGACAGTTCAAGGAAATCCCCGGCATCATGGAGGGCACCGGCAAGCCGGAGTACGGCACCTGTGTCGACTTGCTGACAAAGGCGGCGATCAAGGAGATGATCATCCCCTCGATGCTGCCTGTGCTGTCACCTGTGGTGGTCTACTTCGTCGTCCTGGCGATCGGTGGCCAGGCCGCGGCGCTCGGTGCCGTCGGCGCCATGCTTCTGGGGGTCATCGTCACCGGTATCTTCGTGGCGATCTCCATGACCGCCGGCGGCGGCGCCTGGGACAACGCCAAGAAGTACATCGAGGACGGTAACCATGGCGGCAAGGGCTCTGAAGCCCACAAGGCCGCGGTTACCGGCGATACCGTTGGCGATCCCTACAAGGATACGGCCGGTCCGGCTGTGAACCCGATGATCAAGATCACCAACATCGTCGCTCTGCTGCTGTTGGCTTTCCTGGCTCACTAACCGGCAGAGAGCTTCCAAGCAAAAGGCCCCGGAACGCCGTTCCGGGGCCTTTTCTTTTTGCTGGCTCTCAGAGCCGCAGAGGTGTGGCGCGTTGGTGAGAGGCTAGTTTGACCCGGTACCGCCGAAGCGCCCGAGGTTTCCGAAGAGCTGCTGCAGCAGCGTCAGGTCGCGTCCCTCGGTGGGGGTCGTCCTGGCGACCGGTTCGATCTCATTTGAGTCGTCCAGGGTGTAGTGCGCCGTCTGGTCGACGTAGCCCGATTCGTCAAAGGTGACGACCAGCACGCTGCGGTCGACGACTTCCGGCTTCATGAAGGCGAATTCCGTCGTTTTCTGTCCGATGTAGTACCACTTGCGGTCCTGAAAGGTGGAAACGGTCGACGGAGAGCCCAGCATGTCGACAATGTCCTGGCGGCTGTGGACGCCGGGCTCGATCTCCGAGACTTCCTCCATATCAGGCATGTTGCCGCGCACTTGCACGGCATTGCTGCAGGCGGTCAGGGCCAGGCAGGCGGCGCAGACGGTGGCGGCGGGCAGCGCAAAGCGCCAACGGCGCAGATTCTGCTCCTTGGTGACTGTCACGGTAAACCCCTCATTAGTCCCCGAATGACTTGATTAAACCCGGCGCTGGTGCCATTTCAAGACCTTAATGGCAAGGACCGGGCAAGAGCGCAACCGCTATCGGGGCGCAGCGGGACGGCAAAATCATGTTTTTTAAGCGACTTCTGAAGCCGGATCCCGCGGAGGATATGGCCTGGACGCTTTATCGTCAGGTGGTTGAGACGGCGCGCCAGCCGGCTCTGTTCCGCGACTACGGCGTCCCGGACAGCGTCGACGGACGCTTTGAGTCGATCGTTCTGCACCTTGTGCTGGTTCTCCGGCGCTTGAAGCGGGATTTCCCGGAAGGCGAGGGGCTCGCAGGGTCCCTGCAAGAGGTCTTCTATGCGGACATGGACCGTTCCCTGCGGGAAATGGGCGCCGGCGACCTGGGTGTCGGTAAGCGGGTGCAGCGCATGGCCGAAGGCTTCGTGGGGCGCCTGGCCAGCTACGAGGCGGCCTTGGCGGAGGGCTTTCCCGAGGGCGAAGAGGCTCTTAAGGCCGCACTGATCCGCAATGCCTATGGCACCGTGCCCGAGGCTGCCGTCGATCCGCAGGAGCTGCTTGGATACGTGCGGCTCCAGGTCGAAGCGCTGGAGCGCCAGCCCGGTGTCGAGCTGCGCGGCGGCACCGTGGGATTCGTGCCCCCTGAGATCTGAAGAAGGGCGGAAAGCCTAGGATTTCAGGGGCTCTCTAAGGGATTGACCCGGCGCGGTCCAGCCCCTATGGTGCGCCGCTTTTCGAGGCTGGAGGCGGAGAACTGCCGTGGGCGGACCATCCGCAGAAGCGGGAAGCGAATTTTCAAGGATCGTGGGTCCGGAGCGCCTTGGCACCCGGGCAATCGAGGAGCGGATCGAAGCAACCGCGCAGGAGAGGGTCCTGCTGCAGGATCGGCTTGGGCTCCTCGGCCTCGATTGCCTGTCCGCCAGCTGCCGGATTCGCAGCGGGTTGGGTGGTTTGGTACTGGTAAGCTGCGACTGGCGCGCTGAGATCACGCAGGCCTGCGTGGTGACGCTGGATCCGGTGTGCCAGGCCGTCGAAGGGCAGTTTCAGGCCTCTTTTCTGACCTCAAACCATGAGGCGGGACAGCGGTCGGAAGCGGTTCAGGAGATCGTGGTGGAACCGGAGGGCGAGGACCCGCCGGAGCCGCTGCCGCCGGAGGGCATCGATCTTGGGGAGTTGGTGGTCCAGGAATTGGCTGTATCGCTTGATCCCTACCCGAGATCCGAGGACGCGGTCCTGCCCCCCGGTTTTGAAGCGGAAGACGAGGGGCCGGCAGACCATCCCTTCGCCGCTCTGAAGGTGCTGAAGGGTAAAGAATAGGTTAAGTTCTATCTGAGATGCTGTCTCGGCATTGCTTGCTGATGAGGCGCGGATTGGCTAAGTAGTCGCTGAATTCGGCGGCTTTGCGTTACGAAGAAAGAAGAGAGAAATGGCTGTTCCTAAGAGTAAGGTGACCCGATCGAGGCGGAACAACCGCCGGGCGCACGATGCCCTGGCTGCAAGCAGCTATCACGAGTGCCCCAACTGCGGCGAGCTGAAGCGGCCCCATCACGTCTGTGCCGCCTGCGGCTTCTATGATGGACGCGAAGTTGCGGACGCGGAGAGCCTCTGAGGCTCCTCAGATGCTGCGCCCGGGCCGCTCCGGTCTGACGGTCGCAGGCTAGCCGATGGGCAAGGCTCTAACCATCGCGCTTGACGCCATGGGGGGTGATGCTGCCCCCGGCATGGTCGTGCGCGGCGCCGACATCGCGCGGGAGCGTTTTCCCGAGGTGCGCTTCGCCATGTTCGGGCGCAAGGCGGACATCGCGCCGCTGCTCGAGCGCAAGCGGCGTTTGAAGGATGTCACCACCCTGCACCATACCGACGATGTGGTGAGCAGCGAGGAAAAGCCCTCCGTGGCACTGCGGTCGGGGCGCCAGTCCAGCATGCGCCTGGCGATCAATGCGGTCCAGGAAGGCGCGGCAGACTGTGTCGTCTCTGCCGGCAACACGGGCGCCCTCATGGCGATGGCCAAGTTCGTCCTGAAGACCCTGCCAGGGATCAACCGCCCGGCGATCGCGTCTTTCTTTCCCACCATGCGCGGCGAATCTGTAATGCTGGATCTCGGCGCCAATGTCAGCTGCGATGCCGAGAACCTGGTGGACTTCGCCGTAATGGGCAACGCCTTTGCCCGCTCTGTGCTGGGGCTGTTGCAGCCCAGCTACGCTCTGTTGAATGTTGGCTCCGAGGACACCAAGGGGCACGAGTCCTTGCATGAGGCCAGCGGAATCCTGAAGACGAGCGGGCTGCCGGGGGAGTTCCTGGGCTTTGTCGAGGGCGACGATATCGCCAAGGGTTCGGCCGACGTGATCGTCACCGATGGCTTTACCGGGAACGTCGCCCTGAAGACGGCAGAGGGGACGGCAAAGCTGATCAACGAATACATGCGCCACACCTTCCGTTCCTCGGTCCTGGCCAGTCTCGGCTACCTGCTTGCCCGGCCGGCGATGCGCAAGCTGCGTAAGCGCGTCGATCCCCGCGGCTACAACGGCGCGATGTTCCTGGGCCTGAACGGCATTGCGGTGAAAAGCCACGGTGGAACCGACGCACTCGGCTTCGCCAACGCCATCGGCGTTGCCGTGGACATGCACCGTCACGGCATTATCGAAAAAATTCGTTCAGATCTCGCACTCCTGGATCGCGGGCCGGACAAAGCGCAGGTGGCCGCGGTCTAGTGATGTACCGATCCCTTGTCACCGGCTGTGGGGCCTATCTGCCCGCGCAAATCGTCACCAACGCCCAGCTCGCCGAGCGCGTCGAAACCAACGATGAATGGATCCGCCAGCGCACGGGCATCTGTCAGCGCCACATCGCTGCGGAGGGCGAGATGACTTCCGATCTCGGAGTCGCTGCGGCGCGTGACGCGCTGGATGCGGCCGGCGTGGCGGCCGGGGAGATCGACCTCATTGTCTGCGCCACCTCGACGCCGGACGAAACCTTCCCGGCCACGGCAACCCGGATCCAGCACAGGCTCGGCGTTCCCCAGGGCGCGGCCTTCGATGTGCAGGCGGTCTGCAGCGGCTTTGTTTACGGCCTTTCAGTGGCCGACAATTTCCTGCGTGTCGGCCAGGCGAAAAAGGCTCTGGTGATCGGGGCCGAGACCTTCTCGCGTATTCTCGACTGGACGGACCGCTCGACCTGCGTGCTCTTCGGCGATGGCGCCGGCGCTGTGGTGCTGGAGGCTGACAAGGCCGCCGCCAGCGCCAATGGCAGCGGCCGCGGCGTTCTCTCCACCCACATCTATTCCGACGGCAGCCATCACGACGCGCTCTATGTCGACGGCGGCCCTTCGTCTACCCAATCTGTCGGCCATCTGCGGATGGAGGGGCGGGAGGTCTTCCGCCATGCCGTTGTCCGGATGGCCGAGGCGGTGGATGCGGCCCTTGAGGCCAACGGCCTGACGCCCGGCGACGTCGACTGGCTGGTGCCGCACCAGGCCAATATCCGCATCATCGAATCCATGGGGCGGCGGCTGAATCTGCCGAGCGACCGTGTCGTGGTGACCGTCGACCGCCACGCCAACACCTCTGCGGCATCGATTCCCCTGGCGCTCACCGAGGCGGTGGGCGATGGGCGTATCCAAAGCGGTGACTTGCTGCTGATGGAGGCCATGGGCGGCGGTTTTACCTGGGGTTCCGCCCTGCTGCGCTGGTGATTCGCGCCGGCTCTCCGCCGATCTGAAGCCTGCTTCTCAAGCTGCGTCAAAAATTAGTCGCATCCCACGGTATTCCCTGCATAATTGACCGCTTAATGACGTTGCGCTAAGGTTTTTCAAACTTAGCATTTCGACGGAGGGGGGAATGGCAGGAGGGACGATTACGAGGGCTGATCTCAGCGAGGCGGTCTATCAGGAGGTCGGCTTGTCCCGCAACGAGTCGGCGGATTTGGTTGAATCGGTGTTGAATGAGATCTCGGACGCCCTTGTCCGCGGAGAGATGGTGAAGCTCTCGTCTTTCGGCAGCTTCTCGGTTCGCGAGAAGGGGGAGCGGATCGGCCGTAATCCCAAAACCGGGGAAGAGGTGCCGATTCTGCCGCGACGGGTCCTGGTGTTCCGCGCCTCTCACGTCCTGAAGAATCGGATCAACGATACCCTCAGCCGTGTCGGTCACGAGGTTTCCCATTAACGCAGTCACCAGCAGGATTTTCCCAGGTCAGAATGCAAGCCAGTCGCCCCGCCGGTAAGTCAGCGTCAGCCTTTCGGACCATAAGCGAGGTCAGCGAAGAGCTGGATGTGCCCCAGCACGTCCTGCGCTTTTGGGAGGGCAAGTTCAGTCAGGTTCGCCCTCTGAAGCGTGGTGGCGGGCGGCGCTACTACAGGCCCGAAGATATTGCGCTGCTCAAGCGGATCCGCGATCTGCTGTACAGCGAGGGCTATACCATCAAGGGCGTGCAGAAGCTCCTGCGCGAGGGGCGGGCGAAGGACGACGGCGCTGCGGCCGAACCGGCAGCCGCCCCCGCGTCCGGCGGGCTCGATGGCCAAAAAGCGCAGGAAATCAACGAGATCATAGCCGAACTGAGCGAGCTTCGGGATCTGTTGAAGAGCGCCAACAAGCGCGCTGGCTGAGGCCGGCAGGCAAGCATTGCCTTCGGCCCTGCCGCTCGCTATACAAAGCCCGCGCTTTCGGGCGCGAAGAACACCTGTCGGAGCGTAGCGCAGCCTGGTAGCGCACCACACTGGGGGTGTGGGGGTCGTAGGTTCAAATCCTGCCGCTCCGACCATCACTTCGAAAGGGCCGCGCCGTCAGGCGCGGCTTTTTTTGTTGCTCCGGGCCGTGAGTGGGCACCGGATCGGAAGAGAAAAATCATTATAATCAGAGAGATATGAGCTTTTTCTTCCTTTCCAAGATAGTGTGGTTCGTGCTCAAGCCGCTGAACGCGCTGCTGATTCTCCTGTTTGCCTGGCTGGGTTTTCGCGCGATCGGATGGCGCCGCTGGAGCCTCGGTGCCGGCCTGCTGCTTGCCCTTTACGCCGTGCTGATCCTGGCAACGCCGGTGCCCGAGCTCCTGCTCCGGACCCTTGAGAACCGCTTCGCGGAACCAGCGTCGGGGCCCGCGGTGGCAGGCATCATTGTTCTTGGCGGAGCCACCGACGATGGCGAAATTGCTGCTGCGCGCGGACAGGTCGCCCTCAACAGCAATGCGGAACGGTTGACCGCTGCCATGGCGTTGCACCGCGCCATGAGCGATCGCCCGCTCATAGTCTCCGGGTTCAGCGGACGCCTGGTACCGCGCGGACTGAACGAAGCGCAGATCACCCGGCTGCTGTTCGAGCAGCAGGGGCTTCCCATGGCACAGGTCCGCTTCGAAGCCAAATCCCGCAATACAGCCGAGAACGCGCGCCTCAGCGCCGGGCTTGCCGGCGATGACGCCAGGCCCTGGCTGCTGATCACCTCGGCCTGGCACATGCCGCGGGCCGTTGCGAGCTTCCGCGCCGCCGGTCTTTCGGTGATCCCGCATCCGGTCGACTTCAGGACCCATCCGGACAGGCTGGCTTGGCCGCGGGGACCCGGCAGTTCGCTGACTATGGCGTCTCTGGCTTTGCGTGAATGGGTGGGGCTGCTGGCCTACTACGTCACCGGGCGTACGGAGGAGTTCTTGCCGTCGCCCTCGGGCGGCTGACCGGCGGCTGACTTCGGCGCCTTCATGACCTGACAATACTGCTTCTTGGCCTTCAGTGCCGCGCAGAGATCCTGCGCCGCCTTCTTTGACGCGAGCGGACCTGCCAGTACGCGGTAGAAGGTGCCGCGCTTGGCGATCTCGGTCTTGGTGATGGCCGGACCGAAACGGCCGAGTTCCGCGGGGAAGGCCTTCTTCAGAGACTGCCATTCTTTATTGGCGGCTTCCTTCGAGCGCAGGGAGGAGAGATGGGCGACCAGATCGCCGGCTTTCTCGTCCCTGTCCTCGGGCTTGGCCGCTGCAGCCGCCGGCGTATCTGCGGCGGCACGGGCCGGCTTGCGCAGGGGTGCTGCCGGTGCAGTCTTCTGGGCTGAGTTCGAACCGGAATCTGGGCCGGTCGGGCCCGTGGGGTCGATTGCCGCCGTGGAGACCGGGGCTGGGTTCGCGGCGGGTACAGTGTCGCTGACGCCTGCCGGACCGGTGGGGTCGGCAATCGCAGCGCCCGCAGGCGTGACCGGCGCCTCCTTGAGGTGTGGTCCCGGGGTGGCTGCGGACGTGCTTTCGTCGGCCTCGGGCCCGGCCGCCGGTTCCGCCCCGGCGACCATGCCGGCGGCGGTCTGATCGATCACACCGCTGTCGACGGTGCCGTGGCGCTCGCTGTCCTCGGCCACCCATTCCAGACTGCTGTCCTGGGTGCTTGGCGGTGCCTCTCCCTTCGACAGGTCTTCCGCGGCCTTCAGAACCGAGGCTTCCAACCGGTTGGCCCAGCCCTTGGTATCGTCATAGATCGCCTGACAGCCCGAGAGGCTGACGAGGCCGGTGAGGACGATGACGAAACCGCCAAAGCGGCTGCTTTTCTGGCGCATGACAGCGCACTCCACGCTTCTGGAACCCGCCCGGCCGCTCAGCAGAGGCGGCGTTAACCAAGCAGGCCGGATCGGAGCCATGCTAGGGCTGCTGTGGTTTAAAATCCTTAAATGCCGATGGGTTAGGGGCTCTTCCTAAAAATCCGGTCTTCGCCATTGCTTAACGTCTGGCTGCAATGATTCTGCGCGATCTGGCCCTCTGCCAGGGCTCATGCGGGAAAGCAGGTGGCATGCAAACGGCTGAGAACATTGTGCCCGCCCCGGAGGGGGCACAGAGTGAGGCGGCGGACGGGCTGAAAGTCGGCCATATCGTCTCGGTGACGGGCTCCAAGATCATGGGCAGCCTGGTTTCCGTCGGGCCGGACCCGGATGCCTCGGCGCGCCTGAACGAGGCGGTCCAGATCGGCGCCCTGGTGAAAATGCCGACCGCCCGCTCGGTCGCGTTCGGCATCGTCTCGTCGCTTTCCACCGGCAACCCATCGCCGTCGCCGTCCTTCGGCGAGCAATGGGTCGTGGAGATCGATCTCTTCGGCGAGTACGTCCGGCAGGACGGCGCCGGCGCAGAGGGCTTCGATCTGCTGCGCGGCGTGTCGATCTACCCCGGACTTGGCGACCCGATCATGGCCGCGACCTCTGCCGAACTGAAGCAGATCTACAAACGCCCCAAGGCGTCCAATGTGCGCGTTGGATCGCTGCATCAGGATCAGACCATGCCGGCCTACCTGGTGACAGACGATCTCCTCGGCAAGCACTTTGCGATCCTCGGCACAACCGGCTCCGGCAAGTCTTGCGCCCTGGCGACCGTGCTGCATGCCATTCTCTCCGAACATCCCTTCGGGCATGTGGTGCTGCTGGATCCGCACAACGAGTACTCCAGTGCCTTCCAGGGCCTGACCGAGGTGGTGACGCCGGAGAACCTCCAGCTTCCGTACTGGCTGCTGAACTTCGAGGAAATGGTCGAAGTGATGTGCAGCCGGGACGAGATCAACCGCTCGGCCGAGTCGTTCATTCTCAAGGACGCGATCCTTATGGCGAAGCGGGCGACTGCGGGCAGCGAGGACGAGGGCCGTCATCTGACCGTCGATACGCCCGCGCCCTATCCGCTGAGCGCGCTGCTGCAGAACATCGAGGCAGCCATGGGCCAGCTCCAAAAGGCGGAGCAGGCAAAGCCCTATCTTCGGCTGCGTTCGCGGATCGAGAACCTGCGGGCCGACCGCCGCTACGCCTTTATGTTCTCGGGGCTTTCGGTGAAAGATACCCTGCCGGAGGTCCTGGCGCGGATTATCCGGGTGCCGGTTGACGGCAAGCCGCTCACCACCTTCGATCTCTCCGGCGTGCCTTCGGAAATCGTCGACGTCGTCGTCTCGCTGCTCTGCCGCACGCTTTTCGATTTCGCGGTCTGGAGCGAGCGCGAGTCCGCGGTACCGGTCCTTTTGGTCTGCGAAGAGGCACACCGATACATTCCCGAGGACGAAAACAACGGCTTTGAGCCGACCCGCCGCATGATCTCCCGCATCGCCAAGGAGGGGCGGAAGTACGGCCTCTCTCTCGGGCTTGTCTCGCAGCGGCCCTCCGAGCTGTCAGAGACCATTGTCTCCCAGTGCAGCACGCTCTTCGCGCTGCGTATGGGCAATCAGAAAGATCAGGACTTCGTGCGCCATGCCCTGCCGGAAAGCGCGGAAGGCATGCTCGCCAGCCTGCCGGCCCTGCGCAACCAGCAGGCGGTGGTGGTGGGTGAGGGTGCGGTCCTGCCGATGCGCATCCGTTTCGACGACCTGCCCGAAGGCAAGCGTCCACAGAGCGATACCGCCAGTTTCTCGGACACCTGGCAGGCCGAGCGTGGCCTCGACGGTTTCGTTGCCAACACCATCGAACGCTGGCGTAAACAGATCCGCTAGCGCCTCCGCGTCCGGGCGGGCTTCACCTCACCGTTCATGGAAGCCTCAGCAAAAGAGGTCTTCCACCAGATCCCGCGCTGCTGCATCACCGGCGGCGTCGCCGGACCCGGCCGCCTTGCGGCCTGATTCCGTCAGCTTGCAGACGAGCCAGTCCGGCTTGGTCGGATTGTCGAACCAGGGCTCGGCCCAGCCTTGCTCGATGCAGCTGCGGATGGTGCGGCTGTCGTATCGCTGCCCGTAGTGATCGAACAGAGGCAGTTTGCCGCCGGCCTGATCGAGGCCGCGCCGCAACCACGCGAGCTGCGTTACCGTTGGACGGACGCGCCGCCGCCTGCGTTCGAGCGCCTGGGCCGTGGGGGACAAGTCGGCCATGCTCTCTCTCCTATGGTCGCGCTATGCTAGCGTAGCAGCAGAAAAATTGCGAATCGGGAGAGCCCGCAGTGGCAGCCTGTCTGGTGTATGTGACGACCGGTACCTTTGCTGAAGCCCAGGCGATCGGACGCGCCATGGTTAAGGAGCGCCTGGCCGCCTGCGCCAATATCGTCCCAAGGATCGTGCCGATCTTCTGGTGGGACGGGGACGTGCAGGAGGGTGAGGAAAGCCTCCTCCTGCTCAAGACGGCGGACCGCCAAGTGCCTGCGCTGATCGAGGCGGTGAAGGCACAGCACAGCTATGACTGCCCTTGCGTCACCGTCCTGCCGATCACCGGCGGCAATGCGGATTTCCTGGGTTGGATCGAGGCAGAGACCGCCAGCGGCGGCTAACCCCGAGGGGTGATTGCGGGCTTTCCGTGGTTGGCTAGGACTCTACTTTGCCGGCCTGAACAGATGGCGCACCGCCATCCTGTACTCCGGATCCCAGACAACTCGCTCCAGGTCGATGGATTTGTCCGCATCTTTGGTTGTGTCGCGTTCCCGATCGGGAACTGCAGTGCTGCAGCGGTGCCGCTCTGCGCCGTTCATTCCTGGGCTCGTCATCCCTGTCCTCATACCTCTGTCACGGCCCGGCGGCTGCTCCGGGCGCTTCGCTCTGCGTGGAAATGTCTGTGCCATCGGTTGCCAGTCTGGCGCCTGATCTGGGCCGTAGAAGGTCCGGATCATGGCCCGGCCGTGGCGGATTGGGGCGCAATGGTGGCAGCTGTAATCGGGCTGTTGAGGCTGTCACTGCATGGCAGGTTTGCAGGGCCACGACTTGTCGTCACCGGGATCGATGTATACACCGGTACCCTGGACGGATAAGGGGAGCCGCCGTGAGGGCCGGGTCGGCACAACTGACGCTGCTGTTTTCGTGCTTGGGCCATGCCTACATGCACCTCTTCACGGCATTTTATTTTGTGATCGCCCTGACCCTGGAGGCTCAGTGGAGCATACCCAACCATGAGTTGATAAAGCTCTGGGCTTTGGGGTCTCTGCTCGTGGGCTTCGCGGCGTTGCCGGCCGGGTGGCTGGGAGACCGCTGGTCCACCCCCGGCATGATGACGGTCTATTTCGTCGGCCTCGGCCTTTCCGGCATTCTCTGCGGCCTCGTCAGCACCACCAGCGCGCTGCTGCTCGGCTTGACGTCCATCGGCCTGTTCAGCGCCATTTATCACCCGGTCGGCATCGCTTGGCTGGTGCGTAGCGTCAAAACGAAGCGCGGCATGGCGCTGGCGGTGAACGGGATCTTCGGGTCGCTGGGCGTCGCTTCCGCCGGCCTTGTGGCCGGCCTTCTGATCGATGCGATAAGCTGGCGCGCTGCCTTCATCGTCCCCGGGGTCATCTGCCTGGTCACCGGGCTGGCGCTTTTTGCAGCTCTGCGCCTTGGCTGGATTGCCGATGGGGACGGGGAGCAGGACAGCGATCCGCCGCCCAGCCGGAACGACATGGTGCGGGTCTATGCGATCCTTCTACTCACCATGGCGGTGATGGGCCTGATGTTCCACGCAACCCAGGCCTCTCTGCCGAAGGTCTTCGACCTGCGGCTGCGCGACCTGGCGGGGGAGGGCGCCTTCGGAATCGGCCTGCTGGTGGCGGTTGTCTACACCGTGGGCGGTCTGATGCAGCTCGCCGGTGGCTGGCTGGCCGACCGCTACTCCCTGAAGCTCATCTACCTGAGTGCCTTTGCCTTTCAGATCCCGGTCATGGCGCTGCTGGCCGGCGCCGGCTCGACGCCTCTCATTGCGCTGGCCATCCTCACGGTCCTTCTGAGCTCGGCTGCTCTTCCGGCGGAAAACATGCTGCTGGCGCGTTACACGCCGCAGCGCCACCGCAGCCTCGCCTACGGGGTCAAGTTTGTTCTGGCCTTTGCCATTGCCAATCCGGCAATCTTGCTGGCGTCCTGGGTTGAGGGACGCACGGGCGAGTTTGGCTGGCTCTATGCCCTCATGGCCGCCGCTGCTGCAGCGGCGGCTCTCGTGACACTGTTCCTGCCGAACAAGAGACCGCAGCCAAGCATGGCTGTGCCGGCGGAGTAGAGGAATCGCCAAGTAGACGTTTCAAGAGCGAGTTTGTACCCCTATGACTTCTGTGCCTGTGGAGCTTGATCGTTTCGACCACTTCGTCCTGACGGTTCGCAATGTTGAAGAAACCTGTGCCTTCTATGAGAAGGTTTTCGGCATGCGCCGAGTCGATTGTGGCGAGGGGCGGGTCGCGCTTCACTTCGGACGCCAGAAGATCAATCTGAATCCCAACCCCTCGCCGATCCTACCGAAAGCCGCCGTGCCGGTTCCCGGCTCCGCGGACTTCTGTGTGGTGACGGAGGTCCCGCCGCGCGAGGTTCTCAAACGCCTGCAGGCCTGCAGCGTGGGGATCGAGGAGGGGCCGGTGGCAACCACCGGCGCCCTGGGCGAGATGAGCTCGGTCTATTTCCGCGACCCTGATGGCAATCTGGTGGAAGTCGCCTGCTACGAGACGGGCTGACCCCGCCGTTCCGGCCTCCCACTCTTCGCTGTGAGGGGAAGTTACGCTGCGTTGGCCGGGCTTAGTCTGTGGTGAGGGCCTGATCGAGATCGGCAAGCAGATCTTCGACGGTTTCCAGGCCGATCGACAGGCGGACCACCTCGGGCCCGGCGCCGGCCGCCTGGCGCTGCTCTTCGGTCAGCTGGCGGTGGGTGGTGGAGGCCGGATGCAGGATCAGCGAGCGGGTATCGCCGATGTTGGCGAGGTGGGAGAACAGCTCGCAGGCTTCCACGACCTTCACGCCGGCCTCGTAGCCGCCTTTGACGCCGAACGTGAAAACCGAGCCGGCACCGCGCGGCAGGTACTTCTGTGCGGGCCCGTGATAGGGGCTGGACGGCAGCGCGGCTGAAGACACCCAGTCGACGGCGGGATGGCCTTCCAGAAACTCGGCGACTGCTTTGGCGTTGGTGCAGTGCCGCTCCATGCGCAGGCTCAGCGTCTCGCAACCGAGCAGGGTCTGGAAGGCATTCATCGGCGCCATAGTCGCGCCGAGGTCGCGCAGGCCGACGGCATGGGCCTGCATGGTGAAGGCCATGTCGCCAAAGGTCTCATAGAAACTGAGGCCGTGATAGGCAGGCTCCGGCGCGGCCAGACCCGGAAAGCGGTCGCTGGCCGACCAGTCGAAACGGCCGGAATCGACCACCGCGCCGCCCATCGAGGTCCCGTTGCCGGAGAGAAACTTGGTGGTCGAGTGCACCACCAGGTCGGCGCCCCAGTCGAAGGGCTGGCAGAGGTAGGGGGTGGCCATGGTGTTGTCCACCACCAGCGGAACGCCGGCCTCGCCAGCGACTTCCGCCAAGGCCTCCAGGTCGCTGACCACACCGCCCGGGTTGGCCAGGCTCTCGACGAAGATGGCCTTGGTCTTCGGGGTGAGTGCCTGGCGCACGGTCTCCGGGTCGTCGACGTCGACGAAGTCGACCTGCCAGTCGAACTTCTGAAATGTCTTGCCGAACTGGGTGATGGAGCCGCCGTAGAGGCGGTTGGAAGCGATGAAGCGGTCGCCCGGCCCCATCAGCGCGAAGAACACCAGCATCTGGGCCGCATGGCCGGAAGCGCAGCAGGTGGAGCCGCGCCCGCCCTCAAGGCTGGCCAGACGCTCCTCCAGGGCGGCCACCGTCGGGTTGGTGAGGCGCGAATAGATGAAGCCGAAGGTCTGCAGATTGAACAGCGAGGCCGCGTGGTCGGCATCGTGAAAGACGTAGGAGGTGTTCTGGAAGATCGGCGTCTGCCGTGCCCCCGTCACCGGCTCCGGCTGGGCGCCGGCGTGAATCATGCGGGTTTCGAAGCCCGGGGTCTTGCTGGATTTCATGGGTCAGGTCTTCTTCATGACAACCGCACGCGCCGGCGCTTGGCAGAGATGATGCCGGAGTTGAAGCCGCCCCAGGACAGCTCCGAATGCAGGCGCCCGAACTCGATCTTCGGGCAGCGGTCCATGACCACGGTCAGCCCGGCCGCCTCTGCCTTTGCCGCCGCCTCGACGTTGATCACGCCGAGTTGCATCCAGATCACCTTGATGCCCTTTTCTCCGGCGACGGCGATGGCCTCCTCGGTGATCGGTCCGGCGGCGGCCGAGTTGCGGAAGATGTCCACCATCTCGAACCTGCCCGGAATCTCGGCCAGCGAGGCATAGACGGTCTCGCCCAGGATCTCCGTGCCGGCGGCACCCGGGTTGACCGGGATCACCCGGTATCCCTTTTCCTGCAGGTACTTCATCGCAAAAAAGCTGGGCCGGTTCCACTTGGGCGAGGCGCCGACCATGGCGATGGTGCGGGTACCCTGCAGAATCGCCAGGAGGTCTTTGTTGCTGTAGCTGGGAAGCGCGCTCATGGGGTCTGGTCCGCCGCTCTAGTCCGCTGCCCGCGCAGCGACGGCTGCCGCTGCCTCGCCGTCGTCCTGCGGTGGCACAAAGGGTTCCGGGCGGTCGTCCGGCAGGCTCTCGACATAGAGCGACTGGCTTGGGAAGGCAAAGCCGCTGCCGGCGCCTTCCACGACCTCTTTGATGTGATAGGCCAACTGCTCCTTGATCTCCAGCCACTCGCCCCAGTTCGTCGTCTTCGTGAAGCAGTAGAGCATGATATCGATCGAGGAGTCGTTGAAGCTGTCGATCCGCACGAAGGTCGAGACCTCGGGCGGTTGGGCGAAGGCTTCGTTGCCGATGACGTAGGACTCGATCCCGTCCCGGATCTGCCGCAACTGCTCCACCGTCGTCCGGTACTCGACGCCGATCTTCCAGTAGATCCGCCGATGCGTCATGGCAGAGAAGTTCGTGACCGCGTTGTCCGACAGCTTGGCGTTGGGAACGAAAACAGGCGCTTTGTCGAAGCGGCGCACGCGGGTCGAGCGGAAGCCGATGGTCTCCACCGTGCCCTCGACCACGCCGTCGACGCGGATCCAGTCTCCGGGATGGAAGCGCTTTTCCGCCAGCACCAGGATCCCGGCAATCAGGTTCTTGAAGAGGTCCTGGGCGCCCAGCGCCACCGCGACGCCGAAGAGACCGAGACCGGCGATGATCGGACCGACTTCGATCCCCCAGATCTCCAACACGGTCGCAACGCCGATGAAGACGATGCCGATCTTGGTCGCCTTCACCAGCCATTCGATCATCGGCCGCGTGAAGATGCGCTCCAGCCGCTTGAAGAGGAAGGAGAGGGGGCCGATGGCGTTGAAGAAGCCCCAGAAGATCGTCAGGACCACCAGCGAGCGCAGGAAGTTTTCCGCGATCAGCTCGAAGGTGCCTTCGGGACCCAGGTACTCGATCGCGAAGAAGGCACCCATGACGACGGGGATGAAGCGTACCGGCTGTTCGAGCGCGGCGATCAGCTCGTCGTCGAAGCGCCCTTCGGTCTTTTCGACGAAGCGCTTGAAGCGGGCCAGGATGATCGTCGTGAACAGGCGCCGGAAGATCAGGAACAGCAGGAAGATGCCGAGGGCGATCAGCAGCCGTCCGATCTCAATTCCAAGGAAGCCCTGGTTCCAGACATCCAGGACCAGGGCCCAAAACTCTTGCAGTTGTTGCATAAAGGAAAAGGCTTTCTGTCGGCGGGTGGCTGTCGGCGGATGGCCTGCGCCGGTTAGCGGCCCTGCCAGTCGGGCTTGCGCTTCTCGATAAAGGCGTCGATGCCTTCCTCGGCATCGCGGGCCAGCATGTTGGTGGTCATGACCTGGCTGGTGTAGGCATAGGCCTCCACCAGGCCGTACTCGATCTGTCGGTAGAAGGCTTCCTTGCCGGTCTTCAGCGTCAGCGGCGACTTCGCGGCGATCTTCTGTGCCATCGCTGAAGCAGCCTCCGGCAAAGTGCTGTCCGGGACGGCGCGGTTGATGAGCCCATAGCTGGCGGCGGTTGCCGCATCGATCATGTCGCCGGTCAGCAGCATCTCCATGGCCTGCTTGCGCGGCACGGCCCTGGAGAGGGCGACCATGGGTGTGGAGCAGAACAGGCCGATGTTGACGCCGGGGGTGCCGAAGCGTGCGGTTTCGGCGGCGACCGCCAGGTCGCAGCTCGCAACGAGCTGGCAGCCGGCCGCGGTGGCGATGCCGTGAACCTGGGCGATCACCGGCTTCGGCAGGGTCGTCAGGCGGACCATCAGCTTGCTGCACTGCTGGAACACGGCCTGGAAGAACGCCCGGTCCCCGCTCTGGGCGCGCAGCTCTTTCAGGTCGTGGCCGGCACAGAAGCCCTTGCCCGAGCCCTCCAGGATCACCGCCCGGGTGCCGGCCTCTTCGGCGATGTCGTCAAGGCAGGCAAGCAGCTCCGTCATCAGGGCGACAGAGAGGGCGTTGTAGGCCTGCGGCCGGTTCAGGGTCAGGCGAGCTATCCCGCCGTCGTCGGAACGGAGGAGGAGGGCAGGATCGCTCGCACGCGCGGCTTCGGCTGACATCGCTGATCGTGGTCCCTTTTGATGTGCATGGACGCGCTCTTGTGAGCAGGCCGACTTTGGCGCTTTCGCCAAGCCGATATCAAGCGCTATTACAGTCTTCTAATCCCATGATATCCAAGAAGGAAGGTGCCATCCAGATGGACCACGACAGGCAGGCCCCCCAGATCACGCTCGACGCCTTCAACCGGCTGCTCGAGGAGACGGCGCCTTTTCAGCGGATTTATGGCTTCATCACCGAGGAAATCGGCTTCGGGCGGGCGCGGGCGCGCATGCCGGCCACCGACGATCACGTCCGCCCGGGCGGGACGATCTCGGGGCCGGCCCAGATGGCGCTTGCCGACTTCACCGTCTATGCCGCGGTGCTTGGGGCCATCGGCAATGTGCCTCTGGCGGTTACCACCAATCTCTCGATCAACTTTCTCCACAAGCCCAGGCCGGGGGATATTCAGGCCGAATGCCGCCTGATCAAGCTGGGCAAGCGCCTGGCGGTTGGGGAGGTTTTTGTGACTTCTCAAGGTGTTGAAGGGCCTATCTCGCATGCAACGGCAACCTATTCGATCCCGCCGCGCGACCCGGAGGCCTAAGCGTCAGGTAGCGG
Source organism: Pelagibius sp. (assembly GCF_028281305.1). Lineage (GTDB taxonomy): Bacteria > Pseudomonadota > Alphaproteobacteria > Kiloniellales > Kiloniellaceae > Pelagibius. The sequence goes on along the minus strand of NZ_JANQKD010000016.1, from coordinate 161,039 downwards.
CGAAGCTGCCTTGCAAAGCAATATCTTGAAATCAGGTATTATAATACCGTATTGCTAACATATTCTCTCTTCAATGTTTTTTCTGATTGACAGTCAGCCAGCCGCTTTATAGAAACAGCGCGCCGAAGGGCGGGCCTGTCCGCGCCTTCTCCATCATCATTGAAGAAGTGGTTGGCACGATGAAAACCTATTCCGCCACTGCGTCGGATATCGACAAGAAATGGATCTTGGTCGATGCCGATGGCGTCGTGCTCGGGCGTCTTGCCTCGCAGGTCGCGAAGATTCTGCGTGGCAAGCATAAGCCGAGCTTTACGCCGCACATGGACTGCGGCGACAACGTGATCGTGATCAATGCCGGCAAGGTGAAGCTCACGGGCAAGAAGACCAGCGACAAGGTCTACTACTGGCACACCGGTTATCCGGGCGGGATCAAGCAGCGGACCGCCGGGCAGATCCTGGACGGGGACCACCCGGAGCGGGTCGTCATCAAGGCGGTGGAGCGCATGATCACCCGCAACCGCCTGGGCCGTCAGCAGATGAAGAACCTGCGGGTCTATGCCGGCAGCGAGCATCCCCACGAGGCCCAGCAGCCCGAGACCCTGGATCTCGCGGCGATGAATGCGAAGAACAAGAGGAGCCAGTGACCATGGCGGATGAAACCCAGACCCTGAGCGACCTGAGCGACCTGGGTGAGGCGACGGGCGTGGCCGCGGACGCGGCGCCTGAGGTTGCCGAGCCCCAGCGCGACGCTCTGGGCCGTTCCTACGCCACGGGCAAGCGCAAGGATGCGGTGGCCCGGGTGTGGATCAAGCCGGGCAGCGGCAAGGTCACGGTCAATGGCAAGGATCAGGCGGTCTACTTCGCCCGTCCGGTGCTGCGCATGATCCTCGACCAGCCCTTCGTGGTGGTGGATCGGGCCGGGCAGTTCGATGTGGTCTGCACGGTCAAGGGCGGCGGCCTTTCCGGCCAGGCCGGCGCTGTGCGCCACGGCATCTCTAAGGCCCTGACACTTTACGAGCCGGGGCTCCGTCCGGTGCTGAAGCGTGGTGGCTTCCTGACCCGCGACTCGCGTGTGGTCGAGCGCAAGAAGTACGGCCGGGCCAAGGCGCGCCGGAGCTTCCAGTTCTCCAAGCGCTAACCGCGCAAGAACAGCAACGTCACTGTACTGTACGGCGTTCCCAGGAATTGGGGACGCCGTATCTTTATGTCAGTTCCTGTTGCCGTTCGTCCGTCGACACCCAAGGCCCGGTGTCGACCAAGGGCCCAAATGAAACGCTATGCGTCGCCGGGCACGCGAACTGAGTGATTGGAAGGCGCAGGTTTTCAGGCCTTGACCCACGGTTCCGGCGACACATCCGTTTGCATATTGAGGCAGAGAAACAGCCGGGTACGCCCAGTTCCGGCGATCGGCGGCGAACGGTGAACGATCCCACTGTTCGGGCCGGCACGGTTGCCCTTGAACAGCGCGACATCGTGATCCCCGAGGCGCTCCAGCGGACCGTCAAAACCCCTTTGTTCGGCTACGGCGCTCTCGGCGTGCGCCATTTGGACCCACTCCGTCGTTGGTCCGCGATAGGTTGTGACGAGGCGCGCCTCCACGGTGTCGCGATGAAACTTCCAGCAGGCATCGTGATCGACACGCTCCAGCCGAACATCAACCCAGTCGCTGCGGGTGATGTCCGCAAATGCGCTGACGAGATCGCCAATGTCTTCGACCAGGAGATCGCGCATTTCGCCCGGAACGAGCCCAGATTTGTCCAGCAGCGGCACGAGAGCACACTGCAGATCGTCAGGTCGAACGAGGATCCTTAGGTGAGGAAGACCTACAGCGTCTAAGCGATCGATCCAGTCCCTGAAACACGAAGGAAGCGAACGCTGCCAGATCACAAGTTCGGTGGCGGGCTCATTGATGGCGGCGAGGCCGTCCAGTGTATCAACAGCCCTCACTCCGGCGGTCAGCGCGGCGGCCTGACGGGGGGGGCCAAGTTCCTGGGATGCTTGAGCCATGCTGAACTCCACCGGACCTTTCCGAACAGGTCTCACTCCGCTGCTTGCGCGCGCCGCCACGCCGGGAAAGGATCCGGCAAGTCGGGGAGCGCATCGGGTCCACCTGCGAGGTGCTCGGGCAGGAGGCAGGCGTCGAGCCGTGCCGTCAGTTCCGGCCAGTCGATTCCGCTGCCGATGAAGACGATTTCCTGCCGCCGGTCGCCCCAGGGCTCCTGCCATTGCGCCTGCATGTAGGCGCGCGCGCTTTCATGGTCCGGCCAGCGTTCCTTCGGCACGGCAGCCCACCAGATGCCCAGTGGATTGACCGATGACAGCGCGCCCGCGAGGGAGAACTCGGCCACCCAGTCGGGACGCGTGGCGATCCAGAAATGCCCCTTGGCGCGGATAACGCCGGGCAGATCACCGTTCAGCACAGCGTGAATGCGTTCCGGGTCGAATGGACGGCGGGCGCGGTATACGAAGCTCGTGACACCGTATTCCTCGGTCTCCGGCACATGGTCCTCGTAGCCGTAGAGCTCCTTCGCCCACATTGGGTGCTCGTGCGCCTTCTCGTAGTCGAAGAGTCCGGTATCGAGGATCTTTTCCGCGGGAACGTCGGAATGGTTGGTCTCGATAATCTGTGCATCTGCATTGAGGCTGCGGATGATCTTGCGTGCGGCGTCAACCTGATGAGGTTCTGCATCGGCGACCTTGTTGAGGATGACCACATCGGCGAACTCGATCTGGTCCGTCAGAAGATGCACAAGCGTGCGGTCGTCTTCCTCGCCTACGGTCTCGCCCCGATCACGCAAGAAGTCGTGGCTGGAGTAGTCGCGCAGCAAATTCACCGCATCGACGACAGTCACCATGGTGTCGAGACGCGCGACGTCCGACAGGCTCTCGCCCTCAGCATCGCGGAAATCAAATGTGGCTGCGACGGGCAGGGGTTCGGAGATGCCGGTTGACTCGATCAACAGGTAGTCGAAGCGTCCCTCTCCGGCGAGGCGTCGCACTTCGGCGAGCAGGTCATCACGCAGAGTGCAGCAGATACAGCCGTTCGACATCTCTACCAGTGTTTCGTCGGTACGGCTCAGTTCTGTGTCCGCGCGCACCAAGTCGGCGTCGATGTTCACTTCCGACATGTCGTTGACGATGACGGCGACGCGTCGGCCATCGCGGTTGTTGAGCACGCGGTTCAGGAGTGTTGTCTTGCCGGCGCCGAGAAACCCGGAGAGTACGGTGACGGGCAGGCGGGTGGCTTCAGCATTCATAAGTCATGCCTCGTTCGTTTTGGGCTCGATTGCATGAGCGCGTTTCGTCGCGCCCTGGCGCGCGATGTCGAGGAGGGAGCAAGGGAGACTTCCACCGCCGTTCCATCGTGCGGCCCTCAGATCGGCCGATTCCTCTGCCGTAGATACGTTATGTTATAACGTAATTCAAGAGTGCGTGGCGACCTGGGCTTGCGGTGCGCGATAACGCTGGAGATCGAATCGAAAGGGGTTGAGCCGAAGTATTTGATCTGCTCTTTGGAGGAAACTACTTATAGATAACGATAAGAGATCAATACTTGAGTTAGTGAAGTGCTGCGCCGCGCCGGGCTCACCTTCACCACCTAACACCGCCGGCGTCACAGCGGTGCGTTTTCTCTTTGGGCTCGCTCTCGCCCCACCCTGGCATCGTCGGGAAACTCTAGGCGCCGCTCGCTTCGTCGGTCCGCAAGCAGGCGTCTAACGCTCGACGCAGTCGCCCCCGGCGCAGTCGTAGCGGGCCTTCAGATAGTCGATCAGCTTGTCGCGGTCACCCAGGATGGCTTTCGCGTCCTTGGCAAGCCCGCCGCAGGCGGCCCCCCGGATACCGTCGTAGGACCCCCAGTCCCTCAATCCCTTCTGGCCATAGGGGGTCAGCACGGAGAGTTCGCGCATGCTGGCGTGGAGGCTGTACATTCGGCAGACGTTCATGGCGCCGGCGATGTTGCCGATATAATACTCGAGCTTCTGCATCTCGTCCCACTGCGAGGGCGGGCCGAGGTCGGCGGCCTGGGCTGCTGCGGGGCCGCCGCAGGCAAATCCAATGGCAAGGCAGCCTAGAGTGGCCAAGGTTTTCACTCGAACTCTCCCCATGAGCCTCCCCCAAGAGTGAACTTTTCCAAACAAGCCGCCGTTGTCCGCCGGCCGTCAGCACGCGGGCAAGATATCACGTCTGGAAACTGCCCGCTGCTTTTTTCAACGCCCGGCTGTATCGGCTGCGCCCGCCCGGCGGCTCAATCGTCATCTCGCACCGGATGGCTGTGTCCCGCGGCAGGTTTGACCTGCCGGGCCACTCCGGCTATCTCCGGGACCGCAGTGCTTTTCCGCTCACCGGCGCCGGATGGCGGCTTTCCAGCTTCCACACGGCACCGCAAGCTCGATGGACCACACATATGGCCGGCAACATCATCGCCTACCGGGGCATCCTCCCGAAGATTCATCCCGACGCCTTTGTGGCCGAAACCGCAGCGGTGATCGGTGACGTCGAGATCGGTCCGGGGTCGTCGGTTTGGTATGGCTGCGTGCTGCGCGGCGATGTGAACATGATCCGCGTCGGCGCCGGATCAAACCTGCAGGACGGCACGATTGTTCACGTCAATCATGACCGGACCGGCGACTACCGGGAAACGGGCGGCGGGATGCCGACCGTGATCGGCGACAATGTCACCATCGGCCATCAGGCGCTGATCCATGCGTGTACGGTCGAAAGCGGGGCTTTCATCGGCATGGCCGCGGTGGTCATGGACGGCGCAGTGGTGGAAGGACAGGCCATGGTGGCAGCCGGGGCCCTGGTCACGCCGGGCAAGCGCGTCGCCCGGGGCGAGCTTTGGGCCGGCCGCCCGGCAAAGCCGATGCGCGCCTTGAGCGAGGCCGAACTGGCGGACCTGCCCTATCTGGCCAGCCATTACCAAGAGAACGCGGCCGATTATCTGCGCGAACGCAAAGGCTGAGTCAGATAGGTCTATGGTTTGGTTCGGCTCACGGCTGGGGCCGACGCTTTTGGGGCCGACGCATTTGATCCGGTGACAGCCGTCGCCGCAGTATGGTTAAAGCTTCCTTAGCGTCCGGTCCCTAGGCTGCCGGGCGGTGGATCCGTGGGGACCAAAGTGGGGGACTAGCAGTGTTTCGTTTACCGGCGGTTTTGCTCGGGGCCTTGGTTGCGCTTTCGGGGTTCATGAGCGACGCAGCCGCGGAGACCGCGGCAGAGTTTTACAAGGGCAAGGTGGTCAAGCTGGTTGTCGGCTATGGCGCCGGCGGTGGCTACGACACCTATGCGCGGCTCCTGGCGCCGCACCTGGAGGCGCAACTGGGCGCGACTGTGATCGTCGAGAACCGTCCCGGCGGCGGCGGCAACCTGGCGCTCAACCGGCTGATGACGGCCAAGGCCGACGGCCTTACCCTGATGCTGATCAACGGCCGTGCCTCGACGGTGAGCCAACTGGTGGGAACCGAAGGGGTCCGTTTCGATCTGACCCGGCTGACGGTGCTGGGCCGCGTCACATCGGAGCCCAGGGTTATCGTCTTCAGTGCGGCTTCGCCCTACCGCAGCCTCGCCGATGCCCAGGCCACTGCCGAAGTCATCAAGTGGGGAGCGGCGGGCCGGACCGACTCCCTGGCCAGTGTCGCCGCCATGGCGTCGACAGCGCTGGATCTCAATTCCGAGATCATCATGGGCTACAAGGGCTCGAAGGAAGCGGGTCTGGCGGCGATCCGCGGCGAGGTCGACGCACTCGTCCTCTCGGAAAGTTCAGCCGCCAAGTACGCCAAGGGCGGGATGGTCATCCCCATTGCGGTGTTCGGCCGGGAGCGTTCGGAGATTCTACCCGATCTGCCGACCGTCTTTGAGGTTGCATCCTTCGGAGACAATGCCGCCTGGTGGGTGGACTATACCGAACAACTCACCAAAATCGGCCGCATCTTCGTTTCGACCCCTGATGTTCCCGAGGATCGCACCGGGTTTCTGCGGCAGGCCGTACAGGCAGTGCTGGAAGATCCGCAAATCGTCAGCGACATGGCGGCACAAAGGCGCCCGATACGGGCGGAAACCGCAGAGGTGGTTGAACAGTACATCAGCGGTTCTCTTGCGGCTCTCGATGAGGTCACCCTGGCGCGGGTCCGCAGCGTGGTTTTGGAAGAGTATTTCCCGGACTAGGCCGCTGTCCGAGACTGCGTCTTTACCCGAACGGCACGGCTGAATGCTGGCGGACTATCTTCAGGGACTGCAGCTTTTCCTCGACCCGGCGGTTCTGCTGCTGATCGCAGCGGCCGTTCCGGTCGGCTTGCTGCTCGGCGTGCTCCCCGGCATGAGCGGGCTGACGGCACTGGCACTGCTCCTCCCGTTCGTGTTCGGCATGGACCCGATGGCCGGCCTGGCGTTTCTTCTGGCCGCCCATGCCGTGGTCTATACCGGCGGGGCGCTCACGACGATCTTGCTGGGGATTCCGGGGGCGCCACCCAATGCGGCCACGCTGGCGGATGGCTATGCCATGAGCCGGACCGGTCAAACCGGGCGTGCCCTCGGCGCCGCCTTCGCGTCCTCCGGACTGGGCGGCTGCGTCGGTGTGGTGGCACTCGCCGGCCTCTTGCCCTTCCTCCAGCCCATCGTGCTGACGATCGGCTCGCCGGAGACCTTCTTTCTGGCCTTGATGGGTATCGTCTACATCGCCGTCCTGGGCCAGGGCAATCTGACCAAAGGGCTCATCGCCGGAGGCTTGGGCATCTTCCTGGCGATGATCGGCGAGCAGCGGATCACCGCCGTGCCCCGCTTCTGGCTGGGGTTCGACTATCTGCTCGACGGCATCAAGATCGTTCCACTGGTCCTGGGGCTGTTTGCGATCCCGGAGATACTCGACCTCGCGCGGGGCAGGACACTTGCGCACCAGGCCAATGCTGAGCGTCCGCGCTGGGCCGAAATCCGCCAGGGCATGGTCGATGTGCTGCGCCATAAGCTGCTGTTTCTGCGCTCCTCGGTCATCGGTGTCGTCGTCGGGATAATCCCCGGGATCGGGGGCGACACTGCGCCTTTCCTGGCCTACGCCTCCGCGAAGCAGACGTCGGCGCGTCCGGAGCGCTTCGGCAGCGGCATCGTCGAGGGCGTCATCGCGCCGGAAAGCAGCAACAACGCCAAAGAGGGCGGCGCGCTCGTGACGACGCTCGGGCTCGGCATTCCAGGCAGTGCCGGCATGTCGGTGCTGATCGGCGGCTTCCTGATTCTGGGACTGGAACCCGGCCCGGACTTTCTCGCCGAGCACATGGACATCGCCGTTGGTCTGGCCATCGTGCTCGCCGTCGCCAACCTGCTGGCCGTGATCGTCATGCTGCTGCTGTCGCAGTTTCTGGTGCGGATTGTCGAGGTGCCGGGCACCATCCTCGCTCCGGTTCTGCTTTCGCTGGTGGTCCTGGGCGCCTACGGCTACCAGAACGATCCCATGGACGTGGTCTTCGTCTTTGTCTTCGCGGTGCTTGGCTGCGTCATGCGGGCGCTCGACTACAGCCGCCCGGCGCTGCTGCTCGGCTTCGTCCTGGCGCCGCTGTTGGAGACCTACCTGCACATCTCACTCAGGGCCTACGGGCTGGACTTCCTGTTCAGGCCCGGCGCGCTCTTCATCGCTGCCTTGATTGTCGCGGGTCTTCTCTGGCCCTTGATCCGTCAAAGACGAAACGGGGGCGCGCAGCGATGAGGCGGCTGGAACTCGCGTGCTTGGCAGGGGTTGCGCTCGCCACGGTCGCGCTCTGCCTTCTTGGCTGGCTGGCCTACGATTACTCAGCCGTCGTCCTGCGGCTGCCCGTGATGGTGACGGCGGCGATGCTGGTTGTGATCGCCGCACGCGCAGTGGCGCTGCTGCGTGGCCCGGCGCCCGGGGTCGAAGCTGTTGCGGCGCCGCACAGCCAGCCTGAACTCAAGGACGGATGGCCCAAAGCCGTGCTGTGGCTGCTGGCGGTTTTGCCCGCGGTCGTACTGCTGGGCTATCCCCTCGGTCTGGGGCTTTACGTCCTGGCGTTCGTCCGGCTGCACGGACACGGCTGGCGCACGGCGGTTGCGGCCGGCCTGGCGATATCCGGCTTGAGCTATCTGGGCTTCGTACTCCTGCTCTCCGTTCCCTTACCGCTGATGCCGCTATGGATGGAGGCGCCATGAGCGTCTTTCGCCCGCCAACGTCGTTTTATGAGGGCATCGCCTGGCCCGGTTTTCCGTCGACGGCCGCCGCCGTCAGGCTGGCGCTCCTGCGTCAGATGGAGGAAACGCAGTGGCTTTCGCGGCGAGCCATTCTGAGCCGGCAATTGCTGCAGCTCTCCCAACTCCTGCGTCACGTCTGGGCGACGGTGCCCTACTACCGCGATCGTTTGGAGGAAGCCGGGATCGTCCCCGACCGTGCCCTGGACTACGACACCTGGCTGAAGCTGAAGCCGCTGCAGCGCGGAGAGGTGCAGAGCGCTGGCGAGGCGCTGGTCAGTACCGCGGTGCCAAAGGAGCACGGCTCAATCGGCGAGGCTTCCACCTCGGGATCCACGGGCGAGCCGGTGCGCGTGCTCTCGACCCAGGTCACATCGCTGATCTGGGATGTCGTGACCCTGCGCGAGCATCTCTGGCAGCAGCGCGATCTCTCGGCGAAGATGGCGGTGATCCGGCGCATCTCGGGCGGCCGGGCAGCCTATCCGGGGGGGCTTCATCTGGAACGCTGGGGCCGTGCCGTGGGCAGCGTCTTCGGGACGGGCCCCTTGGTTGCGCTTGAGATCGAGACCAGCATCGCGAACCAGGTGGAGTGGCTGCAGCGCGAGGAGCCTGCCTACCTGCGCGTCTATCCGACGAACCTCCTGTCACTGGCCAATCACTGCATCGCCAAGGGCATTGCTCTACCCCGGCTCAAGCAATGCCTGACGTTCAGCGAGCTGCTCCGGCCCGAGGTCCGCGAGGCTTGCCGTGAGGCCTTCGGTGTGACGGTTGCAGATGCCTACAGCTCCCAGGAAGTCGGCTATATCTCGCTTCAGGCGCCGGGGTATGAGCACCATCTGGTTCAGGCCGATTGCGTCCTGGTTGAGGTGGTCGACGAGGACGGACGGCTGTGTAAACCCGGCCAGGTGGGTCGGGTGATCGTCACCGCCCTGCACAACTTCGCCAAACCGTTTCTGCGCTACGACATCGGCGACTATGCCGAGGTCGGGGAGCCCTGTCCGACCGGACGCCAGTTGCCGGTTCTGAAACGCATCCTGGGCCGAGAGCGCAACATGCTCATTGACGCTGCCGGCGGCGAGTACTGGCCCGCCTTCGGCGTCCGGGGTTTGCTGGCCATCGTGCCGGTGCGGCAGTTCCAGCTCGCGCAGACCGGCCTCGGCGAGGTGGAGGCACGCATGGTGGTCGACGAGCCGCTTGCGCCGGAGAAAGAGGCGGAGGTCGCGGCGCATTTCCGCTCCCGCCTGCCGGAGGGCTTTACGGTGGTCCTGAAGTACGTTCGGGACATCCCGCGCAGCGCCGGCGGAAAGTTCGAGGACTTCGTTTGCGAGATCGAGCGGCCGGAAGCGCCAAAGAGCTCTGGCCCTTAACTTAAGGCCTGCGTGCGATGATCCAGGCGTACTCACGTTTCTCCGGCGGGGTCGGTCCGGAGAAGTGGTGGCTGTCGTCGACGCCCAGGCGGCCGAAGCGCTGCTCCTCGATAACCAGTCCGGCGTCTTCGAACAGCGTAGTGATCTCGGCGCGGGAGCGGATCACGTTCGAGACCACGGTGCCGGAGTAGGCAAACGCCATCTCCCCCAGGGTCTCCGGCGCGATGTCCAGCAAGTCCCGGTGGTCTTTTGCAGCCTCTTCGACCCGGCGCCGGTGTTCGGCCCGCCGTTCGGCGTTGTAGCGCACCTGCGCTGGATGATGGGCGGGGCTGATCGCATTGATACAGAGCACCTGGCCGCCGGGTCGCAGCAGGTCGTGCCATCGCCGGGTCAGCAGAGGGCGGTCTTCCGCGCGCACGAGCCCCAGCAGCGAATGCACGCAGATCATGTCGAAGCGGGTCTCGGACTCGTAGGTCAGCAGATCGGCCTGCCGGGTCTCGACCTTGAGGTGGCGCTTTTCGCCATACCATCGGGCCAGCTTCAGAGGGGTCTCGCAGCGGTCGACCAGGGTAACGGCCGGCTCTGCCCCCATCTGCCGAAACGCAGCAGCCACAATGGCCAGCAGCCCGTAGTCAGCGGAACCGGACAGCAGCACCCGGCGACGCAACGGATCGGCCGCGATCCTCTGCAGAGCCTCTGTGTAGAGGTGGGCATGGCGGTCGAGAGTGGTCACCACGCCGATGATGCGCAGGTACTGCCAGATCGCATGATAGGCCTCGCAGCCTGCGCCGCTGTTGCCATCGCGCCAGCAAGCTTCGGCCGCCCAGGCTCGCGCCAGCGGCGCCGAGGCAATCAGCAGGTCCCGGTCGACCGGTTCCGTCATGACAGTTTTTTGCAGGACCAAGCCTTGGCAGCCGCTAGTCGTGCGCCTTGACTTTCACGTAGCTGCCCGGCCCGTCTTCGAGGACCTTCAGCTTGCCGTCTCCAGGCTTGCGGGCCGGCACCTGGCCCCCGCTGAAGCGGCCGATCCACTTGTTCCACTCGGGCCACCACGACCCGGCATGCTCGGCGGCCCCGTTGATCCAGCTCTCCGGCGACTTCGGATTCTTGGCGTTCGTCCAGTAGCCGTACTTGTTGGCCTCCGGCGGGTTCACGACCCCGGCGATGTGGCCGGAACCGGCGAGGATGAACTTCACGGGCCCGCCCAGGAGCTGGGTGGCGGAGTAGGTCGCCTTCCAGGGGGCGATATGGTCTTCCCGCGTGGAGATCAGGCAGCCCGGCACCTTGATTTTCGACAGGTCGACGTCGACCCCCTTCAGTGTGATGCCGCCGGGTTCGACCAGCCGGTTCTCCTGGTACATGTTGCGCAGGTAGAAGCTGTGCATGGCCGCCGGCATGCGCGTCGAATCGGAGTTCCAGTACAGCAGGTCGAAGGGGAAGGGGTCCTTGCCCATCAGGTAGTTGTTGACGACGAAGGACCAGATCAGGTCGTTGGCGCGCAGCATGTTGAAGGTGGTGGCCATGTCGCCGCCTTCGAGATAGCCCTTTTCGCTCATCTTCTCTTCGAGCGCGGCCAGTTGCACCTCGTCGATGAAGACGCCCAGTTCCCCGGCGTCGTCAAAGTCCATCATCGTCGTGAAGAAGGTCGCCGACTTGATGCGCTCGTCCTTCTTCGCCTGCATGTAGGACAGGGTGCAGGCCAGAAGCGTGCCGCCGAGGCAGTAGCCGATGACGTTGGCGTCCTTCTCGCCGGTCGCCTTTTCGACGGCGCTGAGGGCGTCGAGCGGGCCTTCGAGCATGTAGTCTTCGAAGGACTTGGCGGCCAGCTTCTCGTCCGGATTGACCCAGGAGATGACGAAGACCGTGTGGCCTTCGGCGACGGCCCAGCGAATGAAGGAATTTTTGGGCCGCAGATCCAGGATGTAGAACTTGTTGATCCACGGCGGAATGATCAGCAGCGGCCGCTTGTTCACCTGCTCGGTCGTGGGCTCGTACTGCAGGAGCTGCATCAGGTCGTTCTGGTAGACCACCTTGCCGGGCGTAACGGCGATGTTTTCGCCCAGCTCGAAGGCCTCCGTGTCGGTCATCCTGATCTTGAGCCGGCCCTTGCCGCGTTCGAGGTCGTCGAGCAGGTTCTCCAGGCCCTTGACCAGGTTCTCGCCGCCGGACTCCAGGGTCTCGCGCAGGACCTCCGGGTTGGTCATGAGGAAGTTGGACGGCGCCATGGCGTCGACGAACTGCCGGGTATAGAAGTCCACTTTCTGCGACGTCTTGTCGTCCAGGCCCTCGACGTCTTTGACGGTGGTCTGCATCCAGCGCGCCGTCAGCAGGTAGGACTGCTTGACGAAGTCGAAGAGCTCGTTCTCGTCCCATTCGGGATGCTTGAACCGCCGGTCGCCGCGCTCCGGCTCGGCCACCGGCGAGGCCTCCTGGCCCATCATCCGCTGGGCGGTGGTCTGCCAGAGACGCATGTAGTCCTGCCAGAGGGACATCTGCGCCTGCACCAGCTTGGCCGGATCGGCCATCATGCGGCTGGTCATCTCCATAAAGGCAGCGCCGATGTTCATGGGGTCTAAGGCGGAGGAGCCGCCATTGCCGTCCTTGTACTGCCGCTCCAGGAACTCATTCACCAGTTTCTGGCTGCGCTCGGCGATTCCGGCCACCGATTTGGAGATTTCCACCGGGTCGGGCAGTTTGATGTCGGGGGGCTGTTGCTCCGCCATGACGGCTTCCTTATCCTACCGGGAACTGTGGGCCTGAGCCCGGGGTAGGAATCCGGATTCAGGCTGTCGGCGCCGCAAAAACGCCCCGCAAAGTAATAGGGGGGTAGCGCCGATTCAATAGCAGAAAATCCCGCCTCACACATGGCGGTCGGGCCCTGGACGCCGCAGAATCCGGGCTCTTGGCGATGCGAGGAAGAGACGCGATGACAAGGTTGCAGAATGCCGGCGGAACGCCCCTGAGGCCCGGTCCGCAGCGTTGGGCGAAGGGTTTTGCCGGCTTTGCCATGGCCCTGGCGCTGGCTGGTTGTGCTGCCCTGGACGATGCCACCAAGTCCCCTGAGGAGCTGGCGGCCGAACAGCCGCAAAGGGTTACCACGTCCGGTGGAAAGGATGAATTTCCTAGCCTTTCCGAGGTTCCGCGGGAGCCACAGCCGTACAGCTCGCCGGAAGACCGCCAGCAGAGGGTGGCCGAGCTCTCCGCAGACCGCGACAGCGCGACCTTCACCGAGGTCCCGCCGCTGGAAACGGCAGCGTCGGCCGATCCTTTCGCCAACAGCCTGATCATCTCCTCCGGCTCGGTCACCCGCGGCAGCCAGGTTGCCGCTCTTGAGCCGCAGTCATCGGCAAGCGATGCCGGGCAACTGGCGGCGATTATCTTCTTCAGCCACGGGTCGGTCGATCTGGACGGCAACGACCGTGCCGTTCTGCGCGACCTCGTGACCCTGCATCAGCAGCGCGGCGGCAGCTTGCGGGTGGTGGGCCACGCCAGCAGCCGGACCCGCAATACGACGCCGGATGAGCATCAGGTGGCCAATTTCGAGATGTCGCTGAAGCGGGCCGACGCGGTCTCGGCAGAGCTGCAGCGCCTGGGTGTGTCCACTGCGGCCCTGAAGACCGAAGCGCGGTCGGATGCGGAGCCGGTGTATCACGAGTTCATGCCATCGGGCGAAGCGGGCAACAGAAGGGTCGAAATCTTCCTGGAAAAGTAGCGGGCCCACCGGTACAAGAGGCGCGGACGAGGCCCTACAGACATCCCGGCTTTGCGGCCCGCCGGGGAGCCCCAGCAAGCGGTCCAGGCAACGATCCGGCACCACAGACCAAGATCCAATGTCCCAGGACTTCCACCGTATAAAGCGCTTGCCGCCTTATGTCTTTGCCGAGGTGAATGCCTTGAAGTCCAAGGCGCGCGCGGACGGAAAGGACATCATCGATTTCGGGATGGGCAATCCGGACCAGCCGCCGCCCAAGCACGTCATCGACAAGCTGGTTGAAACCCTGAACGATCCGCGGGTCCACCGCTATTCCACCTCACGCGGGATTCCCGGTCTGCGCCGGGCCCTCTGCCGCTATTACGGTGAGCGCTTCGGCGTTGAGCTCGACCCCGAACGCGAGGTGATCGTAACCCTGGGATCCAAGGAGGGGCTGGCCAACCTGGCCCAGGCGATCACCAGTCCGGGCGACATCATCCTGGCGCCGAACCCCAGCTATCCGATCCATGCCTTCGGCTTCATTATTGCCGGGGCGGCCATCCGCAGCATCCCTGTCGGACCCGAATTCGACTTCATGGAACAGTTGGAGCGCGCGGTGCGCCACTCCGTGCCCAAGCCTTCGGCGCTGGTGTTGAACTATCCCGCCAATCCGACGGCGGAGGTCGTCGACCTGGACTTCTATGCTGCGGTGGTGGACTTCTGCCGCGAGCACGATATCTACGTGATCTCCGACCTAGCCTATGCCGAGGTCTACTTCGACGGTGCGCCGCCGCCGTCGATCCTCCAGGTGCCGGGCGCGCGGGAGATCGCGGTTGAGTTTACCTCGCTCAGCAAGACCTATTCGATGCCGGGCTGGCGCATCGGGTTTTGCGCCGGCAACGCCGATCTGGTCGCGGCGCTCAGCCGCGTGAAGTCCTACCTCGACTACGGGGCCTTTACGCCGATTCAGGTGGCGGCTACGGCGGCGCTGAACGGACCCCAGGACTGCATCGACGAAATGCGCCAGCGCTACCGCTCGCGCCGTGATGTGCTGGTCTCCGGTCTTGCCGCTGCAGGCTGGCCGATCCCCAGTCCGCCGGCGACCATGTTCTGCTGGGCGCCGCTGCCGGAGGCTCTGAAGGAGATGGGCTCTTTGGAGTTCTCCAAACTGCTGCTGGAGGAGGCGCAGGTGGCCGTGGCGCCGGGCATCGGCTTCGGCGAATACGGCGAAGGCTTCGTGCGTCTGGGCCTGGTGGAGAACGAGCAGCGCACCCGGCAGGCCATCCGCAACATCAGGTCTTTCCTGCGGTCGTCCGGCATCGGGCCCGCCGATCCCAAGGTTCGGAACATCGCATCTTGACGGAACCTCTGCGCATAGCGGTCGCCGGCCTCGGCACGGTCGGTGCGGGAACGCTTCGGCTGCTGGATCAGAACGCTGTCGCCATCGCTGCCCGGTCCGGGCGCGGGATCAGCGTGGCTGCGGTCTGTGCGCGCGACAAGGGCCGGGACAGAGGGATCGATCTGTCGCCCTACCAGTGGTTTGACGATCCGGTCGCGATGGCCCGGGAGGCAGATGCGGACGTCGTGGTCGAGTTGATCGGCGGGGCCGAGGGAACGGCGCTGGAAACGGTCAAAGCGGCGCTTTCGCAGGGGCGGTCGGTCGTGACGGCCAACAAGGCGCTGCTTGCCCACCACGGAACCGCCCTTGCACGGCTTGCAGAGGACCGGGGCTGCACCATCGCCTACGAGGCTGCCGTCGCCGGCGGCATCCCGATCATCAAGGGCCTGCGCGAGGGCCTGGCGGGCAACCGGATCAGCCGCGTCTACGGTATCTTGAACGGCACCTGCAACTACATTCTCACGCAGATGTCGGCTGCCGGAGGCGGGGCAAACGCGGGTCCGGTACAGGACTTCGCCGACGTCCTGGCCGACGCCCAGCGCCTGGGCTATGCGGAGGCGGACCCCAGCTTCGATGTCGATGGCGTCGACACCGCGCACAAGCTGGCGATCCTGACGGCGCTGGCCTTCGGCTGCGAAGTCGACTTCGATTCCGTCTACGTGGAAGGCATCCGCAACGTCTCTGCCCTCGACGTGGCCTACGCAGAGGAACTCGGCTACTGCATCAAGCTGCTGGGGGTGGCCCAGCAGGTGAACGGTGCGGTGGAGCAGCGGGTCCACCCCTGCATGGTGCGCAAGGGTCGGCCCATCGCCTCGGTCGACGGTGTCTTCAATGCCGTGGTGGCCGACGGCGACTTCGTCGACACCACCATGTACGAAGGCCGCGGGGCAGGGGCCGGGCCAACGGCCTCTGCGGTCGTCGCCGATCTCATCGACCTGGCGCGCGGCACGGCCCCGCCGGTTTTCGGCATTGCGTCCACGCAACTGCGTCAGTTGCCCACGCTGCCGATGGAGCGGCACACCTGTGCCTACTATCTGCGCTTGCTGGTACTCGACAAACCCGGCGTGATCGCCGATGTCTCGGCGGTCTTGCGGGACGCTGACATCTCCATGGAGTCGATGCTTCAGCGCGGGCGTGCGGAAGGCGAGGGTGAGCCGGTTCCGGTCATCATCATGACACATGAGACCAGCGAGGCGTCGATGCAAGCTGCGCTGGCGCGAATCGCGGCGCTCGATGCCACCCTGGAACCGCCGCAACTGATTCGTATCGTGGATTTTTGAGCACTTCATGACCGGCGCTGCCCAAGGCGTGGTGCGGGGCACGGTCCGAAAGGAAGAGGCAGCGATGGCAACCAACAGTGCGATGGATCGAAACCTGGCCCTGGAGACCGTCCGCGTTACGGAGGCGGCCGCCCTGGCGGCGTCGCGGCTGATGGGCCGCGGCGACGAAAAAGCCGCCGACCAGGCTGCGGTCAATGCCATGCGCCAGTCGCTGAACAGCCTGGGCATCGACGGCACCGTGGTGATTGGCGAGGGCGAGCGTGACGAGGCGCCGATGCTCTACATCGGCGAGAAGGTCGGCAGCGGCGGGCCCTCCATCGATATTGCGCTCGATCCCCTTGAGGGTACCACCATCACGGCCAAGGGCGGGCAGAACGCCATGGCCGTCATTGCGATGGCCGAGTCCGGCAACTTCCTCAACGCGCCGGATACCTACATGTCGAAGATCGCCGTCGGCGGCGGGCTGCCGGGCGATCTGGTCGACCTCGACGAGGAGCCGTCCACCAATCTGGCAAACCTTGCCAAGGCCAAGCAGGTCGAGGTTTCCGATCTGGTGGCCTGTATCCTGGATCGGCCACGCCACAGCGAGTTGATCGTCAAGGTCCGCGAGGCGGGAGCGCGGATCATGCTGATCGGCGACGGCGATGTTTCCGGGGTCATGGCCACGAGCAGCCCGGAAAGCGGCGTCGACATCTATATCGGCGTTGGCGGCGCGCCGGAGGGTGTTCTGGCCGCCGCGGCGCTGCGCTGCATCGGCGGTCAGTTCCAGGGGCGGCTCGTCTTTCGCAACGACGAAGAACGGCGCCGTGCGGATCGTTGGGGCATCACCGACTATGACCGGAAGTACAGCCTGGACGATCTGGCGAGCGGCGACGTCATGTTCGCGGCCAGCGGCGTTACCGACGGTTCGATGCTGAAGGGCGTGCGCCGCTACCACGGCGGGGCCATGACCCACTCGGTGGTCATGCGGTCGAAGTCGGGGACCGTGCGCTATGTCGAAGCGCATCACAACTTCCAGCGCAAGACCTGGTACGACGAGCTTGGCGTTTAGCGGCCATGGCGGCCGGGCCATCGAATGCCGCAGCGGCACCGACGGGGGAGGCCCGGCGCGACTGTTTTCTCGGCGTGGAGCGGTCGCTTGCCGGCAAGCGCTGGGAAGAACGCCTGGGCGATGGACGCCTTGCCCTGGCCCTGGCCCAGCAGTTCGGCCTGCCGGAGGTCGTTGGCCGGGTACTCGCCGCCCGCGGCATAGGCCCCGATGAGGCCGAGCGTTTCCTGGCGCCGACGCTGCGCGACTATCTTCCCGATCCCTCGGCCTTCCAGGATATGGACCGGGCGGCGGCGCGTCTGGCCGCGGCGGTGCGCAACGGCGAGAAGGTTGCGGTCTTCGGCGACTACGATGTCGACGGAGCGACGTCCTCGGCGCTGCTGTACCGCTTCTTTGCAGCCCTTGGGATGGCGTTGGAGATCTACATCCCCGACCGCCTGGCCGAAGGCTATGGCCCCAACGCTTCGGCGCTGAAGCGCCTGGCGGACAGCGGGGTCACCCTGGTCGTCACGGTCGACTGCGGGATCACCGCCTTCGACGTGCTGGAGCCCGCTGCCGCCGAGGGGCTCGACATCCTGGTGGTCGATCACCACGCCGCCGAACCGCGTCTGCCTGCGGTGGCAGCCGTTGTGAACCCCAATCGCCTGGACGATACCAGCGGGCAGGGGCAGCTGGCTGCGGTGGGTGTCGCCTTTATGCTGGCAGTTGCCGTAAACCGGACTCTCCGCGACGAGGGTTGGTATGCGCAGGCCGGCCGGCGCGAACCGGATCTTCGCCAGTGGCTTGATCTCGTCGCTCTCGGCACCGTCTGCGATGTGGTGCCTTTGACCGGCGTCAACCGGGCGCTGGTGGCCCAGGGCCTGAAGGTCATGGCCCGGCGCGGCAATGCAGGGCTCGCCGCGCTCTGTGATGTCGCCCGCATTAGCGAGGCGCCGGGCACCTATCACGCGGGCTATCTGCTCGGCCCGCGGGTGAACGCCGGCGGACGGGTCGGTGCCGCACCGCTGGGCGCGCGGCTGCTGTGCTGTGACGAGCCTGCGGCTGCAGTGCCCATGGCCGCCGAGCTGGACGGCTACAACAGCGAGCGCCGGGAGATCGAGGCCCAGGTCCTCGATCAGGCCATTCTGCAGGTGGAGGAGACCGGACCGGGCGACGGGCTGGTCGTGGCCGCGGCGGAGGGCTGGCATGCCGGTGTGATCGGCATTGTCGCCAGCCGCCTGAAGGAACGCTACAACCGCCCGGCGCTGGTGATCGCCCTGGACGGCACGCTCGGTAAGGGTTCCGGCCGCTCGGTCCCGGGGGTCGATCTGGGCGCCGCGGTCATCGCTGCACGCCAGGCCGGGCTGCTGGTCAACGGCGGCGGCCATCCCATGGCCGCAGGGCTGACGGTCACGCGGGACAGTCTCGCGGAACTGACTGCCTTTCTGGGACAACGGCTGGCGCAGCGCCTGACGGAGATTGCCTATCGGCCCGCGCTCGGCATCGACGGCGCGCTGCAGCCCAAGGGCGCGACCCTGGAGCTTCTCGAGGCGCTGGAGCGCTGCGCCCCCTTCGGCGTCGGCAACGTCCAACCGCGCTTCGCCCTGCCATCGGTGAAGGTGGCCCAGGCCTCCGTCGTCGGTGAGAATCATGTCCGTTGCTACCTCTCGGGGGCTGGGGGCGGGCGGCTGAAAGCTATTGCCTTTCGCGCCATGGACAGCGCTTTGGGCCCCGCGCTGCTGCAGACGGCGGGGCTTCCGCTCCATGTGGCCGGCCGCGTCCAGGTGGACCGCTGGGGCGGCGTTGAGACCGTGCAGTTTGTCATCGAGGACGCAGCGCCGCTGACCTCTTGATTCTCAAGGTAAATTAGCAATACACGGCGCAAAGGGCCGGTGTTCAATTTCCGGTCAGACAAGCTATTCCGCGCGACAGCGGGCGCTTTGGGCGGTTAAGCTCTTCGTCATGGTAACGCGGCTCGACGGTTTCCCGAGATCAGGCAGGATCGCTGCGGCTTTGCGCGCCGGACTGCTTGCCATCCTCCTGACCACAGTTCCGGCCGCCGCAGAGGCGGTGGAACCCCAGGCGGTGGAACCCCAGGCGGTGGAACCCCAGGCGGTGGAACCCCAGGCAGGCGGCCACGCCTATTCCGCAGCCGCGGCGCTTGCCCAGGCCGATGCGGGCGGCGGCCAGCCCGTCGACCTCGAACTGGTGCTGGCGGTTGACGCTTCTTCTTCGGTCTCTGCGGAGGAGTTCGATCTGCAGATGCGCGGCTTTGCCGATGCGTTCCGCCATCCAGCGGTCGCTTCGGCGATCCGCGCCACCGGGGAGCTCGGCGTGGCGGTGGCCATGATCCAGTGGTCGGACAACCGGCGCCAGCATATGGCGATTGACTGGCAGCACCTGACCACGGCGGATTCGGCGCAGGCGTTCGCCGAGATCATCGATACCACGCCACGCTTTCTGGACGGCGGTGGTACGGCCATCGGCGGGGCCATCGATTTCGCGGCCCGTGCGCTCGACCGCAACGGTTTTCAGGGCGTACGCCGCGTTATCGATATCTCCGGGGATGGACGGGCCAATCAGGGCGCCCAGCCGTCGAAGCTGCGCGATCTGGCGGTTCTGCGGGGCATCACCATCAATGGCCTGGCGATCCTCAATGAGGACTCCTCGGTCGATGCCTACTACAGGACTTCGGTGATCGGCGGGACCGGCGCCTTCGTGATGACGGCCAACAACTACGAAGACTTTGCCGCTGCCATGCTGGAGAAGCTGATCAAGGAGATTGGCGCTGTGCCCATCGCCGAGGGGCCCCCTGAGAGACCCCATGAGCAGCCGGGCGGGGCCTACGGCCCGCCGCAGTTGGCCGAGCGGGAGGCAAGGGAAGAGCCGGTGGCGCCCGGCGACCAAGCCGTGGATCCGCCCGGCTATTAGCATCCGCTTTTGCAGCCATGGCTTTCAGCCGCCGGACTGCCGAGATTGGCTTGCAATCCGGTGGGCGAGGGGCTAAATCCTCTGCCCGACGACCCCTTCGTCTAGTGGCCTAGGACATCGCCCTTTCACGGCGAAAACACGGGTTCGAGTCCCGTAGGGGTCGCCACTCTTCCTCCCAAGACCGCAGTTCGCTGGCGTTCGACCTTGGCCGACGCGCAGCCAGACTGCCGCCCTGGCCTTAGCGCCCGCCGGACCCGGCCGGCGCCTTGGCGGCCTGTTCCAGAACGCCCTGTACGATCCCCCGGGTGTCGTTGAAAAGCTCCATCATCACCGTCAGCGGGGTCGGCTGGGCCGGCTGGATGCGGGCCTCCAGATCGCCATCGACCATGGTGAGCCGTCCGGAGAACTTCTTTGCGATTCGCTGGATCGGCCGGTTTTCCGGCAGGCACAGCAGAAAGACCGTGCGGATTCCGCGGTTGCGGGCAACCAGCAGGGCCTCGGCGACCAGCCGGGTGCCCAGGCCCTGGTTCTGGTAGGGACCTTCCACGGAGACTGAGAGTTCCGCCGCGCCGGTCCACCAGGCACCCGCGCGGCGCAGTTCGACAACCCCGTGCAGGTCCTGCCCGTCGACCGCGCCAATGGCCCAGGTTTCAGACCAGTCGATGGCTTGGACGAAGTCGGCCAGGCCCTGGTCGCTCACGCCGTGGCCGAACCGTAGGCGTCGTTCTTCCAGGGAAAGACGGCAAAGATGATGCGTCAGCTTGTCGGCCTCGACAGCCGACAGCTTGCGAACAAGCGTCATTGTGACTCCAGCGCCGCAGCACAAGCCCTCCGCGATGGAAGGGCCCAGGCGCGGCTCTTCTGTGATTCCCGACAGCGTGTGGGACTAGGCCTGAACCGCCTGCCCGGGTGCGGTTTGCGCTACGGCGCCGGCCTTCGCAGCCGGGCGCTTTGCCGGCCAGAGGCGGGCAAAGAGGGCCTTCAGCGCGGCAGCCACCGCCTCGGCCTGCATTCTGCGGCCTTCGGCGATATGCCGCTCGATGCGGGCGCGGTCAAATGCGTGGTCGAATCCGGCGCTCATGCGGTCGATGGCCCAGCCTTCCGGCGCCGGCGAATTCGGGTTCTCTGCGTGGCTTTGGTGCGTCATCTCGAAACTTCCTTTTAAAACGGCGTTTCTTTTTGAGCACCTCCCTAAACAGCACTGATTGTTGCAGTGCACAGTTAAAATAGTATTGCGATTCGAAAGTCTTGCAAGAAAATTGCTGCGACGCATTAGAGCTATGCGCAGGCTGCGTGGCTGGCCGGAAACCAGACTTTGCGGCGTCTCAGGGGCGGGCTGGCCACGGCCTGCTGGGCACCGGGGCCCTGCCGCGCCTTTGCGTTTGACCGCTCTGGGATTTGTCGTAAGGTGCGCGGCTGAAACCGTTACAGGGGGGCGGGACAGGCCGGTGCGCGTCGCTGCCGCAGAGCAGAACGCCGGTGGGTTCAGCCAACGGAACAAGATCTGAGCAAACAAAAGCCGGGGCGGGCGGAAGCCGCGGCGGACAGGGGTTATGGAGTACTTCGTTCAGCAGTTGATCAACGGGGTCACCCTGGGGGCGATCTACGGCTTGATCGCGATCGGCTATACGATGGTCTACGGGATCATCGGCATGATCAACTTCGCCCATGGCGACATCTTCATGATCGGCGCTTTCGTCGGCTTGATCGCCTTTCTCATTCTCGGACTTGTCGGGATAACCTGGGTGCCGCTGGCGCTTCTGATCGTGCTGGTGGTCGCGATGCTGTTGACGTCGGTCTACGGCTGGACGGTCGAGCGCATCGCCTATAGACCCCTGCGCGGATCGCACCGCTTGGCGCCGCTGATTTCGGCCATCGGCATGTCGATTTTCCTGCAGAACTATGTGCAGCTTTTGCAGGGCGCGCGGGTGCGCCCCATGCCGCCGGTGATCCAGGGGGGCATCACCCTGATGGAAACCGAGACCTTCGTGGTCCAGCTCAGCTACGTCCAGATCATGATCGTGCTGGTCACCGTGGCGCTGATGGCGATCTTCGCCACCATCATCGCGCGCACGGCGCTCGGCCGTGCGCAGCGCGCCTGCGAGCAGGACCGCACCATGGCGGCGCTGCTGGGCATCAACGTCGACCGGACGATCTCCCTGACCTTCGTCACCGGTGCCGGGCTTGCCTCGGTCGCCGGCATTCTTTTCCTGGTCTACTACGGGGTGATCGACTTCTACATCGGTTTCCTGGCGGGCATTAAGGCCTTTACCGCGGCTGTTCTGGGCGGCATTGGGTCGCTGCCCGGCGCCATGCTCGGCGGGCTCCTGATCGGCCTCATCGAGACCTTCTGGTCCGCCTACTTCACCATCGAGTACAAAGACGTGGCGGCCTTCTCGATCCTGGTTCTGGTGCTCATCTTCCGGCCCACCGGTCTGCTCGGGCGTCCGGAAGTGGAGAAGGTCTGAGCCATGGCTGTCGAAGCAGGCAAGCGCGCCGCCCTGGAAGGCACCGTCGATTTCCAGGCCATCTTGAAGGAAGCCGGTCTCGCGGCGCTGGTCGCCTTCGGCCTGGCGATTTCCATCGTCGGTGTGCGCACGGTGACCATCCCGGGCGGCCTCGGCCTGGAGTACCGCTGGGAGTGGGTGGTCATAGCCGTCGTCGGGGTCTTCCTCGGACGCTTTGCTCTGGCTTATCGGCGCGAAACGCGCAGTCCGGGCCGGCGGGCCGAGCGCGAAGAGGCGATGGACCGGATCGGCGCGCAGGTCCAAAGGATGGCCAAGGTTGCCGGCCCGCTGCTGGTTGTTCTCGCCATCGCCCTGCCGTGGATGCCGTTCTCGAACCGCTACATCGTCGATATCGCCACTCTGGTGGTGATGTACATCATGCTGGGCTGGGGGCTGAACATCGTCGTCGGCCTGGCTGGGCTGCTCGACCTCGGCTATGTCGCCTTCTATGCGGTCGGGGCCTATTCCTATGCCTTGATCGCGGTCTATTTCGATCTCTCGTTCTGGATCTGCCTGCCTCTGGCCGGGCTCTTCGCAGCCACCTTCGGCGTTCTGCTCGGGTTTCCGGTGTTGCGCTTACGCGGCGACTATCTGGCGATCGTGACCTTGGGATTTGGCGAGATCATCCGCGTCGTGCTGTTGAACTGGTACGAGTTTACCCGGGGGCCTGACGGGATCTCCGGCATTCCGCGCCCCAGCTTCTTCGGCCTGCCGTTCTCGCGCCGGGTGCAAGAGGGTGAGCAGTCCTTCCACACCTTCTTCGGCCTCGATTTCTCTTCGATGCACAGGATCGTGTTTCTCTACTACCTCATCCTGGCCCTGGCACTGATCACCAACCTTTTCACCATGCGGATCCGCAAGCTTCCGGTGGGGCGGGCCTGGGAGGCACTGCGCGAAGACGAAATCGCCTGCCGCTCCCTTGGCATCAATCCCACCAACACGAAGCTGACCGCCTTTGCCATCGGTGCCATGTTCGGCGGCTTCGCCGGATCGTTCTTTGCGACGCGCCAGGGCTTCATCTCGCCCGAGAGCTTCACCTTCGTTGAATCGGCGGTGATCCTGGCCATCGTCGTCCTGGGTGGCATGGGCAGCCAGATCGGCGTCGTGATTGCAGCCGTCGTCCTGATCGGCGGGACCGAGTTGTTCCGCGAACTGGAGCAGTTCCGCATGCTGGCGTTCGGCGGACTGATGGTGCTGATCATGGTCTGGCGGCCGCGCGGGCTTCTGGCGCACCGTGATCCGACCATGCTTCTCGACACCGATTCTCCCAGCGCTACCGCGGGCAAGAGTTCTCCATGAGCGTGGCAACCGCAGAGACGGCGAACCACGATCTCACCATCCCGAGCGGCGCCAGGGCGCTGCTGACTGTCGAGCATCTGACCATGCGCTTCGGCGGTCTGGTCGCCGTCGACGACGTGTCCTTTGCCGCCGGCGATGCCGAGATCACTGCGATCATCGGGCCGAACGGCGCCGGCAAGACCACGCTCTTCAACTGCCTCACCGGCTTCTACAAGCCGACGGTCGGGCGCCTCACGCTGGACCGCGGTGAGAAGCAGTTTCTGCTTGAGCGCATGGACGACTTCCGCATCGCCCAGCAGGCGCACGTTGCGCGGACCTTTCAGAACATCCGGCTGTTTCCGGCTATGTCGGTGCTGGAGAACCTGATCGTCGCCCAGCACAACGCACTGATGCGCGCCTCCGGCTACACCGTCTTCGGCCTGTTCGGTATCGGCGGCTATCAGAAGGCCGAGCGCGAGGCGATAGACTGGGCACGCTACTGGCTTGAACAGGTGCGCCTCGTGGAGCGTGCCGACGACAACGCCGGCGACCTGCCCTATGGGGCGCAACGGCGTCTGGAGATCGCCCGTGCCATGTGCAGCCGCCCGGCGCTGCTCTGTCTCGATGAGCCGGCGGCCGGCCTGAACCCGCGCGAGTCCGCAGAGCTGAACGAGTTGCTGCTCTACATCAAGCAGCAGCACAAGATCGGTCTCTTGTTGATCGAGCACGACATGAGCGTGGTGATGGAAATCTCCGACCACATTGTGGTGCTGGATTATGGCCGCAAGATTTCCGACGGAACGCCAGCCCACGTCCGCGCCGACCCGGCCGTGGTCCGCGCCTACCTGGGTGAAGAGGAAGACGACGAGATCCCGGCGGAGGTCGCGGCCGATCTGGCAGAGGACCAGGATCCGGGGGCCGATGGCAGCGGCGAGGTCAGAGGCGGCTGACATGGCTATGCTTTCGATCGCGGGTGTCCACACCTTCTACGGCAACATCGAGGCGCTGCGCGGCGTCGATCTGGACGTGCAGCAGGGCGAGATCGTCACCCTGATCGGCGCCAACGGTGCGGGCAAGTCGACGCTGCTGATGACCGTCTTCGGCAACCCGCGGGCGGCGCGCGGGACGGTTCACTTCGACGGCCAGAACATCACCAGAAAGCTGGCCCACGACATCGTACGCATGGGGATCGCGCAATCGCCGGAGGGGCGGCGCATCTTCCCGCGCATGACCGTCATGGAAAACCTGCAGATGGGGGCCACGGTCGCCTCGCCCGAGCATTTCCAGGACGATCTGGAGCGGGTCTTCACGCTGTTCCCGATCCTGAAGAGCCGTCAGCAGCAGCGCGGCGGAACGCTGTCGGGCGGCGAGCAGCAGATGCTGGCCATCGGCCGCGCCCTGATGAGCCGGCCGCGGTTGCTGCTTCTGGACGAGCCCTCTCTGGGGCTGGCGCCGCTTATCGTGAAGCAGATCTTCTCGGTCCTGAAAGACATCAACAAGAGCGAAGGCATGACCATCTTTCTGGTCGAGCAGAATGCCTTTCACGCCCTGAAACTGGCCGACCGCGGCTACGTCATGGTGAACGGCAACATCACCCTCAGCGGTACGGGCGACGAGCTGCTGGCGATGCCGGAGGTGCGGGCGGCCTACCTCGAGGGAGGTCACTGAGCGCATGTTGAGCGGCCATCGCGCTGGGAGGGCTTCGCCATGATCCCGATCCTCGGCACCAGCCTTCCGGTCTTCATCGGCGTGACCGTCGTTCTGGTCGGCGGCGCGGCCTATCTGACGGGCCAGGCGCTCAGCGCCCATTGGCGCCCGGCCTGGCAGGTGGTGGGCTACTCGCTGCTGCTCGGCCTTGCGGACCGCTTTGTCATCTTCAGCCTGTTCGGCGGCGAGCTGCTGTTGCTGAGCGGCTATGTGATCGACACGGCGGTCATCATGGCCATTGCCTTGCTCTCCTACCGCCTGACGCGGGCGCGCACCATGGTGGCGCAATACCCTTGGCTGTACGAGCGCGCGGGGCCTTTCGGCTGGCGCGCGCGTCAAGATGGTTAACGCGAAATCGTTGGCCTAAAAGAGATTGCGGGCCTCAGCGGGCCTGCCTAAGCTGTCTGCCGAAATGGCGTGACAATGCTGTGGAATGACCTCAACCTTCCACAGAAGTAAAAGGCTCAAATGAGCCTGAGTATTGAGACAACAGGGATTTCAAGCTAGACGGGAGGGTACTTCCAAAATGCGTAAATTCACTTCGGTGCTCATGGCCGCGGCGGCGGTCACGGCTTTGACGGTCACGGCGGCGCGCGCCGAGATCGTGATCGCCACGGCCGGACCCATGACCGGCCAGTACGCCAGCTTTGGTCAGCAGATGAAGGCCGGCGCCGAGCAGGCGGTTGCCGACATCAATGCGGCCGGCGGTGTGCTGGGCCAGCAACTGGTCCTGGAAGTGGGCGATGACGCCTGCGATCCCAAGCAGGCGGTGGCCGTGGCCAACCAGATGATCAACAAGGGTGTCGTCTTCATGGCCGGGCACTTCTGCTCCGGCTCTTCGATCCCGGCTTCGCAGGTCTACGAGGAAGAGGGAATCCTGCAGATCTCCCCGGCTTCGACTAGCCCAGTTCTCACGGAAGAAGGCGGCGATAACGTCTTCCGCGTCTGCGGCCGCGACGATCAGCAAGGCCAGGTGGCCGGTGCGTTCCTGGCCCAGCAGTTCGGCGCCAAGAACATCGCCATCGTTCATGACAAGACACAGTATGGTAAGGGGCTGGCGGACGAGACCCGTAAGAACCTGAACTCCGCCGGTGTGACCGAGGCGCTCTACGAAGCCTACACAGCCGGTGAGAAGGACTACACGGCGCTGGTGTCCAAGCTGAAGCAGAACAGCATCGACGTGCTCTATGTCGGCGGTTACCACACCGAAGCCGGCCTGATGGTTCGTCAGATGCGCGACCAGGGCATGGACACCCTGCTGGTCTCCGGTGACGCCCTGGTGACCGACGAGTATTGGTCCATCACCGGCGATGCCGGCGAGGGCACCCTGATGACCTTCAGCCCGGATCCGCGTAAGAACCCGGTTGCTGCCCCAGTGGTCGAAGTGTTCCGGGGTAAGGGTGTCGAGCCGGAAGGCTACGTGCTCTACACCTACGGTGCGATCCAGGCCTGGGCGCAGGCGGTCGAGAAGGCCGGCACGGTTGATCTCGATCCGGTCATTGCGTCGCTGCGCAGCAACCAGTTCGACACGGTGCTCGGCAACATTGGCTTCGACGAGAAGGGCGATGTGACCGCACCGGGTTATGTGTTCTACGAGTGGAAGGACGGCACCTACGATTATCTGCAGTAGGCCGCGCTTCCAGCGTTCATGAGAACGGCCCGCCGGTTCGGCGGGCCGTTTTCCTTTGGCTGTCTTCCGTCGGATAGGCCCCGCCCGGTTTGACGGTCCGGTAAGGCTTTGCACCTAGGCTTCGGCCATGCACCGCGTCCGGCCAATTCTCGTCTCCGTACTCACACTGCTTCTCTTCGGCGGCGCTCATCCGGTATTTGCCGCTGAGGGGCATCTGCCGGTCGGCCCGGAGCGCGCGCAGCTGCGTGGGGCGCCCCCGGCGCCATCCCTGCCGCGCCGGCCGGTCAATCCGCGGCAGGGCTCCCACCTGCTGCTTGAGGACGACCGCCGGCTCGACCGCTTCGACCTGGACTACGGCCTGACCGAGCTCTGCCGCCTCGGCCGCTTTCGCCAGAAGCGCGATCGCTTTCTGATTGTGCGTCTGGGTGAGTACACGCATGGCGCGGTGGTCGGCGGCCACTGGGCGCTTTACGACCCGGAAGGCCTCGCGGTGCCGGACCTCGTTTATGCCGTGCGGGGTCAGGATACGGCCCGCTGCCGCGTCTATGTAATCCGGCATCTCGAACCAGGATTATAGTCCGATCACTGGCTCACCCGAGGGCTGCTGTGGGCATACCTTTGGGCAATGGCGGCAGGCCCCGGCAATCTCTCTGGCCGGTCATTAACGGCTTCCTAAGCTGCTCAATTCATACTGTTTTCCTGTCGGTACCGAACCAATGCGAGACTCCATGGCCAGCACCGAGGTCGCTCTGCAGCGCTTGAAAGCCCGGTTTTCTGTCCGTTTTGATCACCCGCGGGTGCTGCTTGCCCTTGCGATAATCACCTTCGGCGTGACCGCCTACGCCCTGCAGGCGAGCAGCCGCAGTGGCCCGGCAAGCGAGCCGGCCGGTCCGAGCTTTGCCCAGTGGTTGGAGATCCGTGGCTTTTCCGGCGTACCCGCGTCCACGCAGGACACCGGTATCGGCGAAGCGGGGTCTGCTGACGCGGCACCCTGGCAGCAGCAGCAGATCTGCGGGCGGATGCAGGAAATCGTCGAAGCGGCCTGCAGCTTCGAGAGCGCGGACCGCGATTCAGAGATGTATTGGGGCTGTGTTTCGAGGGAGCAGAAGTACACGCTCTGGAGCGCGTACGGCTGCAGCTGAGCGTTGCCGCTGCAGGACCGCTTAAAAGCACAGCCGCTTCGGGACAGAAAAGCGAAGGGCCGCCTCTCGGCGGCCCCTTTTCTTTGAGAACTCCCCCGGAGGGGGAAGTGGGAAGTCCTCGGATGGCGTGACCGCCACGCTGGCGGCAGCGGCCGTGCGCCAAGCTAGTGCAATGTACCCGTGTGAATGACCGCGTTGCTGCGGTAAGCCAGCCCGTGGGAGGTGGCCATAAAGGCACGCTCCTGATGCTGGCGGTGGAGCGCCGTCAACTCGCGCCCCAGGCTCTGAAACAGCGTGGCTTTCCAGGAATGAAGACGGCTCGACTTAATGGCCGCAGGGGACCGTCGTCCAACGCCCTCGACGCCCTTTCCGGCGGGCATAGCTGCCCGTCCGCCACCCCGGTTCGTTTTTGTCGTTGTTTGGGTTGTCATGAACTACTCCCGTTCGCACCACCGGGACCAAATCCCGCATCGCAGAACCGCCAGAGTAAGTAACGAATATTAATCGAAGGTAAAGGGGCCGCCTATTTCGTAAAGAATCCCGGCGCGAACACAGTCTTGTCACAGCTCTGATCAAGTTGTGATCAATATTCGTCTGAATTTTAGATAAAGCTGTGGAGAAGCGGCCACCCGCGAGCGGACGGCTGACTTGAGGCAGTTGCACTCTCAGTGCGGCTGCGCACCATCCCTGCGGATCGCGCCTGACAGCCTTTCGCCTTGGCGCGACTAGGTTTCGCTGCGCCAGGTGTCGGTCGTCAGGAGGCGACGATCGGCGCCTCGATCAGGCTGGAGAGGCCCCAGAGGGCGAAGTAGGTGAAGAGAATGAGACGTAAAAGCATCTTGCTTTGCTTCCTATCGACTACTTGTCAACAAGCCTAGGATTCCACAAAGCAATTAAGAATGAGTTTTACCACAATTCATTTCTTTTGCTGTTTTCACGGCTGAGAGGCGGCAAAGGCGGTTCCTTCAAATGTTTTGAATGCCTTAGCCTTCCCTTAAGCACCTGAATCTAGACTTATCCCGGTTTCTTTTTTGGTCGAACAGGAGAGGGGCGACCGGTCCAGGGCCCGCACGGGGTTCTCTGGCGCCACCGCCCCACGATGCGGAGAACCGGGATGATACAAGGATCAACTGGCCGCCCTTTGCTGCGGATGCTGGCGGTAATCGGGCTAGCGGGCCTTGTTGTCGGCTGTGCAAGCGCCGGCAACGGCCCTGCCTATGCACCCGCGGGATTTGGCAAGGACGATGCCAGCCGGGCGGCGCGCATGGTGCGCTACTGCGATCGCCTGGCAGAGGAGGGCAAGTACCTGACGGCCCTCGGGCTCTGCGCACGGGCGCACGAGATTGACCCGCAAGACCCCGAAACAATGATGCGTATTGCTGGCCTGTTGCAGACCCTGGACCGCGACGACGCGGCCGCGCAGACCTACGCGGCCCTCCTGGCGGAACATCCGGGCCACCAGGAGGCGCTCTACAGTCTCGGCAAGGTCTACATGGAGTCCGGCGAAACCGGCATGGCGGCCGTCCAGTTCAACAGGGCCATGGTCACCAATCCCGAGGACCCGCGCCCTTACAACGCCCTTGGCATCATCCGCGATCAGGCGGGCGAACACCAGGCGGCGCAGGATCTCTACCGCCTCGCCCTTGAGCGCAGCCCTGGCTACTTGTCGGCGCGCAACAACCTTGGCCTCTCGCTGGCCCTGAACGGTCAGCGCGACGAAGCGATTGAGGTGCTTGCGGAGGCGGCGGTCGAGCCGGGCGTGGACGAGACCGTGCTCAGAAACCTGGAAGCCGCCTACGCTTCGACGGCAGCGATACTGCCCGTGCCGGGTCCAGGTTCGGCCCCCGCAGCGCGTCCGTCGGCCCCAAGGTCGCCCGACGCCGCGCCGCAGGCGGTCATGCCGGCACCGAAGCCGGTGGTGGTGGAATCGCTTGAGGGCGGACCGGCTGATGGCGGCGACAGGCCGCCCGCTGTGCCCGAGCAGCCCATTCCCCTGCTGGTTCCCAGCACTGCGGGCGAAGGGGAGCAGACCAGTTCCGGATCGCCGCAGAGCCAGGGCCGGCCAGGACGGACCGAGGACGACGAGCCGTTCTCCGTGATCGCCGATGCTGTTGCCCGGCTGCTGGAACCCCCGGCCTGGGCGGACTTCGAGCCTGGCGCCTTGCTGGCCCAGTTGCCCCCGGCGGCGCCTAAGTCGGCTGCGCAGCCCCTGCCCATGACGTCGCCCCTGCCCATGACGTCGCCCCTGCCCGTGACGTCACCCCTGCCGGTGACGCCGCCCCTGTCAGTGGCACCGCCCCTGTCGGTGGCACCGCCTGAGCCCGCGGTTATCGAGGAACCGGAGGCCGAGCTGGCACCGGCTCCCGCTGCGCCGACCGAAGAGGACTTCAGGTCTGTCGAGCGGTCACCGAAGTCCGATCCCTATTATCTGTCCCTGCTGGTGCTGCGCACCGGCCAGGCCAACGGCTAGCGGGACAGGCTCTCAAAGCGAAAGCCCCGGTCGCTCACGCGTCCGGGGCTTTTCTTTGCCCTTCTGCAGGCTCCGCTCTGGCAGCCTCAACGCTGGCAGGTGATTTCCTCGAAACCGTCGCAGAGGAACTTGTCACAGATCGCGCCGCTGCCGATGAACACAGTGGGATAGAGCGCGCCGATGTTCTCCTCGCGGGCCCAGCGTGCCGCACTGCTGAAGCCTTTGTTCTGGCACCAGGCATTGGCGGCCGGATCGCCACAGCCGCTATCGCCGTCGATGCAGAAGTTCAGGCGATAGACCTGGTGCACCGGGAAGCGGAAGGTCTCCTCTGCCGCCGTCGTCGGCCCTCGCGGTGCGGGCGGGGCGACCGGCGCCGGCTGGACCTGCGGCTGAGGGGCCGGCTGCAGGGCCTGCTGAGACGGTTGTGCAGGCGGCTGGCTGGGCGCCCCCGGAGGGGCGGGCTGCAGGCCGCTGCCCGGCGGCTGTGCGAGCGGCTGCTGCGTGCGTTGGGGGGCCGCCGGCGTTTGTGGCGCGGCCGGGGTCTGTGCCGCCGGGGTCTGTGTCGCTGTCTGTGCTTGTGTCGCTGCCGGGGGCGGTGTCGGCTGCAGCCCGCCGCTGGCGGGCGCCTGATTGACGGCCGGGGTCTGTGGGGCCGGGGTGCTCGGCGCCAGGCTGCCGCTCGCCGCCGGTGCCGTGGAGGCGACCTGAGCGGCCTCAAGATAAGGATCGAGCGGGCCGCGCTGATATCGGATCAAAACGGATTTGGCCCGGCGGTCGAAATCGAAGTCCTTGAGCTTATGGCGCGCAGGGCGGCCGTCCTTCTGGCTTGTCAAGGTTATGGAGGTGCCGCTGCAGCCGGGACCGTCAAAAATGGTCGCGGTGAAGCGGTGGTCGACCCCCTGGTAGCGGGTATCGAAGTTTTCGGGGAAGAGGGCGATCGCCTCGCTCAGGCGCACGAAGCGCGGGGCATCGGCACCCGCGCCGTGGCTGCTTGCCGGCTGCGAGAGGTCGGTGCAGGCTTCGCGCTGCGGCGGATTGGGGATCGGGACGAACAGGCGGTTGAAGTAGCTTTGTTCGTCAGAGCGCTCGCAGGCGCGATTGTAAAAGCTTCGGCGCTCCAGCAGCAGGAAGCCCGGGGGCGGTCCCAACTCCCGCCGATAGGCGATCAGTGACGAATAGTCGTCATCCTGCATCTCGGCTGCTTCGTAGGTCCCAGCGCCTACCGCGGCGCGCGGCGGTTCGAAGTCGGCGGTCCGGCCGAGCCACCAAGCGCGCGGGTTTTCGCGGGTCCCCAAGTTCCGGCCGCAAACGTCGTCGCGGCTGGCAAAGTACGGGCGCTGGAACAGAATCACACCGAGGCCGGGGTCGACCTTCATCGAGGCGATTTTTTCGTTGAGCTCGTCACCGACGAAGGGGATGGCCTGATAAGGCGCGTCAGGCGCGAGGGTCAGGGTTTTTGACTGCCCGCTGAAACCAGACCCGGTGAAAAACGTCGCGCCGGCCGCTCCGGCTGCGGCTTCCTGGGCCGCGGCTTCCTGGACGGCAGCCACACCCGGCGCCAGGCAGGACACTGCGACGGCCGCCAGGCAACACTCCTTCAGCGTTGCCCGTCTTCCGTGCGCATTTGATCTTCCAGTACCAAGAACTCTCATACAACGACCCCCAACTTCGGCGGTTTGCCAACTTCGATGGATTGACAGTCTTTGTCCGCCATAGGTTCTCTGGCTGCTCTCATGTGACAGCTCTCATGTGACAGCGCTCTGCCCGACGTGTTCCTTGATGGGACTGCGAGAACCCTGAGGCCGCCGAGGGCCGCAGGATGCTGCATTTGGGCTGTCTCTCACCCCGGCATCCCACTAAGTTTGCGGCCAGCACTTTCGCGAATCCCAGCCACAGCTTCAAGACTATGACCTCTCTTCCACTTCCGCCAGTGACACTGGTGCTTGGCGGCGCCCGGTCGGGCAAGTCGCGC
The DNA here is from genome assembly GCF_028281305.1 of Pelagibius sp. GTDB lineage: Bacteria > Pseudomonadota > Alphaproteobacteria > Kiloniellales > Kiloniellaceae > Pelagibius. The sequence continues at coordinate 128,451 of NZ_JANQKD010000016.1, read as the reverse complement.
TACGCCGAGGGCCTCGTCGAAACCCAGGCCGGCCCCTGGGTCTACCTGGCCACGGCCACGGCGGGGGATGCGGAAATGGCGGCCCGCATTGCCGAGCACCAGCGCCGCCGGGGTGGTCGCTGGCAAACGCGTGAGGCCCCGTTGGATCTGACCGGGGCCCTGGCCGCGGCGGCAAAGCCCGATGCCACCATCTTGGTCGACTGCCTCACTCTTTGGCTGACCAATATCTTGCTGGCCGATCTTGATGTTGAAAATGAATGTGAAAAACTGATTGCGGCGCTTCCCGGCCTCGATGGTCCGGTGGTTTTCGTCTCCAACGAGGTCGGCCTGGGCATTGTGCCCGAGAATGCCCTCGCACGGCGCTTTCGCGATGCGGCGGGCCGGCTCAACCAAGCGGCGGCCACAGCGGCCCAGTCCGTGGTTTTCGTGGCTGCCGGGTTGCCGCTGGTGATGAAGGCGCCGGCCTGAAGCGGGTGCTGCCCGGGACCTGCGCCGTCAGACCAGGAGCAGCGCCGCGATGACGCCGCCGAACAGAAGGGCTCCGGCAGTCAGGTAGAGGTCGAGCACCCGCCCCAGGTCATCGGCCGTCATGTCCCGGCGGCCGTCGCCCATCCAGCTATCCTCCACCGTATGCCCGCCGTAGACCCGCGGACCGGCCAGGGCGAGCCCCAGGGCCCCCGCCAGCGCCGCTTCCTGCCAGCCGGCGTTGGGCGAGCGGTGTCGCGGGGCATCGCGCAGCATGGTGCGCCAGCCAGCCCCGGCGCTTGCCTTGGGCAGGACCAGCGCGGCGGCGACCATCAGCAAACCTGCCAGGCGCGCGGGGACCAGGTTTGCCGCATCATCCAGCTTGGCCGAAGCCTTGCCGAAGGCCTCGTAGCGGGCGCTGCGGTGGCCGATCATGCTGTCCAAGGTGTTGATGGCCTTGTAGGCCAGCAGCCCCGGCAGTCCCAGGACCAGGAACCAGAACACCGGTGCCACAAAACCATCGGAGAAGTTTTCAGCCGCAGACTCCGCTGCCGCGCGGGCCACGGCCGCCTCATCGAGGGTCTCGGGATCACGGCCGACGATGTGCCTCACGGCCTCGCGGCCGGCCGCAAGGCTTTCCGCCAGCCCCGCCGCGACCGCGCGAACCGCATCGTAGAGCCCGCGGAAGGCCAGCAGGCTGCTGGCCAGGATTGCTTCAAGCACCCAGCCGAACGGCAGGTCCGCGAGCAGGTGGTGGATCGCTGCGCCCAGAGCGCCGAACGATCCGACCACGACAGCGGTGCAAAGAACCCCCTGCGCAATGCGGCGGCCGCGGGGCAGGGTCTGCCGATTGAGCACCCGGTCCAGCATGCCGATCACATGGCCGATCAGCACCACCGGGTGGGGAACCAGGCGATACAGCCAGCGCGGGTCGCCGGCGACCAGGTCGATCACCATGGCAAGCAGGAGGACGGCGAGGACGGGCGCTGCGGTGACGCCCGGTCCATTGATCAGAAGATCCCAAAGCACGGCGCTATCTTTGCACCGCCGCGCTGACCGGCGCCATCGCGCAGTTCAAGAGATCAGCCGGCTTTGGCGGCTGGGGAGACTTCGGTCTGAAACGCGGTCTGCCCCTGAAGACGCAGGTGCGCCGCCAGCACCTTCCGCAACAGGGTTCCGAGCTGAACGAAGTTGGGGCCGCTCTGTTCCTGAAAGCCCGACATCTCGTTTTCGTCGAGGTCACCAGCCGCAGTGGCTTCAACTAGAGCCAGGCAGAGAGTCTGCTGTGCTTTTGTTTCCTCCACATTGAGGAGTCCCGCAAGAAGCGGGGTGACGCGATCATCGCCAGGATCGTTGCGGAACACGACCCTGCAGTAGGCATCGGCGGCCTCGCGATGCTGCGGATTGAGGCGGAGGTCGTTCAGTACATAGTTGAGGTCACCTCTCGCGGCGCTCTCTGGGCCCGCAGAGGGCCCATCGTCCCTCGTAGTGCAACTGCCCAGAATGCCGGCAGCCTGCAGAACGACAGCGGCATTGCGTATCTGTACAAGAGGAAATCCCCCTGCACCGGCAGCGTGGATCATCTCAGCGCTCCGGTTCAGACAGCGGGTCGGCCAGGCCGGTGTAAACGAAGTGGAGCGCGCGGAAGAGTTCTCCCGCTGCGTGAAGTTGTGTGTCTCTTTCACGGCCCCGCAAGGCTTCGTTTACAGTCTCAGGAGTCAGCCTGCCTCGACTGACGGCTTCCACAAGCAATTCGCAAAACACCACCAAAGAATTGGTGGTCGGCTCCTGGAAAAACCCGGCGGCGATTTCGCGGAGCGACTCGCTTTCCGGCACGCGATAAACCAGCGAGATGCATTGGTTTCTTGCTGCCTCAGGCTCCAGCGTGTCGGATTGAAGAGTCTGCAGGTAGAGCAGTAAACGCTCGTTCTCCGGAGGCAGTTTGGCACTCTCGGCTGCGGACAAGGGTACAAGGGCCAGGACTCCGACCCGGAGGACAGTGAGCAAGAGCGCTCGTGGATTTCCGGCCATTCCTTACCTTCCAGTGAGTCTTCCCCACTTGCGATGGCTTCATGCTAGCAGGGTTCTGCAACCGATAGAACGTGCCGAGACTATCTGGGCCCATACCTTCTGCACAGTCATGCCTCCAGCGCGTCACGGTAGGGGAAGAGGGCGGGCATGCCGCCGGTGTGGAGGAAGACCACGGTCTCATCGGAACCGAAGGCGCCGGCCTTGATCATCCCGATGAGGCCGGCCATGGCCTTGCCGCTGTAGACGGGGTCCAGCAGCAGGCCCTCCAGGCGTGCAGTGCGCGAAACCGCATCCCGCATTTCCTCGGTGGGCAGGCCGTAGGCCGCCCCGGCATAGCCGGGCTGCAGCATCACCTTTTCGTCCGGAAAGCTGCCGGGCAGGTCCAGCTGGGACCAGACCTCGCCGGCAAGGCGCCGGACTTCCGCCGCTACAGCCGGCGGATTGGCATCGACGTCGATGCCGACGACCCGCACATCCGGGTCGAGGGCGGCGAAGCCGGCGGTGAGCCCGGCCTGGGTGCCGCCGCTGGAGCAGGCATGGACCACCGCGGCAACCTTTTCGCCCGCCTTGCCAAGCTGGCCGGCCAGTTCGACCGCCGCCGCCACGTAGCCCAGCGCCCCCACAGCGTTGGAGCCGCCGGTGGGAATCAGGTAGGGGTTCCGCCCGCTGCGGCGCAGGCTTTCGGCCAGGCTTTCCATGGCTGCGATGCGGTCCGTATCGCCGTCATGAAGATGCAGTTTGGCGCCGAACAGCCGATCCAGCTGGATATTGCCGCTCAGCTCATAGTCGGGTCCGCCCCAGGGGACGACCCGTGTCAGCACGAGCTCGCAGGCCATGCCCAGCTTTGCGGCCGCCGCGGCGGTCTGGCGCACGTGGTTCGACTGGATGCCGCCGGTGGTGATGACCGTGTCTGCGCCCTGAGCCTCTGCCTCTGCCAAGAGGAATTCCAGCTTGCGGGTCTTGTTGCCACCGAGGCCAAGGCCGGTGCAGTCGTCGCGTTTGACCAGGATCCGCGGCCCGCCAAGGTCCGCCGAGAGACGCTCCAGCGGCTCCAAAGGCGTGGGCAGATGGGCGAGACGGAGCCGCGGCTGCGTAGCAAGGCGGTCCTGCATGTCCTCGTGGAGCCCGACAACGGGGCTCATGATGCCGCGCGCTCGCCTTTCGCCCGGGCAATCGACTCCACGATGAGCTTGCTGGCCTCATCGGCCTCGCCCCAGCGCTTGATCGTCACCCACTTGTCCTTCTCCAGGTCCTTGTAGTGGCCGAAGAAGTGCGCGATCTGGTCGAGCAGGATCTGTGGCAGTCCGCGATAGGACGAGACGTTGGCATAGAAGGGGTGCAGATCGTCCACCGGTACGGAGAGGAACTTCTCGTCCTCGCCGGCCTCGTCCTCCATGATCAGCACCCCGATGGGGCGGACCCGGACGACGGCCCCGGGGATCACGGGCACGCTGTTGACCACCAGGATGTCCACCGGATCGCCGTCGTTGGCCAGCGTGTGGGGCACGAAGCCGTAGTTCAACGGGTAGTGCATGGCGGTGTGGAGAAAGCGGTCGACGAAAATCGCGCCGGAATCCTTGTCCATCTCGTACTTCACCGGATCGCTGCCCATCGGGACCTCGATGATCGCGTTAACGTCCCAGGGCGGGTTCTGGCCCACCGGGATCTTGCTGATATCCAAAGCTTTCTCCTTTCCCCGCAGGAAATTTGCCCCATTTTTGCCCTGCAGCAGGCAGGGGGACCTTTACCAATTGTTAACGCCGTCCCCCTATTAATAAACTGTTAGGATGAGACGCCACAGGTTCGCAAGAAACAACGATAACTATCAGATTTTATGTGATATTGAGTCCTTTGTCCGGTGCCATGCCAGGTCTGGTTTCCTATACCGGGGCCTGAAGGGGGAGGCGGCGATGCGGATCGAGGATACTTCGAACAGCAATTCTGCGCACCTGCTGGCTGGAGGAGCGTTCTGGAAGGGCGTCCGGGCAGGCGCGCGCCGTCAGGACGGTGCCGCCGCAAGGTGACGAAGAGCTTGGCCGAAAGGCCTGATGGTCCACAAGGTTGTGATGCAGACTGAGATGAGCTGGACAGAGACCACAAAGCGCCCTCTGCTGTCGCGCTGGCCCGCTGCCTTTATTGCGGCGGTGCTGATCGGCACGACGGCGCTTGTTCTCTACGTTGAAGCCAGCATTTCCCAGCTGAAGCAGGTGCTGCCCGTCGAGGTGCTGCGCCAGGAACGCGACGTCGTCTTCATCATTGACGATCTCGTCTATCTCCAGGACGCGATCCGTCAGGCCCGCGATCTGCCCGGCGTCGAGGGACGCCAGATCATCGTCGACCGCATCGAGCTGGTCGAGCGCCGCATCGAAGACCTTAACGAGTCCTACGAGTTCAGCAGTCAGATCGGCATTGCGTCGATGTACGCCACCCTCAAGCCGGTGGCCACCGACCTCAAGCTCTGGCTGACCGACGGCGTGCAGGGATTGCCGCCGGACTCCGAGGTGGTTCTGGAACTCGCCCTGGAGCGGGTCGGGGCCGCAAGGGTTGAGATCGCCAAGCTGTTCGGCGAAGCGAACAGCAATGCGCTTGCCATTCTCCAGGCTGAGGCCGCGAACCTGGAACGCTTCCGCGGCGCGTTGATCCTGGTGGTCATCGTCATTGCTTCGCTGACGGTCGTGCTGGTGGCCTTTATCTTCCGCGAGCGCCGCTCCGAGCTGGCGGCCGCCGCGGCGCAGCAGCGGCTGCGGGAATCCATCGAGTCCCTCGCCGGCGGCTTTGCGCTGTTCGACGCCAGCGAGCGGCTGGTGCTCTGCAACCGGCGTTACGGTGATCTCTACGCCGGCGCGAGGGACCTCCTGGTGCCGGGCATGCGCTTCGAAGAGATCGTCACCGCTGCGGCAGGGGCGGGAAACTTCCCGCAGGCCGGCGACCGTGCGGATCTCTGGGTGGAGGAGCACCTGCAGCACTTCCGCAATCCCGGCCCACCCTTCGAGATCGAGCTGCGCGATGGGGCGTGGTTCAGGGTCGCCGAGCGGCGCACCGCCGACGGCGGTTTCGTCGTTATCAGCACCAACATCACCGAGCTGCGCCGCCGCGAGTCCGAGCTGCGCAGCATCGGCGAGGAACTGCGCCACAAGAACGTTCTTCTGGACGCGGCCCTGGACAACATGGTGCAGGGCCTTGCCATGTATGACGTGAACCAGCGCCTGATCATCTGCAACCAGCGCTTCCTCGATCTCTACAGCCTGCCGGCCAGCATGGGGCAGCCGGGCACTGATCTGGTCGAGATCCTGGACTACACCGCCCAGCTGGAGGGGCTGACCAAGGATCAGGCCAGCATCATGCGGCAGCGGCGCATGGCGGCGGCGGCCAGCGCCCAGGAAACCAAGCTGCAGGACTTCCTGTCCAACGGGCGCGTGATCAACGTCTTGCACCGGCCGATGCCCGGTGGCGGAACCCTGGCGACTTACGACGATGTGACGGGCAGCTACAGCGCCGAACGCCAGCTCCGCAGCGCCAAGGAAGAGGCGGAACTGGCCAGCCGCGCCAAGTCCGACTTCCTGGCCAACGTCAGCCATGAACTGCGGACGCCCTTGAACGCGATCATCGGTTTCTCAGAGATCATCAAGGACCAGCTCTTCGGGCCCATGGGCAACCAGCGTTACCGCGAGTACGCGATCGACATTCACGACAGCGGCACGCACCTGCTGAGCCTCATCAACGACATCCTCGACCTTTCGAAGATCGAGGCCGGCAAGTTCGAGCTTCACGAAGAGCCGATCGACCTGGCAGCTGCCACCAAGGCGTCCTTCCGGATCATGCGCGACCGCGCGGAGGAAGCAGGCGTGGTTCTGACCCTGGACTTCCCGGCCCAGACGCCGCGCCTGCGGGCGGACCCGCGCGCGGTGAAGCAGATCCTGCTCAACCTGCTCTCCAATGCGGTGAAGTTCACGGATGCGGGCGGGCAGGTTTCGGTCGAGGCGCGGATGCTGGGCTCCGGCGGCTTGCGCGTCCAGGTGAAGGATACCGGCATCGGTATTGCCGAAGAGGACATCGCCAAGGCCATGGCCCCCTTCGGCCAGGTGGACTCCTCCCTCAGCCGCAAGTACGAGGGGACGGGCCTGGGGCTGCCGCTGACCCGCCGGCTGGTCGATCTTCACGGCGGCTGTCTGACCCTGGCAAGCAAGGCCGGGCAGGGCACCTCCGTCACCATCGACTTCCCGGACACCCGGGTCTGCACTGAAGAACTGGATTTCGACGACACGCCGCGGATCGTCGGCAAGTCCGCTTAAGAGACCAAGTCCGCTTAAGAGACAAGGTGCCGCAGGGATTGCCCATCGGCAGGCTGGCCGATGGGAGTGTGTACCTCTCCGTGTCAGCGGCACACAAAATGCTCGCCTTTGCCACAAGATGTAGTGTACTCTCCTCCCAACGGGGGTATATGAGGGGTACGGTCGTGGGGGAGGCCTTTGATCCGGCATTCCTTCCAGACATGAAGCTGCGTCAGCTTTATGTCTATTGGGAACAGTTAGGCGGGGCTAAGCGCCTGCCGTCCCGGCGCGATATCGACCCGGTTGAGATACCCACGCTTCTGCCGAACATCTTCCTGATCGATGTGGTCGGGGACGCTGAAGACTTCGTATTCCGCCTTGCCGGAACGCTGGTGGAGGATGCCTTCTCGATGCCCTTGAAGGGGAAGTCCATCGCGGAGATTCAAAAGCGCGCCGGAACGCCTATCCCGGTGGCCCATCACATCGAAGTTGCCCGCGGCGGCGGGCCGCGCTACCGCGAAGGCAAGATGCTGGTGCCCGGACGGGAGCATTGGGAGATCCATCGCCTGCTCCTGCCTTTGGCCAGTGACGGTGTGGCCATTGACGTTTTGATGGGAGCCGCCGTCTTCCGGCTCGGCGGCAAAGAGAGCGATCACCCGCCGGAGCCGCTCAGCCACCTGCGCCAGCCGGACCGGGTTTCCTACGGCGGATAGGGCTGCGGGCCCAGACAGCTGGCCCAGATAGTTGGCCCAGGCAGTTGGCCCAGACAGCCGGCTTTCCGTCATGCTGAAACCGCGGTTTCGCGCCGCCCGGTTTTTTCCCCACACGCATACCTTGTCAGCCCGCCCGGGCTGTGGTTGCCTAAGGCCATAACGATAACCGGTTCGCCCGATAGAGCGGCGGCCAACACGGGAGAACGTGGCGGCAATGGCCAAGACATTTCAACCGCGCCGGCCGGTCGCGCCGGCAGACGCGCCGCTGGGCGTAAGGCCCGCAGCGGGGGTCCTCGGGATCGCGAAGGCAGAGGCGGCGAGTCAGAAACCGGCGGCGGATGCGCAGGGCGACGGAACCCTGATGGTTGGGGCCGGCATCTTCGTAAAGGGCGAGATCGAAGCCTGCCAGACCCTGGTGGTCGAGGGCCGCGTCGAGGCATCGCTGGATGCCGCGGAACTGAAAGTGCGCAGAGGCGGGGTCTTCAAAGGCAGGGCCGCAGTCGACAGCGCCACAGTGACCGGCGAGGTCGAAGGCGACCTTACGGTGAGAGGGCTGCTGACCATCGAGCCTCAGGGGCGCGTCTCCGGCACCATCCGTTATGCCGAGGTCTCGATCCGCACCGGCGGACAGATCCGCGGCGACGTGGGTCTGATCCCGGCGCTCGTTGCGGATGAAGACGTCGCCTGACCTCTTCCTGGAACTCTGTGAGCTATAGCGTCGGCGTTTGCGCGCGCCTGCGTTTTTCCAGAAGCCGCGACACGATGCCCGCATTGACGGCGCAGTACCCCTTGCTGCGCACGGCGATCTGCGGCTTCAGCAGCGTATCGGCAGCCGGCAGGGCATGAAACGGCAGCGCCGGAAAGGCGTGATGCGCCGTGTGCCGGTTCATGTTCCAGCAAAGCCAGCGCAGCGGGCGTGCGGTCTCGGTGGTTCGGGAGTTTTCCATCATGTCGGGCGTCTGCGGGCAGCCGCTGTGCTCGGCCAGCAGAAAAAGCCTCAGGAAGGGCTGGCCGAGGAGCGCCGGCAGAATCCACAGTTCCAGCAACAGAGACGACTGCGTCCAGAGGCTGATTGCCACCAGGGTGCCATAGAGCCCGCAATGCCAGCGCGCCTCGCGAAGGATTGTGCCGCGCTGCCGGGCCGGCACGAAGGCCTCGTTCACGGTCCCGGATGCATGACGCAGCAGCGTGACAAGGCGCTCCTGCCAATAGGGCAAGCCGGAAACATGGAGCAGGTAGCTCGGCAAGCCCGTCATCGGCCGGCCCGCGAGTTCCGGGTCGCGGAGCGGGTCCTGGGTGAAGCGGTGATGCTCGAAATGGAAGGCGCGGAAGTAACCGGCGGGCAGGAACAGCAGAAAGCCGCAGACCGTGGCGACGGTATCGTTCAGCCGACGGCTGGCGAAGGCGGTGCGATGGATGGCTTCGTGCAGCGGCGCAAAGAGAAACACCAGGACGATGCCGTGAAAAAGTACCGCCGCTGCGAAGGCGACAGGGCCTGAAGCGAGAAGAACCAAACCGCCCGTGATCGCGAGCAGCCCGAGGTGACTTGCCGCCTGGAACAGCCCCCTGGCATCGCTGCGCTGTGCGAGGGCTTTCAGGGCCTGTTTGTCGACCGTGTCGTTGCGATAGACATCCTCTTCCATCGCCGGGGGGCAGTCCTAGCAAAGGACCTTCGCGTGGTGGCGCAGGTGATCCTCCACGAAGGTCTGGATGAAGTAGTAGCTGTGATCGTAGTCCGGCTGCATGCGGAATTCAAAGTGCTGCCCGGCCTCTTCACAGGCGGCCACCAGCAGGTCCGGCTTCAACTGCTCGGCAAGGAAAGGATCTTCCGCGCCCTGGTCGATGAAGATCTGGGCGTCCGAGGGCTGCTTGCGGATCAATGCGCAGCTGTCGTAGTCGGCCCAGGCCTCCCGGTCGGCGCCGAGGTAGCCGGTAAAGGCCTTCTGGCCCCAGGGGCATTCGCTGGGTGCGCAGACCGGCGCGAAAGCCGAGACGGAGCGGTAGACCCCCGGGTTCTTCAGGTGGATGGTGATGGCGCCGTGCCCGCCCATGGAGTGGCCGAAAATCCCCTGATGGCCCATGTCGGCGGGAAAGTGTTCGGCAATCAGGGCCGGAAGCTCTTGCGTGATATAGGAGTACATCTTGTAGCGGCTCGACCAGGGCGCCTCGGTGGCGTCGACGTAGAAGCCCGCACCGCTGCCGAAGTCATAGGCATCGTCCTCGCCGGGGAAGCCGCAGTTGCGCGGCGAGGTATCCGGCATCAGCAGCATCAGACCCAGCTCCGCGGCAACCCGCTGGGCGCCGGCCTTGACGGTGAAGTTCTCCTCCGTGCAGGTCAGACCCGAGAGGTAGGTGATCAAGGGTACCTTGGCGCCGCCCTTGGCCTGAGGCGGCTGATAGACGGCGAAGTTCATGGCTCCGCCGCAGAGCGCGGAATCGTGGCTGTAGAACCCCTGGGTTCCTTCAAAACAACGCTGCTGGCTGACGACTGAAAGATCCATATCTGCCCCAAGTGTTATCGCGCGGGACGGCTGGCCGCTCCGCTGTTCCCCCGCCGCCCGACGATCAGGCTGCAACCGCAGGCCTCTCAACCCGGCCTTGGCGACTCCACCTATGATATCGCCTTTGGCGGTCGCGCCATAGAGATGTGGCCCCGCAACCCTGCGGTGAGACCTGTCGGCGCGGACCGCTGTGTTGGTCCGGATGCGGCCTAGTAGACGACGACGCTGCGGATCGACTTGCCTTCGTGCATCAGGTCGAAGGCCTGGTTGATGTCGTCCAGCGGCATGGTATGGGTGATCAGGTCGTCGATGTTGATCTTGCCGTCCATGTACCAGTCGACGATCTGCGGAACGTCGGTCCGCCCGCGCGCACCGCCGAAGGCGGTGCCTTTCCAGACCCGACCGGTGACAAGCTGGAAGGGGCGGGTGGCGATCTCCTGGCCGGCCCCGGCAACCCCGATGATGACCGAGACGCCCCAGCCCTTGTGGCAGCACTCCAGGGCCTGGCGCATGGTGTTCACGTTGCCGATGCACTCGAAGCTGTAGTCGGCGCCGCCGCCGGTCAACTCCACCAGGTGGGCGACAAGGTCCCCACCGACTTCCTTGGGGTTAACGAAGTCGGTCATGCCGAACTGCTCGCCCAGCGCCTTGCGCGCCGGGTTCAGGTCGACGCCGACGATGCGGTTGGCGCCGACCAGGCGCGCGCCCTGAATGACGTTGAGGCCGATGCCGCCGAGACCGAAGACCACGACGTTCGCGCCCGGCTCCATCTTGGCGGTGTTGATGACGGCGCCCACCCCGGTGGTCACGCCGCAGCCGATGTAGCAGATCTTGTCGAAGGGCGCGTCCTCGCGGACCTTTGCGAGCGCGATCTCCGGCAACACCGTGAAGTTGGCGAAGGTCGAGCAGCCCATGTAGTGAAGCACCGGCTTGCCGTCGAGGGAGAAGCGGCTGGTCCCGTCCGGCATCAGCCCCTGACCCTGGGTCGTGCGGATCGCCTGGCAGAGGTTCGTCTTGGGGTTCAGGCAGTACTCGCACTGGCGGCATTCCGGCGTGTAGAGCGGAATAACGTGGTCGCCCTTTTTCAGGGAGGTGACGCCGGGTCCGGTATCCACGACGACGCCCGCGCCCTCGTGGCCCAGAATGGCGGGGAACAGGCCTTCCGGGTCGTCGCCGGACAGCGTAAAGGCATCGGTGTGGCAGATCCCGGTGGCCTTGACTTCGACAAGGACCTCGCCCTCCTTCGGGCCTTCCAGCTGAACCGTTTCAATCGACAAAGGCTTGCCCGCTTCCAGGGCAACCGCAGCGCGCACGTCCATCTTTTGTCGTCTCCCCCCAAGAGTGCTATGAGGAATGTTATTGGAATCGAAGGCTTTCCCGGCAGTCTAGGACGACAGCCGCGTATTCGCTATACCTGAAGACCGCCGAGGACGGCCGGCAAAGAGGACAGGCCCCCGAGTAGCGAGTCCTAGGGGAGAGAAGGAAGATGCTCATGGATGACTCTCTGCGCCAGGCGCGGATTGACCTTGCGGCCGCCCTGCGGCTGGCGGCGCGCTTTGCACTCAACGAGGGCATCTGCAACCACTTCAGCTATGCCCCGCCGGAGCGTCCCGGTTGCTTTCTGGTCAATCCTTTCGGCCTGCACTGGTCGCAGATGACCGCCAGCGACCTGCTGCTGGTCGACAACGACGGGAAGGTGCTGGAGGGCGAGCGCGAACTGGAGACCACGGCCTTCTGCATCCACTCGCGCATTCACATGCGCCATCCCCGTGCGGCCTGCGTGCTGCACACCCATATGCCCTATGCCACCACGCTGACCTCGCTTGAGGACACGCCGCTGGAGCCGATCAGCCAGAACGCGCTGCGCTACTACAACGACGTGGCTTACGACCAGAGCTACAACGGTCTTGCCGGCGATGTCGAGGAGGGCGACCGCATGGCCGCTGCCATGGGCGGGAAGCGGGTGCTCTTTCTGGCCAACCACGGCGTCGTGGTCGTTGGCGACAACATCCCCAAGGCCTTTGAGGACCTCTACTACCTGGAGCGGGCCTGCCAGCTTCAAGTGCTGGCGCACTCCACCGGGCGCCCCCTGAAGCGGGTCACCGACAACATCGCCGCCACCACCTTTACCAAGCCCGAGGCCGCCCAGCACTATGCCGAGGCACACTTCGAGGCGCTGAAACGCCTGTTGGATGCCGAGGACGCCAGCTACGTGAACTGAGGCCGGAGCGAACCCGATGCACAAGAGCCGCCTTGCCGCCATCGTGCTGGACTGCCGGAGCGACGACTACGAGCGCGACGCCGGCTTCTGGTCGGCGGCCCTGGGCCTGGATCTGAAGCCTCTCCCGGAGGGCCAGGATCCACGCTACCGCGACCTCGACACGCCGGAAGGCGAGGCGAAGATCCTGCTCCAGCAGGTCGACCATCCGAGCCGCGCCCACCTGGATATCGAGACCGACGACGTGGAGGCGGAGGTCAGACGCCTGGAGGGCCTGGGGGCCAAGAGAGTGGCCCAGGTCCGGACCTGGTGGGTGATGCAAGCGCCGAGCGGGCACCGCTTTTGCGTGGTCAAGCCTCAGAGACCGGATTTCCCAGGAAATGCAAAGGTTTGGCCGTAGTCGTTAGGCCGGGAAGAGTTAGTATTTTTCAATGCTTTGCCGCTAACCTCCCGACACGACGACGACCTTGCAAGGGATCGGAACAGGCATTGGAATCCACGGTAAAGGGCTTCTTCATGCAGCTGTTGTGGGGCGCACTGATCGCCTACTTCACCATCCTGGTGATCATGTTCCTGGCCCAGCGCAGCCTGCTGTACCCGGCCGGCAAGGAGACGCCGCGGCTGGCCGACCACGCGTTGCCCGACATGCAGGCGATCGAGACGGAGCCGGAAGCGGGCCTCAGGCTCACCCACTGGTTCCATCCACCGGCTTCGCCGGAGCAGCCCGTGATCCTGTACTTTCACGGCAATGCCGGCCATCGCGGCGACCGCGTCCCCAAGATGCGCCCGCTGATCGATGCCGGCTTCGGGCTTCTCATCACCGGCTACCGCGGCTACGGCGGTAACCCCGGCCGCCCGAGCGAGGCGGGCCTGCGGGCCGACGCCCGCTCGGTGCACGACTGGCTGCTGGAGGCGGGCTATGACAGCGATCAGATCGTCATCTTCGGGGAGTCGCTCGGGACCGCCGTATCGGTAGCGCTTGCCAGCGAGCGGCCCCCGGCCGCGCTGGTTCTGGAAGCACCGCCCAGTTCCATCGCCGACGTCGCTGCCGCCCATTACTGGTATCTGCCGGTGAGGCTTCTGATCCGCGATCCCTGGGATTCCCTGGCCCGCATCGGCTCCATTTCGGTCCCGCTCTTCCTGATGCACGGCGAGCGCGACCACGTCGTGCCGGTTCGCTTCGGGCGCAAGCTCTACGAGGCGGCCAACGAGCCCAAGCAGGCGATCTTCCATGACGATGCCATGCACACCGACCTCTTGGACTATGGTGACGTGGTGGAGGCGGTGATCGCCTTCATCCGCGACAAGGCGGCGCTGAAGGTTCAGCCTTAAGGGATAGGCGTCTCCTAGCCGCCGAGGGCCTGCAGCGCCTCGGGCGTGTCGATGTCGACCAGCACGGCGTCGTCGTCCATCGGCACCTCGCAGACCACCTCCGCATGCTCGCCGATCAGGGCGCGGGCGCCGACGTCACCGGCGACCTCCTGCATCTCGGCGAAGAAGCGCCGGGCGAAGAGAACAGGGTTGCCGCGCTTGCCCTGCCAGGTCGGCACGCAGATGGCGCGCCCTTCCAACGGGTTGAAGGCGGCGATCAGGCGGTCGACGATCTGCGGCGAGACGCGGGGCATGTCGCCGAGGCAGACAAGCACACCGTCGATGTCGTCCGGGAGAGCGGCGAGGCCGCGGTGCAGGGAGGAGGCGAGCCCGCTGGCATAGTCCGGGTTGTGCGCCAGGGTGAAGCGCCCCTCCGGCAGCGCCGCCTCGACGGCCGCATAGTCATGGCCGGTCACCACCGCCAGGGGCCTGGCCTGGGAGGTCAGCAGACACTCTGCCACATGGGCGACCATGGGTTTGCCGTCGACCGGCAGCAGCAGTTTGTTGTCCTTGCCCATGCGGCGCGACTGACCGGCGGCGAGCATAAGCGCAGCAACCCGAGGCGCCCGCGGTGGCCCGGTCTCAGTCTCCACTGCCTCGGCCCGGGGGAGGGGACGGCTGGCGATCTCCTTCAAGAGGCCGCCGGCGCCCATGCGCATGATGTCCTTGGGCGTGGTTTCGATGCCGGCGACGAGGCGCTGCAGGACCCAGTCGAAGCCGTTCAGCTTGGGCGAGCGGGCGCAGCCCGGCAGCCCGATCACGGCGCAGTTGCGCAGCTTGCCGACCATCATCAGGTTCCCGGGATCGACCGGCATGCCGAAGTGGTCGACCGCGCCGCCGGCGGCGGAGAGGCCGGCAGGCAGCACGTCACGCCGGTCGACGATGGCCGAGGCCCCGGACATCAGGACGATGTCGCAGCCGTCTTGCTCCAGCCGGATCAACTGCTCGGCCACGGCTGCTTCGGTGTGCGGGCAGCGCCGCTCGACAGCCGGCTCGCAGTCCAGCATCGCCAGGCGCTGGTTTGCCACGTCCCGCGTCTTGTCCAGCAGCTTGTCCTTGGTGCCGGAGAGGCTTGTCTGGATGAGCCCCACCTTGCGTGGCTTAAGGGCTTCGACGTGGATCATCGGCCCTTGCCGGCAGGCGACGGCCAGGCAGGCCTCCAGCACGTGCCGGGTGATGGCGAAAGGAATGATCTTTATGGTCGCCGCCATCTGCCGGGGGTCGACCAGATCGTAAGGGGGCAGGGTGGCGAGCGTGACCGACTCGTCGACCAGGTTCAGGGCGTCGATGCGCTCGCGTTCGGCCACCAGCACGCCCCGGGCCTGGACCATCAGGTTGCAGCGGCCGGTGAAGCTGGCGCTGGCGGTCAGGCCCTCGCCGCAGACGGCCCCCGCCAGGGCGGAGGCCGCCTCGTCCTCGTGGATCTCGTTGTCCTCAAGCTGCGCGGCGACGATCCGGTGGACCTGGGCTTCGCGCAGACTTGTGACGTCAGCTTCGGAGAGACGGCGCCCCTTCTTGTAGGCGATGCCCGGCGCCTTGATCGAATGGGCCAGGATCGCGCCGACCGCGTCGTCGACGGGCAGGTCGCCGAAAATCATTGTGCGGCCACGGCGCCGGGGTCCGGCGGGACGGCGCGCACCAGGGGCGGCGCCCCGTGCAGCGCCTGGGTCATCTGGGCGAGAATGGCGATGGAGATCTCCGCCGGGCTCTTGGCGCCGATCGCCAGACCGATGGGGCCGTGGATGCGCGCCAGGGCGCTGTCGTCTACCTCGGCCTCGCGGAGGCGCTCGAGCCGCTTGCCATGGGTTTTCTTGCTGCCCAGCGCTCCGATATAGAAAGCGGGCGAGGCGAGCGCCACGCCGAGGGCAGGGTCGTCCAGCTTGGGGTCATGGGTCAGGACCACCACGGCGCTGCGGTGATCCGGGTCGAGGTTGCGCAGGGCCTCGTCCGGCCAGCCGTCCACCAGGGCCACGTCCGGAAAACGCTCGGCATTGGCCCAGGCCTTGCGGGGGTCGACCACAAGAACCTCATAGCCCGCAAGCTGCGCCATGGGGACGAGGGCCTGGCTGATGTGGACCGCGCCGACCACAATCAGGCGCAGCGGCGGATTGTGGACATGGACGAAGAGGTTCTCGTCGGCCGCAAGCGGCCCGCTGCGGTCGGCTCGGATGGCCTCCTCCACCGCTGCCCGCAGGTCGTCCGAAAGCGCCAGGTCGCCCTGATGGGTGCCGGCAATCATCAACGCCTGCCGGCCGCCGGTGAGATCTGTGACCAGCGCCGTCGGCCGTTTTTCCGCGCGGGCGGTCTGTAGGGCTTCCAGAAGGGCGCGCTTCATTCAACAGCCTCGACAAAGACGCGGATGGTCCCGCCGCAGGCCAGGCCCACTTCCCAGGCCTGCTCGTCGGAAACCCCGAACTCCAGCAGCTTGGGCGGAGCGCCGGCCATGATCTGCTGGGCTTCGTGGACGACGGCGCCTTCGATGCAGCCGCCGGAAACGGAGCCTTGCAGCCGCAGCTTGTCGTCAACGATCAACTGGCTCCCGACGGGCCGCGGCGAGGAACCCCAGGTCGAGACGACGGTGGCCAGCGCCACCGTGTGACCCTCGTTGCGCCAGCGCAGGGCCTCGGCAAGAAGGTCTTCGCCGCGCGGTGTCAGGCTTGCTTGCTCTGCCATGAGGTCAATCCTTCTTCGCGGCGCTGGGGCGCATGGCTCAACACCGCGGAGAGCTCGCTGAGGCTCTCGAGGTTGTGGATAGTGCGGAAATCGTCGACGTGATCGATCATTGCCTTGGCTCCCATAGATCTTGGCTCATAGGCCTCGTATCGCAAGAGCGGATTGAGCCAAATAAGGCGGCGGCAGGACTTGTGCAGGCGCTCGATCTCGCCGGAAAGCCCCTCCGCATTGTCGCGGTCCAGACCGTCGGAGATCAGCAGCACCACGGCCCCCTGACCGAGGACGCGCCGGGCCCAGGTGACGTTGAAGTCGTGCAGGCAGGCGCCGATGCGGGTGCCGCCCGACCAGTCGACCACGGATTCCGATACCTTCTCGACCGCGACATCCACGTCCTTGTGGCGAAGGTGGCGGGTGATGTTGGTCAGCCGCGTGCCGAAGACGAAGCTGTGGACGCGGTCGCGGTCGCTGGTGACGGCGTGCATGAAGTGCAGCAGCATGCGCGAATAGCGGCTCATGGACCCGGAGATGTCGCAGAGCACCACCAGCGGCGGGTGGCGCCGGCGCTCCCGCTTCCAGCGCAGCGGGATGGTATCGCCGCCGCTGCGCAGGCCCGCGCGCATGGTGGCACGCAGGTCGGCGCGCTGTCCCTGGCGTGCCGCTTGGTAGCGGCGGGTCGGCACCTCCATGATCGGCAGGCGCATGGCCTGGATCGCGCGCTTGGCCTCGGCCAGTTCCTCGGCGGACATCTTCTCGAAGTCGATCTCCTGCAATACCTCCTTGTTGGAGAAGGTCATCACCGCGTCGATTTCCGTCTGCTCTTCTTCCTCGTGCGGCAGGCCGTCGTCCCGGTCTTTCGGCCGCAGTACATCGGTCAGGCGTCTGCTGAGCTCATCGGCGTTGTCCGGCTGCTGACCGGCCATGGGGGTGATGTCCGGCAGCAGCAGGCTCATGACCCGCTCCAGGATCTGCGGGTTGCGCCAGAACACGTGAAAGGCCTGGTCGAAGAGTTCCTGCTGATCGCGGCGGTTTACGAAGACCGCGTGGAGCGTCCAGTAAAAGTCCTCCCGCCGGGCGAAGCCAACGGTGGTCGCCGCTTCGATGGCGTCCAGGACCTTGCCCGGGCCCACCGGCAGGCCGGCGGCCCGCAGCGTGCGGGCGAAGTAGAGGATGTTGTCGGCCAGACGGCCGCTCTCCCGGTCCGGCTGAGGCTCCAATGTCTCCATGGCCGCAGACTAGCCGATCGGGCAGAGGCCGCCTAGCGGCACATTGGTCCTGGCGAATTAGCGGAACTAATCCCAGAGATAAGAAGAAGTCGTTTGTCGGCAAGGCCTTAAGGCCGCACATGAGGGTCAAGAGGTGAGTAAGGGGATTGGGAATGCAGGTCCCGCGGCTTTGCTGCGGCTCCGGTCCCCGCAGCAGCTTGGAGACAGCCCATGTCCAGTATTCAGCAACAGTTTCAACCCCATCCCCTGGGGCACCGGGGAAGTTTCGAAGGCGCCCTCCCGGGGGCGGGCGACCTCCTGCGCAAGCTGCGCTGGATCGTCGGCAGCATCGCGGTTTTCGCCCTCGTCTTCCTGTTCGTCTTCAGTCTCAGCACGGCGGACCAGGACGGCAACGAGGAGGTCCTGGAGGCGCCGGCGGCGTCCGCCGCGGTCGATTATGACGGGCGCGGAAAGTGGATCGGCTATGCGCCGTAACGCCGAGGCTAGCTCGTGGCGCAAGGGAACCGGCAGCCTGATGGCTGCCGGTTCTTCGCTTTCAGGGCCCTCGGTCGGTCAGGTACCGGTGCCGGCTTCGCCCGGAACGTACTTCCTGATTTCGCCGGACTTCAGGCGCGACCAGTAGGAGGAAAGCTCTTCTTTCACCACCGGGAAGAGAATGTAGAGCCCGATGATGTTGGCGATCGACATGGCGAAGATCGCGGAATCGGAGAAGTCGATCACAGGGCCCAGGTTCATGGAGGCGCCGATGACGACGAAGATGCAGAAGATCACCTTGAAGAGCAGATCCATCGAGCGGCTTTCGCCGAACAGATAGGTCCAGCATTTCACGCCGTAGTAGGACCACGACAGCATGGTCGAGAAGGCGAAGAGGATCACCGCCAGCGCCAGCACATAGGGGAACCAGGAAAAGGCGCTCTCAAAAGCCAGCGAGGTCAGCTCGACGCCGCTCATGCCGCCGCCGGCCGTGTAAGTGCCGGTGATGACAATCACCAATGCCGTCATGGTGCAGATCACGACGGTGTCGATGAAGGGTTCGTGCAAGGCGACCAAGCCCTCGGTCACTGGTTCCTTGGTGCGCACCGCCGAGTGGGCGATGGAGGCCGAACCGATGCCCGCCTCGTTGGAAAAGGCGGCGCGGCGGAAGCCCTGGATCAGCGCGCCGATAGCACCGCCGGCCACGCCTTCGGGGTTGAAGGCGCCGGTGATGATGGCGCCGAAGGCGGCGGGTACCTTGTCGATGTTCATGACGATGATGATGACCGCGGCCGTGCAGTAGATGACGGCCATGAAGGGCACCACCTTCTCCGTCACCTTGGCGATGGACTGGATGCCGCCGATGATGACCACGCCGACGAGCGCCGCGATGATGAGGCCGAAGAGCCAGCCCTTGTCGGCCATGAAACTCGCCTCGCCGCCGGTGACATTGACGAACTGCTGGAACGACTGGTTGGCCTGGAACATGTTGCCGCCGCCCAGCGACCCGGCGATACAGCAGATAGCGAAGAAGACCGCCAGCACCTTACCGAGTCCGCCCATGCCTTTTTCGCCAAGGCCCTTGCTGAGGTAGTACATCGGTCCGCCGGAGACCGTGCCGTCCGGGTACTCGTTGCGGTATTTCACGCCCAGTGTGCACTCCGCGAACTTCAGCGACATGCCGAGAAAACCGGCGAGGATCATCCAGAAGGTGGCTCCCGGACCGCCGATCGAAACGGCGATCGCGACGCCGGCGATGTTGCCGAGGCCGACCGTACCCGACAGCGCCGTCGCCAGGGCCTGGAAGTGCGACACCTCGCCGGCGTCCTTGGGATCGGCATAGTCGCCGCGCACCAGGGCGATGGCGTGATTGAAGGCGCGCACCGAGATGAAGTTGAAGTACACCGTCGCGAAGAGAGCCGCCACCACCAGCCAGACCACGATAATCGGCAGGCTGACGTCGTCGGAAAGTGGGATCGAATAGAAGATCACTCCGGCGATCGCATTGGTGACGGGAGAGATGGTCTGGTTGATCCGCTCGTCCAGATTCATGGGGGCGTCCTGGGCCAGGCTTGCGGTTGCCCAGAACAGCGTGGCGCAGAAGGCCAGGAACGACGTTTTCATAGAAGCCTCGCTTTATCTCGTTGTGCTGCGGTCCCCCTGCAGCGCGCCGTTGCCGTTTTGTGGTTTTGCGGAACGACTGCTTTTTCCGAAGGGCCGGACCCTTGGCATCCGGTCAGCGTCTCGTCATGGAATGACGGTGACCGGGACCGGCGAAATCTGCACCAGGCTTCCTGCGGTGCTGCCGAACAAGAGCGCTTGCAGCTTGCTCAGGCCGCGCCGTCCGATGAAGATCTGGCTGGCCTTCTCCTCGCCCGCCAGGCTGCTCAGGACCTCCGCCGCGTGGCCGTGGCGGACGACGCCCTTGGCCTCGACACCATGGGTCTTCAGCGCCGCGAGGGCCGGCGCGATGACCTCTTTCTCCGCGCGCTCGATTTCCTCTTCGCGGCGCTTGTGGCGCACCTCGTTCTCTTGCGGTGTGTTGAAGGTGTAAGGTGACCACTCGATGACGTAGGCCACCACCAGCCGGGCCTGGCTGTCGTGGGCGCGCTGTGCGGCAAAGTTTGCGGCGCGTGCCCCCCCGTCGCTGCCGTCGATCCCGACGAGCAAGGTATCTGCCATGGTTCCCCCACCCCAGTTTCGGCGGGTCGCGCGGCCAGCGCGCCGCCTTCGTTTATAAGCAGATCTACAGTGTTACGTTTACATGAAACGCTAATAAACGCCAGGGTTAGATTCCTGAGCGCTCTGCAATCTCTGGGACAAAGATGGGACGCATGCGGGATGGGCAGGTCTGCGTTCTGCAGCTCTGCTGCCGGAATCAGGCGATGACGGCGCCCGTCAACTCCGACTTCACTTCCGTCAGCAGGCGTGCGGCCTCGCTGCCCTGGATCTTCGCGATGTCGTCCTGATACTTCAACAGGACGCCCAGGGTGTCGTCGATCGCCTGCGGGTCGAGGGCGACTTTGTCGAGCTGGGTGAGGGCCTCGGCCCAATCCAAAGTCTCGGCGATGCCGGGCAGCTTGAAGAGGTCTTCTTTGCGCAGCGCCTGCACGAAGGAGACGACCTCCGCGGACAGCTTCGCCGGTGCCTGCGGCGCCTTGACCCGCAGGATCTCCAGCTCGCGCTCGGCGTTGGGGTAGTCCACCCAGTGATAGAAGCAGCGCCGTTTCAGTGCATCGTGGATTTCGCGTGTCCTGTTGGAGGTCACGATCACGATGGGTGGCGTTGCTGCGGCGATTGTTCCCAGTTCCGGAATGGTGATCTGGTAGTCGGAGAGAACCTCCAAAAGGAAGGCCTCGAAGGGCTCGTCTGTGCGGTCGAGCTCGTCAATCAGCAGCACCGGCGCACCGCGGTCGTCCGGCCGCAGCGCCTGAAGCAGGGGGCGTTCGATCAGGAAGCGCTCGTCGAAGATATCGCTGGTGAGGCTGGCCCTATCGCCGGCGCCGGCGGCCTCGGCAACGCGGATCTCGACCATCTGGCGCGGATAGTTCCATTCGTAAACCGCGGCGGAAACATCGAGCCCCTCGTAGCATTGCAGGCGCACCAGCCGGCGCCCCAGGGTCTGGGCCAGGACCTTGGCGATCTCGGTCTTGCCGACGCCGGCCTCGCCTTCCAGGAACAGCGGGCGACCCAGCTTCAGTGAGAGAAAGAGAACCGTTGCCAGGCTGCGTTCGCCGACGTAGTTGCCTTGCGCCAGAAGGTCCAGCGTCTCGTCCACGGAGACGGGCACGGAGACGGGAAGGGGGCTCGGCTCGCCCATGGTTCAAGATCTCGCTTCGTGAGTGAAGGGGGGGGTGACCGCGGGCACCCGATGAAGATGCCGGCTACTGTTGTACCCACTCTCCCTGGTCTGTCAAAACCCAAGTCCCCGCCGGCAGCTGCTCGACGATCTCCCGTGCATAGACGGCGCCGACATCCGCGACCGTCGCCCCGGTCTTCTGGGCCTGCTCGGCGTAGATTGCCCGGCGCTTGGCATTCACCTCTTCGACAAAATCGGCCACGTTGGGATCGCGGGCCACCGCCAATCCCGTGTAGCTCTCGCCGACTTGTCCCGCTGCCCGCAGATCGTCCAGCGACTGCGCCGCCGCAGGTCCGCCCGGTGCGGCCAGCAGCAGGGCCGCTGCCGCCAACGCTGCGAAAAGGGAGATCCGGAACCTTGTCATACCGTGGTCCTCAAAGAGTTTTGGAGCGCCGCCTGCCGGGCGGCTCGTCGGGGCGGGGCTTGCCGGTCAGTTGGTCTGGGGCTTGTGGTCTGGGGCTTGCCGGTCAGAAGATATCCGGATTGCTCTGAATGTCCCTGTCGGCCTGTTCCTCGAGCTTTACCCGCACCTCCGCATCGAGCTTGACGTTCAGGTTAATAGTAATGGGCTCCTTGGGGGCCTCCACCTGTACTTTCGGTGTACAGGCGGCGAGAAACAGGCAGGGCCAAACCACTGCATAGGCCAAGGTGCGGCCGGAAACTCTCGTCAAAGCCTGTTCTCCCCTTACGAATCGCGCCTGATGTCTCAACCTTTGACAGCATAGCAGTCTGCCGGATTCTTATCCAACGACCCTATGGTGCAAGGGGTCATACGGCAGCGGGCCGCGGTTTATCCCCGCCGGTATTTTCAGTTGGAGGCGGTCTACTGCCGCAGGCGCCAGGCCCGGCGCAGCGCGTCGTCGGACAGGGAGAAGCCCTGGCGGACGGCCTCGAGGACGCTGGTCAGATTGCTCTCCAGGTTGATGTTGAACTGAAAGGGCTGGCCGTCCAGGACGGCGGGGTTCTGGCCCAGGATAGACAGCAGGACCTGGGCATCGTTGGCCAGCGTCTTGTTCACCGTCACGGAGAGCCGGTCATAGCGAAAGTCCTCCAGCGCCCGGATCGCCAGTTCCACCGTCTCGCCGCCGCCGGAGAGGGCCGAGATAAGTGCCTGGGAGCGAATGGAGAGCCGGCCCGGTGCTTGCGCCTCCAGCTTGCCGTTGTCGATCACCACGCCCGCTTCACCGACGCGGATCGGGATACGGCCAACCAGAATGCCGCTGCCGGAAAGGCCCTCGACCTCGATGAGCGCGAAGAAGGTCGCAAGATCCAGGGTCTCGGTGGCCAGCGCGATGGTGTTTTCCACTGCAGCCGGGTCCAGCCGTGTCGGCTCGATCCGCCAGGCCGCGCCGCCCAGGCGGAAGCTGCCGGCCGAAAGATCGACGCCCGGGTCCGGTTGTTGGTCCAGGCCAAAGCTGAGGTCGATCTCCGTGATCGGGGCGCCGGCATCGATCTCCCCGATGCGCAGACGTTGGTCCGACTTGCTCGCGATCGGCATGAGACTGTCGAGTTCGAGATCCAGGGCCAGCCCCTTGATGCCGACGCCCTGGGTTCGGAACGACAGACCCGCGGTTCTGACTTTCCCTGCGGAGGGAGCGCCGTCCATCGGCCAGTGCAGCGTCGCATCGCCGGTGAGACGGCCTTCCACTTCTTCCAGGTCCGCAAGGGCCGGTGAGATGTCCGACGGCTGCAATCCGTCCGGTGAAAACTGCAAACCGTCAAAGATGACACGCGCGGTGCCGGTGCCCGCATCGTCGTAGCGCCCCGTCAGCTTGGCAAGCGCCGGTCCGTCGGCCAGGCCGATCGTCGCTGTCAGGTCGAAGCCGGCGCCTGCACGCCGCAGCTCACCGTCCACAGCGACGGCTTCCAGGGGAAGGGTCGTCAGATCCGCCGTCAGGCTGGCAATCGAGAAGCGGCCCAGCGCGGGCAGCAGGTCCTGGTCCAGGTCGCTTTCGGCTGTCATCTCTGCAGCCGTCACGCCGTAGGCCGGGATGGCGATCCGGCCGAATTTGGCTGCCGCGGTGGCAGCGTGGCCTCGATCCACCGCGAAGCGCCCGTCGAGGGTAAAGGCGGCGTCCTCCAGACCAACCTCCAGACGCTCGTCGGCCGTGATGAGGTCCAGGACTGCCGAGGGGTCGCGGGCCTGCAGGCGGTAACTGTAGGCGGCGTCCTCTTCGCTCCAGCGGACACGGGCCTGGGTGATCGTCAAAGCCGTCTGCTCCTTGAAGCGCAGAGGCAGCGGGCCGGCGATCTGCTGCACCGCGATGCTGCCGCTGCCGTCCAGGCTGGCTTCGAGCCTGCCGGGCCGGAAGTCGACACGCAGCGGCAGGGCAACGTCCAGCCCGCGGGCCTCGCCTGCGGCAACGGCAAAGCGCTCGGCTGTGAGCGCCGTCGACAGGGTTCCGCTGAAGCGCTTCAGGAGACCGTTGCGCGCCAGTGTGGCCCGGCCCAACGCGACGGCCTCAGCACTGACACCCTGCTCACTGCTGAAACTGAGCGGGAGCGTGACCTGCGCATCCTCGGGCGGCCAGGCGGCCGTCATGGTGGCCGCGGCGGGCCTGGGCTGCGACGCCGAAACGGAAAGCGAGAACCCGGATTGCAGAACCGGCCGATGCTCCCGCAGGACCCCGAGACTTGCCAGGGTCCGTTCGGCAATGCTTTCGATCCGCAGTTCCATGTCGTCGGTCAGGCGCAGGCTCACCCTGCCGCCCTGCAGATCGGCGATCAGCGGAATGTGGGCCGAGATCCCGCCGCTGCCATCCGACAGCGCGACATCGGCCAGAATGAGATCGCCATGCAGCAGGGCGTTGCCGCTCTCCATCAGCGCTGCGAGCGCGTCCCCGGTCGCATCCGGCCAGGAGTTGCTGCGACCTCGCGGCTGCAGGGCTGATCCCGGCACATCCGCGCGCAGATCGGCGATGAAGGTGAGCTGGCCCTGTTCAGGGGCAGGTTCCGGCAGCTCCAGCAGGCCGGCCAGGGCGCCCTGCGTGCCGACCTCGGCGGCGAGAGAGACGGCGAGTTCGCGGGTTGCAGCGCCTCCGGACAGGTCGGCGGCTTCCAGGCCGCCATCCAGGTCCACGACGATGGTTTCGCCTTCGCCGTCAAGCCGGGCGCTTAAGGTCAGACCGCTCAGATCGCCGCGCGCTTCCAGGCGCCCCTGCATGAAGGTCAGCGGTGGCGCGCCCTCTCGGCGGTAGACAAGATCCTCGAAAGCGAGGTTGCTGTTCAGTCTCGGCGTGCCGCCTGCGGGCCGGGCGACGGCCAGTGTGCCGGCGACCTGTCCGATCCCGAAGTCCTGCCAGCGGAACTCGCCCTCGTCGATCTGCGCCCTTGCGGCAAAGTCTCCCGTGCTGCCGAGCCGCCCTTGCAGACTGGCGGCAAGCCGGCCCAGGGGGCTGTCCGCCCGCGCTGCCAGCGTGGCTGCCAGGGTGCCGTCCGCCTGCCGTTCGAGGCCGCCGTCAAGCCAGACTTCCATAGCGCCCTGCGGGGTTATCGCTACAACCCGGCCGCCGCTCAGGGTGACCGGCGGGACGGCTGGTGTGGTGGGTTCCGCGCGCGGCCCCGTGTCCTGAGCGCGGAGCGTATCGATAGCAGCCTGAAGGCTGCCGAAGAGGGGACCCTGGCCGGTGAGATCGATCGAGAGGCCCGGGCCTTCGACGGTCACCGCGGTGACTTCCGCGCCCGTCAGGCTGACATCCAGATCCAGGATGATCCGCTCAGCCGTCAGTTCCTCGGCATCGCCCAGAGCCAGGGGGCCGAGCACCGCCCGGTTGAGGGAAAGCTGCTCGACCTCCAGCGCTGCCACCGCGATGCCGCGGTCCTCCAAGACACTGTGCAGGAGTCCGCCCGCGATCTCATTGCGCAGCCCCAGCACTACCAGGACGACGGCAGCGATGAGCACCGTGAGGCCGAGGGCCGGCCGGCGAGGCCAGGGTCGCTTTGTCTTGGAGGTTGCTTCGCGTTGCGGGTCGGCCATGGGCGAAAGCTACCGCGGGCCGGCGCCGCCGCAAACTCGGAAAAGCGAAGGCCGGGCCCAGCGGGCCCGGCCTTGCACAGACGTCAAGCTGGCGTTCAGCTGGCGGATTCGACCGCCCGCCGCAGCATCACACTGACCAGATGGGCGCGATAGTCAGCCGAGGCATGCATGTCGGCGTTCAGGCCGTCCGCGCCCACGGTGACACCCGAAACCGCATCAGCGGAAAAGCCGCTGCCGAGCGCCGCTTCGGCATCGCCGATCCGGAACACGGACGGCCCGGCGCCGGTGACCGCGACACGGGTGCCCGCCGGGCCGCTGGCGGCCATGACGCCGACAATGGCATAGCGGGAAGCCGGGTTGGCGAACTTGGCATAGCCGGCCTTTTCCGGGATCGGGAAGGAGACCGCGGTGATGATCTCGCCCTCGTCCAGGGCGGTTTCGAACATTCCCGTGAAGAAGTCGTCTGCCGCGATCTGCCGCTTGTCGGTGTGGACCGTGGCGCCGAGCCCGACCACGGCCGCCGGATAGTCGGCAGCCGGATCGTTGTTGGCGATAGACCCGCCGATGGTGCCGCAGTTGCGGACCTGGGCGTCGCCGATCCCCTCGGCCAGCGCAGCCAGCGCCGGGATCTTGGCTTTCACCGTCGCGTCATTGGCCACGGTGGCGTGGGTCGTCATCGCGCCGATGACCAGAGCCCCGCCGTCTTCCTTGATTCCCTTCAGTTCGGCAATGGCGCCGAGGTCAATCAGGTCGGAAGGGCTGGCGAGGCGCTGCTTCAGCGTTGCGATCAGGGTCATGCCGCCGGCGAGAAGTTTGCCGTCCGAAGCGCCGGCCAGGGCGCTTGCGGCTTCGGCGACCGAGCCGGGGCG
Organism: Pelagibius sp.; assembly: GCF_028281305.1. Lineage (GTDB taxonomy): Bacteria > Pseudomonadota > Alphaproteobacteria > Kiloniellales > Kiloniellaceae > Pelagibius. The sequence goes on along the minus strand of NZ_JANQKD010000016.1, from coordinate 102,308 downwards.
GTGATGGTTGAAATCGTACATCGTTGTCGTCTCCCCTTACTCGGCGGCCATCTTCTGCTGGTTGGCCAGGCGCCAGACCTTCTCGGGGCTGGCGGGCATATCCATGGAAAGGATGCCGAGCGCATTGGTAATGGCGTTGATGGTGGCGGCCGGGGCGGCAATCGCGCCGGCTTCGCCGCAGCCTTTCACACCCAAGGGATTGTGGGTGCAGGGCGTCTCCGTCATGCCGACGCGGAAAGACGGCAGGTCGTCGGCCCGCGGCATGCAGTAGTCCATGTAGGACCCGGTCAGGAGCTGCCCGCTGTCGCCGTCGTAGACGCAGTTCTCGAGCAGCGCCTGGCCCACGCCCTGGGCAATGCCCCCGTGAACCTGGCCTTCGACCACCATCGGATTGATTATTTTGCCGAAGTCGTCGACAGCGACCCAGTCGACGATTTCCGTCACCCCGGTGGAGGGGTCGATCTCCACCTCGCAGATGTGCACGCCCGAGGGATAGGTGAAGTTCAGAGGGTCGTAGAAGGCGGTCTCGTCGAGGCCGGGCTCCACGCCCTCCGGATAGTTGTGCGGCACATAGGCGGTGAAGGCGACCTCGGCGATGGACTTCTCCTTGTCGGTCCCGGCGACCCGGAAGGTACCGTTCTCGAACTCGACGTCGTCCACCGAAGCTTCCATCAGATGCGCTGCGATCTTGCGCGACTTCTCGATGATCTTGTCGCAGGCGCGCGAGATCGCCGAGCCGCCGACCGCCAGGGATCGCGAGCCGTAGGTGCCCATGCCCATGGGGATCGATCCGGTATCGCCGTGCACGATCTCCACGTTCTCGATAGGCACACCGAGGGTATCGGACACCAACTGCGAGAAGGTGGTTTCATGGCCCTGGCCGTGGCTGTGGGCCCCGGTGAAGACCGAGACCGAGCCTGTCGCGTTGAAGCGGACCTGGGCGGATTCCCAGAGGCCGACGCCGGCGCCGAGGGAGCCCACCACCGCGGAAGGGGCGATGCCGCAGGCCTCGATATAGGCGGAGAAGCCGATGCCCCGGAGCATGCCCTTGGCCTCGGAGGCCGAACGGCGGCCCGCGAAGCCGTCGTAGTCGATCATCTCCAGCGCCTTGTCGAGGGAGGCGCCGTAGTCGCCGATGTCGTACTGCAGCGCCACCGGGGTCTGGTAGGGGAACTGGTCCGGCTGGATGAAGTTCCGGCGCCGGATCTCGGCGGGGTCGAGCCCCATTTCCCGCGCCGCGACCTCGACCAGCCGCTCGACGACGTAGGTGGCCTCGGGCCGCCCGGCGCCGCGGTAGGCGTCGACAGGCGCGGTGTTGGTGAAGACCGCCTTCACGTTGGCAAAGATGACCGGCGTGGTGTACTGGCCGGCCAGCAGCGTCGCGTAGAGGTAGGTCGGCACCGAGGTCGAGAAGCTGGACAGATAGGCGCCCATGTTCGCCGTGGTGTCCACCTTCATGCCCAGGAACTTGCCGTTTTCGTCCATCGCCAGTTCGGCGTGGGTGATGTGGTCGCGCCCGTGGGCATCGGAGGTGAAGCTCTCGGTGCGCTCCGCCGTCCACTTCACCGGCGCCTTTACCTTTTTGGCGGCCCAGGTGCAGACCGTCTCTTCAGCGTAGCAGAAGATCTTGGAGCCGAAGCCGCCGCCGACATCCGGCGCGATCACCCGCAGCTTGTTCTCGTTCAGTCCCAGCACGAAGGCGCAGAGGATGAGCTTGAGCAGGTGCGGGTTCTGGCTGGTGGAGTAGAGCGTGTAGCTGTCGGTCCCCATGTCGTATTCGCCGATCGCCGCCCGCGGCTCCATGGCGTTGGGGATCAGCCGGTTGTTCACGAGATCGACCCTGGTGACATGATGCGCCTTGGCGAAGGCGGCATCGGCCTCGGCCTCGTCGCCCAGGACCCAGTCGTAGCAGAGATTGCCCGGCGCCTCCTCGTGCAGCAGCGCCGCGGAACCGTCGCGGGCCTTGCCGGTCTCTGCAACCGCCGGCAACTCGTCATAGTCGACCTCCACCAGCTCTGCGGCCTGGCGGGCGGCGGCATAGGTCTTGGCGATGACGACCGCCACATGGTCGCCTACGTAACGCACCTTGTCCCGGACCAGCGGGAAGTGCGGCGGTGCCTTGTGCGGCTCGCCGTGGCGGTCGTTGACCACCCAGCCGCAGGGCAGGGAACCGACGTTGTCGGCGGCCATGTCGGCGCCCGTGAAGACGGCGACAACGCCCTCGGCGGCTTCGGCGTCGGCCTTGTTCACGCTCTTGACCGCGGCATGGGCGTGGGGCGAACGCACGAAGTAGGCGTGAAGCTGGCCCGGCCGGTTGATATCGTCGGTGTAGCGGCCCTCGCCGGTCAGGAAACGGAAGTCTTCCTTGCGCTTGACGCTGGCGCCAATTCCGGTGTCTGTCATGGCCCTAACCCCTCATGCTTGCGGCGGCGGATTGGATCGCCTTGACGATGTTGTGGTAGCCGGTGCAGCGGCAGATGTTGCCTTCCAGCCACTCGCGGATCTCGCCCTCGTCCGGGTTGGGGTTCTTTTTCAGCAGATCGACCGCCGACATCACCATTCCAGGTGTGCAGAAGCCGCACTGCAACCCATGGTGTTCGCGGAAGGCTTCCTGCATCGGGTGCAGGCTGCCGTTGCTCGCCAGCCCTTCGATGGTCGTCACCTCGGCGCCGTCGGCCTGCAGCGCCAGCATGCTGCAGCTTTTCACGGACTCGCCGTCGACGTGGACCACGCAGGCGCCGCACTGGCTGGTGTCGCAGCCGACGTGTGTCCCGGTAAGCGAAAGCTGTTCACGCAAGAATTGAACAAGCAGTGTGCGGCCTTCGACCTCGCCCGTCACCGCCTGCCCATTGACTGTCATCGAAACAGTGGGCATGGGGATCTCCCTTCATTGACCTCCGAACGGAATGTCCGGTTATTCTTGTCTGCAACCGCCCGATTGCCAGTCGGTACCCTGCGGCCGCCGTATGTTCTGCGGGGAATCAGTGTGTTGCGGTAGGATTTTCAGGTCAAGGGGCGCGGCTGTCCCGGGCCTGATACTTTGGTCTAGGTCGACCAGAAAACGCTGTTTTGTGACGCCATGATTACGGCGCGAACCTCACTCAGAGTGCAAAGACCGCAAGCAGGATAAGGACAACGACAAGCAGGCCGGTCACCCAGACACCGAGCGAAGCGCCGGCGCCGACATCGGCATCCGGGTCCGCTGTGGCGGCGGCTGCAGCCGGTGCCGGTGACGGCGCGGCGGCGGGCCCGGGAGCAGGCGCCTCGGCCGCTGCCGGCTCTGCCGGTGGCGCCCCGACGGTCTCCGCAAAGCGGGAGAAGAAGTCGTCGGCCATCTTCTTGGCCGTCCCGTCGATGAGGCGGGAGCCGATCTGGGCCAGCTTGCCGCCGACCTTGGCCTCGACATCGTAGTTCAGCAGGGTTCCGGCGCCGTCTTCTTCCAGGCGCACCTTGGCACCCCCCTTGGCAAAGCCGGCTGCGCCGCCCTTGCCCTCGCCGGAAATCGTGTAGCCGTTGGGCGGATCCAGGTCGCTGAGCGTGACCGCCCCTGCAAAGCGCGCGGAGACGGGCCCCACCTTGGCTTTGACCTTGGCCGTAAACTCGGTGTCCGAGGTTTTCTCGATCTCTTCCACGCCCGGAATACAGGCGCGCAGAACCTCGACGTCGTTGAGCGCTTCCCAAACCGCCTGGCGCGGCGCCTCGATACGGTACTGGCCGGTCATCTGCATGATCTTCAGGAACCCTTTTCGAAAGGCCGGCGGCGGAGCGGCTCGCGCCATTGCCCACACAGCACTGCATAAGCGTCAGAGCATTGCCGCTCGACCCCGCGGGTTCAAGCCCTACCTTCGGCCAAGCGGCCATGCGTCAAACGCAGGGAAGAGGGTTACCCGCCGAGGAACAGGCGCCCGACCTGGGGATCCTCCAACAGGCGGTCGCCGGCATCGGCCATGGCAAGCTCGCCGGAGACCAGCACATAGCCGATATCGGCAAACTCCAGGCCCTTCTTGGCGTTCTGCTCCACCATGATGATGGTCTTGCCTTCGCCCTTCTGCAGGTCGTTCAGGATCTCGAAGACCATGTCGATGAAGCGCGGCTCCAGCCCGATGGAGGGCTCGTCCACCAGCAGGACCTCCGGCTCCATGACCAGAGCGCGGGAAATCTCCAGCAGCCGGCGCTCGCCGCCCGAAAGCACCTTGGCCTGGTGCCCGCGCCGCTCGGCCAGGCGCGGATACTTGTCGAAGATCTGCTCCGCCTTCTTTCTCGCCTGGGCGGGGCTGTCCATCAGGTAGCCGCCCATCCAGAGGTTCTCTTCCACCGTCATGGCCGGAAAGACCGACTTGTCCTGCAGGATGTAGGCGACCCCCGCCGTGCGCAGCTTGTCCTTGGGGGAGAGCTTCGTGACATCGCGGCCGCCCACCGTGATGGAGCCGGCGAAGATGTTGGTGAAGCCGAAGATGGAATGCAGCACGGTGGACTTTCCGGCCCCGTTCGGCCCGATCAGGCAGAGCGACTGGCCGCGGCCGACCTGCAGATTGAAGTCATGCAGGATTTCCATCTTGCCGTAGCCGGCCCGCAGACCGTCGATGCTGACATAGGGCTCACCAGTGGCGAGGGCGGCGATGCGCCCCTCGGGAATGCCGGACTCAGTCAGCGCTGCCGCCTGGCGATTCACGTCCTCGACGGAGATGACCGTCTCGACGCCGCCCAGGCCGTAACCGCGGATCCGCTTGGCGTCTTCCTGGTTGCTCTCAGATTGGTTGTTTTCAGGCGCCATCAGTGGGCCCCCAGGTAGGCGTCGATGACCCGCTGGTCGTTCTGGATCTCGCCCGGCGGGCCTTCCGCCAGGAGTTCGCCGTGGGCGAGACAGTAGATGTTTTCCGCCAGGTTCATGATGACGCGCATGTTGTGTTCGATGACGAAGAGGGTGATCCCGAATTCCTCGTTGGCCCGTTTCAGCCGGTCGATCAGGCCGTTGATCAGGGTCGGGTTGATGCCGGCGGTCGGTTCGTCGAGCAGCAGCACCTTGGGCTCGTTCATCAGCGCCATGGCGAACTCCAGCAGCTTCTGCTGCCCGAAAGAAAGGTCGCCCGAGATCAGGCGCCGCTTGGCGTAGAGGCCGACGAACTCCAGCAGTTGCTCGGCCTTGTCCACGAGCTCCGGCTGGAAGGGTGTGAACATCGTGCGCCAGCCGGCCTCCCGGTGGGGCACCGAGATCAGCATGTTTTGCACGCAGTCCATCTTGGAATAGATGCGCGTCTGCTGGAAGGTGCGCAGCAGGCCCAGCCGGGCGATCTGCGGCACGCGGAGCCTGGAAATCTCGCGCCCCTCGAAGCGGATCGAGCCCTCGTCGATGGGGTGATAGCCGACGATGGAGTTGAACAGCGTTGTCTTGCCGGAGCCGTTGGGCCCGATCAGGCCGGTGATCTTGCCGGGCGGGACGCGCAGCGACACGTCGCGGTTGGCCTGGACACCGCCGAAGGCCTTGGAGACGCCGGCGACCTCGATCATGTCGGTCATTCTGCGGCACTCCGTTGTTCGCGGTTTGCGGTGCTGCTGTCCTCGTCGACGCGGATGCCGAAGGCTTCCGGCCACTTTTCCTGCGCCCAGCCGAGCAGGCCCTGCTGGAAGTAGACCACGTTGATAATGATCAGAAGGCCGAGGGCAACCCACTGCCAGCCCAGCAGGTGGGTCCAGGTGACCTCCTTGATCACGTGGAACAGGGTGGCGCCCAGGACCGGGCCCCAGAGCGTGCCCTTGCCGCCCAGAAGGGCCATGAGCACCATGAAGATGCCGAAGGTGACGGTCGGAAAGGCGACCTCAAGCGGTTCGATGAAGCCGCTCATGTTGCCGTAGATGGCGCCGGAGATGCCCAGGAAGAAGGCGGCGATGGACCAGGCGATGATCTTGTAGCGCAGGGTGTGAACCCCCATGGCCTCGGCCTTGGCCTCGTCGTCGCGGATGGCGTTGATCGCCAGCTTGAAACGGGTGGCGTAGAGGATCCGGAGGAACAGAAAGGTGGCGACCGCGCTGCCGAAACAGAGGAAGTAGAACAGGTTGGCGCGAGCGTCGGGCTCGCCGGGGTAGGTGGGCATGGAGATGCCGCTGCCGCCGCCCAGCCAGTCCCAGGCCCCCACCAGTTCGCCCGCCGCAATGGCCACGCCCAGCGTGCCGATGGCGAAGTACGGCCCGCGCAGGCCGAAGACGATCCAGCCGAAGATCACCGCGAAGACCGCGGAGATCACCGCAGAGGCGAGGATGCCGAGCACCAGGCCGAGGTAGTACTGGCCTGGCGTGAAATCGACACGCACCGCGCCGTAGGCCGAGGTGTATTCTCCGACGTTGTAGTAGAGGCCGATCTGAATGACGGCGCAGGCGTACATGCCGGCACCGAAGAAAAAGATGTTGCCCAGCGAGTTGTAGCCCATCTGCCCGCCCATGATGTCCCAGGTCAGGGCGAAGAGAATCATCACCCAGAGGACGGCGATCTGGAAGGTGTAGTTGGGGAACACGAAGGGCGCGGCGATGCCGCCGAGCAGGATCAGTCCGTAGAGAAGAAACTGTCTCTGTTGCGCCGTCATTGCACCACCTGCCTGATCCGGCTCTGCTGGATCTGCCGCCAGACAAGAACGGCGACCAGCAGGCCGACCACCGTGGCCTGCTGGAACTCGGCACCCATGACGAAGCCGCTGTACTGCTCGGCGACGCCGAGCCCGAGGCCGGCGATGATGACGCCCGGCAGATTGCCGAAGCCCGCCGCCGTCACGATGACGAAGGATCGGATGGAGTGGGTGATGCCGTAGAAGGGCTGGATCACCCAGATCATGGCGATCAGCACCCCGGCAGCCCCGCAGATCGCGGCGTTCAGCGAGAAGGTGAAGGCATAGACCCGGTCAGTGTCGATGCCCATGATCTTGGCGGCGCGCGGGTCCTGCGCCGTGGCGCGGATCGCCTGGCCCATGCGGCTGCGCTTCATGAAGATGACCACCGCAATGGCCAGGGCCGCGGCCATCGCGAAGGACACCAGCTTGATGTCAGCGACGGTCAGTTGATTGTCGAGCGCCGAGCGGATTGCGAAGCCGGACTCGGCGATCTTCACCTCAGGGCCGTAGATGAGGTTCAAGGTCTGCTGCACCACAATGGCGATGCCAAAGGTCGCCAGCAGCGACGTGAAGAGGTCGCGGTCGATGACCCGGCGGATGACCAGGACGTAGACCGCCCAGCCGAAGGCGAACATGACGACGACGGCCACCGGCAGCCCGAAGATCGGGTGAATGCCAAGCTCTGCCAGGCTGTAGGCGATGTAGCCGCCCATGATGACGAAGTCGCCCTGGGCCAAGTTCTTGACGTTCATCACGCCCCAGACCAGGGCCAGTCCATAGGCCGCAAGGGCGAAGATGGCGCCGATGAAGAGCCCGTCGAGCAACAGTTGGATGTTGAAGACAGGGGCCAGCCCCAGAAGGGACAGGTTATCGAACATTGCAGATCAACTCAGAGCGATGGCTTGAAGCGGGATGCGGCGCAGCCGGCACCGCCGCCGGCCCTTTCGGCCGGCGGCGGCAGATCCGGGTGAGGAGACGCGCATGACGCGGTCCCCGCCAAGGCACCTCAGAATCCCGCGTCGCGCGGATAGTTCACCGGATGCGAAGCCCACTTCGAGGGGGCCACCACGTTGTACTGTCCTTCCTGGATCTGGCGCAGCACCATCGGCTTGGCGATGTTGTTGCCGGCCTCGGAGAACTTGATGGGACCGTAGAAGGTGTTCATCTCGGTGGCGGCAATGGCATCGCGGACCTTGCCGATTTCGAAGCTGTCGGCCCGCTCGAAGGCGTCCTTCCAGACCATCACGGCTGCTGCCGCCTGGGCAGACTGATACGGCACCGTGGTGTAGCCCTCGAAGGTCTGCTTGAACTCTTCGTGGAACTCCGCGGCGGTCCCGAACAGCGGGTCCTCGTAGGTCAGCGTCTCGGCCCACTGCGTCGAGCAGAGGATGTCGTTGGCACCGGCCCCGAACTTGTCGGTGACCTTGGCGGCCTCGCAGTGGGTCATGGCGATCATCGGGATGTCGATCTTCATCTCGTTGATCTGGCGCACCGCCGTGGCGGCGCCCTTGGAGTGGCCGGAGACGATGAGCAGGTCCGGCTTCAGGGCCTTGGCCTTGGTCAGGGTCGCGGACATGTCCGAGAGGTCGCGCGGCAGCTTGTCGTCGATGACGATCTTCATATCGTACTTCTTGGCGTCGTCCATGACGCCGGCACGCACGTCAAGCGAGAAGGGATCGTTCTCGAAAGCCATGGCGATCTTGATGTCGGAGGGCTTGCGGCCCTCCTTTTCCGCCATCTCGGCGGCCAGATCGATGGCGCTGGCCAGATACTGCTCGGAGGTCGAGAGCACGGCGAAGAGATACTTGTAGCCCTGGGTAAAGAGCGAGCGCGAAGCACCCTCGGCCTCCACCATCGGGATCTTGTACTTCTCGGTCACCGGCGCGATCGCCTTGGTGAGGCCGGAGGAGTACGGGCCCAGCATGAACTGCACACCGTCCTGCTTGATCAGGCGTTCGGCGAGCTGCGCGCCGCGGGCCGGGGTGGATTCATCGTCGTAATAGACGACTTTCAACTTGTAGGACTTGCCGCCGACGGTGACGCCGCCGTTGTCGTTGATCTTCTTGACGGCAATCTCATAGCCGTTCTGTGCGTGGACGCCGTTGGTGGCGTACTTGCCGGTCAGCGAGATTGCCGAGCCGAGCACGATGGTGTCGCCCTCAACCTTGGCGTTTGCCGCGCCGGAGGCGAGCAGCCCGACAGCCGTGCCCGCGGCAAGCAACGCCGAGAAGGCGCGCCTCGTCGTGATTTTCTTCGTCTTTTCAGACGGATAGCCCAGATGCATTTGGTTTTCCTCCCATGGTCCAAGCGTATGCTTGCATCGTTCAAACCCGCGGCTCTGCGGCAGCGGTTGCCATGGGATAATAGAGAGGCCACGGTCAGGCGCAAGTCCCCCCTGGCCGTAGGGATATCTACCGTATTGGCCGTCAGTGCCCTGACGGTGCCCGGTCTGCCTTGGGGGGCGCTACTTGCCGTGGCGCCGGGGAATGGTCAGCGAGCTCGGCTCGTCGTCATCCGCGCTGGGCGGCTTGTCGAAGCTGGCCCAGCCGCACTCGCTCCCGGTCTCCGGCAGCTTCAGTTCGCTTTGGCCGTGGCGGTGCAGGAACGACTTGGCGATGAAGTTTGCCGTGATCGGTGCGGTGAGGAAGAGAAAAATCGTGATCAGCAGTTCGTGGACGGTGAGCGTGCTCTGATCCCAGAGCATGAAGATGATCGAGGCGATCAGGACCGAGCCGACGCCCAGGGTGGTGGCCTTGGTCGGCCCGTGCAGGCGGCTCATGAGATCGGGCAGCTTGGCCAGGCCGTAGGAGCCGACCAGACCGAAGATGCCGCCGAAAACAATCACCGCTGAGAGCAGGAGTTCAACCAGCCAGTCCATGACAGCCTGCCGCTATTCGATGATGTCGCCGCGCAGGATGAACCTGCAGAAGGCGACTGTCGTGATGAAGCCGACCATGGCGAAGAGCAGGGCCGCCTCGAAGTAGACAGCGGTGCCCTGCGCGACGCCGTAGAGCACCAGCAGCGCGATGCCGTTGATGACCATGGTGTCCAGGGCCAGCACACGGTCGGCAACGCTGGGTCCCTTGGCGAGACGGTAGAGATTGAGCAGCAGCCCAAGCGCAAAGCAGGCGAAGCCGAAGAAGAGCGCATAGGTGATCATTCGAAAATCTCCTTCAGTCGTGCTTCGTAGCGCGTCTTGATCTGGGTCACCGTTCCCTCCGGATCGCCGGTATCCAGGCAGTGGACCAACAGCACGCGGCCGTCGGCGGAAAGGTCGGCAGAGACGGTTCCCGGCGTCATGGTGATGGTACCCGCCAGCACGGTGATGGCCTCCGGCGAGTAGATCTCGAGCGGAACGGCGATGAAGTGCTGACGCAGCTTGTTGTTCGGCTTGAAGACGACGATGTAGGCGACCTGGATGTTGGCCAGCACGATGTCCCAGAGCACGATCAGGCCGTACTCCGCGATCATCAGCGGGTTGCGGACGCGCGGGCGGCTCGGCCAGAAAGCCTGTGTGAGAAGGGGCACGGTCACGCCGAGGAACACGCCCAGAACCAGGCCGCCGATCGAAAAGGCGTTCAGCAGCATCATCCAGACGATGGTCAGGGTGACCGTCAGCAGCGGGTGCGGGAGCAGTTTGGCTAGCATCGGCTGGTCTCCTCGCTCATCGCGCCGCTGTCATGTCGGGGCCGAGCACCGCGCGAATGTAGCCGGCAGGCTCGTAGAGGCTCGCCGCCGTCGCCTCGAGATAGCCCGTGACCGGGCCGGCAAAGATCGCCACGGCAACCATGGCGGCGAGCATGGCCCCTGCGGCAGCCATCGGCAGGGCGGGAAGCGGTGGCGTGGTCTCGCCTTCCTCCGGACCCGGGATCGAGGCGCTCTTCCAGAACACGACGCTGCCGGCCCGTGCAAAGCCGACGATGGCGATCAGGGAGGTGATGAGGATCACGGCCCAGATGGTTGTCATGGAGTCCGACGCGCGGGCGCTGTCCAGGACCAGAAGCTTGCCAAGGAAGCCGGTCATCGGCGGCATGCCGGCCATGGCGATCGCAGCCAGGAAGAAGAGACCCGCCAGCAGGCCGGTCTGGGCAAAGCGCGGCGCGGTGATCAGGCGGTCCCCGGCGCCGCCGCGGCGCATGCTGATCTGGTCGGCGAGCAGGAACAGGGCCGCGGTCGCGAAGGTCGAGTGGATCAGATAGAACAGGGCCGCCACGGTTGCGGCCGGCGTGAAGATGGAGATCGCCGTCAGCAGGGTGCCCATGGAGGCGACCACGGAGAAGCAGACCAGCCGCGTCAAGGCTTTGGCGCCGAGCACGCCGACGGTGCCGATCACCAGCGTCACAAGGGCGGCGGGCAGCAACCAGTCGGCGGCGATCCAGGCGGTTTCGCCCGCGGACTCGCCGAAGACCAGCGTGAACACCCGCAGGATCGAATAAGCGCCGACCTTGGTCATGATGGCGAAGAGGGCGGCCACGGGCGCTGGGGCATTGGCATAGGTCCCGGGCAGCCAGAAATGGATCGGCACCAGGGCGGCCTTGACGGCAAAGACCACCAGCAGCAGCAGCCCGCCGGCGCGCAGCAGTGCCTCGTCACCCGGGGCGATATGCTGCACCTTGACGGCCAGGTCGGCCATGTTGAGCGTGCCGGTAACGCCGTAGATGATGCCGACGGCAATAAGGAAGAGGGTAGATCCGGCGAGGTTTACGACCACGTACTGAACGCCGGCGCGCGTCCGCGCTGCGCCGCCGCCGTGCAGCATCAGGCCGTAGGAGGCGATCAGCAGCACCTCGAAGAAAACGAAGAGATTGAAGATATCACCGGTCAGGAAGGCGCCGGTGATGCCCATCAGCTGGAACTGGAGCAGCGCGTGGAAGTGGCGGCCCCGCGTGTCCCAGCCGGAGCTGATGGCATAGCCCGCCACCACCACGGCCAGGATGCCGGTGAGCAGCACCATCAGGGCTGAGAGACGGTCGAGCACCAGCACGATGCCGAAGGGCGCCGGCCAGTTGCCGAGTTCGTAGACCTGCGGCGGCCCGCCGGCGGCCTCGTCCAGCAGCATCAGCGCGATGCCCAGCAACGCGACCGCACCGGCCATCGAGAAAACCCGCTGCAGCAGCAGGTCGTGGCGCATCGCCAGAACGATGAAGGGGGCCAGCAAGGCCGGCAGTATGACCGGCAGAATGATCAGGTGATTCATGCGGAGGCCCCTCCGCCGCCGGCTGGGCGTCCATCGCCGGCGTCTTCGGGCTCCGCGTCGACATTGGTATCGACGGCATCGGAACCGGCCTCGAGGTAGGCTCGCAGCGCCAGCACCACGACGACGGCGGTCATGCCGAAGGAGATCACGATGGCGGTCAGCACCAGGGCCTGCGGCAGCGGATCGGTGTAGCTGGTCACGCCGTCGGTGATCACCGGTGGCTGGTCGATGACCAGCCGCCCGGTGGCGAAGAGAAAGAGATTGACGGCATAGGACAGCAGGGCGAGCCCGACGATGACCGGGAAGGTCCGCCCGCGTAGCACCAGGTAGACTCCTGCCGCGGTCACGGAGCCAACGCCGCTGGCAACCAGGAACTCCATCTAGACGCTCTCCTTCGCGGCCACGCCGGCCTTGCTGGCGTCACCGCTGCTTCCGGCCTCGTCATCCGGTACCGGGCTGAAATCCATCGGCTCGGCGCTGACCGGCTCTTCAGTGCGCCGCGCCAGGCGCGAGAGATTGGCCAGTGCCAGCATCACCGAGCCGACGACGGTCAGGAACACGCCGACGTCGAAGCTCATGGCGGTTGCCAGTTCGAACTCCTCCAGGATCGGCAGCTTCACATAGGTGAAGTCACTGGTGAGGAAGGGACGGCTGGCCAGCCAGGCGCCGACACCGGTGAGCCCGGCAATGAGGACGCCCCAGGCGATCATGGCGTGATAGTCGATCCTCATGCGCCGCTCGGCCCAGCCGAAGCCGCTGGCCATGTACTGCATGAGAAAGGCGATGGCGACGACCAGGCCCGCGATGAACCCGCCGCCGGGCTCGTTATGGCCGCGCAGGAAGATGTAGATACCGACCAGCAGCGAGAGCGGCAGCATCACCCGGGTCGCGACGACCATCATCAGCGGATGGCGGTCCTGGGCGCGCTCCTGGTCCGGGATCCAGGAATTCAGCCGCTTGGCGGCGGGGCCGTGGAGGGCGCCGTCGATCAGCGCGTAAATGGCCAGCGCCGCGATGCCGAGAACGATGATCTCCCCGAAGGTGTCAAAGCCGCGGAAGTCGACGAGGATGACGTTCACCACATTGGTGCCGCCGCCGCCCGGCTTGGACTCGGCCAGATGGAAGTCCGAGATCGAGGAGAAGTCCCGGGTCATCACCATGAAGATCAGCGACCCGATGCCAAGGCCGCTGAGGCCGGCCAGCAGACCGTCGCGGGCGCGCCGTGAGACCGAGCTTTCGCGCGGTGTCTCCTTGGGCAGGAAGTTGAGGGCCAGCAGCAGCAGGATCACGGTGACCACTTCGACGGAGATCTGCGTCAGCGCAAGGTCGGGGGCCGAGAGATAGACGAAGGCGATCGAGACGATGAGCCCGATCACGCCGACGAGGACGAGGGTCAGCAGGCGGTTGCGGTGGAAGAAGACAATGGAGATGCAGGCGCCGATCAGCAGCAGCCAGCCGAGCACCGGAACGAAGGGGGCCTCGGTCATACCGCGCGTGCCGGCCAGATGCTCGCCGCCGGCAAAGGCGGCGGTACCGACCACCAGGGTGGTCGCGATGAAGAAGGCCATGTAGCGGCGCAGCGAGCCGTTGTGCAGCCCGTCGATCACCAGGTTGCTGAAGGCGGCCAGTCCGTTCACCGTGGCATCGAACATGGTCTTTGCCTCCGGCCGCGGCAGGGCCAGGCGCAGCCGGTTGAAGGCGGCATGGCGCAGCAGCAGGAAGATGCCGACAAAGACCGCAATCGCGCTCATGCCCAGGGCCAGGTTGAAGCCGTGCCAGAGCGCCAGATAGAAGTCGGGCAGGGGCGCGCCGGTGACGGCGCCCGAGACCACGGTCACCAGGGGCTGGGCCACGATCCCCGGGAGCAAACCGATCACGATGACCAGGACGACCAGCAGGGCCGGCGGCAGATACATCCCTGCCGGCGGGTCGTGGGGATGATGCGGGTAGTCGTCGCGCTGCGGCCCGAAGAAGACGTGGAAGACGTAGCGGAAAGAGTAGGCGACCGAGAAGACCGCGCCCAGGGTCGCGAGCGCCGGCAGGATCCAGGGATTGCCGGCCCAGGGCGTGAGGGCCGCCTCGTGCAGCATCATCTCCTTGGAGATGAAGCCGTTGAACGGCGGAATCCCGGCCATGGAAAAGGCCGCGAGAGTGGCAATCGTGGCGGTGATCGGCATCAGCGCCGCCAGACCGCCCAGGCGCTTCGCATCGCGGGTGCCGGTTTCGTGGTCGACGATCCCGGCGGTCATGAAGAGCGCGCACTTGAAGGTGGCGTGGTTGAGAATGTGAAAGACGCCGGCGATGGCCGCCATGGGCGTGCCGAAGCCGAACAGCATGGTCACCAGCCCGAGGTGGCTCACGGTCGAGTGGGCCAGCAGGCCTTTGAGATCGTCCTTGAAGAGCGCGATCCAGGCGCCGACCACCATGGTGACGAGGCCCGTGGTGGCGACGATATAGAACCAGGCATCGGTGCCCGCCAGCACCGGCCACATGCGCGCCATCAGGAAGATGCCCGCCTTCACCATGGTGGCGGAGTGCAGGTAGGCGCTGACCGGGGCCGGCGCCGCCATGGCGTGGGGCAGCCAGAAGTGGAAGGGGAACTGTGCCGACTTGGTGAAGCAGCCGCCAAGGATCAGCAGCAGGGCCGGGATGTACAGGGGCGAGGCCTTGATCTCCTCGCCGTGCTGCAGAATGACGGTGAGATCGTAGGAGCCGACGATGCTGCCGAGGATCAGCATGCCGGCGATCATCGACAGGCCGCCCATGCCGGTGACGGCCAGGGCCATGCGTGCGCCCTGCCGGCCCTCCGGCAGATGCTTCCAATAGCCGATCAGCAGGAAGGACGAGAGGCTCGTCAGCTCCCAGAAGATCAGCAGCAGCAGGACGTTGTCGGAAAGCACGATGCCCACCATCGCGCCCTGGAAGAGCAGCAGATAGGCATAGAACTGCCCCATCGGATCTTCTTTGGCGAGGTAGTACCGCGCGTAGGTGATGATCAGCAGCCCGATGAAGAGGATCAGTCCGGCAAAGAAGAATCCGAGGCCGTCGAGGAAGAACGTCACGTTCAGGCCGAGCGCCGGCAGCCATTCCCAGCGCACCTGCAGCACCTCGCCGGCGAAGACGGCCGGGGCCTGGACCAGCAGCAGGATCAGCGCCGTCAGCGTGACGGCACCGGTCGTCAGCGCACAGGCGTCACGGCCGGCACGAATCAGGAGGCCGGGCAGCAGGGCGCCCAGGAATGGCAGGAGGACGATCCAAGCCAGTGTCATGCCGCGCCTGTCTTTCTGAGGACGGTCCTTCCGGGAGTGATCTTTCCGGGAGCGGTCGTTCTGGGGAGTGTTCGTGGCACCTGTGGAGACGAGCCCTGCGTCAAAGCGTTTCTGCGGTCTTTTGTTTCAGTCCGAGGCCCCGGGAAACCATCCCCGGCACGCCCGGACCGTTATGAATTCGCGCCTAGTCACGGTTCTGCCCCGATCAAGGCAACCCGGTCAAGGCAAACAGCAAGCCAGACAGACAGGAAACCCGCCGCCCTCCGTCCCGCCTGGCCCTTGAGCCTCGCAGGGTGGGTGAGCGGGGTGACCGCGACAGAGATGATGGAGTGTGCCCCGGAGCGCCGCCTGTTCGACCTTGTTTTCTCGGAGATGTCCCTTGGTGTCTCGGTTTTCAAGTGAAAGCGGTGCGTTAGCCGTCTGATTTCCGTACGACTCCGATTCGCTACGCCCCTGCAAGCCCCGGGCCGGCAGCGGAGCCTTTGCCGCGGGGCTTGCAGGGGCGGCGCCAATCGGGCATCGCTAGGAGCCTTATCACCAACTGCCGCGTGTCGCTGCTGCGCGTCGCCCCCGGACCCTCAGGAATCCAAAGCATGCCCCCAAGACCCATCATCATCGATACAGATCCCGGACAGGACGATGCCATCGCCATCCTGCTTGCCCTTGCCTCCGAGGAGTTCGAGGTGCTCGGCATTACGACGGTTGCGGGCAACGTGCCGCTGCGCCTGACGGAAGCCAACGCCCGCCGGATCTGCGAATTGGCGGGGCGTCCGGAGATGAAGGTTTTTGCCGGCTGCGCGCGCCCCTTGGTCAGATCGCTGGTCACCGCCGAAGAGGTTCACGGCAAGACCGGTCTCGACGGATCCAACCTGCCGGATCCCACGATGCCGCTGCAGGACGGTCATGCCGTCGACTGGCTTGTCGATACGCTGCGCGCGGCCCCACCGCAGTCCGTCACGCTGTGCACCCTGGGTCCGCTGACCAACATTGCCGCCGCCATGATCAAGGCACCTGATATCGTCGGCCACATCGAGCAGCTCGTGATGATGGGCGGCGGATTCTTCGAAGGCGGCAACGTGACGCCGACCGCCGAGTTCAACATCTACGTCGATCCGCATGCGGCACAGGTTGTCTTCAGTTCTGATCTAAAGCTCGTGATGCATCCTCTTGATGTAACGCACAAAGCGCTGATGAAGCGTGAGTGGATCGACTCTCTGCGCGCTCTGGGCACGAGGACCGGTGTGGCGGCAGCGGGCATGCTGGATTTCTATGAGCGCTTCGATATGGAGAAGTACGGCGAGGACGGCGGGCCGCTGCACGATCCCTGCGTTCTGGCCTATCTCCTGCAGCCGGACCTGTTCCAGGGCCGCGACTGCAACGTGCAGGTCGAAACCGGCTCCGAACTCACCATGGGCATGACCGTCGTGGATTGGTGGGGTGTCACCGACGGGCGGCGCAACTGCCATGTGATCAACGGGATCGACGCGGCCGGCTTCTACGATCTTATCCGCGAGCGGCTCGCGCGGCTGCCCTAGCGTCTTGCGCTTCCCCTTCGCAGCCGATGATTGAGGGCCCGATCCCGGCTGAAGCGCCGCGCTTCATCGGCAGCGAGATCTATCGCCGCTCGACCTATGGCGGGCGCCATCCCCTGGCCATCCCGCGCGTATCCACCTGTATCGACCTCTGCCGGGCTCTGGGTTGGCTGCCGGACACGGTCTACATCGACAGCCCGCGCGCCACGCCAGTGCAACTGGCGCGGTTTCACGACCCGGCCTACATCGCCGCGGTCCAGCGCGCCGAACGCCAGCAGCGTCTGAGCGAAGACGAGCAGCGGCGCTTCAACCTCGGGCGCAACGGCAATCCCATCTATGCGGAGGTCTTCCGGCGCCCGGCGACGGCCTGCGGCGCCTCGATCCTGGCAGGCGAACGCCTGGCGGACCCGGGTGTGATCCACAGCCCTGCCGGCGGCACCCACCATGGCCGGGCCGACCATGCGAGCGGCTTCTGTTACTTCAATGACCCGGTGCTGGGAATTCTGGCGATGCTGGATGCCGGCCTCACGCGGATCGTCTATCTCGACATCGACGCCCATCATGGCGACGGCGTGCAGGACGCCTTTCATGACGACCCGCGCGTCTTCACGCTTTCGATCCACGAGGATGCGCGCTGGCCCATGAAAGGGGGTGGCCCCGACCAGACCCCCGCTGCCGGAAGTGTCGACGACCGTGCCGGCGGCCTGGCCCGCAATCTGCCGGTGCCGGCCGGCTTCAACGATAGCGAGATGGCGTTCCTGATGGAGGAGGCGGTGTTGCCGCTGATCACCGCCTTCGTTCCCGAAGCCGTGGTTCTGCAATGCGGCGCCGACGGGCTGGAGGAGGATCCTCTCAGCAAGCTCTCTCTGTCCAACGGGGCGCTCTGGCGTGTCGTCGCTCAGGTCCGCGATCTTGCGCCGCGCCTGCTGATCCTTGGGGGCGGGGGTTACAATCCCTGGTCCGTCGGGCGTGCCTGGGCGGGGGTCTGGGCGACCCTCAACGGCTTTCCCGTTCCGGAGCGCCTGCCGACCGCGGCGGAAGCGGTCTTGCGGGGTCTGGACTGGCGCCACAGCAAGGGCCGCAATCCGCCGGAGCACTGGTTCACCACGCTGGCCGACCGGCCGCGGGAAGGCCCGCTGCGCCCGGAGATCCGGGGTCTTGCGGCGCGGATCCTGACCGCCTGAGGGAGTGCCGCCTTGTATCCTGAGATGACTCCGAATGGACCTTGTCCTGCCCGACGCGGGCAGCTAATGCTTGCGCCATGACAACGCCGCTGCGGGTTTTCGCCTTGATCGCTGCCGTGCTGGTGCTGGCCGCTGCACCAGGGGCCGGCCCTGCGCATGCGCAGGCCAACCTCGTGACCTTCGACAGGGACGAGATTGCGATCGAAACCGCTGCGGGCGGGCGTCACGTTTTCGAAGTGGAGATGGCGGTATCGCCGGATCAGCGCTCTCAGGGGCTGATGTTCAGGCACAGTATGGCCGCGATGGCGGGCATGCTGTTTCTCTTTGAACGGCCGGAACCCCGGGCCATGTGGATGAAGAATACGCTTATCCCTCTGGATATGCTCTTCATCGACGAGGGCGGTGTGATCGTACGCATTCAAGAGCGCACGGTGCCCTTCTCTTTGCAGGCCATTTCGTCCGGCCAGGACGTCATCGCGGTGTTGGAGTTGAACGCGGGGACGTCTTCGCGTCTTTCAATCAAACCCGGTGACCGGGTCATTCATTCAGCGTTCGAATCAGGTTCCTGAGAGCACCGACCTCAACTCAGCATGCCCAGTTTCCTGAAGCGCCAACTTAGGCCTCCGGGTCAGCGGCAACCTGGTCCATGGCGCGCCAGCCTTCACCGGCAGCCACCAGGCAGCTCATGCCCTGCGGAGTCGTCACGATGATGGACCAGGTCGTACCATTACCGGTGCTGAGCACCTCAACCAGTCCGCCGTTGTGGGTGACGCCCAAAGCGACCGGCGCTTCCTTGTACTTCTGCTGAAGAATTTTCAGAACAGAGTCACGCTGATCACATTGAGGCTGCGCCGCCGCCGAAGTGCTGGTGCTAACGAGGGCGAGCCCGGCGCTAAGCGCTAAGATCTTCCACATGGTTGGCCTCATCTTTCATTGCACGTTTGGCGAATCCCCTTCGCCGATCCCACAAGTTTTCCACGTGCGGATGAAGATGGCCTTAACGCTTGCTTAACGGAGCGTTAACGGCATTAGCTAACTTTCGTCTACGAACACTAAGCGCTTTGTTTGCGTGCAAGCATCAGCCCATCGCCAATCGGAATCAGCGAGCAATGCACGCGCGAATCGCCGGAAACCTTCGTGTTGATCGCGCGAATCGCCAGGGTGTCGGAGTCAGTTCGGTCGAGGTCAAGCACGTCGCCGCCCCAAAGAACGTTGTCAATGGCGATCAGTCCGCCTGGCCTCAGGAGCTGCAGCGACAGCTCGTAGTAAGAATCGTAGTTCGACTTGTCGGCGTCGATGAAAGCGAAGTCGTAGGTCCCGGCTTCGCCGTTTGCCAACAGCGCTTCCAGCGTCTCGACAGCCGGTGCGAGCCGGAGATCGATTTTCTTGTCCACCCCAGCCTCCTGCCAATAGCGCTTCGCAACGGCCGCGGTTTCCGCGTTGACGTCGCAGGCCACGATCCGGCCCTCCGGCGGCAATGCCAAGGCCACGGCCAGCGCCGAATAGCCGGTGAAGGTACCAACCTCGATGCAGCGCTTTGCCCCCAACAGCCGCACCAGCAGGGCCATGAACTGTCCCTGCTCGGGGGCGATCTGCATGATCGACAGCGGCAGGGTTGCGGTTTCCTCGCGCAGGCGGCGCATCACCGCCGGCTCGTTGAGGGAGTGCGCCAGGAGGTAGTCGTAGAGGGCGTCGCTCAGATCGATGGTGCGGTTGGCCATGAGGTTTCGCTTTCGGGTTAGAGGACCTTGCCTTCGAAGGGATGGCGGCCCTCGCGGTCTTCGATTTCGACGACCCAGACATCCGGGTCGCGGGCGACGGCCCGTTCGATGTAGGCATCGGCGTCGCTTTCTTCGACCAGTTCGCCGCCGAGCGCGGGCATCCAAGCAAGTACGCCGTCGAGGTCGCGGGTCTGATTGAGCACCCGGCAGCCGGCCTCAAGCTGGTTGATCTTCAGGATCAGCGTGCCGCTGTTCTTCTCGCCGCGGCGAACGACGGTGGCCGGCATCCCTTCGGCGAAGCAGCGCCGCAGATGGGCCTTGATCCAGACCTCGCTGGGCAGGCGTCCGTCGGCTTGCCAGTCGGAAGGGCTCATCGGCTGTTCCGAGACCACAGCAACGCCGTCTGGCGCCTGGGCTTCGAAGCTGGGCGAACAAAAGAGTCCCCCTCCCCCCTCGTGGGGGAGGGTTGGGGTGGGGGGGACTGCCTCGGCCTGATCGGAGCATTGCCACCGGCGTGGCACCCCCCTCCTAAATCCTCCCCCGCAAGGGGGGAGGACTTGTGTGTCGCGTTCACAGGAGACTCCGTGATCTCTTGAGATCGTGATTTCAGTCTGTAAACCCGGCGATCCTAGATCTGCTCCTTGGTCTTGAGGAAGCGGAGATCCGGGTTGTCCTCCGCGGCGCGGTCCAGATGCCAGGCGTTGCGCGCGAGGAAGACCGGTGCGCCGGTATGGTCCTCGCCCATGGCGCCCTGGTTGGCGTCGACGAAACGCTTCAGCTTCAGCGGCTCGTCGGCCTCTACCCAGCGCGCGGTGTGCAGAGTGGTGGGCTCGAAGTGGACAGGCACCTCGTACTCGGTGCGGATGCGGTCGGCCAGCACGTCGAACTGCAGCGGGCCGACGACGCCGACGATCCAGTCGGCGCCGATGTTGGGTTTGAAGACCCGGGCCGCGCCTTCCTCGGCCAATTGCTGCAGCGCGCGGCCCAGGTGTTTTGCGCGCAGCGGATCCTTAGGCCGGACGGTCTGCAGGTACTCCGGCGCGAAGGAGGGGATGCCGGTGAACTTCAGCTCCTCGCCTTCGGTCAGCGCATCGCCGATGCCGAGGTTGCCGTGGTTGGGGATGCCGATGATGTCGCCGGGCCAGGCCTCTTCCGCCAGCTCCCGGTCGCGCGCCAGGAACAGCACCGGGTTGTGGATGTTGAGGGTCTTGCCGCTGCGCGAATGCTTCAGCTTGGCGCCGCGCTTGAAGTGGCCGGAGCAGAGCCGGAGAAAGGCGATGCGGTCGCGGTGGTTGGGGTCCATGTTCGCCTGGATCTTGAAGACGAAGCCACTGATCTTCTTTTCCGTCGGTTCGACCTCGCGGCCCACTGCCGGCTGCGGGCGCGGGGCAGGGGCCATGTCGGCCACGCCCTGCAGAAGCTCGCGGACCCCGAAGTTGTTGAGCGCCGAGCCGAAGTAGACCGGCGTCATGGTGCCCTGGCGATAGGCTTCCAGGTCGAAGGCGGGGCAGAGTTCGCGCACCATCTCCACCTCTTCGCGGAGCTGGGCAACCGCGTCGGCCGGCAGCATCGCGTCCAGCTTGGGGTCGTCCAGGCCGTCGCAGGCCTCGCCCTCGGCGCCCTTCTTGTCGCGGCTGCGCTCCACCAGCAGCAGGCGGTCGCGCAGCAGGTCATAGCAGCCGAGGAAGGAGCGCCCCATGCCAATGGGCCAGGTCGCCGGCGTCACGTCCAGCGCCAGGCGCTGCTCCACCTCGTCGATCAGCTCGAAGGGGTCGCGCGCCTCGCGGTCCAGCTTGTTGACGAAGGTGATGATGGGCATGTCCCTGAGACGGCAGACCTCGAAGAGCTTCAGGGTCTGGGCCTCGATGCCTTTCGCCGCGTCGATGACCATGACCGCGGAATCGACCGCCGTCAGGGTGCGGTAGGTGTCTTCGGAAAAGTCTTCGTGGCCCGGCGTGTCCAGCAGGTTGAAGGTCTTGCCGGCATAGTCGTAGGTCATGACGGAGGAGGCGACGGAGATGCCGCGCTCGCGCTCCACCTTCATCCAGTCCGAATGGGCGCGGCGCTGCTCGCCGCGCGCCTTCACGGCGCCGGCCATCTGAATCGCACCGCCGAACAGCAGCAGCTTCTCCGTCAGCGTGGTCTTGCCCGCGTCGGGGTGCGAGATGATCGCAAAGGTGCGCCGCCGCGCGACGGCATCGGAAAGGTCTGTCATGCTCGAAATCTAGCTTCCTGCGGTGCCGGCCGAAGGCCCGGGCATCGCGACAACGGCGCGCCTTATAGCCGGGCAAGCCCGAATTGTCGATGCCCTGACCGCCAGGCGCTGCGGGCCGGCGCCGACGCCGGGGGGCCACTTTATGCCCCAGGTTTCCTCGGGTCTGGCGGTTGCCGGGCGCAGGTTTCGGTGCCAGTCTTTCGGCGCCGCGACTCCGCGCGCATTTCCGCCGCCGCCCAGGAAAAGCCCATACCCGTGCTGACCGTCGAGCTTGATCTAGAGCGCGTCAATGCGGCCCAGCGCGGCTATCTGGACCAGCGCACCCGCGCCGGCACACAACGGGCCAACCGTGTCAGGGTGATGCGCGACATCCTGCGGCACGCGGCGGGGCGCTTCGGGGAGCGGCAGCTTGCGGCGGTGCCGCGCGGCGGTCCCCTGTTGGAGGACGGCCGCCAGGAGACCCTGGACGCGGCGCTGTTCGGCCCCCTGGCCCGGCAGGGCTGGCCCAGGCGGGCCGCCGCGGTGCTGCACGGCCTGCACCTGCCGGCCGCACCCCTGTTGCCCGCGACGGCCTGCTGCAAGGGCGGCCCCGGCCTCTCCACGCTCGATCCCGCGAGCTATCGGACCCGGCTTGACGACGGCCCGGCCCAGGCCCGGGAACTGGGCGACACCACGGCACTGGCGGTCTATCTGCACCCCCTGAAGCAGCTCCGGATCCTCTGGATCGGGGCGGAGAGCGACCATCAGCTCGCCGTTGCCCGGCTGCGGCGGGAAACCCGCCTCTGGACCGACTGGCGCCCGGTCAGCCCCGACTATGCGGATTGGTTGGAGAAGGCCTGCAAGGCTGCCCAGGCCTCCTAACTCCGACGCACCCTTCCTGTCAGGATCTTGACAAGAGAGCCGATTTGTTGTTGAATTCGACAACAAGCGGAACCACCTGCGGGTCACCACCCGAGACATCCAACCTCGCCTGCGAGCAAGGAAAGGGCGTGCTCATGTCCGAAAGCAAGGCATCTGCCGAGGCAGCCAAGGCGCGCAAGCGCCCCCAGGCCCAGGCCTTCAAGAGCGGCGACCCCGATATCGAGGCGCTGCGTGCGACCGCCCGCGGCGTGGCGCGGCTGGAGGTGGCCGACGCGGTGGCCGAGGCACTGGCCGCCTACGAGGGCAGCCTGCGCGACCTGCAGAAGGCAAGCGGCCTCGACCCCGCCTTCGTTTCCAAGCTGGCCAGCGGCAAGGTGAACAAGCAGGGCGCCACCGTGGCCTCCCTGGCGCAGATCGCGCTGGCCATGAACAAGTCCCTGAAGATCACGATTGAGTAGGGCTGGTCGCAGCCGACACCCCGGGACTGGTCCATGATCGCCGCCTGGCTCGCCTTTCTCTCCAACATCATGCTGGCGGTGGCGGCGCTTTACGTCACCGGCCAGGCCCTGCGCGGCTGGTACAAGGAGATCCAGGCGGAGAAACTGCCCGAAGGTCCGGAGAAGGAGGCGATGATCAACGACGCCAAGACCTTCTACGCTCTCGCCAGCCTCTCCAAGGTCTGGGTCCTCTTGCTGATCTTCGTCGGCACGCTGCTGCGCCTCGCCGTCGGTCTCTTCCAGGGGCCCTGGACTTAAGGCTGCGAACAGGCTGAGGCCGGTGGCCCATCCTTCGAGGCTCCGCTGCGCTCCGCACCTCAGGATGAGGTGGGTGTTTGGCCCTCAGCACGGCCTCATGCTGAGGAGGGCCGGCAGGCCCGTCTCGAAGCATGCGATCTTTCCTTGGATCGGCAGGAGGGACTTGGTCTCGACATGAGCGTCCCTATGTATCCAAGGTGACGGGACCGAGGTCTGGCGAGCGGGTCCGTGCCTTTCCCCAAAAAAGCTGACCGCTTCTAGAACGAGGAGCAGACGATGACGGAAACACTCACCGCCTGGGCGCCGCGCGTTCTTTCCGTGGCCCGCATCATGGCCGCGCTGATCTTCATGGCGCACGGCACGCAGAAACTCCTGAACTTCCCGATGCGGACCAGCGAGGGGCCGGGGCCGGAACTGCTCTCCATGCTGGGCATCGCCGGCATTATCGAACTGATCGGCGGCGCGCTCCTGGCGCTCGGCCTGTTCACCCGCCCGGTTGCCTTCCTCTGCTCCGGCCTGATGGCGGCGGCCTATTTCATCGCCCATGCACCGCGGAGCTTCTTCCCGACGCTCAACGGCGGCGACGCGGCCATAATGTTCTGCTTTTTCTTCCTCTACCTGGTCTTCGCCGGCGGCGGCTCCTGGTCGCTCGATGCGATGCGGTCGAAGCCGTCAGCGCCGTAACGCCGCGCGGATAGCCGCCAGCGACTTCACCTGCCGCCCCTCGGCATCGAAATTGTCAGGCGCCAGCCAGGTCTCGAAGGCGGCCTTGGCGTCGGGCCACTCCTTGTCGAGGAGGGAGTACCAGGCGGTGTCGCGGTTGCGGCCCTTGACGACGGTGGCCTGGCGGAACACGCCTTCGAAGGTGAAGCCCAACCGTTCCGCCGCGCGGCGAGAAGCGGCGTTCAGCGCGTTGCACTTCCACTCGTAGCGGCGGTAGCCCAATTCGTCGAAGACCCGGGCCATCATCAGGAACATGACCTCGGTGGCTGCCGGGGTGGCCTGCAGGGCCGGGGCGTAGTGGATATGCCCGACCTCGATGCTGCCGATGGCCGGCGCGATGCGCAGATAGCTGGCGACCCCCAGGGCTCTGCCGCTGGCCCTGTCGATGACCGCATGGAACAGCGGGTCGTCATCCAGGCAGGTCGCCTGCATCCACGCTTTCAGCTCGGCCAATGTGGCAAAGGGGCCGTAGGGCAGGTAGGTCCAGCTCCGCCCCGCCGGGTCGGCGGTGTAGGCGGTGAAGAGGTCGTCGGCATGAGCCTCCGGGTCGAGTGGCTCGACCCGGCAGAAACGGCCTTCAAGGGCACTTCGGGGCGGCACCGGGCGGGGCGTCCAGCCGGGCAGGGGCTCGCCTAAGGGCAAATCGGCGGACGCGTTAGGGGAAGAGGTGGTATCAGGCATCTGGGTGTGCTTTGGCATTGTTGGGCAGCCCCCGCTCATGCCCCGATGCGGTCTTTCGGGCAAGGGCCAGATGGGGACAGAGCAGGAGACCACTTGCGCTGCGGCCGCTTAGGGTCTGCGCCGGAAGTCCGCAAAGC
Source organism: Pelagibius sp. (assembly GCF_028281305.1). Classification (GTDB taxonomy): domain Bacteria; phylum Pseudomonadota; class Alphaproteobacteria; order Kiloniellales; family Kiloniellaceae; genus Pelagibius. Next base: position 77,434 of record NZ_JANQKD010000016.1, on the reverse strand, counting down.
TTTCGGTCAGCCAGTCGCGCAGCGCCGCCACCACCGGCCGGTTCTGGTCGCCGGCCCGGCAGACGAAGAAGAGCGACCGCTCCAGCGGGAGGGTCACGTCGCTTACCTGGATCAGACGCCCGGCCGCCAGGTCGTCGGCGGCCAGCAGGCGCCGCACCAGGGCCACCGCTTGGCCGTCCAGGGCCGCCGCGATCAGGACCCCGCTGTCGATGTAGCGGTCCCCCGGTAAAGCCCCGTTGAGGGACTTCGCACCGGCTTTTTCGAGCCATCGATCCCAGCCCGGGTTGTAGTCGTCGTGCACCAGCGGGAAGGTGATCAGGTCGTGCGGCGAAAGCGGAAGACTGGCGCCGTCCATCAGGCCCGGTGCCGCGACCGCCACCAGCTCCTCCTCCGTCAGCCGGGTTTCGTGCAGGCTGGTCCATCCGCCTGTGCCGAAGCGCAGGGCGCAGTCGACCGGCTGTTCGTGAAGATCGACCGGCGCGTCGTTGGTGTCGAGCAGCACCGCGATCTCCGGGTGGCGGCGGCGGAAGGCCGGCAGCCGCGGCACCAGCCACTTCAGGGCCAGGGAGGTGGTCAGCGACAGCGTGATCGTTGTGTCGGCGCGGCGCCGCGCCAGGTCGGCAACGCCGCCGCGCAGAGCGGCGAAGGCGGCGCGGGAGGCCTGGAACAGCACCGCGCCGTCGCCGGTCAGGGCCGCGCCCTTTGCCGTTCGATGAAAGAGCGGGGTGTCGAGCTGCTGCTCCAGGGCCCGGATCTGCCGGCTCACGGCGCCGTGGGTGACGGCCAGTTCGTCCGCCGCGCGGCTGAAGCTGCCGTGGCGGGCCACGGCGTCGAAGGCCTGGATCGCGCGCAGCGACGGGAGTCTCATGGCTGGCACCGGTGTTACATAAACTCACAGAGTATTGAGCTTATATCGTTTGCGCCAAGGCTCAAGCGGGCCTTTTTATTGGGATGTGCCAGGGGGGTAGACGGTGCTGACGGCAGAGACCTTTACCCTTGATCTCACAGAAGAACTGGCGGTGGGACGGCCGCGCCAGGGCCGCCCCCAGGACCGCCCCAGGGCCGCAGGATCGCCACAGGAAGGAAAACCATGCTGAAGCGCCACAATCCGACGACGGTCCGCCCGGTCAAGCCGCCTTTCGACACGATCTTTGCGCATGTGGTCGAAATCCAGTCGCCGCAGAGGCTGTACTTCATCGCCGGGCAGATCGGCTTGAATCCGCAAGGGGCAACGCCCGCGTCCTTCGACGCGCAGTGTCATGAGACCATGAACAGCGTGGAAGCGATCCTCTCCTCCTTCGATCTCTCGGTGAACAACATCCTCCGCGTCGTCTACTACGTCACCGATCCGGCCCATCTGCCGGCCCTGACGAAGATCCGCCAGGACCGCTGGGGGGGCTTCGAGGCCCCGGCGGTCACCACCCTCGTGGTCGCCGCCCTGGCCCGCCCGGAACTGCTGGTCGAGATCGAAGTGACCGCCGGCTGCTAGCCCGTGCCTTAGACCGGGTCGGCGTGCGGCGCCGAGGCCAGTTTCAGGAAGATTCGATCCTCCCGGCGGATGAAGCGTTCCGCCTCTGCGAAGCGGTAGTTCTCCCGGCCCAGAGGATCGGCGGCCAGGCGGGCGCGATAGGCCTCGTAGGCCGCCAGACTCTCGATTGTGTAAACGCCGTAGGCGGTGGTGGCCGAGCCTTCGTGCGGCGCGAAGTAGCCGATCAGCTCCGCACCGCAGCGCGGGATCGCCTGGCCCCAGGTCCGGGCGTAGGTCTCAAAGGCTTCTCTCTTGAAGGGGTCGATCTCGTAGCGGATGAAACAGGTGATCATCGGCGTCCTCTCCGGGTGGCGATGAGATGAGCGTGAGGACGCCACTTCACCACGGGTCGCGCGCGTGATGATTCGCCTGATGTCGAAGTATGAGTGCCTTCCAAATCGGCTCATCGCGCCGCCGCCCGCCTTCCCGGGAGGGCTTGTCAGGGGCGGGGCGCGGCCCTAGTCTCTGCTCAGTCTCAACGGGGTGCCCTGCAACGGGCTGAGAGACCGGACTGCGCTTTGCCGTCCGGACAACCCGATGAACCTGACCCGGGTAATGCCGGCGGAGGGATTTGAGCCACCGGCCCTTCGAAGCCCAACGATTTCAAGGCCCAGCGATCCTCAAAACCATCCGCCCCATAGCTTTATGGAGCGATGTCATGCGCCTTTTCTCCTTCGTCGCCGTTCTGGCAGCCATGGTGCCTCTGCTTGCCGGCGGAGCCGCCGCCGAAGAGGAAAAGCGGCTCACCGTCTATACATACGATGCCTTCACCTCAGACTGGGGGCCGGGCCCGCGCATCAAGGAGGCCTTCGAGGCCGAGTGCGGCTGCGTGCTGGACTTCGTCGCCATCGACACCTCGGGCGGCGTGCTGAGCCGCCTGCGCCTGGAGGGGGAGAGCAGCAAGGCCGACGTCATTCTGGGCCTCGATCTCAACCTGATGGCCGAGGCCAAGGCGACCGGTCTGCTGGCGCCGCATGGGGTGGCAGCGGAGGGTCTCACCCTGCCGGTCGACTGGAGCGACGAGACCTTTCTGCCCTTCGATTACGGTTACTTCGCGTTCGTCTACGACACCGAGGCGCTGGCGCAGCCGCCGCGTAGCCTGAAGGAGCTGGTGGAGGCACCGGACGATCTGAAGATCATTCTCCAGGACCCGCGCACCTCGACGCCCGGATTGGGTATCATGCTCTGGGTCCGCGCCGTCTATGGCGAGGACGCGCCAGAGGCCTGGGCGAAGCTCGCGCGCAAGACCGTCACCACGACCAAGGGCTGGAGCGAGGCCTACGGCCTGTTCCTCGAGGGCGAGGCGCCGCTGGTGCTGAGCTACACCACCTCGCCCGCCTATCACATGATCGCCGAGCAGACCGAGCGCTATCAGGCGGCGGCCTTTGAGGAGGGCCATTACATGCAGGTGGAGGTGGCGGCGATCCCCAAGGCCGCGCCGCAGCCCGAGCTCGCGGGCCAGTTCCTCGCCTTTATGGTCAGCCCCGGTTTTCAGACCGCCATTCCCACCGGGAACTGGATGTATCCGGTGGTCGACCTGCCCGACGGCCTGCCGCCCGAGTTCGACAAGCTGGTCGACCCGGCCCGCCCGCTGCTGTTCAGTCCGGAAGAGGTGAGCGAAAACCGCCAGGCCTGGGTCGACGAGTGGCTGCAGGCGGTCAGCCGCTAAGCGTGGCGGAAGTCATGTGATGCCGTGGTGGCTCCCGGCGGGCCTGGCGCTCAGCCTGGTGGCCCTGCTGGCCGGCGGCGCGCTGCTCGCCCTCGGCTTCGCGGCCGGCGGCTTCGATCTCGCGGAGACCCTCGGCCAGCCCTACCTCTGGCGGGTCGTCTGGTTCACCCTCTGGCAGGCCGCGCTGTCGACCCTGCTGTCGGTGGGCTTTGCCATTCCGCTGGCCCGGGCGCTGGCACGCCGCGACTTTCCGGGGCGCGGCCTTTTGCTGCGGCTGTTCAGCCTCTCCCTCGTGGTGCCGGTGATCGTCGCTATTTTCGGCATCGCCGCCGTGCACGGACGGCGCGGCTGGGTCAACGACGGCCTGGAACTGCTGGGCTTTCAGGGCCTGCACTATCTCTACGGGCTGGGCGGCATCCTGATCGGCCATTGCTTTTTCAATCTGCCCTTCGTCGCCCGGGTGCTCCTGCAGGCGCTGGACTCGGTTCCGCCCGAAAGCTGGCGCGTGGCCAGCCAGTACGGCCTGCGCTCGCGCGACATCTTCCGGCTGATCGAATGGCCGGCCCTGCGCAGCGTCCTGCCGGGTATCGCGGGCCTTGTGTTCATGCTCTGCTTCACCTCCTTTGCCGTGGTGCTCACCCTCGGCGGCGGACCGCGGGCGACGACCCTGGAGGTGGCGGTCTACCAGGCCCTGCGCTTCGACTTCGACCTCGGGCGGGCGGTCACCCTGGCCGTCGTCCAGCTCGTCTTCTGCGGCGGCATCGTCTTCTGCCTGCTGCGGCTGTCGGTTCCCGGCAACCTGACCCTTACCGAGGGGCGCGTCTACGAGCGGCCGGACCGGGCCGATCCCCTGGGGCGCTGGCTCGACGGCCTGCTCATTACCCTGGGCACGCTCTTCGTCGTGCTGCCCTTGGCCGCAGTGGCGCTGGCGGGTTTCAACGCGACGGCGTCGGCGGTGCTGAGCGACCCGCGGCTGTGGCGTGCCCTCGGCCAGTCGCTCACCATCGCCCTTACCTCCGGCGGTCTCGCCCTGGTGTTGGGGGGCGCGGTCCTGGTCAGCAGCCGCATCCTGCGCCACCGCTTGCAGCGGAGCCGGGCGGCGGCGCGCCTGGAGCTCTCCGCCTCGCTGATCCTCGTGGTGCCGCCCTTCGTTCTGGCCACGGGGCTCTTCGTCCTGCTGCGGCCTTTCACCGACGTCTTCGCCCTCGGCCTGCCGCTGGTGGTGCTGGTCAACGCCCTGATGGCACTGCCCTTTGTGGTGCGCTTTCTCGGCGGCCCGATGATGGACGAGGCCCAGCGCCACGACCGCCTGTGCCAGAGCCTCGGCATCGCCGGCTGGAGCCGGCTGCGCCTGATCGAATGGCCAAATCTGCGGCGTCCGGCTGCCCTGGCTCTTGCAGTGGCGGCGACGCTCTCCATGGGCGACCTCGGGGTCATCGCCCTGTTTGGCAGCGAGGACTTCGCCACCCTGCCGTTGCTGCTCTACCGCGCTATGGGCAGCTTCCGCATGGCCGAGGCTGCGGTGATCGCGGCATTTCTGTCGCTCGTCTGCCTGCTGGTCTTCTTCGCCATCGATACCCTGCTTGGCCGGGCCAGCATCCGGCTGCCTGGCCGGAGTGTCCGTCATGCATGAGGGGCCCTTGCGGGAAAGCGGGCTGGGAGGGCCGGTCAGGGATCCCATCCTGTCCGTAAGCGCGCTGACGTTCCGCTACGAGGACATGACCATGGTGTTCGACCTGGCGGTTGGGCGCGGCGACTGCCTGGCGCTGCTGGGGCCGAGCGGCGGCGGCAAGTCGACGCTCCTGAACCTGATCGCCGGCTTCGAGACGCCGCTGTCCGGCCGCTTGGAGATCGACGGCCGGGACGTGACGGCGGTGGAACCCGCCGGACGGCCCGTCACGAGTTTGTTCCAGGAACACAACCTCTTCGCCCATCTCACTGTGGATCAGAACGTCGGTCTCGGCCTCGATCCCGGCCTGCGGCTGGATGCGGCGCAGCGCCGGGCCGTCGAGGAGGCGCTGCAGAGCGTCGGGCTGGCCGGCCTCGGCGGGCGCCGCCCGGCCCAGCTTTCCGGTGGCCAGCGCCAGCGCGTGGCTCTGGCCCGCAGCCTCGTGCGTCGCCGCCCGCTGCTGCTGCTCGACGAACCCTTCTCGGCCCTCGACCCGGGCTTGCGCCTGGAAATGCTGGATCTGGTCGACCGTTTGCGGCGCGACCACGGGCTGACGGTGGTGATGGTCAGCCACAATCCCGAAGACGCCCATCGCATCGCACCCAGTACCGCTTTTTTGTGCGACGGCCGCATTGCCGTGCAGGGCAGCACGGCGGACCTGCTCGCCGACCCACCACTGTCGGCCCTGGCCGCATTTCTGGGGCAGGGGCGGCGGGATGGGTAGCCGGCCCGAAACCGCGGACGGCCCGTCCGGCTGATCCGAGTCGGGCGGCGTCCTCCGCTTCCAGCGGCGGCCCAAATGCTCTAGGTTACGAAGCCCGGAGGATCTGCTGGCCCGGAGTCTGGCGCTGGCCGGCGTGACGCCCCGAGAGCAAGCAACAAGAACGATCGCCTGCGAGCGGTCGAGCCAGGTGGTATGGGGTCGGCGCAATCGAGCCGCAGAGCAGTGTCCGCTGAACGCAGACCGTCAAGAGCGTACCGCGCTCTACGGGACGGGGTGCTCGTCTGCTGCCTGTTGGCAGCGACCTTTGGCGGCCCGGCTCTGGCGCAATCGCCTGCGAGCCAGTTGGGCCCAGGTCAGCGGGGCGCAGAGCAGTTCACAGGAGAGCAGGCGAGCGGGGCGCTGGAAGAGGCGGATCTTCGCACTGCGGTTGCCGAACTGGAAAGTCTTGCGCGCTTCTACGGCAACATCGCAGCACGGGACAGCAACAGCTTCGCCAGCACCCGCTGGGCGGAACTGCAGGGCAATTACCGCGCCCTTGCCGAGCGGCTGAGAGCACTGCTCGATGCCGGGCGGCTGCGCATCGCCGACCTGCCGGATGGCGCTTTGCGGGTTTCACCCGACGGTCTGGTCGAAATCGACGTGCGTCTGGATGGGCAGTGGCTGCCGAGCCTGGTGCGTTTCTCCCGGCTGCGCGAGCAGGGCGGAGCGAGCAACAGCGACCAGTTGCTGCCGATCATGATCGAGGCGCTGGCCCAGGCCGAGCCCTCGGCGGACTGGCGCTGGTTCGACGACCACGTGCGCCGTTCCGGTACCTTGGCGCCTGTCGCTCAGCAGACCGCCAGCCGCGCCGACTTGGCGCGCTACTTTTTTCTGAAGGACAGCTACCTGAGCCTTTCCATGCAGCGCATCGCCGAGGGGGATCCGGGCCTGCGCCACGCCTGGGCACGCCGCCAGATGCGCGCCTTCACCGAGGTGCGCAGCCTGCGGCGCGGTTTCGCCGGGCGCTTCGGGTCCGGGCCTGCCGAATTGCTGCGTCAGGACTGGTCCAACTATGTGGCTTTGGTGGACGGCTTTGCCGTGACCCGGGGCTGGTTGATGCTGGATCCGACGCTGCGCCTGACCCAGGCCGCGGAGCCGCCGCCGCCGGGAACCATCCGCCAGGCCGCCGATGAGATCGTCTCTGCCCAGCAGAGTTCCATCATGGCGCTGCGCGACGGTCAGCGGTCGCCCGGCATCTCGTCCACGCCTCTCGCCGGGGCTGCCGGAGAGAGCGCGATGATCGGCCCGAGCCTTGCGGCCCTGGTGGAGGGTGCCGACCGGCTCGCAGCCCAGCAGGCGCTGGGCGGCGAGGTCGCCGCATCGATCCCCTTGCAGGCCCTGATGCTTCGCCCGGAGATCCGTTCCTCGCAGTCCGACTCTGCCGAGTTCAGGGCTTTTGCTGCGCGCCTGAAGGAGGTGCTGGAACAGCCCGATCCCAGCGTGGAGCTTGCCCGGCGCGAGGAGGCGCTGGAGGCGGCTGAGGAACAGCTCCGCGCTCTGGAAGCGCGGGTCAACGAACTGGAGCCGGTCGAGGAGGAGGTGGCGACCTTGCAGGAGCGGGTTGAGGTCCTGCGGGGAGCCGAAGAACAGGTCGCTGTCCTGGAAGAGGAGGTCGCGGGCCTGCGGGAGGCCGAGCAACAGGTTGCAGAGCTGCAGGAGCAGGTCGGCGCCTTGGACGAAGCACAGGACGAGGTGGCGGCCCTGCGTGCCCAGGTCGAGAACCTCGATACGGCGCTGGACGTGCGTGACGAACAAACCGCGATGCTTCAGGAACAGCTGGCCGAGGCCCAGCGCGATCCGGCATCTGCCATTGCGCCGGCGGTGACCCGCATCGAACAGCGCCAGCTCTACATGATGGCGGCCATTGGGGTGATGTTCATCCTGACGGTCATCGTCTGGCTGTGGCGGCGCGACCGCCAGGTGGTGATCTATGAAGAGCGGCCGGCGCCGCGGCAGGTCGCACCGCCGCCCAAGCTGCTGACCGGGCCGATGTCGGGTGCACCGGTGTCGGGTGCACCGGTGTCGGGTGCACCGGTGTCGGGTGAACAGGTGTCGGGTGCAGCGGCATCGGGGCGTAGCCCCCTGGCGGAGGCGCCCTCGCCGCCCGATGTTATCGATGTCGGCCCCGAGGAGGGGCACGGCGACGATGTCGAGGTGGCTGCCCCAGCGAATGGTGCAGACGTTGGTCCCCCTGAAGCCCGACTGGCAGGGGCGGGGGAGGATCACCTGCGCATGGCGGCCGCCGCCGTTCAGGCAGCCGCCTTGGGCGATGAGGAGCGGATCGCCGACCACCCCATTGTCAGGGCTCTGCGCAAAGGCAACCTGCCGCTCTTCGAACTGCTCTTCGCCGAGCTCACCGAGCTGCGCAGCCCGCAACTGCAGCGGATCGTCTACGGTGGCGGGGGTGAGGACCTGGCGATCGCCTGCCGCGCGGTGGGCGTCGACAAGCTGCTGTTCGGGGCGATCTTCCTGCTCACCGATCACCTGCGCGGCGGTGATGCGGACACGGATCCGGAGCGTGTGGCAGCGATCCTCAGTGTCTATGACCGCACGGCACCGGAAACGGCAAAGCGTGCACTCTTGAAATGGCAGCGCAACTGGGGGACGGAAACCGTGGACGAACCCTCTCTTGCGGACTGACGCACTGCGGCCGCTCTTCATCCGATGATCCGACCGTTCTCCTCCAAGGTGCGGCGCTGGGCCCTCTGGGCGTTGCTGATCGTCGTATTTGCACCCCTGGCGCTCACGGTGATCTACCGCTTCGTACCGCCGCCGATCACCCCGCTGATGGTCATCCGTCTGATCGAGGGGCAGGGGCTGAAAAGGGACTGGGTGTCCTGGGACGAGATCAGCCCGCATCTGAGGCGCGCCGCCGTGGCGGCGGAAGACAACCTGTTCTGCGAGCACGACGGTTTCGATTGGAGTTCGCTGGAGAGTGCCGTCAAAGCCTACGCCGAGGGACGCCGCGCCGGAGGCGGCAGCACCATTTCGATGCAGACGGCAAAAAACCTCTTTCTCTGGCCGAAACGCTCCGTCTTCCGCAAAGCCCTGGAACTGCCTCTGACCACGTCCCTGGAAGTGCTCTGGCCGAAGCAGCGCATTCTCGAGGTCTATCTGAACATTGCCGAGTGGGGTCCCGGTGTCTATGGGGCCGAGGCTGCAGCGCGTGCCAGTTTCGGTGTCGGTGCCAAGGACCTCAGCCTTCGCCAGGCCTCGCAGTTGGCTGCCGTTCTACCCAGTCCCCTCAAGTGGCGCGCTCACCCGCCGGGGGACTATGTCGCCGGGCGAGCGGCGACGATCCGCAAGAGGGTGGGTCAATTGGGTCCTTTGCTGGACTGCGTCGCCGGCTGATTTGCTTTGGACGCTTTGCCGAGCTGACGTCAGTCGAAAACGTCCTAGCAGCCCCCCGGCTGTTGCAGCAGGCCCCAGCCGAAGGTGCTGTCGCGCCCGGGCGAGCCAAGGTCGCGGGCGGTGTTGGTCAGGCGCTGTCGCATCGCTTCGGCGGAAACGTCCGGCTCGAGGGCGAGCACGACGGCTGCCGAAGCCGCGACGAAGGGCGCGGCAAAGGAGGTGCCGCTGCTGTAGCGGCCGCCGCGGCCGCTGCGCGCGCTCCAGACATCGACGCCAGGTGCGGCAAGATCGATGTAGTCGCCTCGGTTGGCTTCGGTGTAGGGCTGCAGCGCCGCATCGACGGCCGTTACCGCCATGACCGGTGCGTAGCCGGCGGGAAAGACCGGGGCCGCATTCGGCCCCTCGTTGCCGGCGGCGGCGATCAGGATCATGCCGCTGCCGTGGGCCCGCTCCATCGTCAGCCGCAGTACCTGGTTGCTTGGCCCGGACAGGCTGAGATTGACGATGCGCACGCCTTGCTGCCCGAGCCAGTCAATTGCCCGTGCAATGGCATCGGTGGTGCCGACAACGCGATCGTTGTCCCTTAAACCGAAAATCGCCGCCGCGTAGAGACGGGCGGAGGGAACAAGGCCGGCGGTGTTGGAACTGGGATCGCCGACAATCAGAGAGGCGATCGCCGTGCCGTGGTCGGGCGGTGCGGGTTTGAGGCCTGAGGTCAGGAAGTTCTTTGCGAGAACGCGGCTGTCCTTCAGGGCCGGATGCCCGCCGTCGACCACGGTATCGATGAGACCGACGTCAACCTCAAGCCGGCATTCCTGCAGCGGCTCTGTCCAGCCGATCAGGTCCTTGGCATAGTGCCGCGGCTCCGCCGCGGCCTGTGGACCGTACAGCGTGTTGGCATCGAAAAGCGTGGTGGGGAAGGTCTGGCGCAGGGAATCCAGGGCGGTCGGCACGTCCTGTCCGCCGGGAATACCGAGCCGCATGAGGGCAAACCCCAGCACCGGCAGTTCCTGAAGGGAACGCACGGCATACCCCAGGCTTGTCAACTGCTGCGCCAGGGCGGTGGCGTCCTGCAGGGTGCCGGTAATGGCCAGAACCTCGTCATCTTCCTGATCGGGGCTGGCGGCCTGGGTCGGCGGCGGGACAGGCAGGCCCGGCAGTGTCGGCGGGCCCGGGCGCTCGGTCGCGGTTCCCGGTGTCTGCGGCGCCGGACGCTCCGGCTGGCGCGGTCGGTCGGCCTGCTGTGGCCGGTCGGTCGGTTGCCGGGTGCCTGGCCTGCGGTCGGGATCGATGGTGTCGCGTTGCGGATCGATGGGAATGTTGGCGGAATCCGACTGCGGCCGCGCGGGCGGACAGATCTGCAGCGGGCGGCGCTGGGCGCTGGTCCAATTCCCGCTGCGGTCCTCGATGCCCAGTTCGTACCAGCTGCCCGGCACCAGTTGCCTGTTGCGCGGCACGGTCGCCAGAATGCTGCGGTCGGTCCAGCGGGTGATGGGCAGTTCGACGCGGTGGGCGGAATCTCTCATGATCAGCGACTTGCCGCCGGCGCGCCCGAAGTTGCTGCCGCGCACGACGATGCGGTCGCCCGGCTCGACACAACTGACCACGCCAATCCCGGTGATCCGCGGGGCGGCGCCCTGGTCGCTGGCCGGCACCTGGGCGGCTGCCGGATCGGCAAGACCGATCATCAGGGCAACCACCCCGGCAATCCGCCCTACACTGGCGATCCGCCCTACACTGGCGATCCACAGGACGCCCTGCACAGGTCAGTTCCTTTCAGCGAAGGTCACCACGTCGCCGCGGGCTCTCAGCGCCGCAAGCGCGGCTTCGATCTCGGCAGAGCCGCCGTCGGTCGCCTGCAGGCTCAAGTCGTAGATTCCAAGAGCGCTGGGGCCCCCGGCAATCGACGTGCCGGCAGCCTGCAGGACCTCGCGGATCTGCTGCTCCGTGGCGTCAGGCGCAAAGGTCACCTGCAGAACCGCCGGACGGAATCCTTTTGCCGTATCGACCTCGCCGTCCGGCCCTCCGGTCACGATGACGCCCGCCTGAATGACAACGGCCAGACAGGCCGCAACGGCCAGTGGGCGCCACCAGGAAGCGATGGAGACGACCTTGCCGGTTTCGGCCGGCGCCGGCGCCTGCTGCTCGCTGAGGCTGATCTCCCGCCGCAGGCGCTTCAGTCCCAGCTCGCCGGGGCTGTTCTCGATGCTCTCTTCTTTCACCTGCTGGCGCATGGCCGCAAGCAGGGCGACTTCGTCGCGCGCATGCGCATTGCTTTCCAGGTAGGCCTCGACCGCCTGCTGCTCCTCGACACTCAGGGTCCCGTTTACATACCACGGGAGGAGGAGGTCCAGGTCCTCGTCTCGTTTTCCGTTCTCAGCCATCACAACAGTCCCATCTCTTTGAGCCCCGCGAGGCACTTCATCAGTGCCTTCTTCGCGTGAAACATTCTTGTCTTCACCGTGCCCTCGGGGCAGCCCACGATGGAGGCTATCTCGCCGTAGGGGAGGTCTTCGAAGAACGCCAGATGAACCACGCTGCGGTGTGCCTCTGAGAGTTGATCGACACAGTGACGCACTTGCTCGGCATTCTGGGCTGCGGAGAGCGTTTCTGCGGGATCCGGGGAGTCGTCTTCTGCGATTTCCGGATCCAACTCCACGCTCTCACCTGGCTTGCGTCGGCGTATCCGGTCGATTGCCTTGTGGTGAGCGATACCAAGCACCCATGTGCTCACCGCGGATCGTCCTTCAAAGCGCCCGGCGCTGCGCCAGACCTCGAACATGACCTCGTTCAGTACGTCGGCGGCATCGAAGGAATCGTTCAATTTTGACCGGATAAAGCGGTAAACGCGACCTTCGTACTGCCGGTAAAAGTCGTCCAAGGCGGTTTGGTCGCCGTTGGCCATGCGACGAAGCAGCTCTCGATCGTCTTGTGTCAAGAGAAGTCCTCACGGCAAGCGGCGACCCGGGTCCGAGGACGCCTAAGGTTTGTAGATCTCTCTGACCGAACTGGACCCGATGACAGCGCCCTTAGCATCAATTGCGCTGATCTTCCAGAGATAGCGGCGATCGCCCGGCAACTGGGCGAGGGTGAAATCGGCCAGACGGGCCTCGGTTTCGCTGCCCTGCACGAAGATCCCGGCCAGCGGAACCTGGTCGTCCGTCTGCCCGGTCTCGGGTGACGGATCAAGGGGGATTTCACTGCGCACTGCCTGAGTATCGACGGGGGCCGCCGGGCCTGCCGGCGCTGTGAAGAGCTCCAGGTGATAGGTCGCCGCGCCGGCGAGCGCGGTCCAGGCAAAGCGCGTCTTCTCGGTCAGCGCTTCGCCGGGGCGCGGCCCGGAGAGCAGGATTTCCCGCAGCGGATCGACGGCAACCGTCGCGCTGGGCGGCGTCACGTAGTACTGCAGTATGGGCTGCCGGAAATCGGTTTCCGGATTGGTGATCCGAAAGCGCACCAGATTGGTGCCTTCCGTTGCGGTGGGCAGGCGCGGCGAGGTGACGACAGTCCGTCCGCTCGCGGCGATGCCCTGGCGTACCAGGGTCAGCGGCCGAAAGACCGGCGTACCGGCTGTCGAACTGCCGCTGGCCACTTCCCAGACCCCGGTCAGCAGACTGGCGCCGGTCGTGTTGATCTCGGCTACGGCCCGCAGGTCACCGTTCTTGGGCAGCACCTGGGTGCGCGAATCGTCGAAGAAGGACAGCGATACGCGCTGAACCGAGAATTCGGCCGATCCGGGCCCGGCGGGGACCACCAGGACCTCGCCATCTTCCGACCCGGTCTCGACGCTGTCTTCAAAGCTGCGCCGTATAACGATGGGGCTTTCCTGCTTTATGGCCCGATAGACGAGCGACTGCGGGATGCTGACGGTTTCCCGGAAAAGAAACGTCTCGGGCGTTTGCTCGCCTTCGGTCGTCTGCTCCAGGCGGCGCCCTATGGTGGCGACCACCGAACCGTTGATCAGCAACTCCGCGCGCTGCGATCCGATGGTGCCGGGGGACGGCAGCATGCTGACGATGCTGCGGCCAACACGCCAGGTGACGGCGATGCTGCTCGCGCCCGTCGCTGCCACCTGCGCCTTGTTCGGCGACGGTTGGACGGTATCCACCGCGGCCGCGGCCGGCAGGGCTGAAAGCATCAGAGCCGCCGCTGTGGCGGTCCGTGCGAGGATGAGGCGGGTTGCTCGTGGGCACATGATTTTATTCCTTGCCTAACGATCCGTTGCGCAGCAAAGCGTCGGGCCACCGGGCCTTGGCTGCGGTTCTCCCGTTGGTCGCGACGGCCGGAGCCCGGGTTCAACGGCGGGTAACGGTGTTCGACAGGGCGTTACGGCTTGTAGATCTCCCGCATAGCGCTGGCCCCCAGCACCGCGCCGTCCTCGCCGATTGCGGTCACGATCCAGCGGTAGCGCCGTTGCGCCGGCAGGTGGGCCAGTGTGAAGTCCTTCAGCCGTGTTTCGGTGACCGCGCCAGGCAGCACAATCCCTGTGAGAGGTCCCGCCGCCGGCGCAGGTTGAGGGTCCGGGCCCGGGTCCAGCGGCAGGCTGGCGACGACCTCGTCCTGGGACGGCGGTTCGTCCCGGACGGGAAGGGCTGGAAAGAACTCCAGCTTATAGGCTTTGGCGCCGGGCACGGCCTGCCAGGCGAAGCGCGTCGTCAGGGTCAGCGGAATTCCCGGGCTGGGGCTGGTCATCAGCAGCAGCCGCGGTTCCTGGCGCTCAGGCAGGGGGCTCTCCGGCGTTACGTAGTACTGCAGTTCGGGTTCATCGAAGACGGTCGCGGGGTCGGTGATGTTGAGCCGCACGAGGTTGGTGCCCTCAAAGCGCGTCGGCAGGGGCGGACTGGTGATGAACACCCGCCGGCCGCCGGCGACGTTCTGGCGCACCAGGGCGAGCGGGCGGAAGACAGGCGCCCCCGACGTTGTGGTTGCCGGTGCGATCTCCCACTGCCCGACGATCAGGCCGGATCCGGTGGTGTTGATCTCTGCAATCGCGCGCAGCCGGCTGCCCTTAGCGAGCACCCGCACGCGTGAGCGGTCATCGAAGGTGAGATCGAGCCGCCGTATGGAGAAGGGCTCCGAGCCCGGCCCTCCGGGAAACAGTGCTGCTGTGCCGGTATCTGAAAAAGGACCGGTGTTGTCAGAGAAGGTCCGCGATACCAGGATCGGAGCGCCGGATTTGGCAGCGCGGAATGCCAAGGCCTGCGGTATCAGCAGGGTCTCCACGAAAGTTGCGGACTGGATACCGCCACCACCGGGGAAAGCACGCGAGAAAGTCCCGCCAAGTGTGCCTGCACCAACGCCTGCAACAGAAAGCTGGGCATTCGGTGAGGAAAGGGTGCCGGCCGGCGTTGCCGTTCGGTTGACGCGCCAGATGATGGTCACGCTGGACGTACCTTGCAATCCGATCGCCGCTTGGTTCGGCGTCGGATCAACGGTGATGATCACCTGTGCCTGGGCTGTCGATGCCCCCCAGGTCACGCAGAGAACGGTGACCAGCAAGGCAACAAAAGCAACAATCGATCTCATCATAACCCGCACCCTCAATAACTCACCGGCAGCGACAGCCGGAGCGTGGTGAAGGCCTGATACTGCACATCGTCCTCCGGGCTGACGAAGTCGTCATTCCGCGTTTCCTGGATGAAGCCGTTGAAGGCCAGGGCAATGCCCAACGTGTTGACGTCGGGCTGCCGCAGGGTCCAGACAACTTCGCCGCTCAGGCTGCTGGTGTCCGGTGTGTCGCCGTCGCCGGTCCGAACGTTCATATTGTAGGAGAAGCTGGCCGCCAGGGTGTCGGGGATCACTGTGATATCCGTTGCAATTCCCAGGTTGATGGTCCTGTTGGCCTTACCGCTATCCGTGTCTTCAAAGACGTCGTATTGGACGCTGGGCGACAGGGTCAGCCAGTCGTCGATCAGGAAGTAGCCGCTCAGACCGGTCGTGTTGTTGATGCTGTCGTTGCTGACGTTGATCTCGTCGTCGAAGGTGTAGATCGTGTGCGACAGGTTCCAACTCCAGGTCTCGTAGTTGGACCCGGTGTTGAGGGTGAGCGACTTGCTAATGTTGTTGGCGTCATCTTCCGGGAAGTCCACCGACCGCTCGACCCTGTTGATGTCGGTGACCGAAGCGGTCACGCCGAAGAAGGGTTGCCCGAACCACGGCAGGCTGCCGTCTTCTGAGGGCTCCACATAGGGTGTGTAGGTCCCGTTGAAGTAACCGTTGAGAATGCGGTCGGTTGCCAGGAAATCCAGATCGTCGACGTTGTTCAACTGATGGTCGACGCGAAGCTGCGCAGCGAACTGGTCCCAGAAGAAGTCCGTAAAGACTGAGGTCGTCTCCCGGTCCGCCTGGATGGACGGATTGGCGAGGCTCTGGAAGAAGGTGTCGACCTGCTCGCGCTGGGCGCTAACCGTCCAGTTCACGACACTGCCGTCCAAGGTTGTGCCGCGCAGCGGTTCGACGGAGGCGAGGACGGAGTAGGCGTTTGCCGTCTCCGCATCGAAGCCGACGTCCTTGCCATCGAAGTCAAAGCTGGCCTCGGCAAACTCGCCGCGCAGGCGCAGGCTTTCGTCGAACCAGAGGGTATCGGCGGCGACGGACCAGCCGTCGCCTTCGTTGATAACCTCCTCGGTGCCGATGCCGAAGCCGCCGTCACTGCCTTCGCCGCTGTAGTAGACGCCGGTCAGCAGGATGTTGTCCTGCAGCGCCTCGATCGGCCGGACGGAGATGGATGCCCCTTCGATGCGCTCCTCGTCGTGGCTGATCCCCAGGACATGGCGCGTACCGACAATGGATTCGGTGCGCAGAACGAAACCGGTCGCACTGAGACGGTCGTCCGCGGTGCCGGCCCGGATCGAGACGCCGCGGCGGTTGAAGGCCGACATGATCAGGCTTTCGATGCCGGTGTCGTGGTTGCCGGCGGTAAGTCCGGCGAAGAAGTCCTCGTTCTGAAAGTCGCCGTCGATGCGGTACTCGCCCAGATCCAGGTTGCGGTCGTTCAGGCCCAGCTCAAGCTGCGAGTTGTAGATGTAGTTGCTTTGTACAGAGACGCGCCAGTTCTCGTCGCCGGCGGAGGCTTCCAGGTTGCCGCCGCTTTCACCGGTCACGTGCTGCGGGGGCGTGTCGAGGCCGCCGTCCAGCACCCGGCCGTTGACCTCGCCGGCCAGGTCCGCGTTGACGGAGAAGTCGCGCACCAGATCGGAGAAGCGGACTTCAACGACCCAGACGCCGCGCTCCAGGATGCTGCCGTCCTCGCCCCGCTCTATCAGGCGCACCGTGTGCTGGCCCGTGCTGAGGGCTTCGGGCGGGCTGATCGTGATCTGGCCGGGCCCTGTGGTGGCGAAGGCGGTCATGTCGATATCGTCGATCTCGACCGCCAGACGGTCGTATACACCCGCGTCCAGGTCGGGCGGCAGCGAGATGACAAAAGGATCATTCCGGCCGCGGGCCTCGCCTTCGGCGCGCTGCAACTCCGGCACCCAGTCCTGAGCCCAGGACACGGACGCACCAAACAGAAATCCGGCCGCCAGCATAGCGCTGCCCAGCACCGGACCCCACAAGGTCCGCGGGTGAAAAGCACTCTGACCGGCCCTGCACCGGCCGCACACACCAAAACCGGGCGTGGCTCCCTTGTTGCCACGTCTTCCCTTACGCATGGCCCCTGCCTTTCGCCCCACCCCCCCGGCGGTCGAATAGAGGCGACTCTCCCACGCCCCCTAATATCCTGAAAGTTGCGAGAAAGAAAGGCGCAGCGTGAACCACCAGCCCTTTTTTGCCTCATTTTCTGTGGTTTTGTTGCGTGCGGCGCCCCAGAACCTGGGAGACTTTCCGGCCTAAAGCAGTGCCGGAGGCCGCTTCTGCAACCAGCAGGGGAGCCCTGGGCTTGAAGGTTTCGGCGCGGTCAGTCCGCGCGGCAGCGTCGACCGCATGGTCCTCTAGCCGGTCGAGAAGGCAGCACCGCCGGTTCGCTAGGGCGTTGGGCCGGCGGTCTTTTCACCCGGTGCTGGGGAGTGCGTGCGCTGGGCGCGAATCATGTGGCCCGCCAGCAGAGCCAGGGGAAGCCAGATAGTGATCCATTCCCGGCCGAGGTTCTGCACCAGTGTGCGGGTGTCGAACAGCGCCGCCACAAACCCGAAGACCAGGAGCACGAGGTAGATCGGCTTACCTTCGCGCGCGACCCTCAGGGCACCCGCGGCGCCAGCGGCGAAGAGCGCTCCAAGCAGAAGCGTGGCCGGCACGCCGCCGTAAAGATGATTGGCGAGCAATAGATTGTGTGGCGAGCGGGATAGCCCATGTTTACCTTCGAAGCTGATCTCCACCAGGCTGCCATGACCGAACCAGGGCCGCTCGGCGATAGCCTGAAGCGCTTGTTGCCAGAGGGCGATGTGTCCGCTGGATCCCCTGGCGAAGAGCTCAGAAACCGGTCTGAAATCGACGGAAAGGCCGACCAGAATGGCGGCCCCCAGGAGGCCGACGACGGCGATCGCAAGGCGGCGGTGCGCCAGGGCAAATGCGCTGCACAAAGCCGCGGCCAACGCCAGGAGCGGACCACGGCTGGACGCCATCAAGATGAACGCCGCACAGAGCGCCATGATGACCAGCCACAAAACGCGTTCGCCTTTGCCGCTTGCCTGGGGAAGCAAGGCTAATCCCGCCACCAGGAAGATGAAACCGAAAAGAGTTGACCCGATGACCGGCTGTGCCGCACGGCCGAATCCAGCCAGTCTCCAGTGATCCTTGTCGAGGGCGGGCAACTGAATGAGGAACACCAAGATCAGACTGGCACCGCCGACCAGGCAGAACCATCGGAACAGCCGGCTTTCGAAGGCATCCTCGTTGACCGCCAGGAGCACCGTGACCGCGAAGAACAGGAAGACGAGCAGGCCGACGCGCAGCAGATCCGCCATTGCTAGCCAGCCAAGACCGTTGCTCCAGGCTGCCGACAGGAAGAAGTAAGCGATGTAGACTGCTGCAATTTGCACGATCCTGGCATTCCAGAGCCAACGCGGTTGATTGGCGTGGAGGTAGAGTAGAAACACCGGCAGGGCCAGAAAGTAGAGCAGGCTGCGGTGTCCACGAGTCTCAAGAACGAAACTCGCGCATAGGATGACGACATAAACTGCAGTGACGACGTGGTCGCGGATCAGCGCAGCATGGACTCGTTTGGCCGCTGTGCCGAGGCTACTGGCGTCGATGTCTCTTGTTGCCAAGGATAGGTCTCTGAAGGCTGTTCCCCGAAGCTGCGCTCTAGGATGTAGTTCGCTACGAGATCGGACGCAAACATCGAATGGGCGGCGGCCCAGCCGGCCTTTGCGATTGCGCGGCGCTGGTCATTGTTGCGCGCGAAGTGGCGCAGCTTGTCTACGATCTCATCCAGGCTGCTGAAAAAGACGACCTGCTCTTCGCCAAACAGGTCCTGAAAGCCAGTGGTTCGAGAGACAAAGGTGAGCAGGCCATTGCCCAGCAATTGGCTCATGCGGTCGGAAGCGTAGAGATAGACGTCGTCAGGTCGGCTGATGCTGATTCCCATTCGCGCGTTCGTCAGAGCGGCTAGGTATCCGGCACCGAAGACCGGCGGCTTGCCGGGATTGCAGCGGATGTCGGCGCGCAGCTGGGGCACTCGGCTGACCGCCTGTTCGACGACGTCGACGCGGTGGTCTCTCACGCCGACGGCGAAGAAGACATCGTAGTCCTGGTCGCTGTGGGCGAAGGCGCGCCCGGTATCTATGGCGAGATCGACCGGATTGGGGATGAAGTGGACCTTTGCCGCTTTCTCGGCCAAAAGGCCGTGGATAGGCGCCGCGGTGGTCACGAAGATCCCATCGGCAACATCGGCGCGTCGCGCCAGTCGGCTGCGGTTTGCGGCATCCGTTAGAGCGTCGACATTGCGGTAGGCGATACGCAAATCCGGGTTCTCGTACCGGATTTCGGCGAGCGTCGCGTTCTGAATCAGTTCGCAGTGGCCAAGCAGGAGCAGGTCCGGCCGAAAGTTCCGACAGCTTGCGATCAGTTTGCGGTTGGCCGCCATGCCACCCGTTATGGTAGAGAGAATAGGGGTTGATGCACGCGCTACTTCACGGTCGTTGAAGACATTTACATTGCAGCCGAGCCTGATGAAGCCGTGCAACAGCTTGGGCATGATCATGTAAAAATCAGCGCCAAAGTCTCGCCCAAAGACGTTGCCGACGATAAGAACCTTGAGCCCTTCGTGTCCTCTCGCACTCATGAATTCGCTGTCCCACCCCGTGCAAGCTCCCAAACAGAGGCACAACTTGAGATTAAGTGCATTGAACTGCCCACTGCAAGCTGGCTCACGGTGGCCCCCAAGCGCGGCCCAAGACGCCCGGTCCTGACACCCAAGACGTGTTGCGCCCGATACCCTCGACGTGGCGGTTGCTTCTTCTGCTTTGCCATTGCGAAAGCCTGCAAGACTGCTTAGCTTGCCGGCGGTCCGGGGCGTAGCTCAGCCTGGTAGAGTGCCTGCTTTGGGAGCAGGATGTCGGAGGTTCGAATCCTCTCGCCCCGACCACAAGCCGACGACCGTCGCCGCCGCTTCCGGTCAGGCTTTCTCGAGCAGAAAGGCCACCGAGTTGGGCCGCATCCGCAGGTAACGCAGGCGCTCCGCCGGCAGATCGGCGTCGGGCGGCGCGACCGGCTCGTCGAAGTCGACGACCCTGAGACCGCTCTCGGCGATGGCCCGCCAATAGGCCGAGAGCGGCCGGTGATAGCTGGTGAAGACCGAGGTGAAGTGGTTCCACGGCGGGTCCTCGACAGCGGCTTCGTCGAAGTAACTCCAGGACCAGCGGTAGGTCACCTCACCGGAGTCACTGCCGACGTCGTCCAGCGGAAAGCAGGGGTGCAGAAAGACCAGGGCCGCGCGACCGCCCGGCCGCAGGACCCGGGCAATGGATCGCAACGCGGCGCGGTGGTCCGCCACATCGTGCAGCACATAGTTGGAGACGACGCGGTCCTGGCTCGCATCGGCAATCCGGGAGAGGCCGGCGCAGTCATCCTCCATCAAGGTCATCCCAAGCCCTTGCGCGGACGCCAATCGGCGCGCCAAGGCAATCATTTCTCCGGAAAGATCCACCCCCGTAACCCGCGCGCCCTTGCGGGCCAGCTGGCGGGCGAGGTAGCCGGTGCCGCAGCCGGCGTCGAGCACGTCCAGCCCGCCGATGCTGCCGAGGAAGCGCCAGAGCACCGGGTCGCTGTTCAGGCGGCGGTTGAGGTCGCCGTCGTCGCCGACCTGACGATGCCAGTCCTCGGCCTTCTGGTCCCAAAGCTCGCGGTCGCTGAGGGCGGTCTTGCGCTTGGTGGGCATGGGGTCGCCTCTTTGCGGGTGATGCGGAGCGAGCAGTTAATGGCGGGTGTTGCGAAACGATTCAAGAGCGATATCCTGCTGTGCAGAAGCCGCACTCAAGCAACAGGACAGGCACCGGGAAAGGATGCCCATGGGCGAACTGAAAGAGGTGGCGGCTTATCGCGAACGGGTGAAGGCCGATCTGGGATTACCGGCCGAGACGATCATTGAAGCCTTTCATTTCGGTGATTCGCCGGGCTTTGCGGATGAACTTGCCGAGCTCGTCGTTTCGGGCCCCAAGCGGGCGACCGTCGGTTGGGTTGCGGAGGCGGAACTTGACGGCGACACTCTGCCGGAAGTCGGTGCCCACTTCATTGTGCTGGACGGTTCGGGCCGTCCGCGCTGCACCATCAGAACCACCGAGACACGTCGCGGTCCCCTGATGTCGGTCGACGAGGCCTTTGCCTGGGACGAGGGCGAGGGCGACCGCACGCTTGCCTGGTGGCTTGATGGGCATCGGCGCTATTTCGCCCGGCGTTCGCAAGTCATCGGTCTGCCCTTTGACGAGAATGAAAGCGAACTGCTGTTTGAGCGCTTCGAGGTGGTCCATCGGGCGGTCTAGCGGGTGGGCCCAAGAGACGGGGCGGCAGGCCCGTTGCGCGCAACGGCCCGCCGCCATGCCGGTCCGTCAGTCCTCCAGCTTCGAGGCGTAGTCGTAGCTGCCTTCGCTCCAGCGATAGACCACGTAGCCGGGAACCGAGACGTCGCCCTTTCGGTCGAAGACAATCTCGCCGAGAACACTGGCGAAGTCGTGGGCTCGCAGCGCCGCTGCGACCGCCTCCGGATCGACGCTTCCGGCCTTCTCCGCAGCCTGCGCCCAGACTTGCACCGCCGCGTAGGCATAGAGGGTGTAGCCCGCCGGCTCGACGCCGTCGGCTTCGAAGCGCTCGACCACCGCACGGGCGGCCGTGTTCTTGCGCGGGTCTGCCGAGAATGTCATCAGCGTGCCTTCGGCCTCGCCGCCTGAGACGCCCCAGAAGTCGGGACTCATCAATCCGTCGCCCGCCATGAAGGTCGCCTCCAGGCCGGCTGTCTTGGCCTGGCGCAGCATGAGGCCGATCTCGGTGTGGTAGCCGCCGACGAAGACGAGATCGATGTCGGCCTGCTTCAGCTTGCTCACCACGGCTCTGTAGTCCTTCTCGCCGGCGGTGTAGGCCTCATCGAGCGCGATGGTCTGGCCGAGCGCGGCGAGCTTGCGGCGGGTCTCCGTGGCCAGACCCTTGCCGTAGGCGGACTTGTCGTGCAGCACCGCCACCCGCGCCTCGGGCATGGTGCGGTGGATGTAGTCCGCTGCTACCTCAGCCTGCTGATCGTCGCGGCCGCAGACGCGGAACACCAGGTCGCTGCCGTCCTCGGTCAGCTCCGGGGCGGTGGAGGCGGGGGAGATCATGAGGAGGCCTTCCTCCTCATAGACCTTCGAGGCCGCGATCGAACTGCCGGAACAGGCATGCCCGGCGACGAAGACGACACCCTTGCCCACCAGGCGGTTGGCCACCGCCACCGCCTGCTTGGGATCGCAGACATCGTCTTCGATTGTGAGTGTCAGTTCTTCCCCGAGGACGCCGCCGCGGGCGTTGATGTCGCGCACGGCCAAGGTGGCCCCATGGCGGAATTGTTCGCCGAAACCAGCCAGGGATCCGGTCATGGGACCGGCGGTGGCTATGGGGATGTCGGCCAGGGCCGGGCCGGCGGCTGCAATCAGCAGCCCCGCCGCGGCCAGAGTCCGGCAGAGAGCGCGGGGAAAGGGAGTTCGGGAAAGGGGAGATGACCACGTCATGGCACGTCGCTCCTATGGCAGGTTCACGAAATTGCGGCGCGGCACCCGTTCCCGGCGCCGGCCGCAATTCGGCCGGACGACGGAAAAGCGCGGTCACGGTGGCCGTGATTCGTTTCAGCGGAATGTCTGAACGGTAACGCCCGGGTCTTCGGCCGGCATGGCACCCAGACCCAGGCTGCATGGCTGCGGCTTGGCCGAGCACGGCGGATGCGCGCCGCGGCGCAAGCCGGTAAGCTGGCGGTTCAGTCGAATCCCTGCCGGCACCCCGGAGGCCCAATGCCATGGCTCTCGCCAGACTCGATCACGTCAATATCAGGACCGCAAACCTGGCGAAGATGGTCGCCTTTTATGAAGAGGTGCTCGGCTTTGTCAGCGGCGACAGGCCGCCTTTCGGCTTTCCCGGGGCCTGGCTTTATTGCGGCCAGGCCGCGGTGGTCCACCTGATCGGCGTGCCTGAGCAACCGGCGCCCGAAGGCGAGCTGCGCCTGGAGCATTTCGCCTTCTCGGCCAGCGGGCTCGCCGGCTTTCTGACGGTCCTGCGGGACCGCGGCGAGGACTACCGGATCAGCGTGGTGCCCGGCTTTCAGATCATCCAGGTCAACATCCATGATCCGGACGGCAATCACATCCACGTCGACTTCCAGCCGGCCGAGGCCGCGGCGGTGTCGGACGAGCCGGCCCTCGAAGCCGTTTGACAGAGGCTGTCTGAACGGGGCTGTCTGGAGGGGGGCTGGGCCCCTCATCAAAGGCATTGCGCCGGTTCGGGCAGAAGCTATCATGCGCCCGGTTTGCGGGCGGCTCGGCCGGTGCTGCCGCCCCTTCATGATCGAAAGCGCTTCGTCTATGCAGGTACGGATCTATCAGCCACCGAAGACGGCCATGCAGTCCGGCCGGGCTCGGACGAACGTCTGGATGATGGAGTTCGAGCCGACCGCGGCACGCCAGGTCGAGCCTCTGATGGGCTGGACCTCCTCGGCGGATACCCGGTCCCAGCTCCGTCTCAGCTTCGACAGCCTGGAGGAGGCGATTGCCTACGCCAAGGCCGAGGGCCTGATGTATAGCGTCGAGAAGCCGAGAGAAAGATCAATTAAACCAAAAGCTTATTCTGATAATTTCAAGTATGATCGCAAGGGTCGCTGGACCCACTAGCGCGGCACTCTGCTCCGGCACCCTGCTCCGGGGGCCGCGCAGGCCCACCTTTGAGCGCCCGTAGCTCAGCTGGATAGAGCAACGGACTTCTAATCCGTAGGTCGCAGGTTCGAATCCTGCCGGGCGCGCCATCCCTTCCGGAAGGGTCGCACCACAATCGGCGCGCCGCATCAGGCTAGCGGTCGCGCTGATCGTTGCGTTCCCAGAACGGGCCGGCGCGCAGGGAATCGGGGTGTCCGAAGGAAGATCCCGACGGCGCGCTGCAGGCCGCCAAGACTGCACACATCAATGCTGCCACGGTTACGGTCACCAGGCGTTTCCGGGGAGTGGGGGCGGCGGGCAGGCAGATCATTGCGGCAGGGTCTCCAGGCAGCGTTTCGGCGGTAGGGGCAGCGATGCGTCGCCTTCACCACCGCCGCCGATGTGTTCTCTTTCCTATATAGGACAGCTGGGCCGCCGACCCAAGGCACGCCTTCGCGAGCCCGGTGCGGGACTGATCTGCTCCCGCGCCGGAATCGATCCCCCGACCGGATTGGTGCCCCTGCAACTCCGCCTTAGGGCTGGCCCGGCTGGTCGAAGTCCCGGAGCGGCGCCAGGCCGCCGGTGATCTTCGTCATCACCTTGCGGGTCAGGCGATCTTTGAGGGAAAAGTGCAGAACCAGCTTTGCCGGCAGACGGAAGAGGCCGAGAAACTGACCCAGTTCCTCGTCGATGGCGATCCCGCCGAGGGCGGCGATGCGCTCGCGGACCTGCAGTTCGATCCGCTCCAGCGCGACGCGCTGCGGCTGTGGCCGGTCCTGCTCGGGGATCGGCTCCTCCTCCGCCAGCTCGGCGGTCATGGGAATGACGGGGAGGGCCGCATGGAGCTCTCCCTTGGAGTCCGGCACTCTGCGAACCTCGCCGTTGCGGTCGCGCACATGCCAGGCGGTCTTCTGCTCTGCCGTCATGGCATCGAACAGCCTGTTGGTCTGGGGCAGCGCCAGATAGCGCCGCAGAAAGGAGCGGCAGTTCTTGCGCCCCAGCAGGTAGTCATGGCGGCGGAACGACTCCTGGAAGAAGCCGCCGAACCCGCCCAGCGTCGAGGAGGCGATGGCATGACGGGTCTGGCGCCCGCCGGCGGTACGGCGCGACGGTGAGATGATGAAGCGGGAGTAGTTGTCCGAGCTTTCGGCAAGGGCGAGCTCTTCCGGCTTGAAGCGGGCCTGGTTGACGAGGGCATCGAACATCTTGAGAAGCACCGGCAGCAGAAGGTCGCTGTTCTCGGCGTCGGGGTCGAAGTCGATCCGGTTGGGAAAGGGGTCGATCATCACCACCGCGCGCTGGGCGCTTTCTCCACCGCTGTCATCGGGCAGTTCGTTGTCGCCGAAGAGATGGCGCCGCGCCAGCTCCAGGGGCTCATTGTTCATCAGGCCGCCGTCCACGGAGACGAATTCGTAGGGGTCCGGGCCCGCAGAGCCAAAGTCCGGGTCGCGCCGGTCCGGGCGGTCGAAGTAATCGGCGAGGGGGCGTGACAGCACCTGGGGACTGAGACCGACGGGAAAGGCGCCGGTCGCAAGCGCGGCCCGTGCCAGGTCCGGCCAGTGGCCGTTCGGACAGTCATCAGGCAGAAGGGGCCGGAAACCGTCCGGCGCCGCGGCATTCCATGTGACCGCAAAGCGCATGGCGTCCATGTGGTTGGTCATGCCATAGGAATCTGCGCTGCCGGTGCCGAACAGCTTGAAGCCGTAGGGGACGCCGCGCAGGTTGGCCACCGTCAGAAAGATGGCCAGAGGATCCGCGACCCAGGGTCTTTTGAAACGTTCGCCGGCCATGTCCAGAGAGCCGCTGGCGATCTCCCAGAGCGCAGTGGAATCGAGCGCCGAGACAAGCGCACGGCGCCGCGCGAGGTCCCGCCGTCCGAGCAGCTTGTCGATATCGATCTGGCGCACCCAGGAATCGTAAAGCCGGTTGCGCTCGGGGCTCGTCGCATCGCTCCCGGGGCGCTGATGATCCATCCTGTGCATGAAATGCACGGCGGAGATCGCCGAGGTCATGCCGCCGGCCGAAGCGCCCGCCAGGACCGGCACCTTCACGTTGTGACGGGGGCCGTTCCAGTCCGCGTGTTCGCGCGCGGCGTAATACCCATCCAGGGCTTCGATCAGAAAGTCCATCACGCCTGCCGTATAGGCGCCGGCGGAAATCGCCCCCGCCATGACAAGACCCAGCTGAAACTCAGCATTGTTTGCCATCGCTGTCTCTCCTGCGGTGAACGATGATGGACCCGAAAGCGCTGCGCACCGCGCAGCAGCGCGCTCTCCTGCGGCAACCGATCTTCGGGCCGGCTGCGGCTAGATCAAGGGCGCCGCAAACTTTACGGCCTTCTTCAGAAGCTTATCGAGCAATCCAAAGACCCTTGTCGCCTTTTCGACGATCTTGACCGCATCTTCCAGATCCTTGGTTGCCCGGCGCAGGTCTGTGACGGACTCCAGGATCTTCGTTTGCGCCGCTGAGATGCCGGCGGCTGCGTTGTTGAAGCGGGCGGCCTCGAGCTCGACCCACTGCGTCCGCAATTCCTGCGCGCGGTTCAGCAGCGCCTGGCGCTGCGGAATTGGAATGTCCGGCATCATGGCCTTCTGGACCATTTCCTCGAAGCACTTGTAGAGCCCGTCCCGCAGGGCCTTGTTCGCTTTCACATCCGGCATCGTTCTCTTCCCTCTGCGATGGCGGGTGGTATCAGGTGCCGGGCGCTCTCTCCTTCGCCCGGCCCCGGAACCCGCAAGGTCGCGGCGCCCTCTGTCAACTTCTTGCTTCAGCCACCTTTCTGAAGGACTCGAAGACTTCGTCGGCGGAGTCCGCATAGCTGCGCACGATAGAGATCAGGTCGGACAGCTCCTGCGGGCTCTTGTCAGACGTCGCATAGCGCACCAGCGCATCATGTGCGGCATCGAACTGGTCGAGGGTCTGCACGAGCCCCTGAAGGGTCGAGAGGCTTTGCGTGCGTGCCTGCAGGGCCTGGTCGATCTTGGTCAGGGTGTTCAAGCGCGCCGCGTTGTTGTTTGTCTCCTGCGCTTGCGCATAGCGGATCGTGAGCTCGGCAATCTCCAACTGCTTTACGGAGTCGCGCTGGCGGACCACGAAGGCCAAATCGTCGCGCAGCGTGGCCGAGATATCCTGTATTGCGGGCGCAGCCTTGCCGATAGCCGCGTCAAGTGCGGCCGCGCGCCGGGCGTTGATGATCTCGGTCGCAATCGTATCCGAGATGGTCTTCAGCGGACTCGTGACGTCGGCGATCGGCAGGTCGCCCAAGAGGCCGCTGTTGGCGTTGAGGTCTGTCAGCAGCGTATCCGCCGATGCCTTGGCGCGCTCGCTGGCCGCTTTCCAGCGCTCGCTGGCATCGCTGGCGGCAAGGGAAGCCAGCATCTGCGTGTATTGCTTGAGGACGCCGAAAACGCGGTCGCGCGCGGAGATCGCCTGCGGCGAAAGGATCGGCTCCGAGAGCTTCGAGATGATGAGCGGGCGTTCGGGGTCCTCGCGCAGCAGCTTCAGTTCGAAGCCGCGCTCGAAGGTGTTGATCCCCTTCACATAGTCCAGAGCGACCGATGCCGTTCTGTCGGTCGCGGTCTGAAACTCGCCGATGGTTTCCTGATAGATGGTGAAGTCGCGGGGCGCGCTGCAGGCGGCAAGAACGGCAGCAAGGGCGGCGGCGCTGAGACACTGAAAGAAACGTTTCATCGCAGCTCTCCCGCAGCCCCACATCCGCCGGCGCCAGAGACGCCATCGGACACATCAGAAGAAGAGCATTCGGCACAAGTCATCTGTCGCCCCCCGCGATCCTGCCCCGAGATAGAGTCTTTCGTTGGGACTCCGTAATCAATCTTTGGCCGAACGCCAAGCCGCCGCAACCGCGAATTCCGGACTAAGCCGGGAGGGTTAGGTGCGGGCCGCCCCAAGGAGCCGATCGGACCAGCGGCTTGGCGCCAGCGGCCTGGAGCCAGCGGACCGTGACCAATGGCGTGATCGCCGGAACCTGACCGGAAAGGGACGGGATAGAGAGAGGCAGGATTTCGCAGGGTGGTCGGGCGCAGCCTCGCGCGGCGGCGCCGCAGGCTGAAGGGGACGGGCTGACCCGGGAGCGGGTGAGGTCGGCGCTGTTTACCGCAGTCCGCGGACCACGGCCGGCTTGGAACGGGGCTTCAGGACCTTCGCCGACTCGCTGGGCCCGGACTGCCAGTTCAGATCGATGCCCTGTTCCTTCAGATAGGCTTCCGCCGCGGCGCGTGCTTCGGCGTGGGAGTCTGCAAAACCCTGTGCGTAGAAGCGTCCGTCCTTCTCATAGGAAACGGTCCAGCGGAACTCGGTCGTGCCGCGGCGCGCCTTCGATTCGGTGTCGCCGCGCCAGGGTTCGATCAGGATATCATGCTTTTTCATCGCCCTTACGTGGATTGCTTGAGAAGAGTCGTCAACCTTATTCTAGCGAATCACCGCGGGAAGTGTAGCCCCCGGTGGTGCTGCGGTGGTGCTGCGGTGGTGCTGCGGTGGTCTTGCAGGGGCTGCGCCGACTGTTGCCGGGCTGGTGGCGCCGGCGGCTCGTCGGGGACGCCTGGGGGAACTCCTGGCGGCCAGCCGGGCGGCGGCTCGACATCCGGCGGCTCGACATCCGGCGGCTCGACATCCGGTGGCTCTCCGGGGGTTGGACTTGGGGGATAGGGGCTGGGCGGTGGCGGCACCGGAGCCGGGGGGTCCGGTGGGGGTTTCGGAACCTGCAGGAAGAACACGACCACGCGCTGACTGTGGGCCTCGACCGCTCCCAGCTCGACCGTGGCGCCGGAATGCCTCCTGTTGCTTCGGGCCTCTTAGTGCCTGAGGACCTGCAGTGCGCCCTCGATCAGTTTCACGACATTGGGGCAGCCGTCGATCGCGGCGAGATCCCGTGCCAGTTCCAGCTTCGCGATCCCTTCGTCGGGCGTGTTGGCGGGGCGGGAGATGATCTCCTCGTCCAGCTCCGAAACGCTGGCCTCCGCCTCCGTACGGCTGAGCTGGTCCAACTCGCGAAGCACCCGCGCGCGATGGATCGTCAGTTCGTTCAATGTATGCATGGACATGATTAAAGCGTGCTCCCTGCCGTCGGAACTGTGACAAATGGCGGGCACCTGCAGATCGTGTTAACCATGTTAGCAAAATCCGCGAGGGTTGTCGCGCAAATCATTGGTCTTCGGCCAGGAAGCGCTCGGCCCTGTCGCGCCGTCCCAGGCTCTGGCGGTCGATCGCAACGCTCTTGATCAGGGCGAAGACCTTGAGGCCGGGGCGCAGGTCCAAGGCGCGGCAGGAGCGGGCCGTGATGCGGGCCCAGATCGCTGCACCACCGGCGTCGAGTTGCAGGTCGACCTGGGGGCTTCTTTCTTCGCCTATCGCCTGCACCGTGCACTCTATCATATTGAGAATGCTTGTATTTTCCGGCTTCGATAGGGCGATTGAGACATCCCGGGCGCGGATCCTGACGCGCAGGCTCTGGCCGAGGGGCAGGTTCAGGTGCGGCACCCGCAGGCGGCCCCCTGCAAAGCGCAGTTCGGTCAGTCCGAAGGCCTTGTCCTGCCCCGCTACCGCCGTCGTCAGCACGGCGCCTGCTTCGTAGCGCCCGGTCAATGGCCGCAGGTCCAGACGGCTTGTGAGATCCTCGACGGTCCCGACGGCCTCGACCTTGCCCTTCGATATGAGAACCAGGGTGTCGGCGAGGCGGACGATCTCCTGCATGGAGTGGCTGACATAGACGATCGGCATCGCCATCTCGTCGCGCAGCCGCTCGATGAAGGGCAGGATCTCGTCCTTGCGCGGCTGGTCGAGGGCCGCCAGCGGTTCATCCATCAGCAGCAGCTTGGGGTTAGCCAGAAGCGCACGGCCCAAAGCGACGCGCTGCTTCTCACCGCCCGAGAGAGCGCTGGGCCGGCGTTCGAGAAGGTCTTCGATGTCCATCAGCGCGACGACCTCGTCGAGCTGGATGCGGCGTTCGTTTTTCGGTACGCGCTTGAAGCCGTAGGCCAGGTTGCCGCGCACGGAGAGGTGCGGGAAGAGGCGTCCTTCCTGAAACACGTACCCCAGGCGTCGGCGCTCCATGGGCACATTGATACCGGCCTGGGAGTCGAAAAGGGTTTCACCGTTGAGGGTGATGCGGCCCCGCTCGGGCTTCAGCAGACCGGCGAGCATGTTGACCAGCGAGGTCTTGCCCGCGCCGGAACGCCCGAACACCGCGGTGATCCCCGCGGCGGCGCAGGAAAACCGGGCCTGGAGTTGCAACTCGCCCAGGCGGCGCTCGACATCGACATCAAGGCGCCTGGTTTCCGGGTGCTGGCTCTCCTTCTGTTGAGTCATCCTGCCGAGGCCCCTATCCGGCCAACCGGCTGCGCAGGCGCCGCGCGATGAGTTCCGAGGCGCCGAGGGCCGCCAGCGACAAGAGCACCGAGAGAAGGGCAAGCCGCAGCGCCCCGGCTTCGCCCTCGGGAGTCTGGATCAGACTGTAGAGGGCAAGGGGCAGCGTCCGCGTCTCGCCGGGAATGTTGGAGACGAAGGTGATGGTCGCGCCGAACTCGCCGAGGCTGCGCGCGAAGGCGAGAACGCAGCCGGTGAGAATACCCGGAGCGATCAGTGGCAGGGTGATTGTGAAGAATACCGCGCTGCGCGAGGCGCCCAGGGTGCGCCCGGCGGTCTCCAGGTTCTGGTCGACGCTCTCGATGGACAGGCGGATGGCCCGGACCATCAGCGGAAAGGCCATGACAGCGGCGGCCAGGGCTGCGCCTTCCCAGGTAAAGGGAAGGGTGAAGCCGAAGGTCTCATAGAGCCACGAGCCGAGCGGGCCACGCCGCCCGAGCAGGACAAGCAGCAGATAGCCGACCACCACCGGCGGCAGAACCAGCGGCAGGTGGACGAGGCCGTTGAGCAGGGTCTTGCCATAGAACTCATAGCGCTGCAGTAGCCACGCCACAGCCAACCCGAAGGGCAGGCTGACCAACACGGCCCAGAAGGCTACGCGCAGGCTCAGGCGGATGGCCTCGCTTTCCAGCGGCGTCAGTTCCAGCATGACCTCGGCAAACCAAAAAGGGGAACGATCCCCTGCCGTTTAGCTTCCCTGGGGCGCCACTGTAAAGCCGTGCCTGCGAAAGATCGCAGTCGCCGCCCCGCTTTGCAGGAAGTCATAGACCCGGCGGACCGCGGGACTGTCGCGCCCGGCGACGATGGCCAGCGGATAGCTTATCTCCGGCGTGACCGCCGCGGGAAAGACGTCGATCACCTTGACGCGCTCTGAGATGGCGGCATCGGTTTCGTAGACGATGCCGGCCAGCGCCTCGCCACGTTCCACCAGGGCGAGGGCGGCGCGGACGTTGGCGGCCTGGGCCAGCTTGCCGGAGATATCCTGCCACAGTCCAAGGGCTTCCAAGGCTCTCTGGGCATAGATGCCGGCGGGCACATGGGCCGGGTCGCCGATGGCAAGGCGCCCGTCGCCGAGTTTCGCGGCCAGTTCGGCGTCCGGCGAGAGGGTGACCTGGAGGTCGGAGTCGCTTGGCGCGGTCAGCACCAGCCGGTTGGACAGCAGAGTCATCCGGCTCCGCCGGTCAATCAGGGCTTCCTCGTCCAGATAGTCCATCCAGCGGACGTTGGCGGACAGATAGATGTCAGCCGGGGCGCCCTGGGCGATCTGGCGGGCCAGTGTGGAGGAGGCGGCGACCACCGGGCGGATCGACCCTCCGGTCGAAGCGGCGAAGGCCTCGGCGACCTCCTCGACCGCATCGGTCGTACTGGCCGCGGCGAAGAGGGTGACGGTTTCCGCCGGGGCCGATGCCGGGAGCGCCAGGACCGCAGAGAGCCAGGCCAGGGCGCCAAACAGGCGCCGAAGGCGAAGCGGGGCCCGGGCGATCACCGGGGCTTGGCCGATCATGGGCACCTAGCCTCCGTAGAGTGCCTTGGGGTCCACCTCGACCGGCAGCAGTTCCTTGAGGCCACCGCCTTCATCGACGGCGCGATAGAAGCAGGACCGGCGGCCGGTGTGGCAGGCCACCCCCTTTTGATCGACGCGCAAGAGCAGCGAGTCGCCGTCGCAGTCGACGCGCAGTTCGACCAGCCGCTGTGTCTGGCCGGAGGACTCACCCTTGCGCCAGAGGTTCTTCCGGGAGCGCGACCAGTAACAGACCTGTCCGCTTTCCAGGGTCTCCGCCAGCGCTTCCCTGTTCATCCAGGCCACCATCAGGACCTCGCCGCTGTCGTGCTGCTGGGCAACGGCCAGGACCAGACCCTGGTCGTTGAAGGTGACAGCCCCTTCGATCTCCGCTGTCAGTGGCGTCATCGTTTCTCATCCATTCTGCGTGTTCCGGCCGCGGCTGGCCTGCTCCGGTCAGCTAGTTCAGGTCAGCCGGCCCGGGCGGCCAAGGTATCCTCCGCCGCGTTCAACCGGTCAAGGCCGGCTTCGAGATCGGCAATCAGATCGTCGCTGTGCTCGAGCCCCGCATGAATGCGCACGACGGGGCCCGGGTCCGTCCAGGCCGTTGCCGTGCGGATCGGGCGCGGGTCGGTGAGCAGCATCAGGCTCTCATAGCCGCCCCAGCTCGCGCCGATGCCGAAATACTCCATCTCGTCGATCATCGCGACCGCGGAGCTGCGGGCGCAGGGCTTCAATACCATGGCGAACAGGCCAGAGGCGCCCTTGTAATCCCGCTTCCAGATCTCGTGGTCCGGGCTGTCGGGCAAGGCCGGATAGAGAATGCGGTCGACCTCCGGGCGCTGCTTGAGCCAGGCGGCGAGCCGCAGTGCGTTCTCCTGATGACGCTCGAGGCGCACCGCCAGCGTCCTGAGGCCGCGCAGTCCGAGATAGAGATCGTCGGGCGCTGCGGCGCAGCCCATGTGCTGGCTGGTGCGCCGCAGCCTTTCGTAATGCTCCTCCCGCGTGGCGATGACCCCCAGCATGGCGTCTGAGTGGCCGACCATGTACTTGGTCGCGGCGTGCAGGACGATATCGATGCCGTGATCGAGGGGCCGGAAGAAGAGGGGCGTGGCCCAGGTGTTGTCGATTGCCGTCACCACGCCGGCAGCACGGGCGGCCGCTGCGATCGCCGGGACGTCCTGCACCTCGAAGGTCAGCGAGCCCGGCGATTCCAGGTAGACCATTGCCGTGTTGTCACGGATCAGTGCGGCGATACCGCCGCCGATGCGCGGGTCGTAGAAGGTGGTTTCGACCCCGCTCTCCCGCAGCAATTCCTCGCAGATCTTGCGCCCCGGATAGTAGATGGAATCGGGCACCAGTACATGGCTCCCGGCCTTGGCGAAGGCCATCAGGGCGACCGCGATCGCCTGCAGACCGGAGGACAGGGCGATGGCGCCGTAGGCCCCTTCGAGCGCGGCAACCGTCTCCTCGAAGGCGAAGGTTGTGGGGGTGCCGCTGCGGCCATAGGAACTCTTTCCCTTGACCCAGCGGTTCCGGCCCGCCTCTTCGTAAGCCTCCACGTTCTCCCGGATCAGCGTCGAGGCGTGGTAGACGGGCGTATTCACGGTTCCGAAGTGGGCGCTTGGGTTCCGGCCCAGGTGGGCCAGGAGGGTCTCGGGACGGCGTTTCTCGCCTTTGCTCATTGGGTGCGGCCTTCCAGTCTTCCTCCGCCGGGACGGCGGTCCGGTGAGCGGGATGTTCGCGTAAAGGTCGCCGATTGGACCGCCGAAGCCAAGCACCAAGGACATCCCGGCCGGGACGGTTTCATGCTGCAAGCCGCGGTTTGTCAGCGGGCAAACAAGGGCCGGCAGACGGCTGGCTTTTGCGGTTTCCCGCGGCCCTGCAAATGGGCTTTGAGGAATTCGGGCGGGCGGTCACTTTTTTGCCTTTCGGCGTCCAGCAAGCTGTTGCCTTTCCTGGGCGAGTGAGACATGGTTCGCTCATGCGAGCGCTGACGCGTCCTGCAGGGAGCCTGAAAAGTTAACAATAACAGGCAGTCAGAGCCGGACCGATGCTCGCTATAAGACAATAAACGACGAACAGCAGGGAAGGTCTTTCCATGTCTACAATGAAGGTATTGCTCGCGGCTGGCGCACTCACTGCAGTCGGTGCCACTGGTGCTGCCGCTGGCACTCTGGACGATGTCCGCGCGAAGGGTTTTGTGCAGTGCGGTGTGTCGACCGGTGTCCCCGGCTTCTCCTTCACCGACGATGCCGGCAACTGGCGGGGATTCGACCCCTCGGTCTGCCAGGCTGTTGCCGCTGCCGTGTTTGGTGACTCCAGCAAGGTGAAGTACACGCCGACCACCGGCAAGACACGCTTCACGGCGCTGGCTTCGGGCGAGATCGACATGCTTGCCCGCAACACCACCTGGACGTTCAGCCGCGACGTCGATCTGGGCTTCACCTTTATCGGCGTGAACTACTACGACGGCCAGGGCTTCATGATTCCCAAGAACCTCGGCGTCGGCAGCGCCAAGGATCTTGACGGCGCCTCGGTCTGCATCCAGACCGGCACCACCACCGAGCTCAATCTGGCGGACTTCTTCCGCACCAACAACATGAACTACGAGCCGGTGCCCATCGAGACCAACGAAGAAGCGCGCACCAACTACCTGGCGGGCCGCTGCGACGTCTACACGACGGACGCCTCCGGTCTGGCAGCCAGCCGCGCCGCCTTCGACAATCCGGCCGACCACATCGTTCTGCCGGAGATCATCTCCAAAGAGCCGCTGGGGCCGCTGGTGCGCCAGGGTGACGAGCAGTGGGGCGACGTCGTCCGCTGGACCCTGAACGCCATGATCAACGCCGAAGAGTACGGCGTGACCTCTGCAAACGTCGACGAGATGGCCGGTGGCGCCAGCAACAATCCTGAAGTTGCGCGTCTGCTGGGCTCCGAGGGCGACCTCGGCGGCATGCTGGGCCTCGATGCGAAGTGGGCCTACAACGTCATCAGCCAGGTCGGCAACTACGGCGAGGTGTTCGAGCGTTACATCGGCTCGGAGACCCCGATTGGCCTGGAGCGCGGTATCAACGCGCTCTACACCGACGGTGGGTTGATCTACGCACCGCCGATGCGCTAAGCGCAAACGCATGAAGTGGGCTTGGGATACGCCGGCAGCCGTGCTGGCGTATCCCCTGCCCATTTCTTTTTGGCGCGGGAGCCTCGGGACTCCCTGACGCGCGCGGGCATCGCAGCGGGGTGAAGCCATGGCCGCAATCGAACAAGATTCACAACAGATGACGCTGGGTCGGCTTTGGTCCGACAAGCGCTACCGGGCTGTCATCACGCAGATCCTGGTGGTCGCCGGCATGTTCATGCTGTTGGCTTTCCTGGCCACCAACGCGGTGCAGAACCTTGAGGCCCTGGGCAAGACCTTCGGCTTCGAGTTCCTGCAGGCGCCGGCCGGCTACGACATCAACCAGACTCTGATCCCTTACGATTCGCGCGACACGCACTTCCGCGCCGGCGTGGTGGGGCTGCTGAACACCGGGCTGATTGCGGTCACCGGCTGTATCTTCGCAACCATCCTGGGGTTCATCCTGGGCGTGCTGCGTCTGTCCAGCAACTGGCTGATCAACCGCATCGTCTACTGCTACATCGAGTTCACGCGCAACGTTCCGGTGCTGGTGCAGATCCTGCTCTGGCATGCGGTGATCGTGCACACCCTGCCGGCAGTCCGGCAGGCGGTTTCGCCCGCTGAAGGCGTTTTCCTGACCAACCGCGGTTTCTACGTTCCGCAGCCGATATTCGAGGATGGTTTCTCTTTGGTGGTCGTGGCCTTCCTGGCGGCGGTCGCCGGTGTCATCGTCTTCAGCCGCTGGGCCAAGAAGCACCAGGAAGCCACGGGGCAGATCTATCCCGTGTTCTCCATCGGGGTCGCCGCCATCGTCGGCCTGCCGCTGCTCGCCTTTTTCGTCGCGGGCATGCCGGTGAGCCTGGAAATGCCGGAGCTGACCGGGTTCAACTTCCAGGGCGGCATGGTTCTGCGGCCGGAATTCATCGCGCTGTGGTTCGCCCTGTCGATCTACACGGCGGCCTTCATTGCCGAGATCGTCCGCGCCGGCATCCAGGCCGTCAGCCACGGCCAGACGGAGGCGGCCTTTGCCCTGGGCATCAAGCCCAACTGGACGATGCGCCTCATCATCATCCCGCAGGCGCTGCGGGTGATCGTGCCGCCGCTCACCAGCCAGTATCTGAACCTGACCAAGAACTCCTCCCTCGCCATCGCTATCGGTTACATGGATATCGTCGCCACCTTCGGCGGCATCACCCTGAACCAGACGGGCAAGGAGATGGAGGTGATGATCATCGTGCTGTCGATCTACCTGGTCATCTCCCTGCTGATTTCGGCATTCATGAACTGGTACAACCGGCGCATCGCGCTGGTTGAACGTTGAGGGAGGCGGTGCGATGACGGACACCACCGAACGCTACGAGCCGGGAACCCATCCCGACCTGCCGCCGCCCATGGCGACCCATGGGCCGATCGTCTGGATGCGCAAGAACCTGTTCAGCTCGCCCCTGAATGTTGCGCTCACCCTGCTCTCGATCTATTTCCTCTACCTGATCGTGCCGGGTGCGCTCCAATGGGCGTTCTTCGATGCGGTCTGGGATGCCGGCTCGCGGGCCGAGTGCCGGGAGCAGGGGCAGGGCGCCTGTTGGGCCCTCGTCGACGTCCGTTTCGGGCAGTTCATCTACGGCTTCTATCCCGAGCACCTGCGCTGGCGGGTGGACGTGCTGGCCGTCCTCTTCCTCATCGCGCTGGTGCCCATCCTCTGGGACAAGGCGCCCTTCCGGTCCCGCTGGCTGATCTACTCCGCTGTGTTCCCCTTCATCGGCTACTTCCTGCTGGTCGGCGGCCTGGGGCTGGAGCCGGTCGAGACCAGCAAGATCGGCGGCTTTACGCTGAATGTGGTGATCGGGGTGACCGGCATTGCCGCGTCGCTGCCGCTCGGCATCCTCTTGGCCCTGGGCCGAAGATCCAACATGCCGATCGTGCGCACGCTCTGCGTGATGTTCATCGAGTTCATCCGCGGGGTGCCCCTGATCACGCTGTTGTTCGTCGCTTCGACGATGCTCAACTATTTTCTGCCGCCGGGCACCACCTTCGATCTGGTGCTGCGGGTGCTGATCATGGTGACCATCTTCTCGGCGGCCTACATTGCCGAGGTGGTACGTGGCGGCCTGCAGGCAATCCCGAAAGGCCAGACCGAGGCGGCCGATGCCATGGGGCTGCGCTACTGGCAGTCCATGCGCCTGGTGGTTCTGCCCCAGGCCCTGAAGATCTCGATCCCGGGCATCGTCAACACCTTCGTCGGGCTTTTCAAGGACACCACGCTGGTCATCATCATCGGCCTGACCGACGCCTTGGGTGTCGGCCGTGCTGCGCTGTCCGATGCCAAGTGGCAGGGCCTCGCCTGGGAGGTCTACGTCTTCGCGGCGATCCTGTTCTTCGTCTGCTGCTTCGGCATGTCGCGCTATTCGATCTATCTGGAAAAGAAACTGCACACCGGTCACAAGCGCTAGCAACGGCGCCGGCTGAACGGGCGCCGCTGAATGGGGCGCCCGGCTGCGGACCGAACGAGGAGGTTAACTGGGATGTCAGATGCTGCTGCCACGCAAATGTCGATCTCCGATGAGGTGGCGATCCAAATTCTCGGCATGCACAAATGGTATGGCGATTTCCATGTCCTCAAGGACATCAACCTGACGGTCAACCGGGGCGAGCGCATCGTCATCTGCGGGCCCTCGGGCTCCGGCAAGTCGACCATGATCCGTTGCATCAACCGTCTGGAGGAACACCAGAGGGGCAAGATCATCGTCGACGAGATCGAGCTGACCAACGACCTGAAGAACATCGCCGAGATCCGTCGCGAGGTCGGCATGGTGTTTCAGCACTTCAATCTCTTTCCGCATCTGACGGTGATGGAGAACTGCACCCTGGCGCCGATCTGGGTGCGTAAGATGCCGAAGAAGGAAGCCGAAGAGATCGCCATGCAGTACCTGGAGCGGGTGAAGATTCCGGAGCAGGCCGCCAAGTACCCGGGCCAGCTCTCCGGTGGCCAGCAGCAGCGCGTGGCCATCGCCCGTTCGCTCTGCATGAACCCGCGCATCATGCTCTTCGACGAGCCGACCTCGGCGCTGGACCCGGAGATGATCTCCGAGGTTCTGGACGTGATGGTGAGCCTCGCCGAGAGCGGTATGACCATGCTCTGCGTGACTCACGAGATGGGCTTCGCGCGCAAGGTCGCCAACCGGGTGATCTTCATGGACGGCGGCGAGATCATCGAGGAGAACGAGCCGGAAGAGTTCTTCAACAATCCGCAGTCATCGCGGACCAAACTGTTCCTCAGCCAGATCTTGCATCACTGATTGGGACACCTTGGGGGGGAGAAGGGGCCGGTGCGGCAGAAGCCGCCCGGCCCCTTCTGTCTGCAGGAACGGACCACGGCGCTGCGGCAATCTGGTAGTCTGGCGTCCGTCATGAATTGATTCGGACAAGGCGATGGAAGAAACGGCTGAGCGCGAGGGGTCTGCCGCCGTGCGGGATGCACCGGGCAAGGTGGTCTTCGTGCAGGTGGAACCGACGACCCGCTGTAACTTCACCTGCGGCTTCTGCAGCGGCCGGCAGATGGATCAGAGCGACTTTGACACCGGCGACTTCGAACGTCTGCTGGACAGCCTGCCGGACCTCGAACACATCGAACTGCAGGGCGAGGGCGAGCCGCTGCTGCACAAGGGCTTTTTCGCAATGGCGCGCCAGGCGCGGGCGAGGGGCATCCATCTGTCCATGATCACCAACGGCAGCCTGCTCTCCGAGGAGCGGGTGGCATCGATCCTCGATGTCGGAATGGAGGCGATCTACGTTTCCATCGAATCGCCGGATGATGCCGCCTTTCAGGAGATCCGCGGCGGCATCCTGAAGAAGGTCAAGGACGGCATATCCAGGTTGCGCCAGGCGCGTAACGCCCGCGGCCTGCAGCGCCCCACCGTCGGCTTTGCCGTTACCGTGCTGAAGGACACCATCGATACCCTGCCGGATGTTGCTGCGCTCTACCGCCGGCTCGGGATGGACGGCGGGGCGACGCTCCAGCCCTTGAACCGGATGGAGAGCTACACCGGCGTTTACGACAAGGCTATGGAGGCCCGGCTGCTGGAACCGGAGGGCGCCCTGCGCATGCGGCGGCTTGTGCGCGGGACGCCGGAAATCGCCGCCATGCTGGCGGAGACGCGCCGGACGCGCCACTTTTACATCGAGATGGGAAGGCGCTTTGCTGCCGAGCACGGCTGTCCCTGGGTCAAGGGCGCCCTCTACGTGGACCGCCACGGCGCCATCGCGAGCTGCTGCATGGTCAAGGACACGGTGCGCTACGGTCTCGGGAAGATCGGCCTGACGCCCCTGGAGGCAGTGCTGGAGCAGCGCCGCCGGATCGATGCCGCACTGGAGGCCGGCCAGCCGCCGGAACAGTGCCGCGGCTGCGGCTACTACCGCAGTCCGGAGCAGCGCGAGGCGGCGCGCCTGAACCGTCTGGCCAGGCAACGCGCCAGAGAAGGTCAGGGCGGAGGCGATCCAGGCCAGCGCGGCTGATGGAAGACCGGCGGCGCGCTACTCCGGGATAACGCCGTTCAGCCGGGGGTCGGGCATGACCAGCCGTTCCTGTCGATACGGCTGAAAGCCGAACTTCTGATACAGCGGCAGGGCCTTGGGGTGATCCATGGTGTTGGTGTTCACCGTCAGCCGGTCGGGCTCGTAGCTCCAGGCCTGCTCGATCGCCTGATAGAGCAGATAGGGTCCCAGGCGCTGGCCGACAAACTGCGGCAGCATGCCGAAGTAGGCGAGGTCCACGTCAGGCGCGTCGCGCCGGTCCAGCTCGAAATAGCCGGCCGGCACGCCCTCGACGTAGAGCACAAAAACCTCGACGCGCTCGTCCTCCAGGATCGCCGCCAGTTCCTCATCCGCCATCTGGCGGCGGTACCACCAGTTCCAGTCGGCACCGACGCCGTGATAGAGGAAGCGGTAGAAGTCCACCGTCGGGCGGTGGGCCCGCATCAAGGCAACCTGGATGCGGGGCGGCGGCGGAACCGGAGTCAGCCGCGGGCGCTCCGTCATCTCCAGAAAGGTGATGACGAAGTTGACCTTCAGATCGCGGCCTGCGGCAACCGCGAGATCGGGTGGTAGCGGGCTCTCCTCGGGCGGGTCGGACGGCAGTTCCAGCCAGCGCGCCATCACGGCGCGGGGCGTACTGGCGTAGCCGAGCGCCGCATAGAAATCGAGCACGCCGCGGTTCGTCTCGCGGACCATCAACTGGATTTTCCGGATGCCCTGACCGCCCAGCCAGTCCTCGGCCTTGCGCACGAGTTGGCGCCCGAGGCCGCTGCCGCGGCGCTCAGGATCGACGGCGACATAGTAGAGCCAGCCCCGGTGTCCGTCGTGGCCGCAGCAGACGGTGCCGACGATGCGCCCGTCCGCCGGCGCAACGAAAATCCTTGCGCATTCGCTGCGTTGCCAGAGGGCGAGGTCCTCCGCCGGGTCGTTGTACCAGACCGTCAGTCCGCAGCGTTGCCAGAGATCGGTGCAGCCGGCGAGATCGGCATCTTCATAGGGGCGTAGCCCGTCCATTCCGGCGCCTCTATTTGGAAGCGGCGGCTGATCCCGCCGGGCCGGTTTCGACGGGTGTGTCGCCGGGCCGGCCCCAGTCCGACCAGGAGCCGTCGTAGACCGCCGTCTCCCGATGTCCCAGGCGATGCAGCCCCAGAGCCAGCACACCGGCGGTCACTCCGGACCCACAGGAGGTGACGACGGGGCGGGCAAGGTTCAGCCCTTCGGCCTCGAAACGCTGGCGCAACGCATCCGGCGCCAGCAGGGTCTGGCTGGTCTGGTCGACGATCTCGGTAAAGGGCAGATTCAGGCTGCCGGGAATATGGCCGGAGCGCATACCCTCCCGGGGTTCTGGCTCGCTGCCCTCGAAGCGGCTCCGCCGGCGGGCATCGATAACCTGTTCGCGGCCATCTCCCAGCCCGGCCAGGATCTGGTCGCGGTCGCGCACAAGGAAGCTGTTGGCCCGGGGTGTGAAGTGCCGCTCCTCGCTGACCGACGGGCCTTCTTCGACAGGGCGGTTCTCGTGCAGCCACTTCGGCAGGCCGCCGTCGAGGACCGCCACCTCGTGGTGGCCGAAGTAGCGAAAGGTCCACCAGACCCGCGGCGCGCTCCAGATGCCGCGCTGATCGTAGACGACGATACGCAGCCCATCGCCAAGCCCCAGGCGCCGCACCTTGGAAGAGAAGATGTGCGGCGGCGGCAGCATGTGGGGAAGGTCGCTGCCCGGGTCGCTGATCTCATCGATATCGAAGAACACCGCTCCCGGAATGTGCTGGACTTCGAACTCGCGGCGCGGGTCGAGGCCTTCGTTGGGCAGGTAGTAGCTGCCGTCGACAATCCTGAGGTCCGGCGCCTGCATGTTCGCGGCCAGCCATTCGGTGCTGACCAGAGCGTCCTTGTCGAAGTCCACCATCGTTTCCAGCCCTGTCTTGCTGCTTCAAGGTGTTCGGGGATGCCGTGACGGCGGTGTCACTGGTCGAAGAGGATGTTGACGCGGCGGTTCTGCCGCCCCTTGTTCTCGATCTTGCCGACCCGGACCCTGCCGATCTCTCCCGTACGCGCTACGTGGGTGCCGCCGCAGGGCTGCAGATCGACGCCGGGGATGTCCAGCAGCCGCACCTGGCCGCTGCCGCTCGGCGGCTTGACCGACATGGTGCGCACGAGATCCGGCTGCGCGGCCAGGTCGGCATCGCTGATCCAGCGGGGAGTGACAGCGTGATTCTCCTCCACCAGGCGGTTCAGCGCCGCGGTGATCGCTTCCTTGTCCAGCTGCGTGTCCGGAAGATTGAAGTCCAGCCGGCCCTTGCCGTCACCGATCTGGCCGCCGGTGACGTCGCCGGTGATGACGGAGCACAGCAGGTGCAGGCAGGTGTGCATGCGCATCAGGCGGTGGCGCCGCTCCCAGTCGATCTCCGCCGTGACGGCCGTGCCGGGGGCGGGAAGGGCGGCGCCGTCTTCCAGAACATGCACGACATCTTCGTGGGTCTCGCCCTTGCGGGTGTCGACGACCTTCAGCACGCTGCCGTCGGCGAGTTCCAGCCGGCCGGTATCGCCCGGCTGGCCACCGCCCATGGGATAGAAGACCGTCCGGTCCAGGCGCAGGCCCTCGGGGCCGGCGGACACCACGGTCGCCTCACAAGACTTCAGATAGGGGTCGTCGCGAAAAAGCAGATCCATCGTCCTCGTCGTTCCTTGCCTGACCTTCTCCGATCTTCCTTCACGGGGCCTCTTTACGGGCCGGTGCCGTCCGCGGAGGACTGGTGCAAGGATCGCGGTGGCTCAGCCGCGCCAGGACAGCCATTCCGGGACCGGCAGACCTTTTTCGCGCAAGAAGGCCGGGTTGAAAAGCTTGCTCTGATAGCGCAGCCCGCCGTCGCAGAGAATTGTAACGATTCGGTGGCCCGGGCCCAACTCCCTGGCGAGCCGAAGGGCGCCGGCCACGTTAATGCCACTGGAGGCGCCGAGGCAGAGCCCCTCGTGCTCCAGCAGGTCGAAGACCACGGGGATCGCCTCGCTGTCCGGGATCTGAAAGGGATGGTCGATCTCCGCCTCTTCAAGGTTGGCTGTGATGCGGCCCTGGCCGATGCCTTCGCTTATGGAACTGCCCTCGGCCTTCAGCTCGCCGTGGGCATAGTAGTGGTAAAGCGCCGCCCCCATGGGGTCGGCCAGGCCGATGGCGACGTTCTTGTTGCGCTCCTTCAGCGCCGCGGAGACCCCCGCCAGGGTCCCGCCGGTCCCGACGGCGCAGACAAAGCCGTCCACCGTGCCGTCGGTCTGGTCCCAGATTTCCGGCCCTGTCGTCTCGTAGTGGCCGCGCCGGTTGGCGGTGTTGTCGAACTGCTGGGCCCAGATTGCCCCGTTCGGGTCGCTTTCGGCCAGCTCCTTGGCCAGGCGCTCCGAGACATGGACGTAGTTCTCCGGGTCGCGGTAGGGCACGGCCGGCACCTCTCGGAGCTCGGCTCCCGAGATCCGCAGGATGTCCTTCTTCTCCTGGCTTTGGGTGTCTGGGATAACGATCACCGTGCGATAGCCCCGCGCGCGGGCCACCAGAGCCAGGCCGATCCCGGTGTTGCCGGCGGTGCCCTCGACGATGGTCCCGCCGGGACGCAAGACGCCGCGCTCCTCGGCGTCCTTGATGATGGCCCAGGCGGCGCGGTCCTTCACCGAGCCGCCTGGGTTCAGGAACTCGGCCTTGCCCAGGATCTCGCAGCCGGTCTCCTCTGAGAGCTTGCGCAGGCGAATGAGGGGCGTATTGCCGATGGCACCGACAAATCCGTCGCAGACATCCATGTCTCTGTTTTCCTTGTTGGCTTCCCCGACCTTGGGACTCCCCGCCCGGGAGAGGTTAACCGGCATGCAAAACCGCCCGCCGGCCCGGGAAAGCGCGGCGGCACGGCCCTATTCGCACTATAGCGCCGTAGATTACTTCCAAATACGCATAAGTTCAGTGTAATTCAAGGCCAGCCATTGCAGGGCCAGGACGGCGGTCATGTTGAGGATCGCTCCCTCGGCGAGCTTCTGTTCGGCCGCCGCGCGGCTCATGGGCAGCACGCGGATATCCTCGCCTTCATGGTCGAGGCCGTGGATACCCCCGGCCTTGGAGGCGTCGACCCGGCCGCAGAAGATCACAAGGCTTTCCGAGGAGCCGCCGGGCGTGGCCAGGAACTGGCCGATGGGGTGGAGCGCGGTGATTTCGCAGCCGGCCTCCTCGACCGCCTCGCGCCGCACCACCGCTTCGGCGGTTTCGCCGGGATCGATGATTCCCGCCACCACCTCGATGAGCCAGGGCTCCAGGCCTGCCGTATGGGCGCCG
Organism: Pelagibius sp.; assembly: GCF_028281305.1. Taxonomy (GTDB): domain Bacteria; phylum Pseudomonadota; class Alphaproteobacteria; order Kiloniellales; family Kiloniellaceae; genus Pelagibius. Next base: position 34,312 of record NZ_JANQKD010000016.1, on the reverse strand, counting down.
AGGCGGAACTGCTCGATCAAAACCACGTGATCCATCTTTGGATCGTAGAGCAGCACGGCTGCGGCATGGCCGCGTTCGAAGATCTCCCGCGCCATCTCGTCGGTCCAGCCGCCATCGAACTTGCGATGGCGCAGACGGTAACGGTCGACCTGGAAATAGCCTTTGAAGGGCGTGGTCCTTTCGATGATCTCGATGCGCTCGTCGGGCCGCAGGCGGGGGTTTGCGCGATCGCCGGCTTTGCTCATGCCTGTCTTCCTGAAACGTTGCGGACCGGTTCGTTTGCCTACCGCCATGTCAGGCAGTGAGAGCCAGCGGGACCATAGTCGAGCGGCGATGCTTGGCCAAACCGCTTTCACGGCTTCCCGCCGGCAGCCTTGCCAAAGACACAGGCATCATGGTCGGATCCGCAGGACTGCGGGTGATCGGGAACCCGCCAATCCGGCAGATCTGGGAGACGGGACGCATGGCGATGAAGAGTGAGAAACTGACCTTTCCGGGTGCGGGCGGAGAGATGCTGGCGGCACGCCTGGAACTCCCGGCCGGTCCGCCCCGAGCCTATGCCTTGTTTGCCCATTGCTTCACCTGCACCAAGGACATCTTTGCCGCGGCGCGCATTGCCGGGGCCCTGGCAGAGCAGGGCATCGCCGTCTTGCGCTTCGACTTTACCGGCCTCGGCGCCAGTGAAGGCGATTTCGCCAACACCAACTTTTCATCGAATGTCGGCGATCTGGTCCGGGCCGCCGATTATCTGCGGGAGACGCGGCAGGCGCCGAAGCTCATCATTGGCCACAGCCTGGGCGGCGCGGCGGTCTTGGCGGCGGCGGGCCAGGTGCCGGAGGCGGTGGCCGTGGCCACCATCGGCGCCCCTGCGGAGCCGGCCCATGTGGCGCATCATTTCACCGAAGCGCGCGAGGAGATCGAGGCCGCCGGAGAGGCGGAGGTCCTCTTGGTCGGCCGCCCTTTCCGCATCAAGAAGCAGTTCCTTGAGGACATCGAGGCGCAGCGCCTGGAAGCCGCCATCGCAGGCATGAAGAAAGCCCTCATCGTGTTTCATGCGCCCCGCGACCAGACTGTCGGCATCGACAACGCCGGGAAGATCTTCACCGCCGCCAAGCACCCGAAGAGCTTTGTCTCGCTGGACGATGCCGATCATCTGCTCAGCCGCAAGGAAGACGCCATTTACGTCGCCCAGGTCTTGGGTGCCTGGGCTGCACGCTACCTGGGTAACGATGGCAAGACTGCGCCGCCGCGGGCCAAGGATGGGACCGTTGTGGTCGAGGAGACCGGGGAGGGCCGCTTCACCCAGGCGATCGCCGCCGGGCCACACCAGTTGCGCGCCGACGAGCCGGAAAGCTATGGCGGCCTCGATTCCGGACCCTCGCCCTATGACCTGGTGCTGGCGGGACTGGGGGCCTGTACCTCCATGACCATCAGGATGTATGCAGAGCATAAGAAGCTGCCGCTCGAGACGGTGCGGGTCACGCTGACCCACGAGAAGATTCACGCGGTCGACTGCGAGGAATGCGAAACCAAGGACGGCAAGATCGACCGCATCGAGCGCACGATCGAGATCACCGGCGATCTGGATGAGAGCCAGCGTCAACGCATGCTGGCGATTGCGGACCGCTGCCCCGTTCACCGGACACTCGAGAGCGAAGTCCAGGTGGTCACGACCGAGAGCCGCTAGCAGGTGCGTTCCGGGAGGCCTCCACGGGGGAGGCGCCTGTGGGGCAGGGCGCGCACGGGGCCGCCCAGCGTCCCCGGAGGAGGGTCGCTTATGGCTCAGGGACTGTCGCAAACCTACAACTCGCGGGTTTCGGGCGACGATAAAGTTTGCTAGGCTTTTGGTTGAAAACGACAAAAACGAGCCAGCAAGCCGCCCAGGGAAGGTTTGTGGCGGCACAACTAAAGAGAAGCTTTTTTGAGGAACAGGGAAAACCCGGGGTTTGCGGACACCCGCTGACACAGTCAGTCCAGCGGTCAGAGCAAGGGCGTTAACGGTGGGCGCCGCAGGACTGCGGCAAACGGCGCAAACGGCAACGAAAACACCGTCATGCGGCGCAGCTGAACATCTCCAGCGCGGCGACAACCATGTCGTTTGTTCTGCCCGTCGGGTTGCACCAAGCCGATTGGGAGCACTTGAACACGGTTATGACAGGAATCCACCGATCCGGATTGTAGAATTCACCCGCGGCTTCCGCACGGGTAGACTACGCGGGGAGCGGTGGAGGATTATCTGGACCAGACTGGGCCACGGGCTGAACATGCGCGGCCGCCGGCAGGCTCCGACACAAGATCATCAGGGAGACATGCATATGACCAAAGAGTTAGAGACCATCAACGGTAAGCCGCTCCATCCGGGCGTCGAGACGCTCTGTGAGCAGTTCAAGAGCGGCAAGATGGACCGTCGCGAGTTCGTGCGTCTCAGCGCGTTCCTCGGCGTGTCGGCCGCCTCCGCCTATGCCTTCGCCGGCGACCCGACCGGCGGGATGTTCAAGGAAGCCGCTGCGGAAACACCGAAGAAGGGCGGCGTGCTGCGGGTTGCCATGCAGGTCCAGCAGATGGTCGATCCGGCCACCTACGACTGGACCGAGATGTCCAATCAGGCGCGCCACATCGTCGAGTACCTGACGATCACCGGCAACGACAACATCACGCGGCCCTATCTGGCCGAAAGCTGGGAAGCTTCGGACGATCTGAAGACCTGGACCTTCAACCTGCGCCGGGGCGTCAAGTGGAGCAACGGCGACGACTTCAACGCCGACGACGTGGTCTTCAATTTCACCCGCTGGCTCGATCCGGCGACGGGATCGTCGAACCTCGGCCTGTTCTCGGCCATGACCGAGGACTACGACACCGGCGAGAAAGACGACGCCGGCAACCCCAAGATGGGCAAGCGCATGACCGAAGGTGCGGTCGAGAAAGTCGATGACCACACCGTGCGCGTGCGTCTGAATTCGCCGGTGCTCTCGATGCCGGAGAACCTCTACAACTATCCGACCGCGATTGTGCACCGGAACTTCACGAAAGACGGCGGTGATCTGTCCAAGAACCCGGTGGGCACCGGCGCGTTCGAGCTGGCCGACTTTGCGGTCGGCGAGAAGTGCGTTCTGCGCAAGCGCAGCGAGCCCTACTGGGGTGGCGAGGTCTATCTCGACGAGATCCACTACATCGACACCGGCCAGGATGCTTCGGCGGGCATTGCCGCACTCGCTTCGGGTCAGGTCGATGCGCTTTACAACCTCGACATCTCCACGATCGAGATTGCGGAGCGTGTGCCCGGTGTCTTCATCTCCCAGGTCGTCACGGCCCAGACGGGCGTGATCCGCATGAAGGTGACGGAAGCGCCCTTCGACAATCCGCTGGTGCGCAAGGCCATGGTTGCCGCTGCCGACAACGATCAGATCCTGAAGCTGGCCTACCGCAGCCTCGGGGCGATGGGTGAGAACCACCATGTTTCCCAGGTGCACCCGGAGTATGCGGAACTGCCGCCACTGAAGCGGGACGTGGCCAAGGCCAAGGCCTTGCTGGCGGAAGCCGGCTATGCGGACGGCATTAAGGTCACCTGTAACGTCGGCAACACCGAAGGCACCTGGGAACAGGACTCCCTGCAGGTGCTGAAGGAACAGGTCGCCGAGGCCGGGATCGACATCAACATCAATGTGATGCCGGCGGCGCAGTACTGGGAGGTCTGGGACAAGGCTCCTTTCAGCATCACCTCCTGGACCCACCGTCCGCTCGGCACCATGGCGCTGGCCCTGGCCTACCGTTCGGGCGTGCCCTGGAACGAGTCGAGCTACAGCAATCCGGAGTTCGACGCGGCGCTTGAAGCGGCCGAGTCGATCCTGGATGTGGAGGAACGCCGCAAGGCCATGGTGAAGGTCGAGCAGATCCTCCAGGACGACGCCGTCATGGTGCAGCCCTTCTTCCGCTCGGTCTTCACTGCCGCGCGCGACAACGTCAAGGGCTACAGCACTCATCCGACACGCTATCACCAGTTCAACACGGTCTGGCTGGCGTGAGGTTTGTGGGGCCGCAACGGAGGGACGTTGCGGCCCCTTTCTTTTGTGGCGGGGCAGCGCCGCGCCACCGCTTCGTATGACCGGGACGGCCAGAGAGCGCAGACAACAGCCGGGGGGCCGCGTCGGGGGACGGGAAGGCTAGGAAGCGATGCTGATATTTATAGCGCGACGCATCGGGACCATGGTGTTGACCATGCTTGTCGTGTCGCTCCTTTTGTTCCTGCTGCTGGAGATCAACGTCGAAGGGGTCGCCGTCAAGGTGCTCGGCGCCTACAGCTCCGACCAGCAGCGGGAGATCTGGCTGGAGAACAACGGGTACTTCGACCCGCTGCCGGTGCGCTATGCGCGCTGGCTCGGCAACGCTGTGGTTGGCGATTTCGGGGATTCCGTTCGCTTCAAGGTTCCGGTGTCGGAAATCCTGCCGGAGCGCATCTGGAACACCGCAATCCTCGGTTTCTGGGCGCTCCTGATCGCCTCGCTCATCGGGCTGTTCCTGGGCGTCCTTGCCGGCATGCGCGAGGGCTCCGGCACGGACCGGACAGTCTCGGTCGGCTCCATTGTCACCACCTCGGTGCCGGAGTTCGCCTCCGCGCCTTTGCTCTCGGCGCTTTTCGTTTTCTACCTTCCCCAGGCTATCGGCTGGGGGCTTCCCGGCACCAGTTCCATGTCTTCCGGGTTCGACTGGACCCAGCTGATCCTGCCCATCATGGTGCTGGTGCTCTATGACTTCGGCTATATCGCGCGCATGACCCGCGCCTCCATGGCCGAGGTCATGATGACGCACTATATCCGCACGGCTGTCTTGAAGGGGCTGCCCTATGGCGCGGTGATCCGCAAGCACGCGCTGCGCAACGCGCTTATTGCACCTTTCACGGTCATCATGCTGCAGATCAACTGGCTGCTCTCGGGTGTGATCGTGGTCGAGGTTTTCTTCGCCTATAAGGGGTTCGGGTCGCTCCTGCTGGAGGCCTCGCTGAACCAGGACATCTTCCTGATCGAGGCCTGTGCCATGGTGGCGGTCTTCGTTGCCGTGGGCACGCAGACCCTGGCCGATATCGGCTACACCTACCTCAATCCCCGTATCCGGTTCAGCTAGGAGGGCGCAATGACGGATCAAGCCATATCGTCGATGCGCCGGGAACCGGCGATCCTGCGCCTGATCAAGGGCGCCGCGCTGATCCGTGAGAGCTGGGTCGGCATGGTGGGTCTTGGCATCATCGTGTTCTGGGCGGTCGTTGCTCTTCTTGCGGACGTCATCGCACCGTTCCCGCCCAACGCGACGGGGGCGCCGATGACCCTGCCGGGCGGACCCGCACTGGACGGCAGCGGGACTCACTGGCTGGGAACCGACCAGCTGGGCCGCGACATTCTCTCGCGCATCATTCACGGCTCGCGCCAGGTGCTGCTCTACGCGCCTCTGGCGACGCTCTGCGCCTATGCGGTGGGGATCCCGATGGGCCTGGCGGCGGGCTATCGCCGCGGGCTGACGGACGATGTCCTGTCGTTCATCGCCAACGTCATTCTCTCGTTCCCGGTGCTGGTGCTCTACATCATCATCATCGCCACCATCGGCGCCTCGGGGATCAACATCATCATCGCCGTTACCTTCGCCTCGGCGCCGGGCATCATGCGTATCGTTCGCGGGCTGGTGCTGGACCTGCGGAACCGGGAGTACGTCTTCGCGGCGGAAACCCGCGGTGAGTCGGCCTGGCGCATCATGCTGGTCGAAATCCTGCCGAACGCGCGGGGACCGCTCATTGTCGATGGCTGCCTGCGTCTGGGCTACGTGATCATCACCATCGGCACCCTGGGCTTTCTCGGTCTCGGCTTGCCGCCGCCCGATCCGGACTGGGGCAAGATGATCACCGAAGCCAGGGCCTTCATCCAGTTCATGCCGCACATGGCGATCTTCCCCTGTATCGCCATCTCGTCGCTGGTCCTGGGGTTCAACCTGCTGGCCGACGGCCTGCGCGAAGTCTCGCTGCGGGACTAGGGAGAAGGCATCATGGAGAACGGCAGCAACACCTACGACGGCCCGGTGCTGGAATGCAGGGATCTCTGCATTTCCTACTTCACCAGGGCCGGCGAGATCCCGGCGGTCATCGACTTCAACATGACCCTCCATCAGGGCGAGTCGATCGGCCTGGTCGGCGAGTCCGGCTGCGGCAAATCGACGGTCGCCATGGCGATCATGCAGTACCTGGGCAAGAACGGCGCCATCGTCGGCGGCCAGGTGCTCTACAAGGGCCGCGACCTCTCGACCCTCAGCCCGGAGGAATTGCGTCAGCTGCGCGGGAACGAGATCTCCATGGTCTATCAGGAGCCCATGGCCTCGTTGAACCCCAGCATGACCCTGGGGCGCCAGTTGATGGAGGTGCCGCTTTGCCACGAGAACATCAGCGAGAAGGAAGCTTACGAGCGCGCGCGGCAGATACTGGCCGACGTCAAGCTGCCGGACCCCGAACGCGTTATGGCCGCCTATCCGCACCAGATCTCGGGGGGCCAGCAGCAGCGTGTGGTCATCGCCATGGCGCTGCTGTCCAATCCCTCGCTGCTGCTGCTGGACGAGCCGACGACCGCGCTCGACGTGACGGTGGAGGCCGGCATCGTAGAACTCATCGGCGAGATCGCCGGCCGCTTTAACACCTCCATGGTCTACATCTCGCACAACCTCGGCCTGATCCTGGCGACCTGCAACCGAGTCAACGTCATGTATTCCGGTGTCGTGGTCGAACATGGATCGGTGAGTGAAGTTTTCGACCACATGCGCCACCCTTATACGAAGGGGCTGTTCGGCTGCATTCCCTTGCCCGGCGCCGACAAGACCGCGCGCCCACTGGTGCCGATCCGCGGCCAGCTGCCGCTGCCCCATCAGCGGCCCCAGGGCTGTTATTTCGGGCCGCGCTGCGATTTCTTCCAGGCCGGCACCTGCGACCAGGAGGGCCTCCACATGACGGAGGTCCCGAACGAGCCGGGCCACAGCGTCCGTTGCCGGCGCTGGCAGCAGATTGACTGGGACAGCTACAACCCCGAAGGCGTCGGGGCGAGCGAGATGGAGGCGGGCGAAGTCGTGCTCTCCATCGACAACATGAAGAAGTACTACGAGGTGACGGACAACTCGATCGCCGCGATGGTCAAAGGCAATCGGGTGCGTCACGTGAAGGCCAACGAGAGCATCTCCTTCGATGCCCGCGCCTGCGAAACGGTCGCGATCGTCGGCGAGTCGGGCTGCGGCAAGTCCACCTTCGCCAAAGTCCTGATGGGCCTGGAGACCGCCACCGAAGGGAAGGTGGTGTTCAACGGCAAGGACATCTCGCAGGAAGAGGTCCAGAACCGCTCGCCGGAGCAGATCGGCTCCATGCAGATGGTCTTTCAGAACCCCTTCGATACCTTGAACCCCAGCCACACGGTGGGCTCTCAGCTCGCCCGGGTGATCCGCAAGTTCGGCGTTCACACCGACAAGGACAAGGTCGAGGCGCGGGTTATGGAACTGCTCGACCTCGTGAAGCTGCCCCGTGAGTTTGCACGGCGGCGGCCGCGCCAGCTTTCCGGCGGCCAGAAGCAACGCGTCGGAATCGCGCGCGCCTTCGCCGGCAATCCCTCCACTGTGGTCGCCGACGAACCGGTCTCGGCTCTCGATGTCTCCGTGCAGGCGGCGGTGACGGGGCTGCTTATGGACATCCAGAAGACCTATCGGACGACCTTGCTGTTCATTAGCCACGATCTCAGCCTGGTGCGCTATCTGGCGGACCGCGTGGTGGTGATGTACCTGGGCAACATCGTCGAGCAGGGGACGACCGACGAGGTGTTTACGCCGCCTTATCACCCCTACACTGAGGCGCTGCTTTCGGCCGTGCCGATCGCGGATACCTCCATCGAGAAGAAGCGGATCATTCTTGAAGGCAACCTGCCGTCGGTCACCAATCCGCCGACGGGCTGCCCCTTCAACACCCGCTGCCCGCGGAAGATCGGGGACGTCTGCGAGACCCAGGCTCCGCCGGTCTACGAGCCGTCGCCCGGGCACCAGATCGCCTGCCATCTCTCGGTTGAGACCTTCCAGGAGATGCAGCCCGTGATCGTTCAGCCGGATGAGCCGGCCAGTCCCGCAGCGGAGTAGGGCGCCGGGTTCCGCGGCCCCGCAAGGTTAACGCTTTTGCCCCACTGACGCGCTGCTGCAAGCCCTTGTCGGCGCCCTCGCAGGGTCGTACCTTCCCCCTTATGGACAAGGGGGTTGCAAGGACATTTGGCGCAGATCCGGCTCGCCGGTCGAAGCGCCGTCGAAAGGGACTGATTCGCGGTCTGCTGACCACAGGCCTGACGGGCGGCCTGTGCGTGGCCGTTCTGGGCGCCTGCACCATAGAGATGGGCCCGCCGCCGGACTCCGACCCGGCGCTGGTTCCAGAGGCGCAGCGTCAAGCCCCGCCACCGCCGCAGCCCAGCGAGCCTCAAGCCTGGTCAAGAGATCTGGATTTCGACGGCGGCGAGCGGCAGTTCGAGCGTGAGCAGCTTGCCGAGGGGTTGGTCGCCGAGGATCAACCCCGAACCTACAGCGCCGAGCGTCTGACCTTCGAAAGCGCCCAGTCTTCCGAGCGCCCGCCGACCGAGGCTGAACTGATCCGTGAGCGCGCCCGCCAGCGCCTCCTGGAGGCTCAGGGGCGCTCCGGGGGAGCGCCTGCGGCGCCCTCCATCGCGCCGCCAAGAGTGGCGGCTGCGCCCGTCGAGACGGTCAGTGCTGAAGCCTTGCCGCCCCAGGGCGCGGGGGCGGCCCAAGAGGTGCCTGCGGCTGCCGCGCAGGCGGCGGATGACACGGCGGGCGGTGACGGCACAGCCGAGCCCGTCGAGGCTGCGGCCAAACCGGCGCGCCAGCGGCCCTCTCTGCCACCGCCGCCGACGATGCCGACGCAGGCACCAGCCACGCAGGTCGCCGCGGTGGAACCGGCGCCCGTGCCGGCGCCAGCCTCTCAGGAACAGGCTGCCGCGCCGGGGTCGGCACAGGAGGCAGCGCCTCAGCCGGCGCCCGGGCCCGCGTCTGGGCCCGCGTCTGGGCCCGTTTCTGGCATTGAGCCGGTGCCAGGACCACAGGCCAAGCTGTCGCCCGGCGCAGCGGGGCAGAATCCCACGCCGGTTGCGCCGGCCGCAACCTCCGCAGGGCCCGTTTCCGATGCTCCGGCGGACTTCTGGGACGCGCCACCGGGCACCATTCTGGTCCAGATCTCGGCGATCCAGGATCAGGCCAAAGTGGCCGGCGAGTGGGATCGTCTGAAACGCGGCTATCCCGAGGTCCTGGGGCCGCTGCGGCTGGTCGTGGAAGAGGCCAAGCTGGGCGACCGCGGGGTCTTCTTCCGGGTTCAGGCCGGTGGATTCGCCTCTCAGGTGCAGGCTGAGGACGCCTGTACGACCCTCACCGCGCGCGGCCAGCCGTGTTTTGTCGTGGAGCGGCCGTAGGGGCCAAGCTGCTGCCTGCTATGGTGTGACTCTGATCTCGCTGTCGGTCACCATCGCGAAGGGCACGCGCAGGGCGACGAACTTCCATTCCGGCCCGCGCGCCTCGGCCCAGTGGCGGAACTGCTGCTTTGCCCGGTGCACGACTTCTTCGTCGCTCTGCTCGTGGGCACTGACGACCTGCTGGTAAATCTCCAGGTGGATCTGATGCTCATCGTCGTCAAGCTGAAGCATTACGTCGTACTTCGGCATGGAAATACGTCCCGTCCTTGATATCATCGACCGCGTCAATCATCGCCCAGGACGCCTTGCGCTTTCGTTAAGCGGAAACCTGTGCCGCTTCAATATGGTTAACCGTTCCTTTATGGTTCTTGATGCTGGATGGATCATGCAGGAGCATTGCCGGCGGAATCAGCGCACGCCGGGGCAGAAGCGGGTGCCGCGGCAGTCTCTCATGAAGCAACATCCGCAGCGCAGAGACGCTTAAACGGGAAGATCGCTGAGCTAAGCCATGCAAGTGGGTGGACAGTCCCAAGTCCAGGATCAGTGGGTCCTGCCGGACTTCGCAGAGCGGGTCCTGGAACGCTTGCCGCTGCCGGTTGCCGTTGCGACCTGGCGGGAGGGCGACAACGAACCGCAGCTGATTTATGGCAACCAGGCCTTTATTGATCTGACCGGTCTGACGCCCTCTGCGGCGCAGCCGGCGGACCTGTCTTCGATCCTGGAGGCCGAAGTTGGTGATGACCCTGATTCTGACCGAGGGCAGGACCGCTTTGCCGGCTTCTCGCTCGGTTCCTCCTTCGTCCAGACAGCGAGGCTGGCGGGGCCCGATTGCGGTGCCGGCCTCTTTCGCCTGGAGTGGGCACCCCTTGGCATGCCCCTGGGCAGCGGTGCCGGATGGTCCGTCACATTGACACTCCAGGACAGCGTTGAGGACCTGAAGGCGGCCCTGACCCTCAGCGAAGCACAGTTCGGTGCCGTGCTCGAGCACTCGCCGATGGAAATGTGCTTTCGTGACATGCAGGGCCGCTATGTGGCGACCAGCCAGCGTTTTGCCGAGATCTACGGGAAAAAGCGGGAGGAGCTCCCCGGCAAGCGAGTCACCGACCTGGGTGTTGCGGATGAATGGGTGGAGCGCAACCTGCGCATTGATCGGGAGGTTCTGGGAGACCGCAAGCCGATTGTTTTTGAGGAGTCGATCCCGCTTCAGGACGGTGCCATTGAGGCTATCACCATCAAGTTCCCGGTGATCTCGCGCAACGGCGCCCTTTTGGGAATCGGCACGATCTCCTCCGACGTGACCCAGCGGCGCAAGGTGGAGCAGGCCCTGCGGGACAGCGAGGAGTGCCTGCGCATGATTTTCGAGCATGCGCCGCTCTATATGAACATCAAGGATTCCGAAGGCCGCTACATGGCGGTGAGCCGTCAGCTCTGCGAAGTCCACGGCCTTACGCCGCAAGAGATCTACGGACGCCTTCCGGCTGAGATATCCGCCAATTCCGAGTGGGCCGAGAAGGTCAGACGGGCCGATCAGGAGGTCCTGAAAAGCGGCCGTTTGTTGATCCAGGAAGAGGTGGTGCAGACCAAAGGCGGCAAGCGGACGGTGTTGACCATCAAGTTTCCCAGGCGCGATGCCAAAGGAGGCGTCATCGGTCTGGCTTCGCTCGGAAGCGACATGACGGAGCGCAAGCGTGCCGAACGGGCGCTCTTCCAGAGCGAGCTGGAAGCGGCGCGGACCAAGGCTTTGCTGTCCGAATCGATCGAGAGCATGACCGATGGCTTCGTCTGGTACGACACGGACGGAAAGCTGATCCTCTGCAACAGCAAGTATCGTGAGCTGTTTCCGCGACTGGCTGAGGAGATTTGTCCCGGTGCGGACTACAGCGATCTGATGAAGCTGGCCTTCGACCGGGACCAGTTCTCGGTTATGGCGGCGGACGAGGTGCCTCTGGGCCAGAAGGAGATGCCGCGCTACGTCATGAGCCATCCGACCTTCCGCACCAAAACCAGCGAGGGCCGATGGATCGAAGCGCGCAACCATCCTGTGGAGGCGGGCGGCTTCATCGGGATCCGGCTCGATATCACAGAGCGCGTGCAAGCCGAAGATGCCCTGAAGGACAGCGAACAACGGTTCAAGGACTTTGCCGAGTCGGGGCCGGGCGGATTCTGGGAAATGGACCAGGATCTGAGGATCTCCTCCTTTCTCGACATTCAGACGGCGAGCGGCCCGTCGCGGCCGAGCGCTGAAGAGGCGGTTGGCTGTACTCTTTGGGAACTTTTCGGCGCCGACATCCTCAAGGATCCCTACTGGCGCGGCTTCCATGAGGACTTCAGGGCGCGCCGCCCGATCCGCGACCTGCGCGCGGCCTTCACCGATGCCAAGGGAGACCGCTATCACTGGCGGATCAACGGGAAGCCGCACTATGACCGCAGCGGCCGCTTCAGCGGCTATCGGGGCGTGGCTGAGGACGAGACAGCGGAGATCGAGGCGCGGCGGCATGCAGAGGCGGCCGAAGCGCGCCTGATTGACGCAATCGAAAGTCTGTCAGAGGGCTTCGCCCTGTTCGACGCCGAGGACCGCCTCGTTCTCTGCAACCAAACCTACAGACATCCCTCTGAAAATCGGGGCACGCATATCGTTCCGGGCGCCACCTTTGAGGACATCATTCGCACCAACGTCAAGAATGGCTATGTCCCCGGTCTGGACGATCCGGAGGCTGCCGAGGCCTGGGTCCAGCAGCGCCTTGCCCATCATCGGGCGGCGGAGAGCTTTCTGCAGCAGGACTGGAATGACGGGCGCTCGCTTCTGATTACCGAACGGCGAACCCGCGACGGCGGCACCGCCTGTGTCATTTCGGATATCACCGAACTGCAAAGGGCACGCAAAGCAGCGGAGACGGCGAATGAGGCCAAGACCCGTTTCCTTGCGGCTGCCAGCCACGACCTGCGCCAACCCCTCCATGCCATTGAGCTGTTCGTGGCTGCTTTGGAAGCGACGGTCCAGGATGACGACGTAAGCGATATCGTTGCGGACATTCGCGAGGCGTCCGAGGCGGCAGGTCGTCTGCTGAATGCCCTACTGGACATCTCGGAACTGGAGACCGGTCAGCTTGAGGGGCACTTCCAGGCTGTTGCAGTTCAGCGGATGCTCGACGGCCTCCAAAGGGTTTACGCCCATCAGGCGGAAGACCGTGGACTGATGCTGCGGATGGTGCCCAGCAGCCAGATGGTCCACAGCGATCCGGACCTCCTGGAACGGATCCTCGGCAATCTGATGTCCAATGCGCTGCGCTATACACAGACGGGCAAGGTCCTGGTCGGCTGCCGGCGCCGGGCCGGGCGGATCCGCATCGAAGTCTGGGACACCGGGCCGGGCGTTCCGGCATCCAAGCGCGAAGCCATCTTCGAGGAGTTCCACCAGCTGGACAATCCGGCGCGTGACCGGCGTAAAGGCGTAGGTTTGGGCCTTTCCATCGTCCGGCGCCTGGCCGACATTCTCGGGCATGAGATTATCGTCGATTCCGTCGTTGGCCGGGGCAGCATGTTCGCGGTCGAATTGGAGGCCGCGGAGGGTCCGGCCAGGCCGCTGCCGGCGGTGCCAAAGAAGGTCGAGGAAGCGTTTCTGGCCGAGGGACTTCAGGTCCTTGTCGTTGAAGACGATGTGCAGAGCAAGAAGGGCATGGCCATGGTCCTGCAGTCCTGGGGCTGTGGCGTGCATGTTGCCACCGACTACGACGAGGCCTGCGTCCGGCTGCAGGCGGCCGAGGCGCCGATCGACCTGATCGTTGCGGATTACAGGCTTCCCAATCATGTCACCGGGGTTGAGGTGGCGGTCCGGCTGCGGCGCCTCTGCGGCCGAGAGGTCCCGGTGCTGATCGTCACCGCCGATCAGGGCGTGGAACCGCGGCGCGAGATCGCCGCAAACGGATTCAAGTCTTTGCGTAAGCCGGCCCGTACAGAGGATCTCCAGGCTGCGCTGCTGGAGGTTCGAGACAGCCGCGAAACCGCAGCCCAGGATCTCTAAGGTCGAGGAAGAGGCCTGACCGCACCGCTTTTTGCTGCGGTCGATGCGACGGCGCGGTAAAAGCATGCGTCGATGTGAACAGGTCCGGTGACGTCCTTGTCCGTGTTTCAGAGCGAGAATGCCTGGGTCATCCTGGCCCTTCTGGCGGGCCTTATCCACTTCTCCGGCCTGTTCTCTGCCTTGCATGCGGTCGTGCGGACGCGCACCGCCCAGGGGGCAGTGGCCTGGACGATCTCACTGATCACCTTTCCCTACCTTGCGCTGCCGCTGTACTGGATTTTCGGTCGCGGAAAGTTCCATGGCTACGTGGCTGCCAGGCGCAGCGGCGACCTGCAGATCCACCACATTGCTGCCGAGCTGCGTCAGCGCCTGTCGCAGGCGGTCGGGCATCGCGGGGGTGTCGGTGGGGCGCGCCTGGGGGTGCTGGAAGAACTGGCCGGCATGCCGGTGACCGCAGGCAACCGGATCGATCTGCTGCAGGACGGCTGCGCTGCCTACGGCGCCATGTTCGAGGCCATGGACCAAGCCGAGCGCTACGTCCTGCTGCAGTCATACCTGGTGCGTGACGACGATCTCGGCCGTGACCTCAAGGCCCGTCTGGCCCGCCTGTCCAGGCGTGGTGTGAACGTCTGTTTCCTCTATGACGAGATCGGCAGCCACGGCCTCCCGGCGCGCTACACCGCCGACCTGCGCAAGGAGGGCGTGAACGTTCGGGCCTTCTCGACGACCCAGGGCCCGGTGAACCGGTTTCAGTTGAACTTCCGCAACCACCGCAAGATCCTGGTGGTCGATGGATCCCTGGCGTTTCTCGGCGGCTTCAACTTCGGCGACGAGTATCTTGGGCGGGACAGGCAGTTCAGCCCCTGGCGCGACACCCATGTCCGCCTTTTCGGGCCATGCGTCCAGGCTTTGCAACTGGCTTTCGTCGAGGACTGGTACTGGGCGGCGCGCGAAGTTCCGGCGCTGAACTGGGACCCGGCGGAAGCCATGGGCGAGAGCGCGGCTCTCATCCTGCCGACCGGCCCTGCCGATTACTGGGACAGTTGCGCACTTTTTTTCCTGGAGGCCATCTCCACCGCGCGGCACCGGATCTGGATCGCCAGTCCGTACTTCGTGCCGGATGAGCAGACCTTGGCCGCTTTGCAGCTCGCACGGCTGCGTGGCGTTGAGGTCCGCTTGCTGCTGCCGGAGAAAGCGGATCACGTCTGGGTCGACTGGGCCAGCTATGCCCACTATCCGATGGCAGAACGTGCGGGCATCGAAATCTACCGCTATGAGGCCGGGTTTCTGCACCAGAAAGTGCTGTTGATCGATGACGATCTGGCAAGCGTCGGGACGGCAAACCTCGACAATCGCTCCTTCCGGCTGAACTTCGAGGTCTCACTGGTGGTGTTCGACCCGGCCTTTGCGAATCAGGTCAAGACCATGCTTCTGGCTGACTTTGCCGTCAGCCGCCGGGTCATAGCCGGCGAACTGGACGATAAATCGGTCTGGTTCCGCTTCGGGGTCAGCCTGTCGCGGCTTCTGGCGCCGGTGCTGTAGGCGCAGGCCGGAGCCGTTCAGCCGCCGTCCAGCCGCCGCTCGGCGCTGGCTACATGTTCGAGAGAGCGTCGATCGTCCGCAGTGCCGCGGGGCCGATCAGAACGATGAACAACGGCGGCAGGATGAAGATGATCATCGGGACGGTCAGGAGCGCCGGCAGGCGGGCCGCTTTCTCCTCAGCTTTCATGGCCCGCTCCTCGCGGGACTCTGCCGAGAGGACACGCAGGGAGTGAGCCAGCGGCGTACCGTAACGCTCGGCCTGCAGCAGTGTTCCGACCATGCCGCGGATCACCGTCAGGTCGGTGCGGAGGGCGAGGTTCTGAAGGGCAGTGCGGCGGTCGGGAAGGAAGCCTAGCTCAAGGCCGGTGAGGCTGAACTCATCGGCAAGCTCCGGGGCTGTCTTGTCCATTTCCTTGGCCACCCGCATCAGGGTGGCATCCAGACTGAGACCGGCCTCCGAGCAGATGACCATGAGGTCAAGGGCGTCCGGCAGCGCTTTACGGATTGCCGTCTGACGTTTCTGGGCCTGGTTCTTCACCAGGATGTCCGGCAGATAGGCGCCGAAGATCACGGCACCCAAGGCGGCGCCGGCTTTTCCGGCAGGGCTCATGTCGTAGGCTTCGATACCGTAGAGCATGAAGGTCGCCACACCGCCGAAGACGAAGGGCAGCGCCAGCTTGCAGAAGAAGAACTTCACCATGGCGTCTTTGTTGCGCCAACCCGCCTGCATCAGCTTGATGCCGACTTTCTTGGCCTGAGCACTGCGAAGCAGCTTCAGCCTGTCGACGGTCTTGTGCATCAGGGTGACGCTCGGCTGCTTGCCAGAGCCACGCCGCCGGGGCGTCATGATGCCAGAGCGCAGGTCGCGGCGCTGGTCGGCGATCATCTTCGCCCGCTTGCTGGAAACGTCGCGGTGCAGCAGCGTGAACCACACGGCGATGACGCTGATGAGGACCGAGATGCCGGACATGGTGACCAGCAGGTCCTCGAGCGTCATGCCCGGTGGGATGAGGTCCTCCAGCGTCATATCTCGAACTTCACCATCTTGTACATGACGCCGATACCCATGCCGAAGCTGAGGAAGCCGAGACAGACCAGGAAGATACCGCGGTCATCTGTGAAGAGATCGGAGATATAATCCGGGTTCACCAGGTAGATGAGCAAGGCCATGATGAAAGGCAGCGACCCGATGATGTAAGCGCTGGCTTTGGCCTCCGAGGAGAGCGCCTTGATCTTCAGCTTCAGCTGGCGCCGCCGCCGCAAAACGTCTGAGAGGTTGGACAGGGTTTCGGCCAGGTTGCCGCCGGTCTCGGATTGGATGGCCAGGGCGACGGTGAAAAAGTTGAACTCCTGAATGTCAAGGCGCTTCGATGCGTCCCAGAGCGCGTCTTCAAGCGATTCGCCCAGGCGGACCGTGTGGGTGATGCGCGAGAGCTCGGTGCCTACGGGATCCGGGATTTCCGTACCTGCGGCCTTGATGGACTCTGTAATCGGCAGGCCGGACTTCAGACCCCGGACCATGAGGTCGATGGCCTCCGGGAAATGGGCGATGAACCGGTTTCTTCGCCGCCGGATTAGGAAGCTGAGGCCGAGGTGAGGCAGCATGATTGCCGCGAAGAGGGCGGCCAGGACGGCAACCAGGATCGGGACGAGCTTGAAGAACTGAAGTCCGGAAAACGTGACCAGGCCGAAAATCAGGCAGATAAAGAGATAGCGGCCAAGCGAACTGCCGTAGCCGGCGCTTGCGAGGCGCAGCCGGAGGATCTCCGGCCGTGGTGTCAGCCGCTTGATCAGACTGTCGAGAACCGCGATGTCGCTGTCCGTGTCCGAGCGGCGGATAGAGACGATCTCCTCTGGCGTGATCGTCTTCATGTTGGCGGTGCGAACCCGGTCGATGCGCCGCCGGGTCTGCTTGCCTGTGCTGTCGCCGCCAAAGACCAGAGCGAAGACGATGAGGGCCGCCAGCGCGGGCAGGACGATCAGAAGCAACTCGGCCGATACGGATCCGAGGCCCATCGGCAATTCGATGATCATCCCATGACCTCCATCAACGGCTTGTCGAGGCCGAAATAGGCGGCGCGGGGTGTGAAGTGGGGGCGCAACCCGGAAGACTTGAAGCTGCCCAGAAGCAAGCCGTCCTTGCCTTCGCCCTCGAACTCGTAGGTGAAAAGCGTCTGGGTTGTGATGATCTCACCTTCCATGCCGACGATTTCCTCGACATGGGTGACGCGGCGCATTCCGTCGCGCATGCGCGAAACCTGGACAATCATATCGAGGGCGGATGCGATCTGAGTCCGGACGGCGCGGGCCGGCAGGTTGATGCCGGCCATGCCGATCATGTTTTCCAGACGCGTCAGAGCCTCGCGGGGGCGGTTGGCGTGGATCGTGCCCAGAGAGCCGTCATGGCCGGTGTTCATGGCCTGCAGCATGTCGACGGCCTCGGAGCCGCGCACCTCACCCAGGATGATGCGGTCCGGCCGCATACGCAGAGCATTCTTGACGAGGTCACGCATGGTGATCTCGCCGCTGCCCTCCAGGTTGGGCGGCCGTGTTTCCAGGCGCACCACATGGGGCTGCTGAAGCTGCAGCTCGGCGGCATCTTCGATGGTCACGATTCGCTCACCGGGGTCGATCATCTGGGACATCGCATTGAGCAGCGTTGTCTTACCGGAACCCGTACCGCCGGAGATCAGGATGTTGAGCTGGCTACGCGACGCGATCTTCAAGACCGTTCCCATGGCCGGCGAGATGTTATTCTGATTCTGCATCACATCCAGAGTGATGCCCTTCTTGGCAAACTTTCGGATCGAGATCGAGGGACCGTCGATGGCCAAGGGAGGGATGATGATGTTGACGCGGCTGCCGTCGAGAAGACGGGCGTCGACAAGCGGCGTTGTCTCATCAACACGCCGGCCGATCTGCGACACGATCCTGCGCGCGATGTTCAGAACATGCTCGTCGTTCTGGAAGCGCACGCCTGAAAGCTCCAGCTTCCCGCGCCGCTCCACGTAAATCTGGTATGGCCCGTTCACCATGATATCGGTGACGCTCTCGTCGGCCAGCAGGGGTTCGAGGGGACCGAGACCCAGCATGTCGTCGAGCATCAGGTCGACGATCGACTGCTGTTCGGGGGCGTTGAGGTTCAGCTTCTCGTCAATTGTGATCTCACGCACGATCTCGCCGATCTGGCGCGTGAGATCGTCCCGCGGCAACTGGGAGGCAGCCGAAACGTCCAGCCGGTCCATGACCAGCGGATGTACCTTGTTCCTGGCGGCCTCGATGGTCGGCGTGTGTGTCGTCGCCTTGTCTTTGGGATGTCCTTCGGGGGGCGTAACCGCTCCGGACTGGGCCTCCGGAATCGTGCCGATGATTTCCTGACGCTCCTCGGGCTGCAAGGCCTCGCACTGCAGAAGCCAGTCGATCAAGCCCGTGACCAGCTTGCGTCTTTGTAGGAGCGTAAGCTTGGTGCCGCTGCGCTCGACTTCGTTGGTGAGGAGGTTGCCGATCCGCAGCGCCAGCTCAGGCCGCGGGATCATCGAGATGTCGTCATCCCCGAAGAGGCCGAGCACCGCAGGCTGCAACTGGCGGCGGACGGCATCGAGGTTGGCGTCCTCGATTTCCTCCGCGCCCGGCTTGGCTGTCTGATCGCTGTCTGCCACCCCCGTCACGGTCTGTTAGCTCCTGCGGAAAAACCCGCCAAATCCCCGTTTTTTCTTGGCGCCTTTCTGGGCCTTTGGCTGCTTTGGCTCGGGCAGCTTGATCTCACCGGCCAGCTTGCGGATGACCTTGCTGACCTTGGCTTTCGCATGCGACTGAGCCAGCGGTTTGCCGGTGTTCGCAGCGGCGTTGAAAACTTTGGGCTCGTCCGGCAGCAGCAGATCCACCTTGTGGTCCAGCGCCCGCTGAAAGTCTTTCAACTGCATTGCCTGCTTCGGGCCGGCAGAGCGGTTGGCGATGACCCGGACCTTGGTGTCCGGCGCTACTTCCTTGATGCCTGCGAGGATCCGAAGCGAGTCGCGCAGGCCGCAGAGGTTGAGCTCCGTGACCAGCATGACCTCGGTCGCCGTCTCGAAGATACGACGGCGCACAGCATAGGCCGAGCGGGGCACGTCGATGACGATGGCGTCGTTCGTGCGGCCCAAGGCTTCGAAGAGGGCATCGACGGCATTGGGGTTGTATTTGATCTCCGCGGTCAGGTTCTCTTCTGTGGCCATGACCGAGAGCTTCTCGGTGAGTTTGGCCGTGGCGCTCGAGATGAACAGGCCGTCGACGCGCGCAGGGTTCTCCAGGGCTTCGCGCAGGCCGCGGGTGGGCTCCAGATCCAGCGACAATGCAATCGTCCCGAATTCGAGATCGAGGTCGATCAGGGCGGTCTTGTGCTTGCGTTCCTCGCTCAGGATCCACGCCAGATTGACGGCGAGCGTGCTCGAGCCGACACCGCCGCGCGACCCGATGACGGCGATCCGCGCCTTTTCTTCCGGCGTTACCTCGGGCACGGCGGACTCGTGCGACTCCTCGGTTCGGTTGAGCGCGGATGCCAGGGCCTTTTCTGTAACTGGCTTCACCAGGTAGTCGGTCGCGCCGGAATCGACAATTTCGCGGTAGACCGAGATGTCGTTGACGGTTCCGATACCGATGATCTTCGTTGACTCGGGGATTGCCGCGCGCAGCGACATCATGGCCGTCTGGGGCGACGTCGCCTCGGAAACGTCGACGATGATGACACTGGGCGGAACCGTGGAACTCAGAAACTCGATCGCCTGATTGGGACCGCCATCCTTCAGCAAAGGCTCGGCGAAATACTCCCGCAAGACCGAGTCTACGACGGAGTGGGTCTGGTTATCCCCCACGAAGGCGACGCATTCGGCGGCGGTCGCATCGGACGGCTTGTGCTCCAAGATACGTTCAGCCACGCTCATTGTGATTTGGAGTCCTCTGCCTTGAGGGGCTCAATCTCACCGAGGCGATAACGCCGCACCGAACCGGCCGCGAACTCTCCGTCCGCGGGCTCCAGTGTGCGCCCGCGCTCCAGATCGCCAGGGTTGGCGACCATAACGCCCAGGTTGTGAGCATTGGAGCAGCCGAAAGCCGTATCGAAGGCAGGCCGATCGGGTTCCAGCGGCTGGGGCTGGTCACAGTCCGGTAGGATGGGCATGAACTTGGTCAGGCTCATACGAACTTCGTTGCTCTGCGATCCTGGTGCAGGGACGGCAGGCGCATCTCCCAGCACGGCTTCGTAACCGCGGTCGGCCAGCGCAACGCGCACCGCTTCCAGGCGCTGCAGTGTCAGGCGGTCGTACCGTGGGGCATCACCGCTGCCGGCTGAGAGGGAGACGACGGTGCCGGGGTCGGGTTCGGCTTCCCAGAGAAGGGCATCGATCGCCTGTTGAGCATCCTCGTCAAGCAGCGCGGAACTGCCAATGAAGAAGACCGACTGCTGGAACAGGATCGCGTCCGCCTGGTTCGCCGGAGAGGCCGGGATCTGCTGCCACTTGGCATGGTGGAAGACCACGTTGATGGCATCGGCGACCGCCTGCGCATCCGGCGAACGGTCCGGGTCGCCGGCGCAGCCTGTCGCCAGCAGGCAGAGAGCAAGGGCCGTGGTCAGGCGGATCTGTTTGCGTCCCGTCATCGCCATGCTCCTAATCCAGAATGAAACCGGTTTTGGGGGCGCCGCCAAGACGTCGGGCCTGATTTGCCTCCAAAGGCACCGTGCGACCGCCCTGGTCACCTGCAGTGGCAGGGGCGCTGCCTGCGGGCGGCGGCGGGGCGCGGTAGGGGTCGAGAGGCGTCTTCAACTCGTCCGCGTCGACCGGCTGGACGATGTAGGGCGTGACGATGATCACCAGTTCCGTCTCGTCGCGCTCGAAGCGGTCGCTCTGAAACAGTGGGCCAAGGATGGGAAGATCGCCCAGTCCGGGGATCTTGCGGTTCTCCTGACGGCTGTTGTCGAGGATCAGTCCGGCAATCGCAAAGCTTTGCCCGGAAGCCAGTTCAACGGTGGTCTCCGCCCGGCGGGTTGTCAGCGAGGGGACCGAGAGACCGCCGGCGAGGATCTGGACCGCATTCGAAAGCTGACTGACCTCGGGACGGACGCGCATCGAAATGCGGCTGCGGCCGAGGATCGTCGGCGTGAAAGCAAGGCTGACGCCGAACTGCTTGAACAGAACGGTTACCGTGTCTTCGTCCTGCGAGACGGGAATGGGGAACTCGCCGCCGGCCAGAAAGCTCGCCGTCTCGCCGGAGAGGGCGGTCAGGTTGGGCTCGGCCAGGATCGCGACCAGATTGTCTTCCGCGAGGGCGTCGATCAGGGTGTCGATTGATACGTCGCCGATGTCGCCGCCGGCAAAGATGGTGTTGATGCCGGCCACCGGCGGCAGGGACTGCAGGCCAAACTGGAAGTCGCCTTCGACGAAGATATCCCAGTTGAAGCCGAACTGGTTGATGACCTCACGGGAAACCTCGGCAATCCGTACGCGCAGGTTCACCTGGTTCGGAGCCGTGACGGCCAGGCGGTTGATGATCTCCTCGCCCTCTCCGATGAAGCGGCTCGCGACCCTCCGGGCGTCCTCCGACTCAGTGGCTGTCCCGACGGTGCCGGAGAGGATAATGGCGCCGTTGACCGAGTTGACGTTGATCCGGCCACTGGGCACCAGTTCCTTCAGCGCGGCACGCAGCTGGGAGAGATTGTGGTTCACCTCCACGGTGACGCTGGCAATGATGTTTTCGTTGGCATCCAGCGCAAAAAGGGTGGTCGTGCCGACGGCCTTGCCGAAGAGGTAGAGCAGGCGCTCGGACTTTGCGCTGATGTCCGCGATGGCGGGGTTGGCAATGAAGACCGACGACATTGCGCGGTCGAGGCGCAGCAACTGACCCTCGCTGAGCTCGATGACAATGGGATCGCCATTGGTCGGTACGGCACGGCCCTGCAGCCCGGCACTTGCCGGACCGGTCCAGACCACTGCCGCGACCATCAGGGCGACAGCCAGCCAAAGCCTTGAAAACACGCGCATAAAGCACCTCACTTAGAAGCGCAGCTCCTGCACTTCATTACCACGTGTAACGTTAACAACCTTCTTATTGCCGTTGTCCCCGCGCAGGCCGACCAGCCGGCTGACCTCGGAATCCCAGGTGTGGGTGTCGCCGCGCTCCGGGTCGGACTCTTCCTTGGTCTCGTTAAGGACCGCCAGCCGCTCCAACTCTTCCTCATCCTTGGCCAGGCTGCGCAGGCTGATCGAGAGGGCGCCCAGCTCCCGCACCACGGAAAGCATCTCCGTCTGCTTCGGTGTGACCTCAAGGGTGAAGTTCTTGGCGTACTTCGGCTCGGACCCGCTATCATCTACCAACTGGTCGATAGCCAACACCCGGACGTTGCGAAGAACGGTTTCACTCGCGCGTCGCTGGATCACCTCCTCACCGGAGGAATCCGCAATGGTATGTGTCAAAATGATGTCAATCCGGTCGCCGGGGAACACCAGTCCACTGACGCCGGAGGTGGCGTTGACACGAATGGCCATGGCCCGGAAACCGGGGCGCAGGACAGCAGCGAGGAATCCGCGCTCGCCCGGACGGATGACGCGCTTGGGCGTGATCGGCTCGCCGGTGGTAAAGCCGCGGCGCACCACGGCGCCATAGAGCTCCGAGGGGTCGATCTCCTCTTCGGTGTAGTAGTTGTCCGGGATGTCGTCGTCCGGCCAGATCTGCCAGCGCAGCTGCTCTTCCTGGATGAAAACGCCGGTCGGCAGTTCGGTCTTCGCGACCAGCACCTTGATGCCTTCTGGCTCGGGCGCAGGGGCGGTGACGGTGGCGGGTTGGGCACGCTGGTTGGCCAGCCAACTGCGCGCCACGAAAGTCGTGCCGAGCGTGATCAGCAAAGCGGCGGCGATCAGCAGTATGTTCCTGAGTGACATGGGTCAGACCTCCTAGGCGCCGGCACGATGGGATGCGCGACGGCGCAAGGCCACGGCTGTCATGGCGCCAAAGATGGAGTGGGGGAGCATCTCTCTAGATCCTCGCAAACAGCTGGGCAAGCAGCTGGAAAGCAACGTAGAAGCCGCCCGCTGCAATGGCGACGCCGTAGGGCATCGGCTGCTTGATGAAGTCCGGGTCGGCTTTGACGAAGAAGACGGCCGTCGGTGTTGCCGCGCGCAGAAGACGATGCCGGAACCACATCGCGAGGGCGAGCAGGCCGCCGGCCATGGTGGTGTAGATCAGCATCGGCACGATGAGTGCGGGGCCGGCCCAGAGGGTGACGGCGGCGAACAGCTTGACGTCCGCCCCACCGCAAAGCCTCAGTGCGAACAGGACGAAGCCGATAGCAAAAGCGGCTGAAGCACAGATGAGGCCCCCCAGCCAGTCGACAGTCCCGCCCGCAGCGATCACAAAAGAGGGATAGAGCGCCACCAGCGCCAGGCTGAAACGGTTCGGCACCGTCAGGTTACGGCAGTCGCTTGCGGCGGCCATGATCAGAAGGCCGGCGAACGCCAGGACCGTAAACTGTGAAGTTGCGAGACTTAAATCCATGATCTGGTCAGCCGCTCATCGATAAACGGAGCATCCCGACTTGCGCCGGTGGCGCTCAAGTCCAAGGTGCCCGCTACCGAAAAGACAGATAGGGCCACGAGGACGCAGCCCCGGGCCCTATCGTCTTTGCGAGAGGCCGGCGGGCCCGGGGGCTCGCCGGGTCAAGCATTACGGCGTCGCCGGAGGCGTGGCCGGGCTGCTAGCGTTTGCCGCCGCGTCGCCGAGCTCATTGGACACAACGCCGAAGATATCTCGCAGCGAGTTACCCAGAGAGCCAAGGGCCGCGATGGCGGCAACCGAAACCAGGGCGGCGATCAGGCCATACTCGATAGCCGTGGCGCCGGAATCGTCCTTCAGAAAGGACTTGATCGTGTTCAACATGATTGCGACCTCCTATGCACGCATATCCGAGCGAATAATCCGCTCATCGCATTAAGAAAGAGTAAAAAACAAAGGCTGTCTCAAGCCAAAAATCAAAATAATCCAGTCACTTAATCTCTATATTTGAATAAACGCCTAGCGAATGATTCCGGTAATTAAATGGTGTTTTAAGTAATCGTCAGAAAATCGGCAGTTTTTGGTAGAGATGGCTGATCCTGCCGGACTGTGCTCCTAAGCACTGAACCGGTCCGTGTCTTGACCGTTCGCCGCTGAGCCCGCCTTTTCGGCGCTCCAGGGGAACGGCATGGTCGGTGGGGCAGGTAGGCGCAGATAGTGCAGGCGTTTCATTTCCCGTCGCCCCAGAGAGACGGAGTCCAGGATCAGGCCGCAGGCGGTGCTGAGCGAAGCCAACAGCATCAGCGCGCAGACCAGGACCGCGGTGGGCAAACGGGGAACCAGGCCGGTTTCGAAGTAGGTGATGAACAGAGGGATAGCCAGGCCTATGGCCGAGACACTCAGCAGAGCCGCGGCAACCGAGAAGAAGGCCAGCGGCCGCTCGTCCTTCGCAAGGCGGACGATTGTCTTGAGAATGCGGAGTCCGTCCCGGAAGGTATTGAGTTTGCTCTCGGAGCCCTCCGGTCGCTCCTTGTAGGCCGTTACGACCTCCGCAACGGGCATGCGCAGCTCCAAGGCGTGAACCGTCAGTTCTGTCTCGATTTCGAAGCCCTGCGCGAGAGCCGGGAAGGACTTCACGAAGCGCCGCGAGAAGACACGATAACCGGAAAGAATGTCACCGAAGCGTTCGCCGAAGATGTAGCCGACCAACGTGGTAAACAGACGGTTACCGAACCGGTGACCCGGGCGATAGGCCTGCTCGCTGGTGTTCCGGCGCGCCGCGTTGACCATGTCCAGTTGCTCGCGGCAGAGATGCTCGATGAGTTGAGGTGCGGCGACGGCGTCATAGGTATCGTCACCATCGGCCAGCACGTAGATATCCGCCTCAACATCGGAAAACATACGGCGGACCACGTTGCCTTTACCTCTCAAAGCCTCGCTGATCACGGTCGCGCCCGCTTCGCGAGCCAACTCTGCGGTCTTGTCGCTGGAAGCGTTGTCGTAGACGAAGATCCGGGCCATCGGCAGGGCGCTGCGAAAGTCCCTAACCACCTGACCGATGGCGGCTTCCTCGTTGTAGCAGGGCAGGAGAACGGCCACTGTCGGCCCCTCATTGGGCCAAGAAGCCGCCAAGGCCGCTTGCTGCTGGTGTACGGGAATGCCTTGGGTCATGGGCTCGCTGCCGGTTCGCCGCGGATCTGCCTGATTCCGAACCGGCAGTCTTGTCGAAGAGGCTCAAGATTTCCCTAACGGCCAAGGCCGGCCGATGGACCTGGGGCCGATCGGATCAGCGCTGGACGCTGAAGAGCCTGGCTTGCCGGGACAGCGGCGCGGGCAGGTCAATCTCGGTCAACCAGGCCGGAGGCCGGCCTTCTGAGAGACGCTGATAGAGCCCGTCCTCAACGCTTGCGCCCGTGTTATGCGCGGTAAAGAAGATGCGCTCGGCGGAGCCAAGGCAGAGGAGCACGAGGTCGATACCGCGCTGCGCCATCATCCCGCGGGCTTCCGCCGGGTCGCTTGTTGCCAGCATGCGGTGGCTGTCGTAGATGCCGTCGCCGTTGCGGTGGTAGGGGGTGCCAATGACTGCATGGCGCGTGCGATAGAGGAGTTCCGGCCCGATATCGAGGAACGTCAGGATCGTCTGCTGGGAACCGGCCCAGCGCGGGTCGGTCTCGAGGAACGTAGCCACCTCTCGGACGCTGCAGGCAGACAGCGACTGACCCGCAGCATCCTTGTCCGCGAGCGGCTTCGCCATCAGGTTCATTCCGACCGTTAGCGGGCCGAGAAGCAGGACGGTGATTGCGGAGCCACGCAGCAGGCCCCGGACCAGATCGTTGCCGACCCCGTGGGTCCACTGCAGGAAACGGTCGAAGACCACCGCCAGAGCCATGACAAAGGCGATCTCCGCGTAGCCGGAAAAGCGTATGTGCTTGACCGCCACGGGCCAGAGCAGGAGGCAGGCAAGGGCGACCAGCGACATGGTCCAGAATCCGCCGGAGCGGCGCTCCTGAACAAGGACGGCGGCAAAGACCGGCACTGCCAGGATGCCAGTGCCAAAATAGAAGATGAAGCGGCCCAGGCTATCCATGTCGCTGGGCACAAGCGGACGCATCTCCAGAACACGGTCCAGCCAGATCGGCAAAATCCGCGGGTCGACCTCCGCCATCGGCCCGACAAAGAAAAGCGGGTAGGCAGAGTTCACCAGCAGGACGGCGGAGGCGGCGCCGAAGAGGCCCAAAAGCAGGCGGCCGAAGGGCCGGCTGCTGGTTCCAGCGCGATTCTCATAGCTTTCCGCTACGCGCCAAAACAGCAGGATGCAGACGCAGACCAGGAACTGCACAACGGAGACCCGGTCGTAGCTGGCTTCCAGAAAGCGCTCCAGGGGCCGCTCGACGAAGAGTGCGATCAGGAGGATACAGCTTACCGTGAGGGCAAACCACTTGCTCTGAGCGGCCCTTTCCCGCTCGCCGGCCAGCCACGGCAAGCCGAGGGCGGTCACGCAGATCAGTAGGACCAGGAGGAACTCGGTCGAGAGCCAGACGCCGAAGCCGGCAAAGGCGCCGGCATAGGCCGCAGGCCGGGCGTCGAGCGGGTTCTGCAAGGCCCGCAGGGCAAAGCCTGCCGTAAGCACGAAAACAAGCATCAGCAAGGTGTGATGGTCGGCGCGGCCGACCACCGAGTAGGCAAGGGCTCCGGGCTGCAGGAAGAACGCCACCGCCGGCAGGAACCATGCTTCGGGGCGAATGAGCGGCCGCATGGCCCAGACCAACGCAAAGGCGGTCGTCAGCTGCAGCAAAGGGGAAACGATGATCCCGGACAGATAGATCGCCGTTTCAAAGTCCATTCCGAAGGATGCGGGGAGGGCGACCAGCAGAATCAGCAGATCGAAGGGCCGGGTCCAGTGCAGAGTGTCGCCATAGGGCGCGTTGGCCCGGTCAATGGTGATGTCGAACCAGTTCCAATGCTGGTACAGCTCCGTAACGCGGAGCATGCGCATGTAGCTGTCGGGGCCGGCAAGGCCGGACTCAAGAACAGGGAGCTCGCGGAAGACGATCAGGCTGGCGTGGACCATGGCCCAGGTGATGAGTAGGGCAACGTAGGGCAGCAGCTGTCCAGCCCCAAGACGCCTCGCAGAATATGATTGCATCGACCTGCCGCTTGTTGTGCCGCCCGCGCGAGCGCAATCCTGGATACAAAGCGCTAAGGAACGATTAAGTCTGTGGGCTAGCGCACAGCGGTGAGACGAACTAGGCGGCGGCTGTCTGGGTCAGGCTGCTCGGGCGTTCCCGGCAGATACGGTTGGTGAGCCAGACTACGACGACGGCGATGAGCAGCCCGAATGGCAGGTCGATCAGATAGTGCCAGCGCGAAGCGACCGATTCGACGATCACCCAGCAGCAGATGACCAGGAAGATGGGCGTGAGGGCCGAGCGCGCCACAAAGGCAAAGTACGTCATGACGGCGGCATGGGCGATGTGAAGCGACGGCATCGCCGCCAGGGCACCGGTGAAATAGTACGGGCCGGCTGCCTCGATCCATGCCATCCCGTGCTGCAGGACCTCCTCATGGGCGCGCAGCATGCCCGCCTGAGCGCCGGTGGCGTCGGCGTTCACGCCCTGCTCATAGATAAAGGGGCCAAGCGCCGGGGCAATCAGGTAGGAGAGGGCGCCAAGGCTCATCGTCAGCAGCACACCGATGCAGAAACGCGGATAGATCGGATGCCTCGAGACCGCGTAGCTGCAGAAGCTGGAACTGAACATCAGGATGAAGGCCGCCTGATACCAGCGGTCGGTACCGGGGACCAGGGTGAAGTACTCCTGGCGGATCCAGTAGAAGACCTCGATGACCGGCCGGAAAGCGTTGTCGACAGCGAAGTAGGCCTCGTCATAGAGGTTCGGGTTGATCACCTGCACCCAGGTCTTCAGGCTGAAGTGGAAGTACGTTACCGCTACGAAAAGTATCATCAGCGTCAGATCGATCGCGATGATCCTCAGCAGCGGTGGGTCGCTGGGTTCGGCCTTGCGCAGCAGCGCCTTGCAGATGCGCAGCGACAGGTAGAGAAAGACCGTCAGGGCGACCGGGAGCACCGCATTAACACCCAAAGCGGCGCTGGTGCGCTCGCGCGGAACGGAGAACGGAGCGCCGTAGATGACGGCGATCAGCGTCACCGTGGCAGCAAAGGCGCCGACAATGATGATGGCCGCACCCAGGTGATTGGGCAGTGCAAGCAGGCGGCCGACCGCGCTCTGGGCCGCTGCCGACAGGCTGCGGCCCGGTTTTGAGGGCGCGCGCTCCAACCGCTGGACATCGGTGTAGCTGTCCATTGATTCCGATCCATCTACCTGAGGGTCAAGACAACGGCAGCCGTATCATCCCGCTTAGGCGTTTAGCCGAGGTTAACAGGCAGAGCGCTGATGAAGGTCTTCACCGAAAGGTCACGTTAGGCGGCCTCGACAAGCCGTTGCAGCAGTTTGGGGTCGGGAGCCAGGAGAGCCGTCGGGTTCGGATAGGGCAGGCAGGCTGTGAGACCGCCGGTGGCCAGCTTGGGTATCGAGCAGCTTTCCAGTGCCGCGCGGTAGCGCCGGCGCGCCGCATCGTTGAAGACGATGAGTCCGTCCGGTTTGACGCGTCTGAGGGCCGCCTTCAGGCAATGCGCCCGGCAGCGGCCGTCGATGACGATCAGATCGAACTGCCCCTCGAAGCGGTCGATCGCATGGACATAGTCCAGGAAATCCCGCCCGCTCCAGCCAGGGTGGGCGGACCAATGGCTGCAGTCCGGCTCTGCGGGCCCGGGTTCGACCAGGGTGGCAAGCACGTTAGGGTGCGGGGCGATCAGGCGGCTGACCACTCCATGCCAGGTGGGATCGTGCTCCGCGCTGATGACGATCTCGGCGCGCTTGGCGAGAAAAACCGTGGCGGCGCCGGCGCCGTACTCGAAGACTTTCGCGCCGGGGCGTTGCTGGAGGAAACGATCAGTCAGCGCGGCAGCGCGCAACGTCCAGCGCGGCAGGTCCAGGCCTATGAGAGCGTCGATATCATGGATGGCGAAGAGGCTGTGGAGCCAGCGATGCCAGTCACTTGATGGCGGCGCATCCTCGCGCCGCAGCACGCCGCTGCTGTAGAGACCGCTGCCAAGGCCTTGCATGGCATGAGCGTAGGTGCGTTTGAACGTCTGCATGACGGGCCGTGACCGAGACTCTGTTCGCCTTCGACAAGAGAAGGCGATTCTCGCCGCTGCCCGTTAAACTGGGGTTAAGCCGGCGTCAGGCGCGCCCAACCGAGTCTGTGGAAAAGCCCAGAAAGGGGTGGGCGGCCAGGCAGGCCCTAGACGTGAAAAGACTCACCGCAGCCGCAGCGGCCCTTTTCATTGGGATTGGAGAACACGAAGCCGGTCTGGAACTTGTCCTCGACATAGTCCATCTCGCTGCCCAGCAGGAACATCACGGCGGTCGGATCGATGAAGATCTTGACCCCCTTGTCCTCGACCACGTCCTCCAGCTTGCGCTGCTCCTTGGCGTATTCAACAACGTAGCTCATGCCAGAGCAGCCCTTGGTGCTGACACCGACCCGGAGGCCGAGCACCGGCTCCTCGCTCTTGGCGATCAGCAGCTTCACCCGCTCGGCGGCGGCGTCGGTCAAGGTGATGAGGTTCGCTATAGCCATGGATCTCTGTTCCGTGTTCTCAGTCCCTAATATAGGGATTCGGGGCGCCAAGCGGAAGAGGCATTAAGTATCTGTTTTTTCTAAAACATTCCTAACGCCAGTTTGGCGTCTTCCGACATTTTCTCCGGTGTCCAGGGCGGATCCCAGGTAAGGGTCACCTGGACTTCGCCGACGCCCTCGGCGCCGGCGACGGCCTCGGCCACCTGCTGCGGCATCTCGCCGGCCACCGGGCAGGCGGGGGCCGTCAGGGTCATCTGGATCGCCACAGAGCCGTCCTTGTGGATGTCGAGGTCGTAGATCAGCCCGAGGTCATAGATGTTCACCGGGATCTCCGGGTCATGGACCTCGCGGATCGCATTCTCCACGGTCAGGCGCTCGGCGACCGGCATGCCCGGCTGAAGGGGGGAGCCCGCCCGCGCCGTCAGGCCCTCAGGCGCGGCGCCAAAGCCGAAGCTCTCCATACCGAGAGGGTGATCGTTCATCGTCCCAACCCCTATTCCGTCGTCGCGTCTTCGCCGCCGTTGAGGGCGGAGGCCATGGCATGCCAGGCGAGGGTCGCGCACTTGACCCGGACCGGGAACTCGCGCACGCCGGCCAGGACCTGGAGGCGGTCCAAGGCGTCTTTGTCTGCCGTTGCCGCAGCCTCGAGTGAAAAGTCCGCCTCGGTGCACAGCCGGTGAAAGTCGTCGAAGAGCTGGCGGGCTTCGGCCTGCGTCTTGCCCAGCAGGATCTCGGTCATCATGGATGCCGAGGCGATGGAGATCGCGCAGCCATGCCCCTCGAAGGCGGCATCGGTGATCTTGCCCGCTTCGTCGGTAGAGAGATAGACCGTCACCTGATCGCCGCAGAGCGGGTTGTAGCCGCGCGCTTCATGGTTCGCATCCGGCGGGTGGCGATGGTTCCGCGGATGCTTGCCGTGATCCAGGATGACCTCCTGGTAGAGTTCGCGCAGGTCCTGCTCCATGGGGGTTTATCCGAAGAGCTCCTTCACCTTCTCCAGCGCGCGGGCCAGGGCGTCCACCTCCGCCCGGGTGTTGTAGAGCCCGAAAGAAGCGCGCGCCGTCGCCGGCAGGCCGAAACGTTCCATCAGCGGCTGGGCACAGTGGTGGCCGACCCGGATCGCCACGCCCTCGCGGTCGATGATCGTGCCGATGTCGTGGGGATGGATGCCGTCCAGAGCAAAGGAAACGATCGCCGCCTTTTCCTTGGCGGTGCCGTAGATGGTCAGCCCCTCGATCTGCTGCAGCCGCTCGGTGGCGTAGGCAAGCAGCCCCGCCTCGTGGGCAGCGATCGCTTCGTGGCCGATGGCCTGCACGTAGTCGATGGCCGCGCCCAGACCGATGGCTTCGACGATGGGCGGCGTGCCGGCCTCGAAGCGGTGCGGCGGATCGGCATAGACCGTTTCCTCGAAACTGACGGAGCGGATCATGTCGCCGCCGCCCATGAAAGGCGGCATGTCCTTCAGCAACTCGGCCTTCCCATAAAGCACGCCGATGGCGGTCGGCCCGTAGAGCTTGTGGCCGGTGAAGCCGTAGAAGTCGGCATCAAGGTCGCGCACGTCGACCTTGCCGTGCACGGCGGCCTGGGCGCCGTCCACCAGCACCAGGGCACCGGCCGCATGGGCGAGACGGATGATCTCCTTCATCGGCAAGACCGTGCCCAGCACGTTGGAGATATGGGTCATCGCCACCAGCTTCGTCCGCGGGCCCAGCATCGCCTCGTAGGCATCCATGCGGAAACTGCCGTCGTCGGCAACCGGCACGACCTTCAGGGTGATGCCGATACGCTCGCGCAGAAGCTGCCAGGGCACGATGTTGGCGTGGTGCTCCATCTCGGTGATGATCACCTCGTCGCCCGCCGACAGCCTGTTCCCGAAGCTGTGGGCCACCAGATTGATGGCCTCGGTGACGTTGCGGGTAAAGACGATCTCGCTCTCAGAGCCGGCGTTCAGGAAGCGGGCAACGGTTTCGCGCACGCCCTCGTAGCGCTCGGTCAGATGCTGACTGAAATAGTAGGCGCCGCGGTGGACGTTGGCGTAGCAGGTCTCCTGGATCTCGCGCATGGTGTCGATAACCACCTGCGGCTTCTGCGCCGAAGCGCCGCTGTCCAGGTAGACCAGAGGCTTGCCGTAGACCTCCTGCTTGAGGATCGGAAAGTCCTCGCGCACCCGATCAACATCGAAGGCGAGGGTCGAGTTGCTGCCGGCGGCGATTTCCGCCAGGGTGCTTGCAGCCGTCATCTCAAGCGTCTCCCCGCGTGTCCGCCAGCCAGTGGCCGATGGAGGTCATCAGGGCCGGGCAAAGGCCTTCCGCGGCGATCTGGTCGATGCTTTCGCCCAGAAAGGCCTCGATCAGCATGGAGCGGGCGAGGGCCTCCGGAATGCCCCGGGCGCGCAGGTAAAACAGCGCGTCATGGTCCAGGTCGCCCGCAGTGGCGCCATGACTGCAGACCACGTCGTCGGCGTAGATCTCCAGCTCCGGCTTGGCGTCAATCTCCGCCTTATCAGACAAAAGAAGGGCCTTGCTGAGCTGGTGACCATTGGTCTGCTGGGCGTCGCGGTGGACCTTTAGCTTGCCCTGGAAGACGGCGCGGGCGCGGTCGTCGATCACGCCCTTGAAGACCTCGCGGCAGGTGGTGTTGGGCACCAGGTGGTCGACCACGGTGGTGTTGTCGCAGTGCTGTTCGCCGCGCACCAGATAGGCGCCGTTCAGATGGCAGTTGGCACCTTCGCCGGCCAGCCGCACGCTGGCCTCGTTGCGCGACAGGCGCGCGCCAGTGGTCATGACGAAGGAGTCATAGCTGGCATCGCGGCCGAGCTCTGCCTTCACGGTCGCCAGGTGGAAGGCGTTCAGGGCATCGGCCTGCAGCTTGTAATGGCGCAGGATGGCGCCCTGGCCGATGCTCACCTCAGTGAAAGCATTGTTGAGATAGGCCTGCTCGCCGATGTGGCTGAAGTGCTCGATCAGCGTGGCCTGGCTGCCTTCGTCCAGGATCACCAGGTTGCGCGGATGATAGGCGAGGGGCGCGGCCCCGGCCCCGCCAAGGTGAATGACCTCAACCGGGTGCGGCAGGATCGTGCCGCGCTCCAGATGCAGCACGAAGCCGTTCATCATCATCGCCGTGTTGAGGGCGAGCATCGGCTGCGCCGCGGCGTCGTTCAGATGATCCAGATGGCCTGCCAGCCAATCCGGGTCGTTCGCCAACTGCTCGCTGAGCGGCAGCAGGCTGGCGCCCTTCGGCAGGGTACCGAGGCTGGAGAGGTCGCTGCGGAAGTGACCGTCCACGAAGACCAAGCGATGGCTCTCGGTGGCGTCGGGCAGCAGGCTGGGCGCCCGGTCGATAGACACGCAGGCGCGCGGCACGCCCTCCGCTGCAAAGTCGACCTTCTCGATGGGCCTCAGGCTGGTGTACTTCCAGCTTTCCCAGCGCGGGGTGGGCAGCCCACTGTCGGTGAAGCGCTTGAGGCCGCGGGCGCGCAGGTCCGTCAGCCAGGGCAGGTCCTGACCCGGAAGGTGGTCCTGCAGGGCGCCGAAATGCTCACTGAATGCTTGCGTCATGGTGTTCTCTTCGTCCTGCCTGCCGCCTAGGCCGCCGCACCGGTGAACTCGGCGTAGCCCTTTTCTTCCAGCTCGTGCGCCAGTTCCTTACCGCCGCTGCGTTGAATGCGGCCCCCGGCCAGCACGTGCACCCGGTCCGGAACGATGTATTCGAGCAGCCGCTGATAGTGCGTGATGACGAGCATGGCGTTTTCGGGCCCGCGCAGCAGGTTGACGGAGTTCGCGACCGTCTTCAGGGCGTCGATGTCGAGGCCGGAGTCGGTCTCGTCGAGCACCGCAAGGCAGGGCTCCAGGACCGCCATCTGCAGGGCCTCGTTGCGCTTCTTCTCGCCACCGGAAAAGCCGACATTGACGGCGCGCTTCAGCATCTCGTCGCTGATGCCCAGCAGCTTGGTCTTCTCGCGCACCATCTTCACGAACTGCATGGCGTCCAGCTCGTCCTCGCCGCGATAGCGGCGCACGGCGTTCAGCGCCTCCTTCAGGAAGGTGGTGTTGGGGACACCGGGAATCTCCACCGGGTACTGGAAGGCCAGGAAGACGCCTTCGCCGGCCCGCTCGTCCGGTTCCATATCGAGGAGGTTCTTGCCTTTGAAAAGGACCTCGCCCTCGCTCGCCTCATAGCCCTCACGGCCCGTCAGCACGTAGGAGAGAGTCGACTTGCCCGAGCCGTTGGGCCCCATGATGGCGTGCACCTCGCCGGGCGCAATCGTCAGGTCGATGCCCTTCAGGATTTCCTTGCCGTCGACGGTGGCGTGCAGGTTCTTGATCTCAAGCATGTTTCGCCGTGATCCTTGCTTATCCGGTTGTTTTATTGTTCAGCCTACGCTGCCTTCCAAGGAGATGCCGACCAGCTTCTGTGCTTCCACGGCAAACTCCATGGGAAGCTGCTGCAGCACCTCGCGGCAGAAGCCGTTCACCACCAGGGCGACGGCGTCTTCCTCGGAGATGCCGCGCTGGCGGCAGTAGAAGAGCTGGTCCTCGCTGATGCGCGAGGTGGTGGCCTCGTGCTCCAGGATGGCGTTGCGGTTCTTGCTCTCGATGTA
>NZ_JANQKD010000004.1 GCF_028281305.1 Pelagibius sp. | reverse complement strand
TATCGTCGTCTCCGTGGCGCTGGCCCTGCTGCACGGTTTTGCCTGCATCACCCACCGCGGCAACCAGGTGGTCAGCGGCGTGGCCATCAACATCCTGGTCTCCGGCCTCACCGTGGTCCTCGGCATCGCGTGGTTCGCCCGCGGCGGGCAGACGCCCTCGGTCTCCAACGAAGCCCGCTTCACGCCGATCACCTGGCCCGGCGCCGAGACGCTGGCGGGCGTGCCGGTCCTCGGCCCGATCTACAGCGAGTTGCTCAGCGGCCACAACCTGCTGGTCTACGTCGCTTTCCTGATCGTGCCGCTCACCTGGTGGGTGGTCTACCGCACGCGATTCGGCCTGCGCCTGCGCGCCGTGGGCGAGAACCCCAATGCGGTCGACACGGCGGGGATCTCGGTCAGCGGCCTGCGCTACGCGGCGATGCTCTGCTGCGGCGCACTCTGCGGCATTGCCGGCACCTATCTCTCCATCGCCCAGAACGCCGCCTTCGTGCGCGATATGACGGCCGGGCAGGGCTACATCGCCCTGGCGGCGATGATCTTCGGCAAGTGGCGGCCGGTGCCGGCCATGCTGGCCTGCCTGATGTTCGGTTTCCTCGATGCCGTGGCGATCCGGCTGCAGGGCGTTGAGGTGCCGGTGATCGGGCCGATCCCCGTGCAGCTCATCCAGGCGCTGCCCTATGTGCTGACCGTCGTGCTGCTCGCCGGCTTCATCGGCCGCGCCATCGCCCCCAAGGCCAGCGGCATTCCTTACGTGAAAGAACGCTAGCATGGCCGAGGATCTGGTTACCCTGGCGATCGCTGCCATGCAGCGGGCCTACGCGCCCTATTCGAACTTCCCCGTGGGCGCCGCGCTGCGGGCGCAGAACGGCGCGGTGTTTTCGGGCTGCAATGTTGAGAACGCGGCCTACCCGCAGGGCTGGTGTGCCGAGACCAGTGCCATCGCCGCCATGATCATGGCCGGGGAGACGCGCATTGTGGAGATCGCGGTGGCGGGCGGCGGTGCGGGTCTGTGTACGCCCTGCGGCGGCTGCCGCCAGCGCCTGCGCGAGTTTGCTAGCGACGATCTCCTCATCCACGTCTGCGGGCCCGAGGGTTTGCGCCGCACGGTGACCCTGGGCGAGCTCTTGCCGCTCTCGTTCGGTCCGGACAATCTGCGCTGACCGATAAGCGCCGGTGGGTAAAAACGCGTCTCAGTGAGGTGTCTTTGATGTTCGAGGAAGCGGCTGAAACCGCCGCCATGATCCGCCGCCGGGCCGGCATCGCGCCGAAGGTGGCGCTGGTGCTGGGCTCCGGCCTCGGCGCTGTTGCCGAGGCAGTGGAGGAGCCGCTGAAGCTGTCCTACCAGGACGTGCCGGGCTTTCCCCGCCCCTCGGTCGCCGGGCACGGCGGCAGCCTGATCCTAGGGCACATTGCCGGCCGGCCGGTGGCGGTGCTGCAGGGGCGCGCGCACTACTATGAAAGCGGGCGCGCCGACGGCATGAACCTGGCCCTGGCGACGCTGAAGGAACTCGGCTGCGCGCGCCTCATCCTGACCAATGCCGCCGGCTCTCTGCGGGCCGACGTCGGGCCCGGGCGCCTGATGCTGATCCGCGACCACATCAACTTCGCCGGCGTCTCGCCGCTCTTCGGGCTCGCCGGCAACGAGCGCTTCGTCGATCTGGTCGACGCCTACGACCCGGCGGCCCGCGCCGCCATTGCCGAGATCGCCGGGCGTCTGGACCTGCCGCTGGCGGAAGGCGTCTACGTCTGGTTCTGCGGACCGCACTTCGAGACGCCGGCGGAGATCCACGCGGCGCAGGTCCTCGGCGGCGATGCCGTCGGCATGTCGACGGTGCCGGAGGTTATTGTCGCGCGGCTCCTGGGCCTGAAGGTCTCCGCGCTCTCGATGATCACCAACCTGGCTGCCGGGATGTCCGCGGAACCGCTCTCCCACGATCAGACGATGCGCCATGCGACAGCGGCCGCTGCCGACATGACGCGCCTGCTGACGGCTTACCTTGAGGAACTCGCCGATGACTGAGACTGACAGCGACCTGAAGGCGGTGGCGGCGCGGGCGCTTGGCCTTCTCGACCTCACCAGTCTCAATGACGACGACGACGCGCAGACCGTCACCGCACTCTGCGCCAAGGCCCGCACGGCCGTCGGGCCGGTGGCGGCTGTCTGCATCTGGCCGCGCTTCGTGGCGCAGGCGAAAGACCTGCTGCACGGCAGCGGCATCAAAGTGGCAGCGGTCGCGAACTTTCCTGCTGGCGGCGACGACATCGCAGCGGCGCTGAGCGACACGCGGGAGATCGTGGGGGCGGGCGGCGACGAGGTGGACTTGGTCATGCCCTACACGCAGTGGCTGGCCGGGGAGCGGGACCTGGCCAAGCGGATGATCGCCGACTGTAAGCAGGCCTGTGGCGACAAGGCCCGCCTCAAGGTCATCCTCGAAACCGGCCGGCTGGACAGTGCGGATACCATCTATGAAGCGAGCGGCGATGCCATCACCGCCGGCGCCGATATGATCAAGACCTCGACCGGTAAGGTCGAAGTGTCTGCCACCCTGGAAGCCGCCGAGGCCATGCTGCGGGCGATCAAGGACTCCGGCCGTGATGTCGGCTTCAAGGCTGCCGGCGGCATTCGCGACACCGCGGCGGCCGGCGAATACCTTGCTCTGGCCGACCGCCTCATGGGGCCGGACTGGGTCGATCCCTGGCGCTTCCGCTTCGGTGCCTCCGGCCTGTTGAACGATCTCTTGGCCGTGCTCGGAGACGAGGCGCCGGCGCCGGCCGCGGAAGAGGGCTACTGATGGCCCTGCTGCCCCAGGAGATCATCCGCCGCAAGCGCGACGGCGCGGCGCTTTCGGACGAGGAGATCGCCGCCTTCGTCGCCGGCATCGCCGATGACAGCATTGGCGAAGGCCAGGCCGCGGCCTTTGCGATGGCAGTTTTCCTGCGCGACATGGCGCGGGACGAGGCGGTGGCCCTGACCCGGGCCATGACCGAGTCGGGCCAGCGCCTGGACTGGCAGGGCCTGGACCTGCCGGGCCCTTGCGTCGACAAGCATTCCACCGGCGGTGTCGGCGACAAGGTCAGCCTGATTCTCGGGCCGCTGGTGGCCGCCTGCGGCGGCTACGTGCCGATGATTTCAGGCCGGGGTCTCGGCCACACCGGCGGCACCCTGGATAAGCTGGATTCGATTCCCGGCTACACCACCGCGCCGGATATCGGACGCTTCCGCCAGACCGTGAAAGACGCCGGCTGCGCCATCATCGGCCAGACCGCGGACCTGGCGCCAGCGGACAAGCGGCTCTATGCCATCCGCGACGTGACGGCCACGGTGGAGTCCATCCCGCTGATCACGGCCTCCATTCTTTCCAAGAAGCTGGCCGCGGGGCTTGAGGGTCTGGTGATGGATGTGAAGACCGGCAGCGGCGCCTTTGCCGCGACGGTGGAGGAGGCTCGGGCCCTCGCAGAGAGCATTGTCGCAGTGGCCGGCGGGGCGGGCCTGCCCACCACGGCGCTGATCACGGACATGAATCAGCCGCTCGGCAGCACCGCGGGCAACGCCCTGGAGGTCGCCGAGTCCGTGGCCATGCTGAAGACCGGTCGGGGCGATGCGCGCCTGCGCCAGCTCGTGATCGCGCTGGCCGCCGAGATGCTGGTTCTGGGCGGCCTGGCGCCGGAGGCCGGGGCAGCGACTGAGAGGGCCGAGGCCGCGCTCACCTCCGGCGCGGCGGCGGAGCGTTTCGGCGCCATGGTGGCTGCTCTCGGCGGGCCGGCGGATTTCGTCGAGCGTTCTGACGACTATCTTCCCAAGGCGCCGGTCCGGCGCCCGGTCGCGGCGCAGGCAGCAGGTCGGCTGACCGCCTGCGACACCCGTGCCGTCGGCCTGGCGGTGGTGGAACTGGGCGGCGGGCGCCGCCGGGTCGAAGACACGATTGATTACGCCGTCGGCTTCAGCGGCCTGCTGCCCCTGGGCAGCGCGGTGCAGCCCGGCGATCCCCTGGCCGTCGTCCATGCCGCCGACGAAGAGGCCGCAGAGGCGGCAAGCCGAGGCTTGCAGGAGGCCTTCACCATCGGTCAGACTGAGGAAAGCGGCGGACCCATTGTGCAGCAGCGCATCACCGCCGCGGACGTTTAGAGAAGAATCCGGTTAGAAGACACGAGAGGAAGCCCCCCGCGTATGTTTGAGGCGACGGCAGCCCAGCAGCGCACGGCGCCGCAATCCGAAGCGGCGCGCTTTGCCGCGCCTGTCGGCGGCCGGCTGACGGCAGAGATGGTGCAGGCCTTTGAGCGCGATGGTTTCCTGGTGCTGGAAGGCATGGTGCCTGGGGCCGATTGCGACGCGCTGATCGCCCGCGCGGAGGCCATGGTGGAGGATTTCCAGCCGGCCAGCGTCGCCTCGATCTTTTCGACCCAGGGCCAGGTCCATGGCCGCGACCGCTATTTCCAGGATTCCGGCGACAAGGTGCGCTTCTTCTTCGAGGAAGAGGCCTTCGACGCCGCCGGCGCGCTGCGCCAGGCCAAGCGATTGTCGATCAACAAGATCGGCCATGCCCAGCACGATCTCGATCCGGTTTTCGCCGCCTTCTCCCACCGCCGCGCCTTTGACAACGTGGCCCGGGCGCTCGGCTGCGTCTCTCCCTTGGCGCTGCAGTCGATGTACATCTTCAAGCAGCCGCGCATCGGCGGCGAGGTCGGCTGGCATCAGGATTCGACCTTTCTCTATACCGAGCCTTTGAGCGTGCTCGGCCTGTGGTTCGCCCTTGAGGACGCCACGCTGGAGAACGGCTGCCTCTGGGCGCTGCCCGGTGCCCACAAGGGCCCGCTGCGCCAGCGCTGGCGGCGCGTCGGCGAGGGCCTTGCGATGGAAACGCTCGACGGAACACCCTGGGAGGAGGAGACGGCGGTGCCGCTGGAGGTGCGCCGGGGCACCATGGTGGTGCTGCACGGCAAGCTGCCCCACGGCAGCCTGCCCAACCGCTCCGACCGCTCCCGCCACGCCTATACCCTGCACGTGATCGACGGGGCCTGCGAGTATCCGGCGGACAACTGGCTGCAGCGCGGCCCGGCGCTACCGCTGCGCGGTCTCACCGCCGGTGGTGTGCAGGTGCCGCAGTAGAGCTTAGACGACTGAGTTACGGGGCCGGCGTTTCCGTGCCGCCCTTCCGCGCCGCAGATTGCTTTTGGATTGGAGAAGAAGATGACTCTTTTTCGCAGCCTCCGGCAGTGTGCTTTCGCTGTGGCCCTTCCGGTCGCGGCACTTCTCGTTCCGGCCCTTCCCGTAGCGGCGGAGCCGGTCACGGTCAGCCTTCTGCACATCAACGATCTCGACCGCATCGAGGAGTCCAAGGGCAAGGGCGGTATCGCCCGGGTCATGGCCCTGGTGCAGCAGGAGCGCGCCCGTGCCGACACTGTGATCTTCACCCACGGCGGCGACACCATCTCGCCCTCGCTGCTGTCCAGCTTCGACCAGGGCGCCCACATGATCGACCTCTACAACGAGGCCGAACTGGACCTGCTGGTGCTGGGCAATCACGAGTTCGACTTCGGGGCGGAGGTGGCCAAGCAGCGCGTCGGCGAGGCCCGCTTCACGGTGCTGGCCAGCAACAGCCGCGACAGCGACGGCGAGCCGCTGGACGGCACCGCCGCCACCTGGATGACCGAGGCCGGGCCCTACAAGATCGGCTTCTTCGGCCTGACGACGCCGGAGACCACGGACATCTCCAGCCCCGGGACCGTCACCTTCGAGCCACTGCTGCAGTCGGCCCGCGACTACTCCCAGCAACTGCGCGATGAGGGCGCGGACCTGGTGGTGGCCGTGGCCCACACCGGCGTCGAGGAGGACCTCATGCTGATGCGGGCCGACAGCGGCATCGACATCCTGCTGTCCGGCCACGACCACCTGCTGGTGACCTACTACGACGGCCAGCGTGCCTTCATCGAGTCCGGGTCGCAGGGCGAGCAGCTCGTCGTGGTCGATGTAACCCTGAACACCGTGGAAAGCCGCGGGCAGCAACGTTTCGTCTGGGAGCCGGCCTTCCGCATTGTCGACAGCCGCAGCGTCGAGCCCGATGCGGCGATGGCGGCCAAGGTGCAGGTCTACCTCGACCGCTTGAGCGAGGAATTGGATGTGCCTATCGGCACCGCGCTGACGGCCCTCGACAGCCGTCGCGCTTCCGTGCGCGGCGGTGAGTCGGCCATCGGCAACCTCATCGCAGATGCCATGCGCCAGGGCGTCGAGGCCGACGTCGCCCTCACCAACGGCGGCGGCATCCGCGGCGACAAGACCTACGATGCCGGCATCACGCTGACGCGCCGTGACATCCAGACCGAGCTGCCCTTCGGCAACAAGACGGTGAAACTGGAACTGACCGGCGCGCAGCTGATGCAGGCGCTCGAGCACGGCTTCAGCAAGGTGGAGGAGGGGGCCGGGCGCTTCCCCAGCATCTCCGGCATGACCGTGACCTGGAGCCGTTCGGCCCCGGCCGGCCAGCGCGTGCGCTCCGTCACCGTCGGCGGCAAGCTCCTGGACCTGGAGGCGAGCTATACCCTGGCGACCAACGACTTCGTTGCCCGCGGTGGCGACGGCTATGCCGTCTTCACCGAGGCGGTGCCGCTGATCGACGGCATCTCCGCGCGCCTCATGGCGACCATGGTGATGGATTTCGTCGCCGCCACCGGCGAGGTCTCCCCCAAGGTGGAGGGCCGGGTGACGGCGGTGGATTAGGGAAGGCGGCGGACTGGCAAAGGCCCGCGGAATCCGAACGATGATCGAGACGCTTGCCTTCGATGCCGACGATACGCTCTGGCACAACGAGCACCTGTTTCAGGACACGCAGGAGAAGCTCGCGGAGATCGTCGGCCGCCACCGCCCGGGGGAGGATATCGCCGAAGCCCTCTATGCCGTCGAGATGCGCAACCTCGCGCTCTTCGGCTACGGCATCAAGGGTTTCACCCTCTCCATGGTGGAGGCGGCCATCGAGCTGACGCGCGGGCGCATCGCGGCGGAGGAGATCCACGAGATCGTGCAGCTCGGCAAGACCATGATGACGGCGCCCGTCGACCTGCTGGAGGGTGTGGAGGCCGTGCTGGACGCCGTCTCCGGCCGCTACCGCACGCTGCTCATCACCAAGGGCGACATGGTGGATCAGACCAGCAAGATCGAGCGCTCCGGCTTGGCCGGCCACTTCGATCAGGTGGAGATCGTGCCGCGCAAGGACGCCGCCACCTACCGCCGTGTCTTCGACCGTCATGGAGTCAATGCGGCGCAGACCCTGATGGTCGGCAATTCCATGCCCTCGGACGTGCTGCCGGTGCTGGAGCTCGGCGGCTTCGCCGTCCACGTGCCCTACGCCATCCTCTGGGCCCACGAGGCCCATGACGCCGACCCGGTGAACGAGCGCTTCCACCGCCTGGAACGGCTGGGGGACCTGCCCGTGCTTTTGCGGCGCCTGGGGGCCTCCCCACGCTCTTCATAATCAATTTAGCTAAATCGACTACAACCGGGGATCGGGCCGCCGGAGGGCGGCCGGTTCCAAAGACTGCGGGGATGTGACCATGCTTGCCGTGATGGGGGCCCTGGCCGAGGAGATCGACCTGCTGCGGGCCGGGATGACCGGGGTCAGCGAGGCCTGCCACGCCGACATTCCGGTCGTGACGGGCGATTTCAAGGGCACCGAGATCGCGCTGGCGCGCTGCGGCATCGGCAAGGTCAACGCCGCCATCTGCACCCAGATGCTGGTCAATCTCTACGAGCCCGACGCCCTGGTGTTCAGCGGCGTCGCCGGCGGCCTGCTGCCCAACATGCGGGTCGGCGACCTCGTGATTGCCAGCCACCTCATCCAGTTCGACATCGACCTGACCGCCTTCGGCCGGCGCCACGGCGAGCTGCCCGATGGGGACCGCATGATCCAGTCGGACCCGGATCTGATCGAAAAGACCGCCGATGCCTTCGACGGCGCCTTTAACGGCGCGGAGGCCGAGCCCAATCTGATGATCGGCACCGTCGTCTCCGGCGACCGCTTCGTCGAGGACTCGAAGACCCTGCGCTGGCTGCAGCGGGAGTTCGGCGCCCTGGCGACAGAGATGGAGGGGGCCGCGGTCGGCTACACCTGCCAGCTCAACAAGCTGCCCTTCGTCGTGGTGCGCGGCCTCTCCGACACCGCCAACGAGGCGGCGCCTGACGACTTCAAGGCCAACCTGGAGACCGTCTGCCGCAACTCCTACCAGCTCATGGACCGCCTGATCCCGGCGCTGGGATGAGGCGTCAGTGGAGGACCTCCTCCGCCGACAGCCAGTAATCCTCTCCGGCGAACCAGAGTCCGGCCGCATCTTTGGCAGGCGCCCCCAGGTGCAGGGCCTTTGCCGGCACGGTCTTGCCGTCCAGGGCCTCCAGAGCGTCGTCCAGGCGCCGGGCCTCCTCCGGACGCCGCGCGCCCACGCAGGGGAAGAAGCCGCAGCGGCCGAGGGACCGCGCCGCGAAGCCGCCGGCGGTTTTCGTCGCGAGCAGGAAGAAGCCCCAGCCGTTTCCGCCCGTCAGGGGCAGCAGCAGGCGGCCGCCGGGCGCCAGTCGGTCGAGCCAGGCCCGCGCCGGATGGGTGGCCCCGGCGAAGACAATGACCATATCGGCGGACGGTCCGCCGGTCATCTCGGCGCCGTTGCCCGGAACGACGGAAGCCTGCGGCCAGGGGGCGAGGGCCGCCTTGGCGCGGCCGGCTAGCTCGGGATCCAGCTCGACAGCCTCGACTCCTCCCGTGCCCCCGACGATCTCGGCCAGAACCGCGGTATAGTATCCGGTGCCCGCGCCCACCTGCAGGACCTGCTCGCCGGCCTCGAGGTCGAGCTGATCGAAGATGTAGGCCCAGAGCGAGGGCTGCCCGTTGTTCAGGTCCCGCGCCTCGTCGATGACCACCAGCACGTCGTGATAGAGCGCGCGGGGATCGGCGTCGGGCGTCTCGAAAGCCGGGGCGCCGCGGCGGCGCGGATAAACCTTCCAGGGTGCGGGGCCGCAGAACCTTTCGCGCGGAACCCGCGCAAAGGCCTCGACCACGCGGCCGTTGCGGACAATGGGCGCGGAGGCGCGCAGGTCTTCCGCAAACCACCGCCGCGCGGCTTCGATGTCATCCGTCATCCCTGTCTCCTGGTTGCGATCCGGCTCCGGACCGTGAAGCAGTCTCCCCTTCTGCCAGCCGGACAATAGCATTGGCGGGCATCGGCTGGCGTGCTATGCGGCGGTCATGCTTGCCAGCCTGCCTGATGTCTCCTCCCTTGCAATCCTTCTTCTCGGCGCCCTGACCGCGGGCTTCGTTACCGGCTTTGCCGGCTTCGGCACCGGGCTGGTGGCCTCGGGCTTCTGGTTTCATGTGCTGCCGGCGGCCACCGTGCCGCCTTTGGTGGTGATGGCCTCGGTGGCGGCGCAGCTCGTCAGCCTCATCGGTCTCAGGCCCCGCTTCGACTGGCCCCGGGCGGCGCCCTATCTGATCGGCGGGATCCTCGGTGTGCCGCTGGGCGTCATGGCCCTGGCGGCGGCTTCGCCGACGCTGCTGCGCACGGCGGTGGGTGTCTTTCTGGTGCTCTATGCCCTGGTGCAGTTCTCCGGTGTGCTGCGCCTGCAGATCGGCGGCTGGGGCGGGCGCTCCTCCGATGCCGCTGTCGGCATCGGCGGCGGTATCATGGGCGGTTTCGCCGGCCTCTCCGGGCCGCTGCCGCTGATCTGGCTGCAGCTGCGCGGCGGGCCGGCCACCGGCCAGCGCGCGGTCTACCAGCCTTTCAACCTCATCGTGCTGGCCGCCGCCTCCGCCGGCATGGCCCTCGGCGGCCAGGTCGACACCGCGGTGCTGACGGCGCTCCTGTTCTCGGTGCCGGCCACGGTGGTGGGCGCCTGGACGGGCGCGCGGCTCTATCACAAGGCCAGCGAAAGCCTGTTCCGCCGCGTCGTGCTTTCGCTGCTGCTGCTTTCCGGCGTCATGTTGGTGCTGCAGAGTCTTGGGCGCAACGGCGTCTTT
Source organism: Pelagibius sp. (assembly GCF_028281305.1). Taxonomy (GTDB): domain Bacteria; phylum Pseudomonadota; class Alphaproteobacteria; order Kiloniellales; family Kiloniellaceae; genus Pelagibius. Next base: position 42,986 of record NZ_JANQKD010000004.1, on the reverse strand, counting down.
GGCTAGGCTGGTTGGCTAGGCAGTCAGAGGGAGAGCCATGCGGCACAAGGGCGGATGTCACTGCGGGGCCATTGAGGTCACCTTCAAAAGCGCGATCGCGCCGGAGGCGATGGAGGTGCGGGCCTGCCAGTGCAGCTTCTGCCGCAAGCATGCCTCGCTGGCCGTCTCCGACCCTGCCGGCCATGTCCGCATCACGCTGCAGGAGCCCGCCGCCGTGCAGCGCTACCGCTTTGGGTTGTCCACTGCAGATTATTTCCTCTGCGGGCGCTGCGGGGTCTACGTCGCTGCCGTCCTGGAAGAGGCGGGGCAACACTATGCCATCGTCATCGTCAACGCGCTGGAGGAGGCCGGGCGCTTCAGCCAGCCGCCGCTTGCCGCCGACTACTCCCACGAAGACGAAGCGGCCCGCCGCCGGCGCCGGCGGGAGCGCTGGACCCCGGCCGTGATCGAGGCGCCCTGAGGCTCCCGAGCGCCGGCATACCGTTTCCGTCCTGGAGTCGATCCGCGACCTGCGGTGCAGAAACTTCCTGAAAGACGGCGCACAGCCATCGGGGCGCGTGGGGTCGCCAGCGCATCTGGGTGGCCCTCACCGCAACGTGATGGCTGCCGGCGGCCGTCCGGGCTTGACCTTTGCCGCTGTCTCCGATTATAGAACGATCGTTCAAAAATGGAGACTGCCGTGGCCCGGCCGCGCGAGTTCGACAAGGAAGAGGTGGTGGCGGCGGCCCTGGCCGTGTTCTGGCGCCAGGGCTATCAGGCCACCAGCGTACAGGACCTGGTGGAGGCCACCGGCGTCAACCGCGGCTCCCTCTACGATACCTTCGGCGACAAGCACGGCCTTTTCCTGGAAGCGGTGGAGCACTATCGCCGCCGCTTCAGCGGGCGCCGCCTGAAGCGCCTGGAACAACCGGGGCCGCTGCGCCCGAAGCTGGCTGCCTTCTTCGGCGATGTGGTCGAGTTCTCGGTCGGGGAAGGCCGTCTGCTCGGCTGCCTGATGACCAACGCCGCCATCGAGATGGCGCCCCACGACCGCGAGACGGCGCTCGCCGTCGCCGCCAACATGGGCAGCATGGAAAGCGCCTTTCGCCGCGCCCTCGCCGCTGCCCAGAAGAACGGCGAGCTTTCAGCCGACAAGTCGCCGCGCGATCTTGCGCGCTTCCTGACCGCAACCGCCAACGGCCTGCGGGTCATGGCCAAGGTGACGCCGGAACGGGCGGCTCTCAAGAGCGTCGTGCGCATCGCGCTGCAGGCCCTCGACTGATTTTTTGGATCTGTTATTGAACGAACGTTCCAGAATTCCCATAGAGTGAAGTTCACAAACCCCAATCAAGGAGACCCCTGAAGATGCTGAAGCCGCGTGAAACCGCCCCCGAGATGTCCTTTCCCACCGTCGACGGCGAAACCTGGACCCTGTCCGAGCGCCAGCCCGAGAGCCTCTCCATGGTCGTGGCGTACCGCGGCCTGCACTGCCCGGTCTGCCGCGGCTACCTGAAGGACCTGAACGACCGGGTCGGCGAGTTCGCGGAGCGCGGAGTCGAGGTGGTCGCCGTCAGCAGCGACGGCGAAGAGCGGGCCCGCGCCGCCAAGGCCGACTGGGAGTTGCCCAACCTCACCATCGGCTATGACCTCGGTATCGAAGACGCGCGCAAGATGGGGCTCTACATCTCCACCAGCCGCGGCAAGACCTCCATCGGCATCGAGGAGCCGGCCATGTTCAACGAGCCCGGCCTCTATCTGGTGAAGCCTGATGGTACGCTCTACTCGGCCTTCATCCAGACCACGCCCTTCGCCCGCCCGAAGCTGGAAGAGGTCCTGAAGGCCGTCGATTTCATCAACGCCAACGACTATCCGGCCCGCGGCGAAGCCTGAGGGCGCGCCTCCTCGTTTCACAGGCAGTGATCTGGAAGCCCCCCTCACCCCGGCCCTCTCCCGCGGAGGGGAGAGGGGGAACCAAAAAGCCCCGTTGATTCCCTCTCCCCTCCGCGGGAGAGGGAGGGGCCCGCGTCAGCGGGAGGGTGAGGGGGCATTCTTGCAGGCGCGGTCTGTCCCCGTTCCCCTCCGCCTATTCCGCCGCGTACTGGGCGACCAGGGCGCGGGCTTCGGCCAGCAGAGCCTCGCCGTCCTTGCCGGCCTCGGCCATGGATGCGAGCCAGGTGTCGACCACCGGGGCGGTCGCGGCCTGCCAGCGCGCCAGCTCTTCGCCCTCGATCACATGGAAGCTGTCGCCCAGCTTGGCGGCGGCATCGCGCCCCGGCGCCTCGGCCTCGTCCCAGAGACGGCCGATCTTCTTGGCCAGCGGAATGCCGCTGTTGGCGTCGATGACCTGACGCAGATCCTCCGGCAGAGCGTCGTAGCGCGCCTTGTTCATGGCGAAGAGGAAGACCGCGGTGTAGAGCCCGCGCTCGCCGCCCACTTCCGTGTGGCTCTGGGTCAGCTCGTGCACCTTCAGGGGCAGGGTGACCTCGTAGGGCAGCATGGTGCCCTCCACCACGCCCTTCGACAGCGCCTCCGGCACGGCGGGAACCGGCATGCCCACCGGCGTCGCCCCCAGCTCCTTCAGCGCGATGTTGGTCAGTCGCGTAGGTGCGCGCACCTTCAGCCCCTTCAGGTCCTCCAGGCTGCGCACCTCCGTGCCGCGGATGTGCAGGGTGCCCGGCGCATGGACGTGCACCATCAAGGGATGCACGTCGGCGAACTCGGCGCGGGCGTGCTTCTCGTAGAAAGCCTGAGCGGCCTGACTGGTGGCCTCCGCCGAGGCGGCCATGAAGGGCAGCTCGAAGACCTCGATGGTGGGGAAGCGCCCGGCGGTATAGCCCGGCAGTGTCCAGACGATGTCCACCACGCCGTCGCGCACCTGGTCGTAAAGCTGCGGCGGCTTGCCGCCGAGCTGCATGGCCGGATAGATCTCGATCTTGATGCGCCCGCCGGACTCGGCCTCCACTTTCTCCGCCCAGGGCGCGATGAAGTCCTTGTGGGTGGTGGAGGGCGGCGGCAGGAAGTGGTGCAGGCGCAAGGTCACCTCCTGCGCCACCGCCGGACCTGCGGCAAGCCCCAAGCCGGCAATCATCGCCCCGGCAATCATCGCCCCGGCAATCATCGCCCCGGCAATCATTGCCCTGGCAAGCCCTACAGCCAGCGCCCTGCGCCGGCCTCCTGTCGTCGTCAGCATCCCACGTCCTCCCTCTCTGGCCTTCAGGCCGGTTCTCTTCGCGCCACCGGCGCGCCCCGCAATGACTGCTGGCCCACGATAACTTCTGGCCCACGATAACTTCTGGCCCACGATAACTTCTGGCCGACAATGACTTCGGGCCCACAATGACTTCGGGCCCACAATGACTTCGGGCACGAATGACATAGAATGGGGCGCCGGGCAACGACGTCTGCGGCATCTTGAGAGCGGGCGCCGGTGCCACCGCGGGTTCCGGGTGAAGGGCGGATGAGAGGACAGGGAGAGGCGATGAAGCTGCATAACTACTTTCGAAGCTCCACCTCCTACCGGGTACGCATCGCTTTGGCGCTGAAGGGGCTGGCCTACGACTACCTCGCCTACCATCTGCGCAAGGGCGAGCAGCGCGGGGCGGCGTATCTGGCGCTCAACCCCCAGGGGTTGGTGCCGACCCTGGAGACCGACGGCGGCGACCTGCTGCCCCAGTCCCTGGCGATCATCGAGTACCTGGACGAGCTGCAGCCCGACCCTCCGCTGCTGCCGGTGACGCCCCTGGAGCGGGCGCGGGTGCGCAGCCTGGCCTACGCCGTCGCCTGCGATATCCATCCTGTCAACAACCTGCGCGTCCTGCAGTACCTGGTCGACCCGCTGGGGCATGATGCCGCCGTGCAGGGGGAATGGTTCAGGCACTGGGTGGCGGTGGAGTTCGCAGCCCTGGAGAAGCGCCTGACGGAGGAGCCCGAGACCGGGCGCTTCTGCCACGGCGACAGCCCGGGCCTTGCCGATATCTGCCTGGTGCCCCAGGTCGTGAACGGCCGGCGCTTTGACTGCGACATGACGCCCTATCCGACCATCCGGCGCATCCATGAGGCCTGTATGACCATTCCCGCTTTTGCCGAGGCGGCACCCGAGCGCCAGCCGGACGCGGAGACCTGACTCTCTCCTGCGCATGCATTGGGTTCGCGGCACAGAATCCTAGTCATGCCCGGTGCGGGCAGCTTAGAATGTGCGACCAATAACGAGACCCGGATCAATGGAGAGCGCCGCCCATGAAAGGTGACAAGCAGGTCATCGCGCACCTAAACAAGGTGCTGAAGAACGAACTGACTGCAATCAATCAGTACTTCCTGCACTCACGGATGCTGAAGGACTGGGGGGTCACCCGATTGGCCGAGCATGAGTACGAAGAATCCATCGACGAGATGAAGCATGCCGACAAGCTGATCGAGCGCATCCTGTTTCTCGAAGGGCTGCCGAACCTCCAGGATCTCGGCAAGCTGATGATCGGTGAGAATGTCAAAGAGATCCTGGAGTGCGATCTGAAGCTCGAGGAATACGCCATTCCGGATCTGCGCGAGGCGATCGCCCACTGCGAGAGCGTCAGCGACTATGTGTCGCGGGAGATCTTTGTCGATATCCTCGAATCCGAGGAAGAACACGTCGATTGGCTGGAGACCAACCTGGGGCTCATCGAGAAGATGGGACTGGAGAACTTCGTCCAGCACCAGAGCGGCCACGAGAGCTCCTAAGCCACGAAGTCCCGCTTCCTGAAATGCTGCTGGCTGGGATGTGACCTACTTTCGCGGGCCTCGTCCGGCACCGGCTTTGGCACTCTGCAGGGGATACACGCTGTTCACCCTGCGGGCTCTGCGGTCAGTCGGCGTCGGCGCTGCGTTGACGCGCTCTATTTCTTGAGCGCGCGGCCGGGTCCGCTGCCGGCTCGCAACCCACTCCAGGACGGCGGCCAACTGCCCCCTCGGCAGATTGCGCCAGATAAACATCCCGGCTACTCGGCCGCCACGAGGGTAGCGGCGTGCACATCATCGACGATTTCCTGGGCGCAGGGAATACAGGTGCCGCAGCAGGGGCCGTTGCCGAGCGCGGCATAGGCCTCGTGGGCGCAGCGGACGCCGCTTTCCGCGATCTCGCGGATTTCGGCCTCGCGATAGCCATTGCACATGCAGACGTACATAAGCTCCTCCGACACCCAAATATCGTGCGAATGATAATGATTGTCAATCGCGTTGATGAGGGTAAGATGCCTTTGTTAACAGGGGATTGAGGGGGAGCAGAGGCCAGCCGGCACGGCCGTAACACCTTGACTTTCCATCAGTCTTTGAGAATGCGAGTCAGTCGCGACCCTTGGCGGCGCGACGGTCTCTCGGGCAATCAAAGCAGAAAGGGTGAAGACAGATGAGACTCTCCGGAACACTGGCGGCCGCCGGCCTGGCGCTGATGCCGGCCGTGGCTCTGGCGGACGGCCATGGGAAGATGGCGGTCCTGGAGACCTATGCGGACATCGCGCACGCGGGCTACGAGGATTCGCTGATCACCGCGCGTGCCCTTCAGCAAGCGGTGGATGCGCTGGTCGCCGATCCCACCGAGGCCAGCCTGGCGGCGGCGCGGGAGTCCTGGATCGCCGCGCGGGTGCCCTACCAGCAGACCGAGGTTTTCCGCTTTGGCAATGCGGTCGTGGACGACTGGGAGGGCAAGGTGAACGCCTGGCCCCTCGACGAAGGCCTGATCGACTATGTGGACGGCGGTCTTTATGGCGCCGAGTCCGACGAGAACCCGATCTTCACGGCCAACGTGATCGCCAACAAGAGTCTGAAGGTGAACGGCGAGGCCGTCGATGCTTCGGTCATCACCAAGACCTTGATCGCCGATGTGCTGCACGAGGCCGAGGAGGTGGAGGCCAACGTGGCGACCGGCTACCACGCCATCGAGTTTCTGCTCTGGGGTCAGGATCTGAACGGCTCCGGCCCGGGCGCCGGCAACCGCCCGGCCAGCGACTTCAGCACCGCAGACTGCACCAATGGCAACTGCGACCGCCGCGCGGCCTACCTGAAGGTCGCCACCGACCTGCTGATCGACGACCTGGAGGAGATGGTGGCGCTCTGGGACCAGAACGGCCCGGCGCGCAAGGGCCTTTTGACCGGCAATCCGGAGGCGGGGATCACCACCATGCTGACCGGCATGGGCTCGCTCTCCTACGGCGAACTGGCGGGCGAGCGCATCAAGCTGGGCCTCATGCTGCACGACCCGGAAGAGGAGCACGACTGCTTCAGCGACAACACCCACTACTCCCACTTCTACAACCAGGTCGGCATCACCAACGTCTATCTCGGCACCTACAAGCGGATCGACGGCAGCGTGGTGAGCGGCCCCAGCCTGTCCGATCTGGTGGCGGGCAAGGACTCGGCCGTCGACACGGAGATGAAGGAGAAACTGGGCGCCGCCCGCACGGCCATGCAGGCCATGGTCGACCGCGCCAAGACCGTCGAGGCCTATGATCAGATGATTGGCGAGGGCAATGCGGAAGGCAACGCGGTGATCGAAACCGTGGTGCAGTCCCTGACCACCCAGACCAGGTCGATCGAGCGGGCGGTTGCCGCACTCGGCCTGGGGCAGATCGCCTTCGAGGGGTCTGACAGCCTCGACAACCCGCAGGCGGTGTTTCAGTAAGACACAGCCAAGACTCCAAACAAAAGCCGTCACAAGACTGGGACCGGGGCGGCGATCGGATAGCTCACATCATGATCAGACCTGCCCTCTCCCTTGTCGCCCTGGTGGTGACACTCGCCGGGCCGGCAAGCACCCTTGCCGGCCCGACGCCCGAGGAGGCCGCGCGCATCGCGGCGGCCATCCGCCCGACCACGGATTTCACGCGGGCGGAGCCCTTCGAGGCGCTGCCCGCCGGGGCGGCGACCTCAAAAAAGAGAACGCTGGACAGCAACGCTTTCTCGCAGCATTCGGGCAATATGGATTTCGAGCGCCAGCTCGACTTCAAGCTCGGCAACGCGCTCTTCAAGCGGCTCTGGGTTTCTTCGCCGGCATCCACGGACTCAGCCGACGGTCTGGGTCCGCTGTTCAACGCCCGCTCCTGCCAGCGCTGCCACCTGAAGGACGGGCGCGGGCACCCGCCGGTGGCGAACTGGCCGGACGACTCGGCGGTCTCCATGTTCCTGCGTCTCAGCATTCCGCCTGAGACCGATGAGCAGCGCGCGGCGCTGGCGGCGCATCGCCGCAACGTCATTCCCGAGCCGACCTACGGCGGACAGCTTCAGGATCTGGCTATCCAGGGGCATGCCGCCGAAGGCAAGATGCACATCGTCTATGAGGAAGAGACGGTGACCCTGGCCGATGGCGAAGTCGTCAGCCTGCGCAGGCCGACCTACAGCATCACGAATCTGGGTTACGGGCCGCTGCATCCGGAGACCCTGATGTCACCCCGGGTGGCCCCCCCGATGATCGGGCTCGGTCTTCTGGAGTCCCTGGCCGAAGAGGACATCCTCTCCTGGGCCGACCCGGACGACGCCGACGGCGATGGCATCTCGGGCCGCGCCAACCGTGTCTGGGACAAGGAAACCGGCACCGTCGCCCTGGGCCGTTTCGGCTGGAAGGCGGGCGAGCCGACGATGCTGCAGCAGAGCACCCACGCCATCAACGGCGACATCGGGATTTCCGCGCCATTGGCGCCGGCACCGGCCGGCGACTGCACTGCGGCGCAGCGCCTCTGTCTTGAAGCACCGCACGGCGCCTCCGCCCGGCACGAGGGCTTCGAAGCTTCCAGCGAGATGCTGCGCCTCATCACCTTCTACAGCCAGAACCTTGCAGTACCGGCTCGCCGCGATCCCGAAGATCCCCAGGTGCTTGCCGGCAAGAAGGTCTTCTACGAGAGCGGCTGCATCGACTGTCACCGCCCGAAGTACGTCACCCAGCGCGACGCGGTAGGCCCGGAGCAGTCGTTTCAGCTGATCTGGCCCTACACCGATCTGCTGCTGCACGATATGGGCGAGGGCCTGGCGGACAACCGGCCGGAGGGCCTTGCCGACGGGCGGGAGTGGCGCACGCCGCCGCTCTGGGGTATCGGGCTCACCGAAACGGTGAACGGTCATACCCAGTTCCTGCACGACGGCCGGGCACGCAACCTGCTGGAGGCGATTCTCTGGCACGGCGGCGAGGCGCAGGCCGCCCGCGACCGTGTGGTGACGCTCGGCACGGCGGAGCGCGAGGCGCTTCTGGCGTTCCTGAATTCGCTCTGAGGAGACGGAATGAACCTGCCAATGATGCCGTCTGTTCGCGGGCTTTCGGCTGTCGCAACGATGGGGCTTGCGGTCTTGTCTGCAGCCCCGGCGGCCGCCGACGACTTTGCCGTGCTGAACGGGGCGATTGTCGAAGACTATCTGCTGCCGCGGTACGAAACCCTGGCCGACGCGGGCAGTGCTCTGGACGCGGCCCTGCGGCAGGACTGTGGTGCGGGAACCCTTGCGACCGACCCCAGCATCGCCGCGTATCACCGGATGGCGGATGCCTGGATGGCGGTTCAGCATCTGCGCTTCGGGCCCAGCGAGCTGTTCCTGCGCGCCGACCGCATCCAGTTCTGGCCGGACAAGCGCGGGATTACCGGACGCCATCTTGGCAGACTGATAGCCGAGGCCGATCCGGCCGCACTGGAGCCGCAGCGCTTCGCCCAGGGCTCGGTCGCGGTGCAGGGCCTGCCGGCGCTCGAGCGCCTGTTCTTCGCGCCGCCGGAGGGTGCCGATCCTGCCTTCGCCTGTGACGTGGCAGTGGCCATCGGGGCCAACCTCAAGAGCATCGCCGGCGGAATGCTGGCCGACTGGCGTGAGGGACCAGCGCCCTATGCAGCCGTGATCAGGAGCGCGGCTGAGGGCAATGCCTCCTACATGGACGCCAAGGAGGCGAGCTTGCAGTTCGCCAAAGCGCTGCGCGCGGCTCTGGTGGCGACGACGGACCTCAAGCTCGACCGTCCGCTCGGCACAAGCGCCGAGGCCGTAAAGCCGCGGCGCGCCGAGTCCTGGCGCAGTGCGCGCTCGCTGCGCAACATCAGGATCAACATTGAAACTGCCGAAGCTCTTTACGAGGGTGAAGGGCGGGGCGGCTTCGCTGCGCTTCTGCGCCGGCAAGCCGCCGGCGAAACGGTCGACCAAGACATCAGGGCCGCCTTTGCGCAGGCCCGCAGCCGGCTTGACGCCTTGCCGGACTCGCTGCAGGCGGCGCTGGATCAACCCGATGGCTGGCAGCGTCTCGACGACCTGCGCGGCGATCTGCGCGGGCTGCTCGCGCTGCTGAGCGGACCCTTCTCGCAGACCCTGGACCTGCCCTTGGGGTTCAACAGCTTTGACGGCGATTGACCTCGATGACGATTGATCGGCGTAGCCTTCTGACCGGCGCCGTCGCTGCCCCGCTGGCGCTCGGTCTGAGTCCCGCCTGGGGCCTGGGCTCGCCGCGAGCCTTCGTCAGCGCCTGCGGCGACGCGGCCGGCCGCTTTTCGGTGAAGGCCGTTGCCGCCGACGGCCGCTTGCTCTCTGAGCTTACCCTGCCCGGGCGCGGCCACGCCGCGACGCGGCGCCCCGGGCACAATGAGGTTGTTGTCGTGGCGCGGCGCCCCGGCCGCTTCATGCTCGCCGTCGATCCCCTGGCCGGAGATGTGATCCGGCAGGTCGAAGCGGCCCCCGGGCGGCACTTCTACGGCCATGCCGCCTTCAGTCCGGACGGCCGATGGCTGTACGCCACCGAGAATGCTTACGAAGAGGGGCGCGGCGTCGTCGGACTGTACGATGCGGCCGCCGGCTATCTGCGGGTCCGCGAACTGCCGTCGCACGGCGTCGGCCCCCACGAGCTGGCGCTGCTGGCGGATGGGCGGCGCCTGGTGGTGGCTAACGGCGGAATCCGCACCCATCCGGAGAGCGGACGCCGGAAGCTGAACCTGGAGACCATGCGGCCCAATCTGGTCTACGTCGATGCCGACAGCGGCGCGCTGCTCCGGCGCTTGACGCTGCCTGGGGATCTGCAGCGGTTGTCGATCCGCCATATGGCCGTTACCGCCGATGACAACGTGTGCCTGGCGTTGCAGAACGAGGGGCCGCGCGACCGCCTGGTTCCGCTGGTCGGCCGGCAGCGCGGCGAAAAGCCCATCGTCCTGATGCCCGGGCCCGACGACGGGCTGCGCCGCATGCGGCACTACGCCGGTGGTGCGGCGCTGGATGACGGCGGCAGCGTTCTTGCGGTCTCTGCACCGCGTGGCGGCCTCGTCAGCTTCTGGTCGCCGCAGGAGGGCCGATGGCTGGGTAGCCTGGAGGTGCCCGATGGCTGCGGTCTTGCCGCGGCGGGTGGGGCCGGCCGCTTTGCCGTCTCCAGCGGTGCCGGGCGCCTGCTGATCCATGATGCCTTCAGCGGTCGAACCGAAACGTTGCGGGACGACGGTCGCAGCGGACTGGCCTGGGACAATCACTTGCTGGCGGTTTGAGGGCGTTTGCCGCTGAAGGGTGCCTGGCCGAGTGGCGGGCCGGCGCCGGTTTCAACAGCGCCAGCCGTATCCTTTATCCCGCGCTCGGCGCGCTGTCGTCCCAGAGAGCGATGCAGAGGCCGGAGAAGAGGACCGGGCCGCTGGGCGCCGTCGGAGCGGTGCCGCTGCTTTCAAGCGTCACCATCAGCGATTCCGATGTCTTCACCGCGTCCCAGGCGTCCTTGTCCAGGGGCCGGGCGGCCGCATCGTCGCCGGCCAGCTGAAGCAGCGGGCGGACGGTGCCGCTGCCACGCTCCACGGTCCAGATCTGAAAGACTTCGGCATTCTGCCGGTCCAGCGGACGCAGTGTCCTGACCGAAAGCCGCCAGGGTCCCTTGTAGGCGGTCACCACCAGGGCGGGCTGCTCGCCCGCATCCTCCAGCACGGCCACATAGCTCGGCAAAACCGGCTCCGGCGTCGTCGCTGCGATCTGCTGCTGGGGACCGGGTTGCGAGAGGATGAAGCCGGCATAGCCGCCGACCAGCACCACCAGCACGGCAGCCGCCGCGCCAAACGGGCGCCAGAAGGCCAGGCTGTCCCAAAAGCTCGAGCGTCCCGTCTCGGCCTGCGGATTGATCCTCTTGCGCAGGGCGCGGAACACCCGTTCCGGCGGCTGCCGGGACGGGGTTTCCTCGGCCAGGGGCGTCAGCCGGTCCTCCCAAGACTCGACCTTGCGGCGCAACGCCGGGCGTGTGCGCATCAGAGTCTCAAACCGCCGCCGCGCCGGGCCTTGCAGGGCGCCGACCACATACTGGCCGGCCAGCGCCTCCTGCAGCTCCGGGTCGTCGTACCTCATTGATCCAAACACTCCCTGACCTTGATCAGCCCCCGGCGGATCCAGGTTTTCACGGTGCCGACCGGGCGTCCAATCCGGCTCGCCACCTCGGTGGGCGTATAGCCCTGGTGGTACGACAGCAGGATGCAGTCCCGCTGTTCCTCTGTCAGGCCGGAGAGACAGCCCAGTACGCGCTGCATCTCCTGGCTTGTCTCGGCCTGGGCCGCTGGATTCTCGCCGCTCATTCGCTGGTCCTTTTCAGGACTCCATTCCTCTTCAGCGGCGCGGTAGTCAGCCTTGCGCAAGAGATCCAGCGATTGGTTGCGAACTACATTGATCATCCAGGTCATCGGCCGCCCCCGGCCTGGATTGTAGCTGTCGGCATACCGCCAGATCTTCATGTAGGCCTCCTGCAGAGCCTCCTCCGCCCAGGCCTCACGTTTCAATATACGAAAGGCAATGCCGAAGAGTTTCGCAGAAGTGGCATCATAGAGGTCCGCAAAGGCGGACTGGTCGCCCAAGCTGCAACGCGAGAGCAGGAGACCCAGTCGTTCCGAGGACTCGAAGCTCGCCTTCGGCTTCATGCATATACCCTAATTCAACGGTCCACTCTGGGCCGCGGCCTGGCCCCAGTTCGCTAAGTATGGCTGGCCGGACCGAAGAGATCGACCACCATATAGGCCGCATCCCGGGGAACTACAGTATCCCAGCGGATTCCGCGGCGGCGGTCTGCTGCAACCTACGTGTGGGGATCGTGATCGGCCAGAGTGTAACCATGACGCGGCGACGTCGACCGGCATCATACTGCCCGATTCGCTCTGTAAACCAACAACAATGCTGCAAAGCTGGGTTGCAGGGCACTGAGCCATGGCGCCGACACCTGTAGCACCAAGAATCTGCGCGCACTGCTAGAAAGACTTACGGCGTCACAATTCTAATCACATTAAGCAGACACTATGTTGAAACAAACTATCCGTAACGCAAAAGTTCTTATGCTGTTACAATCAGTTAAGGCTCGATCGATATTTTTTGGGTATTTTTTGGCGAATTTCATAGCGGTGGCTATACCCAAAGCCTAGAGACTTTGCCCTATAGTACGCTGCGATTCGTGAGGTTTACCTAAGCAGTCCGGCAGAGTTCGGTTTCGAGCAGTCTTGATCATGGGTGTGAATTGACAGGGCTTTCTTCCATCGCCCCCGAGGGGGCGTCACCGTCACGGCTGACCAGGACCCGCCGCCGCGCCGCGCGCCGCCGCCGCGGGCTGCTGTTGCCGATCCTGCTGCTGGTGGCGCTGACCCTGGTTGCGGTCGCCTTCGCTCTCTATTGGGGCGCGCGCGAGCTCAACGAAAGCCAGGCTCGGGCGCAGGAGTCGCTGGTCTCGGCGAGCCTGGATGCGCGGCGCGAGGCCTTTCGCGACCTGGTGGTGGACTATGCCTGGTGGGACGAGGTGATCTATGTGCTCGATGTCGGCCTGGACGAGCGCTGGGCGCGGGAAGAACTGGGCCATTACCTGCTGGAAGCCTTTGGAGTCACCGGCATCTGGGTGCTGGGCCCTGAAGACCAGACGAAAATCGCCTTTGTCGAGGGGGCACGCTCTGAGGTCGAGCTCTTCGAGCGTCTGCCCGGCACGGTGCGGTCCTTGCTGAATGCAGCGCGCCAGGGCCGAAGCATCGAGGCGGTGCCGCCGGTGGGCTTCGTTGCGGTCGAGGGACGCCTGCACATGGTGGGCGCCAGCATCATTTCACCCTTCGCCGAGGTGGGCGAGCCGCCGAGTGCAGAGTCAGCCTCCCTGCTTGTCTTCATGCGCCCGCTCGATGAGGACTTCTTCCAATCACCAAGCCTGGAGAGTTTCTTGGAGGATGCCGGCTTCGCCGAAGGGCCGGCTGCTGCGGGATACCTGGATCTGGAGATCATGGGGGTCGACGGGCAAGCGATCGGCTGTATCTTTTGGCGCAACCAACGCCCGGGCGATGACCTGCTTTGGAGCGTTGCGCCCTTGCTTTTTGGCGCCCTGCTGATTCTGGCATTCCTTCTGATTCTCGCCGTGCGGCGGGTCGAGGCGGTGGTTTCCCACGAAGGCCGTCTCTCGGTATCGCTGGATCACGAACGCCAGCGCCGTGAAGACAAGTCGCGCTTCGTCTCTATGGTCTCGCATGAACTGCGGACGCCGTTGCAGGCGGTCGGCGCCGCGGCCGATGCCCTGGACCGCTACGGGGAGCACATGGACCGGACCGAGATGCGCGAGGAAATCGAGACCATTCGCCGTGGTGTCGACGCCTTGGCGGGGCTGGTTGATGACGTCCTGCTGATCGGCAAGGTCGACGGCGAGGGCAAGGTTCAGTCCATCGACCTTGCCCACCTCTGTTCGGCGGTCTGGCGCGAGGTTGCGACCGCCCTCAAAGCGAACCAGGAGCTACGACTGTCGGACAGGATCGGGGCGCCGATCGAGAGCGGGGCTCAGGTGATGCTGCATACGGTCCTGTCCAACCTGCTGCAGAACGCCGTCAAGTATGCGCCGGAAGGGACGGCGGTCGAGGTCGACCTCGCCAAGGGCCAGGGTCGCTATGAGATATCGGTCCGCGATTTCGGGCCGGGCATCCGCCACGAGGACCGGGAGGCCGTGTTCGAACCCTATTGGCGGGCGGATTGCGTGCTGGGGACTTCCGGTGCCGGCCTGGGGCTCTCCGTCGCGCGGGCGGCGGCCCGTTCGATGGGCGGCGATCTGACCATCGAACCCGACGGGTTGGATCGCGGAACCCGCTTCGTGCTCCGCTGGCCGTTCTAAGGTTGTGTCGGCCTGCGCGCCGCTGGCGCGCCGGCGGTCCATGACCTTCTGCTCATTGTCCTAACCTTCACCGTTTCCCGCCCTCCAGCTCGTGGCCTGTATCGGTCTGCTGCCGGCAAGTCATGCTGAAGTAACGTCAAGTTAACTCTGATGGTAAATTTATTTTCCCGTATGTTCTACAGATAACACGTTATGGGTGCATGCGCGTTCAAAGTGTGCTGCCTCGTGATCGCGTTTACGAAGCCGCAGCCTACCAAAGCCGCACAATTCAGGCGTTTGTGGTAAAGATTGGTCCTCTGGAGGGAAGAATCTAGTCATTTAGACTAGGAATCTAGCGTCTTTGCTCACGTTTAGGTTGTCACAGCGAAGTGAGTTGACGCGGTAGTACAAATAATCGGAAATACTTAGGCTTTACAGCTGGCCCCTGGATTTGATCGTAGGTTGACGGATTGGCTGCGCGTTGGATCGAATTTTTACCATCTTTACGAGAGATTTTCCTTTGTCGTCTGCGGTGCCTATAGAATATAATCACTTTGGGGTCATGGAATCATCGAAATGTAGGGTGAAATGATGCTTGCTCACGAAACGACAGTCGGGAAGGCTAGGCAGGCGCATCCCGTCGACGTTCATGTCGGCGGCCGCGTGAGGCTTCGCCGGGTCTTCTTGGGGTATTCACAGGAAAAGCTGGCCAATGCGCTCGGCCTGACGTTCCAGCAGATTCAGAAGTACGAGCGCGGCGCCAACCGTATCTCCGCGAGCAAGCTCTATGAGCTGTCTCGCATCCTAAGCGTGCCGGTCACCTATTTCTTCGAGGGTGTGGAGTCGGACGGCGAGGTGGCGGCAAACGGTGCCGACGCCGCTGCCGGCGGCGCTGGTGCTATCCATTCCTCTGATCCGGACTTCACCAATCAGAGAGAAACTCTGCAGCTGATCAGCTCTTACTACCGCATTCCGGACTCCAAGGTGCGTGCCGAAGTGCTATCCTTGCTGAAGACCTTGGGCAGAACGTCCGAAGGCTGAGCGTTTTCGACAGATCCTAGGGAGGGCATGGGGGACCTCGGGCAAGCGGCAACGGATTGCCTCCTGCGACAGCAGGTCGCACGTCACCGCAAGGCGGCGGCCTCCGACCTTCCTTTTGCGCGCGCAACCGGGGGCATCGCTCCGGCCTGCCACGGCGGGCCACCTCCCGATTGCGGCTCACAGGGGCCGCGTCCCGCACCGACCCGGCGGGACCGGTCATGACAGGCTTGCCGATCGATCAGGTCGATGCCCTGAGCAGGGCGAAGACGACTGATGAGATCGGCTGCCTGCTTCAGAGTCTGATCGAGACGCTTGGTTTCGCCGCCTATTCCTACGTGCATGTGCGTCCGCCGCTGGGTAAGCGCATCCGCTCCTTTGTCCCTGCGGAGTCGCCAAACGGTCGTGTGGTCCACGAGTTCCTCGCGACCTTTCCGGATTCCTGGATCGGCCACTACCTGGCACGGGGCTATGGCGACATCGATCCGACCTTCCATGCCGCAACCGGCACCACACTGCCCTTTGACTGGCCGACCCTCAGCGGGCGCGGTGACCTGAGCAGCGGTCAGCGCAGACTGCTGGACGAGGCGGGGGACTTCGGCCTCGGCCCCGGTGCGACAGTGCCGATCCACGGGCCAGAAAGCGGGCTGTCCACCCTCAACATCACGGTGGCGGACCAGGGCGAGAGGGCCTTTGAGGCGACCTTCCGGCACGCCCGGCACGATCTCGTGTGGATTGCCGCCCAGGTCCATGAGGCCTTTCTCCGTCTCTCTCAGGACGGGCCGGAAGAGCAGCGCGTGCGCCTGACCGACCGCGAGCGCGACTGCCTTCTCTGGACGGCGCGGGGCAAAACCGCCTGGGAGGTCGGCCAGATCCTCTCAATCTCCGAAGAGACGGTGCTTTTCCACCTGAAGAACGGCACGCGCAAACTGGGTGTCTTCTCAAAGCACCACGCCGTCGTCAAAGCCGTGATGGGCGGCCATATCCTCCCCTAACTTGCTGATTTAAATCACAAAGTCTGCTTCCGGCGGGACCAATCTGTCCGCTTCGCCGGCATCCTCCCGCGCACCCCCCTCCCATTTCTGGGGGGCTGCGGATTGGCGCATGGCGCGCTGAAATCACGGCGCATTCGGGGCCTTGAGAGCAGGGCCCGCCGGGGACCGAAACTGGGGGGAACCGTGCCGTGATAGACGTTGTGACACCCGATCTCTATAGCGCCTATGCCAACGACCTGAGGGAGATGTTTCAACAGCGCTTCCGCGTGTTCAAGCAGCGGCTGGGCTGGGAAGTCTCCACTGATGACGGAGAGGAGCGCGACGACTTCGATGCGCTCTATCCGACCTATCTGCTGGCCAGAGACCAGAGCGGTGCACTGGTCGGAAGCTGGCGGTTTCTGCCGACCACCGGCCCGTACATGCTGCGCGACGTCTTCGCGCAGCTGCTGGAAGACGAGAGGGCGCCCTACCACCCGCTGGTCTGGGAGGGCAGCCGCTTTGCCGTGGAGGGGCGGAGCACCCGCGGGCGCACCAGCAGCGAACTGCTCTGTGCGGTCACCGAGACCTGCATGGCGATGGGCATCCGCCAACTCATCACCGTTTACGACGCGCGGATGGAGCGCCTTCTGCCGCGGCTCGGTTGCCCGCCGCGCCGGCAGTCGAAGGGCATGCGCATCGGCAAGGAGATCGCCTTCGCCGGCCGCTTCGACATGACCCACGCAACGCTGGCGAGCCTGCGTGCGGTCGCCGGCATTCGCGGCTCGGTCATCCGCAATGCCTTCGCCCTGGAACAGCCAGCTGTCGCCTGATCCCAGGCGGAGCCAACTGCAACGCGAGAAACACTGGTCAGAGACTTTCTGGAGTATGAAATGAAAAAGAGTGAAATGCCAATCGAACTCAGGCTCTGCGATCCTCTTCAGGATGCAGAGGCAATCAAACGCTGTCTGGAATACCTGCGGATCGAAGCCAGGCGCACTGGGCTCTCCTTTGCCGCGCACCTGATTGGGGTCGCTGCGGAAGCGGTTGAGGACTCCATTGCGCTGACCGAGAAGTCGGTCGCGCAGGTGGAGCGCAAGGACGCGCAGGAGGTGCCGGACGTTCCCGACGTGGCGTCCACGCAGCGCCACTAAGCGGCGCAGACCCTCTTTAAGTGCGTCGCGCTTGCGGCGCTTCCGGTCCGGCGTGTTCGACACGTCACGGAAACCCTAACGCTTGCCCAAAGCCGGCCCGATGACGCTGGTGCGGGCCCATCGGAGATCAGCATCATGAGTCTCGCCGTCGATAGTTGCGAAGGGTTTGGAAGCCTCGACCGTCAGACTTCCGTTCCGGCTTTGAAGGGCTTGCCGCTGCTCGGTCTCGCGCCGGCGTTGCGCCGCGACCCCTTGCGCTTCTTCACGCGGGTTGCGGCCGAGCACGGCGGGGCCGTCTGGCTGCACCTGGGGCCCGACCGGGTTTTGATGCTCAACGATCCGGCGATGATCCGCCATGTCCTCCAGGACAATCGGCCGAACTACGTCAAGAGCCGCTTCTACGACATGATGAGGCCGGTCTTGGGCGAAGGCATTTTCCTGGCCGAGGGTGACGATTGGCTGGGGCAGCGCAAGACGGCGCTGCGCAGTTTTCAGGGTTGCCAGCTGCGCCGCATGACGGCGGCCATGCAGGATGCCGTCGACGACATGGTCCGGCGCTGGCAGGTGCCGGCGGCCCGCGGCCGCGCGCTGGACGTGGTGCCCGAGATGATGCGGCTGACTCTGGACATCCTCATGCGCACCTTGTTCTCCGTCCGCCTGGACGGTGAACACGAAGAGGTCTTTCACGCCATGACCCTGGTGCTGCGCGATGCTGAGCGGCGCATCTGGTCGCCCCTCCAGATGCCGCGCTGGCTGCCGACGCGGCGCAACCGGGCGGTGGCGGAAGCGCTGGCCACGCTCGACCGCTTCGTCTACGGCATGATCGCCGAGCGCCGCGCCGCATCCGCCGATGCGAAGGACAGGGAGGATCGCGGCGAAGCCGACCTGCTGGACATGCTTCTGGCTGCGCAGGGCGAGAGCACGGACCGGCGGCTGCGTGACCAGATCCTCTCAATGATTCTTGCCGGCCACGAGACCACGGCCAACGCCCTGGCGTGGTGCTGGTACCTGCTGTCGCTTCACCCCGAATCGCTGCGTCGTGTCCAGGCCGAGGCAGAGAGCCTGCCCGCGGGGCGTCCGCCGGCCTTTGCGGAGCTCTCCGCGCTAACCTACACGCGCTGTGTCTTCGACGAGGCCCTGCGTCTTTATCCGCCGCTTTGGACCTTCTCGCGCACGGCCCTTGCCGGGGACGAGATCGCCGGGCTGCCGGTCGCGGCCGGTACGAATGTCATGCTGAACATGTTCGCTGTGCACCGTCGTCCGGAGCTGTGGGACAATCCGGAAGGCTTCGACCCGGCCCGCTTCGATCCCGAGACTGGCGACCCGCGCCGCCGTTTTGCCTATTTCCCCTTCAGCGATGGGCCGCGAAGCTGTCTCGGAGAGCGCTTTGCCGTTCTCGAATCGCTCATCGCCATCGCCACCGTGGCCCGCCGTTTCGACCTGCATCTCCTGCCGGGGCAGGCGGTCAAGCCGGAGCCGATGATCACTCTCAGGCCGCAAGGCCTCAAGATGCGGCTGGTGGCAAAGGCGGCGTAAGGCCATGCCTGCACCCATCGCGGTCACTCTGGTCTATCTGATCGGGCTTGGCATCGTCTATCCTGCTTTGCCCTTTCAGGCCCTGGCGCTCGGCGCCAGTCCGGTTCAGGTGTCGATGATCCTGGTCACCGACACCGCCATGATCCTGTTGCTGGCGCCTTTGCTCGGTCGCCTGAGCGACCGCTTCGGCCGGCGCGGCGTGATCTGTCTGGCGCTGGCGACCGCGCCCTTCGCCTATCTGATGATGGCCTATGCGGATTCGCTGCTGATGCTCTTTGCGGCGCGCGCGCTGGCCGGCGTCAGCAATGCCGCGGTGCCCGTGATCCAGGCCTTGATGGCGGACAGCACATCTTTGAAGCGGCGGGTAAACGGCATGGCCAACGTGAACTCGGCCTTTGCCGCTGCTTTCATCCTGGGCCCGCTGCTCAGCCGCGGCTGGCTGCTCGGCCCCGACGGTGACGACTATCAGGCCGGCGCCCTGGGTGCTGCCGGCTTTGCCGTTCTGGCCGTCGTTCTGGCCGTCGTCCTGCTGCGCGAGGTGCGTCTGCCGGCGCCTGGCCGGGCCGCTACCGGGGCAGCGGGACCGTCGGCTGGCTACCTCAAGATGCCGGTCCGCCTGTTTCTCGCGCCCCTGCTGCTTGGGCCCATCGTGATCATGGCGGTCCTGGCCTTCGCCTATGCGTCGATGGAAGCCACCCTCGGACTGTGGTCGGAGCGCGTTCTGGACTGGCGTGCATCCGATGTCGCCCTCGGCTTCATGTGCGCCGGCGGGGCGGCGCTGTTCAGCCTATGGGTGCTGATCCCGCTTCTCTGCCGCCGCGTTGGCGAAGAGGCGGTTGCCGCTGCATCCTCTGTCGCCATGGTCGCGGGCATGCTGCTCTTTGTCTTCTGGCCCGGCGACACTGCGGTGGCCGTTGCGATGATGCTGCTGGGCGCCGGCATCGCGACGGGCCTCTCCTGCCTCCAGGCCCTTCTGTCCAAGGCGGCGCCGGCCTCTGTTCAGGGGACGGTGATGGGCGTCAACCACGCGGTCCTGAGCATGGCGCGCATCGTCGGCCCGATCTGGGGCGGCTTCGCCCTCGGCAGTCTTGGAACCCATTGGCCTCACCTCTCCGGCGCCGCGCTTTGTCTCGTTGCGCTGACAGCCCTTGTCCTGCTCTACCGGCCGCGCGTGCGGGCCCGGCAGAGACAGACGTCGCTGTCATAGGAGAACCCCGCCTCGAGAGAACCCCGCCTCAACAGTGATCTGTCTTGGGAGAGAGCCCATGTTGAACGTTGCCGCCTTTCTCGATGCCTCCGCCCGCCGGACACCCTCGGCGTGCGCCGTGGTCCACGACGGCAGGCGCTACAGCTATGCGCAGATCCTCAAGGAGGCCAACCGGGTTGCCAACGGTCTGCGGGCCCAGGGCCTGGGGCGCGGCAGCCGCATTGCCCTTGCCTGCAACAACAGGCCCGGCTTCCTGGCCGCCTATTACGGCATCCTCAAGATCGGCGCGGTCGCCGTCGTCCTCAGCACGACCCTCCGGCAGCGCGACATCCTGTTCCAGCTTGAGGACTCCGGAGCAGAGGCCCTGCTCTGCTTCGACGGCTGCGGCGACCGCGCCTATGCCGACGAAGCTCTCCCGGCCGCCGAAGCGGCACCGCTCTGTACCAAGGTCTGGATCATTCCGGCCCGGACCGATGGGGCCTCGGCGGTGCCAGGCTATCCGACGCTCGCCGATCTGATGGCGGGGCAGCCTGACCGCTGTGCAACGCAGAGCTATGCGGCCGACGAGACGGCCGTGATCCTCTATACCTCCGGCTCGACCGGCCGTCCCAAAGGCGTTGAACTTACGCAGTCCAGTCTCACGGCCATGGTGCGGATCAACCGTGGCCTGGCGGGGCCGTCGGCAACGGCAGTCCGTCTGGTGTCGACGCCATTGTTTCATGTCATGGGCCAGATCTGCGGCCTGAACCTCGCGGTGCTCAACGGCGAGACAATGGTGCTGGTGGAGCGCTTCGACCCCGGTGTCATCTGGCGCCTCATCGTCGAGGAGGCAGTGACCTACTTCGTGCACATGCCGATCTACTACCGTTATCTTCTGGACCGCGCCGATGCGGTAAACACAGCGGCGGTGCGCAGGACACTGCGTCTCTGTGCGACCGGCGGTGCCCCGCTGCAGGACGATCTCCTGGCGGCCTTCCGCGCCCGCTTCGGCCTTGCCCTGGTGCCGGGCTACGGTCTTACCGAGGCAACCTCGATCGTGGCCTGGGGCGGCGACATGGCCCTGCCGCGGGCAACCACCGTCGGCAAGGTCGTGCCCGGCGTCGAAGCCATCGTAGCGGATGCGGCAGGCAGGACGCTTGCACCCGAAGAGCATGGTGAGATCCTGGTGCGCGGCCCCGGCGTGATGAAGGGCTATCTCAACCTGCCGGACACGACCCGCGCGCGGCTGAAAGGCGGCTGGCTGCGCACCGGGGATATCGGCCGCTTCGACGGTTTCGGCCGGCTCGACGTCCTGGGGCGCGTCGACGATAAGATCCTGCGCGGCGAGGAGCACATCTACCCGGCCGAGGTGGAAACGGTGCTGAAGAACCATCCGGCGGTCTGTGAGGCCGCTGTCATCGGAGTTCCCGACGCGGTTCTGGGCCAGGAAGCGAAGACCTTCGTCGTGCTGAAGGAAGGTTGCCACCTGAGTGACGGTGATCTGCTCGGGTGGCTGGCCCGGGCTCTGCCCGACGGCAAGTGCCCCGGCCTGGTGCAGTTTCAGGCAAGTCTGCCGTTGACCCCGACCGGCAAGGTCGCCCGCCACCTGCTCCGCTAGAGCGGATCATGTTCAGACGGAAACACTTTGGTGTTTGCGTCTGAACATGTGAATCCGCTCTACACCTAGGATTTAGAGCAGATTCACCGGGTTGGATGGATCGCCCCTGGAAAGACATGGGGCGATCCCATCAAACCCGGATCTGCTCTAGCCGCCTGTTGCGCTGGCGGTTTGGGCGCTGCGGCGATGGTAACGGATTCTATACCATCGCTGGCTAGCCTTCGGAGCCCGTGCCCAGTCCGTACCCGCCATCCAGGCAAAAACCATGGTGAATCGCAGCTTTACCGTCAAACCGAAGGAGCGCCGCCGCGACCGGCGCCGCCAGCTTCAGCTTTCCGCCGAGATCGACGGCCATGCGGTCACTCTGGTGGACATCTCGGTTGCCGGATTCGGTGCTGCGATCGATGCGACGGGCCGGGCGCCGTTGAAGCTGCCGCTCGGCCACCGCAGCCGGCTGGATGTCTGGCTGTCGGACGGCCGGCGGATCAGCCTGGACATCATGATCGAACGCGAGGTCGGCCCTGACGGCCTGTTCGGTGGCAGCTTCATCGGCATTTCCGATGAGAACTTCCGGCTCATCGAAGCGATCCTGATGGGCCGCGAGCACCGCGCCTGACGCGACGCCGTCTCCTCCTCACCCTGCAGACCTGCCCGGCGGACCGCATCGGCCGATGGGCCCGGCGCGCTTGCTCAGTCGGTTTGGGCGACCTGGGTCGGGGTCGGCGCAGGCTTGCGCGAATAGAAGATGTGGAGGCCGATCTTGGGGCCCCGCACGAAGGCCTTGCGCCACGACGGGCTCACATAGTCGGCGTGATACCAGAGCGCGCCGCCAGTGTTGTCGCTGACACGGCCCCAGTAGACCTTGCTGGCCAGGCGCTCACTCTCGGCCCAGGCGGGCATGTCGGTGACGAGATCCTGCTTGCCGTCGCAATACCAGGAGAACTGGCACTTGTGCAGCACCTCGGCCGTGCCGTCGCGCACGACGCCGCAGACCGTCTCCGGGAAATTGCGTGAGGCGACGCGGTTCATCACCACATGGGCGACGGCCAGCTGGCCTTCCAGCGGCTCGCTGCGGGCCTCGAAGTAGATGTTCTGCGCCAGGCAGGTCAGCTCCTCGCGCAGCTTGCCCGGGTTGGGCGTGTAGACGCTGGCGAGCTGCTCTTCCAGGTCCAGCTGGCGGAGACCGACCTGGCGGATATAGAAGAAGTCGGGATCGATATCCTTCACGTCGACCGGAATGAAGCTCTGGGCGGTCACCCGGGTCCAGGCGCTTTCGGTCGTGTCGCTCGTGGCCACATGGGCAAGCGCCGCGCCGGCGATGACGCAGGCAATGGGCGCCGAGATCGCAGAGCAGGCCGCTCCGGCGGAAAGACCGCGCAGGTTGAGGCCCAGCTTTGCCCCGGCTTTCACCCAGCCGCGGCGCGCACGGGCAAGCCAGCGCTTCCGGTTGGGCCACCGAGGGGCCGATATGGCTTCACTGCGACTCATTGTCTGTCCTGTACCCTGTGAACACGGC
This sequence comes from Pelagibius sp., assembly GCF_028281305.1. Taxonomy (GTDB): domain Bacteria; phylum Pseudomonadota; class Alphaproteobacteria; order Kiloniellales; family Kiloniellaceae; genus Pelagibius. The sequence continues at coordinate 19,953 of NZ_JANQKD010000004.1, read as the reverse complement.
GCGGTCTGCGCTCTGTCGTGGCGGGACGGTCGATGGTTTACCGAGGGCCGGTGCTGTGGCCTCTCCCTTCCCTTGTACGCTTAACCGCTGGTAAAGGTTTACACAATCTTAATATGGCTTATCAAGAACTTTCGCCAAAAATTTGAGCTAAATTTGCCACATTTTCCAGTAAAATTAACTATTAATCCCGAATATCTTCGAAAAGAGCTCTGTATTTATCGGCAATAAAATTGCTAGGAGGCGTTATTTATTTGTATTTGAAAACTTATTCTCGAATTTATCGGCCGATAGTTTGGAAACATCGAAGAGACAATTAAACAAACGGGTAGCGATTACATCGCTCTTCGCCGGCGCAAAAGAGGACTCGGCGGGGAATCTACTGGCCGGCAGCCTGTCGGATCTTTCGGTCGGAGCTGGCGTTAACCATTGAATATTGGAGTCGGGATCGACCGCTCCGGCGTCGGGTCGCGCAGAGACCTGCTGTGTCAACTGTAGGGCGGTCGGGGAGGGGGCTTTTGCGCTGCGCCCTTTGGTTGACGAGCGTGGTTAAGCCCCTGGGCGCGTGCCAGAGACGGGGTGTCAGGCGCGGGGGGTCTGGTGCCGGGCCCAGGGCGCCTTGTGGATGCCGCACTCGGTCTTTCCGCTGCCCTGCCAGCGCCCGCTGCGGGCATCGGCTTCAGCGCCCTCCACAGGGCTTCCGGAGGGGGCTGTACAGGGGGCGCAGCCGATAGAGGCATAGCCCTGGTCTGCCAGCGGGTGGGCCGGCAGGCCCCGATTCTCGAAGGCCTCGCGCAGTTGCGCGGCGTCCCAGTGGGCCAGGGGGTTAACCTTGATGCGGCCGGTCTCGGCCTCAAAGACCGGGATCCCGCCGCGCAGGCCGCCCTGGAAGCGCTTGCGGCCGTTGATCCAGGCGCTGAAACCGCTGAGGGCCCGCTGCAGCGGCAGGACCTTGCGCAGGTGGCAGCAGAGGTCCGGGTTGCGCTGCCACAACTTGCCGTCCGCATCGGCCCGGGCAAGGTCCTCCGCCGCCGGCGTCACCGAGCGCAGGTCGGTCAGCCCCAGCCGCTCTGCCAGCCGGTCGCGGTAGGCAAGGGTCTCGTCAAAGTGCTTGCCGGTCTCCAGGAAGATCACCGGGGTTGCCGGGTCGATCCGGGCAACGAGGTCCAGCAGCACCGCCGACTCCGCACCGAAGGACGACACCACCGCGATGCGTCCCGGGAAGACGTGTTTGATCGCCGCCTCCAGCACCGTCTCGCTGTCGGCGGCGCCGTAGCGCAGTTCCAGAAGGCGGGCGCGCTCCCGCAGTCTCAGGGCCCGGTCCTGGTTGGCCGCCGGGCGAACCGTCACCGGCGATCTGCTCGTCCTTGAAGCCAGCACTTCTGCGACTCCCCGGTCCAGGTGTGTTGTCCGGTGGCTGTGGGCGGGGCTACTCGGCGGCTACAGCGCGCGAAGACCGGAAGCCGGCGCCGAGCGCGCCACTGGGTGCGCGGCCGTCTGCGGTCGGCTGGTACCAGACCTGGATTTCCTCAATGGCGTCTTTCCAGGCCGCCGCTGTCTTCTCGTCCGCCACCGCAAAGCTGTCGAAACCGCAGCGCAGCATGAAGAAGAGCTGGTCGCGCAGCACGTTGCCCACCGCGCGCAGTTCGCCCCTGAAGCCATGACGCTCGCGCAGCAGGCGCGCATAGGAGTACGCGCGTCCGTCGTTGAACTTCGGGAACTCCAGGGCGATGAGGTCGAAGTGCTCGAGGTCGCCGGCGATCTCTTCCGGCGGCTGGTCGCTGGCCAGGCGCAGGCCGAGGCGGCCATTGTGGCGCAGCAGCGTTTCGCGCTGGTCGCGCCACTGGTCCAGGGTGACGATCAGGTCCACGTCCAGCGACGGGACATCCGGCGCCCCTGTTTCGGCGTCGTTGGCGGGCTCCGGCGTCTCAGGCAGATCTGACCAGGGATCATCGGCGATACGGCCGTCTTTAAGCAGCGGCATAGAGCTTCTCCTTGAACGGCGCGAGGCCGACACGGGCATAGGTATCGTTGAACTTCTCGTTGTCCTGGCGCAGGTCCAGATAGGTCTCGACGATGTTGTCGACGGCATCGACGACCGCGTCGTAGGAGAAGGCAGGGCCGACGATCTTGCCGACGGCGGCGTTCTCGTCGGCGCTGCCGCCCAGCGTGATCTGGTAGAACTCCTCGCCCTTCTTGTCGACGCCCAGGATGCCGATGTGGCCGGCGTGATGGTGGCCGCAGGCGTTGATGCAGCCGGAGATCTTGATCTTCAGATCGCCGATCTCGTGCTGGCGGTTCAGGTCGCTGAAGCGCTGGGTGATGCGCTGGGCGACGGGGATGGAGCGGGCGTTGGCGAGGTTGCAGTAGTCGAGCCCGGGGCAGGCGATGATGTCGGAGACAAGGCCGATGTTGGGCGTGCCCAGGCCGTGCTGCACCAGCGTTTCCCAGACCTTCGACAGGTCGCTGAGCTTCACGTGCGGCAGCACCAGGTTCTGTTCGTGGGTGACACGGATCTCATCGAAGCTGAAAGTCTCGGCAAGATCGGCCACGGCGTCCATCTGCTCGGCGCTGGCATCGCCCGGCGCTTCGCCCTCGGGCTTCAGGGAGATGGAGACGATGGCATAGCCGGGGATCTTGTGGGCGGAGACGTTGCTGCGCAGCCAGCGGGCGAAGTTCCGGTCCTCGAAGCGCCGTGCCTCGAAGCCGCGGTCGCTCTCCGGAAGGTCTTCAAAGGCCGGTGGCGCAAAGTAGCTCTCGATGCGGGCGATCTCCTCGGCCGGCAGGGTGAGCGCGCCGTCCTTCAGATGCGCCCATTCCTCTTCGACAAGGCGGGTGAACTCCTCGGCGCCGGTCTGCTGCACCAGGATCTTGATGCGGGCCTTGTAGAGGTTGTCGCGCCGGCCGAGCTGGTTGTAGACCCGCAGGATGGCCTCCAGGTAGCTCAGCAGGTGCGCCTTGGGCAGGAACTCGCGGATGGTGGTGCCGATGACCGGGGTGCGGCCCTGGCCGCCGCCGACGATCACCTCGAAGCCGACTTCGCCCGCTGCGCTGCGGCGGACCTGCAGCCCGATGTCGTGGAAGCGCACGGCGGCGCGGTCGTTCGGCGCGCCGGTGATGGCGATCTTGAACTTGCGCGGCAGGAACGAGAACTCCGGGTGCAGGGTCGACCACTGGCGGATGATCTCGCCGTAGATCCGCGGATCCTCGATCTCGTCGGCGCTGGCGCCGGCGAAGTGATCGGCGGTGACGTTGCGGATGCAGTTGCCGCTGGTCTGAATGGCGTGCATCTCGACCTCGGCCAGATCCTCCAGGATCGCCGGCACGTCTTCCAGCTGCGGCCAGTTGTACTGGATGTTCTGGCGCGTGGTGAAGTGTCCGTAGCCGCGGTCGTAATCGCGCGCGATGCTGGCCAGCCTGCGCATCTGGCGCGAGGACAGCGTGCCGTAGGGCACGGCGACGCGCAGCATGTAGGCGTGAAGCTGCAGATAGAGCCCGTTCATCAGGCGCAGGGGCCGGAACTCCTCTTCGCTTAGCTCGCCGGAGAGGCGACGCTCCACCTGTCCGCGGAATTGGGCGGTGCGCTGCCGGACAAAGGCCAGATCGAATTCATCGTAGCGGTACATCGTCGTTGGTTCCTCTCGCCCTAGGCGTCCGCCACCAGGGGGGCCTTGCGATAGTCGGCGCGCACGGTGGGGCCCGCGGCGCGGATGGTTTCACGGGTGGACAGCGGCTGAAGGATGCCGTCCACCTCGGTCACCTCGACCAGGTAGGGGCCGACGATCTTGCGCGCGGCCACGTCCGCTTCGGCGCGCTTCAGCATCTCGTCCTGAGCCGCGGCGTCGTTGCTGGTGGCGGCCTGATTCAGCCAGGCGGTCCACAGGCCGCTCTCGGTCAGATAGACCACATCGCCTTCGCGCAGGCGGTTGGCGGTGACAGCCTTCAGAGGCACAGGTTTGTTGGGCATCGCTGTGATCTCCGTCAGACAGCCAAGGCTTCGGGCAGGCGTCGGGGGAGGGCGGTCAGCTCGGCCTCCAGGGCACGGTCCTCGCCGGTCATGGCCTTGCGCGCGACTTCGCCGACGATGATGAGCGCAGGGCCCGTGACCGCGGCTTGGCGCAGGCGCTGATCCAGGTTGTCCAGCCGTCCGGTGACGATACGCTGGTCGTCGCGGGTGCCGTTCTCGATCACCGCGACCGGCGTGCCGGCGGCAAGCCCGTGTTCGATCAGACGCTGCGCGACCACGCCGGCCGTGGAGACGCCCATGTAGACCGCCAGCGTCTGCTTGCCGCTGGCCAGGCTCGTCCAGTCGAGATCCGGCTCGCCGTCCCGGGCATGGCCGGTGATGAAGGTGACGGCCAGGGCCGTGCCGCGCAGGGTGAGGGGAATGCCCGCGGCGGCGGCGCAGCCGGCCGCCGCCGTCACGCCCGGCACCACCTCCACGGCGACGCCGCGCGCTTCGAGATAGTCCATCTCCTCGCCGCCGCGCCCGAAGATGAAGGGGTCGCCGCCCTTAAGGCGCACCACGCGGCGCCCGGCCAGGGCGTGCTCGGCCATCAGGGCGTTGATCTCGTCCTGGCTCTTGCTGTGGTTGGCCTTGGCCTTGCCGACATAAACCCGCTCCGCATCGCGGCGCGCATAGTCGACGATCTCCGGGCCGACCAGTTTGTCGTAGAGCACGACGTCGGCCTCCTGCAGGCGGCGCAGAGCCTTGAAGGTCATCAGGTCCGGGTCGCCCGGGCCGGCGCCGACAATGGCAACCGAACCGGTCGGCGCGGCCTGCGACGCAGGACCGTTGATCAGGCCCAGCATCGCCTCGCGGGCTGCGGTCTCGCGCCCGGCCAGTACCTCTTCGGCCACCGGGCCGGTAAAGAAGCGCTCCCAGAAGCGCCGGCGGCCTGCCGGGGGTATGGTCGCCCCGACCGCGGCGCGAAAGGTGCCGGCAAAGCGGGCCAGGGCGCCCAGACGGGCCGGCAGCATGGCCTCGATCCGCGCCCGGAGCTGACGCGCCAGGATCGGTGCGTCGCCGCCGCTGGAGATGCCGATCACCAGGGGATCGCGGTCGATCACGGCCGGCATGATGAAGCTGGAAAGGTCGGGCCGGTCGACCACGTTGACAGCGATGCCGGCCTCGACCGCCGCTGCGGCCACCGCTTCGTCGACGGAAGGCTTGCCGCTGGCGGAGATCACCAGCGCGCGTCCCCGGACGTCCTCGGCCATGAAGGGGCGGCACATCCATAGAACCCGGTCGTCGCGAGCCTCCTCGGCCATCTCGGCGCACAGGCGTGGCGCCACCAGGGTGACCTTGGCGTGCGCCTTCAGCAGCAGGCGCAGCTTGCGCAGCGCCAGTTCGCCACCCCCCACCAAAAGGGCGGAGCGGCTGGAAAGATCGTGGAAGGCCGGAAAATACCGCATGGTCCTGCTTTCGTGCCGGTCAGGTCCTCGTCGCCGCGGCGGCGTGCCGCGAAACGAAAATCTGATATAAACCAGTGTTTTAGAGGGCTGTACCCAGTTTGCAATCGACCGAAGGCGTCCGGTCCTGTGAGTGCCGCGGCCAATTTCACAAAAAACGTAGGGTGATCATTTTGAATTGTCCATAGGAAAATGTAGAAATCCAATATTATACACTATAATAGTGAAAATTATGAGGCCCGCCGCTTCCCGGATGACAGGACGCTTCCGCCTGCGTATCAATGCCCGACAGGGGGGCCGTCACTGCGGCCGCAGAACTGGGCCGCAGAACTGGACTGGGCCGTCTCGAGGGAGCGTTTGAATGATCCGTGGGTTGTCTGCCAGGCGTTTGGCGGCGCCGTTGGTTTGCGGCGCAGCGATGGGCCTTCTGGGTGCCTGCAGCGCCATGCCGTTTCAGGTCGATGGGTCGGACGAAGCGGTGGAGGCGGCCGAGGCGGAAAGCGCAAACCTGCTGCCGCGTCTGCGGCCTTACGCCTTTGGCCTCTGCTACAGCCCGGCCGTCAACGAAGACTCGGAGGTCGATGACGAGGCGGCCTATGTCTGTGACGGCGGCCGTCTGGAGCGCAAGAACGAGGACATCTTCTGGAACGGCTGCTCGCTGACCCAGCCCAATCGGGTCAACTTCGTCTGTTTCCCGCCCGACAAGGCCAAGCGGCCCACCGCCGCCCAGCCCCAGTAGCGCCTTCGATCGGTGTCGGCGCTGCACTGCGACGGCGCGTCACACCGGCAAACCATGCTTTGCGATGGCCGCTAGACTGTCGGCCCGTTGGATGTCGACCGGTCGGTCGCCGTCCAGGCGCAGAACCGGGCAGGGGAGCATCTTCAGCCAGGCTTCGTGCAGGTCCCGGCTGCGGCCTTGGGAGAGCCCGGTTTCGTAGTTCGCCGCCCACTCCAGGAAAGCTGCGCTGGCTTCGTGGCGGTCGCCGCCGGGTTCGATCCGGCTGCCGTAACGCTCGGTCTCGCGCCGGCGCAGGCGTTCCAGGCGGGTCGCGGTCGGCACCGAGAGAAAGATCACCAGATCGAACTGCGGGATCAGCGGCGCCCCCCAGAGGCCGATGGAGCCGGAGAGGATCCAGGAGCCGGCTTCCGCGAAGGCCGTGTTCAACAGGCGCAGCCGTTCGCCGATGGGCTGCTTTTCGGTGTAGGGCGGTTCGCTCGGCTGCCAGTAGAAATCGTCGGTATCGAAGCGGGCGATCCCTAGATGCTCCGAGAGCGCCTGCCCGAGTGTCGAGGTGCCGCTGCCGGAAGCGCCGGTGATGTGCAATCGGATCATGGATCAGGTGGTCCGCTAGGCCCACTCGGCGAGAACATCGGGGTCGTCTTCGGCAACGGCATACCTGGCGCGCAGCTTGGCCAACTCCTCCTTGGGCAGTAGACGGGAGAGCGCCCAGACCGCCGCGCCGCGCACCAGCGGAGAAGGATCGGCCAGCAGGGTTTCTATGGCTTCTGCTGGTGCCTCGGTGCCGGCGTTGCCGAGGGCGATCAGGACATTGCGCAGGAAGCGGTCGCGCCCGATGCGTTTGATGGGCGAGCCGGCAAAGAGTTTGCGAAAGCCGGCATCGTCGAGGTCGAGGAAGTCGGCCAGCCGTGGCGCGGTCAGTTCGGCGCGCGGCAGAAAGGCGGCCTCGCGGGTTGGCTGTGCGAACTTGTTCCAGGGGCAGACGGCCAGGCAGTCGTCGCAGCCGTAGATGCGGTTGCCCATGGCCTGACGGAACTCTGCCGGGATCGGCCCCTTGTGCTCGATGGTGAGGTAGGAGATGCAGCGCCGCGCGTCGAGCTGGTAGGGCGCGGGAAAGGCATCGGTGGGGCAGACGTCGAGACAGTTGCGGCAGCTTCCGCAGTGGTCGCTTTCGGCGTCATCCGCTTCGATCTCCAGATCGGTATAGACCTCGCCGAGAAACAGCCAGGACCCCAGCGCGCGCGACACCAGGTTACTGTGTTTGCCCTGCCAGCCGATGCCGCCGGCCTGGGCCAGGTGTTTCTCCATCACCGGCGCGGTATCGACAAAGACCTTTACCTCGGCGGCCAGGTCATCGTGCATCCAGCGCGCCAGTGCTTTCAGGCGCTTTTTCATCAGGTCGTGATAGTCGGCGTTGCGGGCGTAGACGGAGATTGCCGCGCGCTGCGGTTCATCCAGCAGCGTCAGAGGGTCCTCGGCAGGCCCGTAGTTCTGGCCCAACACGACCACAGTACGCGCTTCCGGCCAGAGCACCTTGGGGTCGGCGCGGCGCTCGGCATTGTGGGCCAGCCAGTCCATCTCGCCGTGATAGCCCGCGGCCAGGAAAGCCTTCAGCGCCGCGCGCGCATCGGGCGCGACCGCGGCTCCGGCAAAGCCCACGGCATCGAACCCCAGCGCCAGCGCCCGCTCGCGGATCGCTGCCTTCGGCCCCGACTGCCCGGAAGCCGCCACCCCAAAGGCTGCATCCTCAGAGCGGGGGGAGATCTCCCGCGTCCTGTTGCCGGCTGAAGTCCGCGATGAAGTCGTCAAGCCGCTGATCCTCGATTGCCTGGCGCAGCCCGGCCATGAGTTCCTGATAATAGGTCAGATTGTGGCGGGTCAGCAGGATCGGGCCAAGCATCTCCTTCGCCTTGAAGAGATGGTGCAGGTAAGCGCGGGAGTAGTTGGCGCAGGTCGGGCAGGGGCAGTCCGGATCCAGCGGGCGGTGATCGTCCTGATGGCGGGCGTTGCGGAGGTTGATGCTGCCGCGGCGGGTGAAGGCCTGACCGGTGCGCCCCGATCGGGTCGGCAGCACGCAGTCGAACATGTCGATGCCGCGGGCCACTGCGCCGACGATATCCGCCGGTTTGCCGACGCCCATAAGGTAGCGTGGATGGGTTGCCGGCAGGTGGGGCACGGTGGCGTCCAGGACGTCGAACATCACGCCCTGTCCTTCGCCGACGGCCAGACCGCCGACCGCATAGCCGTCGAAGCCGATCTCGATCAGCGCCTCGGCAGAGGCCTGCCGCAGCGCCGGATAAACGCCGCCCTGGACGATGCCGAAAAGGCCGTAGCCCGGCCGCTTGGTAAAGGCCTCGCGGCAGCGCGCCGCCCAGCGCATGGAGCGCTCCATGGACTCGCCCGCTTCTTTCTCCGTCGCCGGATAAGGCGTGCATTCGTCCAGCACCATGGTGATGTTGGCGTCCAGCAGTTCCTGGATCTCCACCGCCCGCTCCGGCGTCAATGCGTGACGCTCGCCATCCAGATGGGAGCGGAAGGTGACCCCCTCCTCGGTGATCTTGCGCAGCTCCTGCAGCGACATCACCTGGTAGCCGCCGGAGTCCGTCAGGATCGGCCCCGCCCAATTCATGAAACGATGCAGACCGCCCAGGCGCGCCACCCGCTCCGCCCCCGGGCGCAGCATCAGGTGGTAGGTGTTGGCGAGCAGGATCTCGGCGCCGCTCGCGCGCACCTGGTCCGGGGTCAGTCCCTTCACGGTGGCGGCGGTGCCGACGGTCATAAAGGCGGGCGTGTTGATCGTTCCGTGGGCCGTTTCAAGCTGCCCGCGGCGCGCCTTGCCGTCGACGGCGCCGACCGCAAAGCGGAGACCATGGGCGCCGGCAGCGGTTTCTTCGGCCCTGTTCACTGGGCACTCTCCGGCTCCAGCAGGCAGGCATCGCCGTAGGAGTAGAAGCGGTACTGCTCTGCGACGGCATGGGCGTAGGCGGCTTCCATGCGCGCCTTGCCGGCAAAGGCGCAGACCAGCATGAACAGGGTGGACCGCGGCAGATGAAAATTGGTCAGCAACAGGTCCACAGCCTTGAAGCGGTGACCCGGCAGGATGAAGAGATCGGTGTCGCCGACGAAGGGCGTGATCGTTCCGTCGTCTGCGGCAACACTCTCAAGCAGCCGCAGCGCGGTGGTTCCGACCGCGACGATGCGTCCTCCGGCGGCGCGGGCGGCGTTGATCCTGTCCGCAGCGTCGCGGGTGATTTCGCCGGTCTCGCTATGCATGCGGTGGGCAGCGGGGTCGTCGACTTTCACGGGCAGGAAAGTGCCGGCGCCGACGTGCAGGGTGACCGCGACCCGCCCGATTCCGGCCTGCTCCAGCGCGTTCAGCAGGGTCTCGGTGAAATGCAGCCCCGCCGTGGGCGCGGCGACGGCGCCGGCCCGCTCGGCAAAGACGGTCTGGTAATCCTCCCGGTCCTGCGGGTCGCCCCCTGAGTCGCGCTTGATGTAGGGCGGCAGCGGCATGACTCCGTGGCGGTCCAAAGCGGCGAGCAGGTCGCTGCCCGCTTCGTCGAAAACCAGGGTGACTTCGCCGCCCTCGCCCTTTTCGGCGACCGCAGCGCCGAAGTCCTCGGCGAAGACGATCCGGTCGCCTTCGGAGAGCTTGCGCGCCGGCCGGGCGAAGGCTTTCCAAGTCCTCGCCCAGGTCTTGGCGTCCACGGCCTTGTGCAGGGTGACTTCGATGCTGGCGCTGCCCTTTGTGCCGGTCAGCCGCGCCGGGATCACCTTGGTGTCGTTGATGACCAGCAGGTCGCCCTCTCGCAGCAGGTGGGGCAGATCGGCGATGGTACGGTCAGCCAGCGCCGGGCCCACGTGCAGCAGGCGCGCGGCCTCGCGGGGCTCGATCGGATGCTGGGCAATCAGCCCGCGGGGCAGGTCGAAGTCGAAGTCGTCGGTGCGCATGGCTGTTTCTGGGAAAACGCCTACCAAGAGAGTGCCGGCGCGGCTGTCCTAACACCCGCGCCGGGTCAGGCCAAGCACTCCGGTGCCACGGTCCTGGGGCCTGGAGGTCCTGGCGTTTCGACGCTGCCGAGCGGTCACGACACCAGCCGGCGGTCGTAGCGGAGGCCGACGCTGATCCGCGGGGTTTCGAAGCGGTCGACGAAGTGAAAGGGGCGGTCCGTCCGGCCGTAGAGCCCCGGCCCGCGCATCAGCACCAGCCAGCCCGGCGGTGCCGCCACGGCCCGGGCGTCGCTGCCGCTGCGGTCGCGGCAGACCGCGAAGCGGCAACGCCCGGCCAGGGTGATGACGGAGACCAGGCCGCGATAGGCGATGTGGTCGCGGTGCGGGGTAATCCCGCCGGAGCCCTTGGGGTAGCGCTGAACGATGAGGTCGTTGACGGCAAAGCCTTCGCTGAGAGCGGCCGGGCCGAGCAGTCCCAGGGCGTCGGCAAAAGCGCCTTCGAGCGCCGCGCCGCAGGTGGCCAGGGCGCCGTCGTTGGGAACCGCACAGCTCACTTCGCAGTCCTGCCAGACCTGTTTGTCGCCGCTGCCGATCACGGGTTGGGCCGGCCGGTAACGCAGGCGCGCCGCCTCCGTGAGCAAGGCGTCGACGGCCTCGGATCCCAGCAGCGGAAGGGAAACGGCATCGGCCTCCGGCAGGGCGGCGATCGCCGCCGCCAGCGCCGCACGGTCGCTCTGCAGGCGCCCGAAAACCGCGCTCGGGGTCACCGGTTGCCTAGGGACCCGTCCGGGGTCTTGGCTTCAGGCGGCGGAGTGAGAAGGATGGGCGTGACCGCTGGGGGCGCGGCTTGGGGACCGCCGGCCGTTTCCAGCGGCGGCTGCAGATAGAGATTGTCGGCAACGGTGGGAACCTGCGCCGTGGCGCCGGCGATCAACTTCGCTTCCGGCACAGGCGGCAGCGGGCCGCGGGCGATGGCCGCGCCTTGGCCGTCGCCGTAGTCGTCCGCGCGATAGGTGGCGAGGCCCTTGCTGTCGATCACGAAGACGAAGTCCTCCACAGGCTTGCTGGGGACAAGCGTGGCGGCGGTCTCCTGGGGGTCCGGGGGTGGCGGCGCGGCGGACCCGAAGGTCCGGGAATAGACCTCCCGGTAGGGCGAGCCCTGCGCAGAAGCGGCATAGGTCGGCGAAAAGTAGCCGTCGCTCTGCAGGCTTCGATTCTGGGCCACGGCAGGGACGGCCCAGAGCGCTGCAGAACCAGCGCTGCCGAGGGCAATGGTAACCGTCAGAAGCCGCAACACCGCCATCGTTCCTTCCCCCGAAGGCAACGCCAGAATCACATCCCAGAAACAGGGAGCATAGTGGCGCCGTCGGGCCCCCGGCGTCCAGCGACAAAGGGACCGCGTCCGCTCTTTGCGGCCATTGGGACTCCGCGGCAGCCGGGCGCCTGTTTTACCGGCTTGCCCCGTCCGCCAGAGGCTCGCCGGCCAGGCGCTGTCCCCGGCGCCAGGCCCAGGGTTCGACGAAGGCGCCCTTCCAAAGGCCGCGCCGGCGCTCTCTGGCACCCTGCTGGACCGGACCGAAGGCGGCCTGGTATTGGTCCGCGGCATCGCCGCCCGGCGGGATCAGCGCCCAGCCGGTGTAGACCATGCCCTCCGAGAGGTCGTAACCCCCCGCCGTGCAGCGCGCCAGAGGAACGCCGCCGGATGCCGGCAGCTGCGCAAGCCTGCGGCACTCCACCTGGACGCCGGCCGTCAGGTCCATGAGGGCGGCCTGCGCGAGCAGGCCACAGTCGTAAAGGCGTTCCCCGCGGCTGCAGCGCTGCGCCAGCTCCGGCGCGTCGACCCCGGCAAGGTCGTAGGTCTGACCCGCAACCGCAAGGCTGTCGCCATCGACGATCTGCGCAACGCCGCGCACCGGTGAAGCAGTGTCGCCCCAGGCCTGCGACGATGCTGCCGCCAAAGCGGTGAGGGCGAGAAGCCAGGCGCCGGCGGCCAGGAGGGCCCGCGAAGGGGCCGGCGCCTGCCCGTCAGCAGGTCGGATCGCAGCAATGCTCGCCGATGGTCTTGACCAGTGCGTAGATCTGCCGCCGGACCGTGGCATCGTCTATCCTGCTGTAGGCCTGAACGAGGCGCAGCATATCACGCTGGGTCATCAGGTCCGACACACGTTCCGGTGACTCGACATCGGACTGGCCGTTTGCGAGAGAGTGCTCCGGAGCTTCTCTCGCCGAGAGGTCCTGGAAGAAGTACTGGACCGGGACCTGAAGGACCTGGGACAGGCGGTACAAACGGCTGGCGACAATGCGATTGGTGCCGCGTTCGTACTTTTGGATCTGCTGGAATGTGATGCCTAGGGCGTTTGCCAGGCTGCTTTGGCTGAGGCCAAGGGCCAAGCGGCGGAGCCGCAACCGGGAACCTATGGAGACGTCGACGGGGTCGGGCTTTGCGGGAGTGATCGTGGGAGTCTCAGACACGCTGTCATTTCTCTCATTCTGAATGACCCCGCGGCGATGGGTTGGTGATTCGGAGTTTCGTCCAAACAAAAGTGATGGCGCAGACTTACTGCGCAAACTTCTCAAGGATCAAGTGATCGATTTGTTCATGCAAACGTATTCATTTGTTCATGAACAACAATGAGGGGAATCTTTCCTCGGTGAGCCGCGACGCGGAACCGGAGAAATCCATGATTGAAGGACCTGATTTCCTCTCAAACCAATGCGCGCAGGGGGTTGCACGAAGGCTCAGAGCGCGATTGCACCCAGGGCTTGAGTCCGGTCCGGAGAAGGAATTCCTCTTGAGGGTGCTTCAGGTGCTGGGTTTGCGCAAGGCCGCGCCTTCGGCCGCGGTCTCCGCAGCGCCCGGTCGGCTGACCGGTGTGTCAAGGGAAGCCCCGTTTTCGGCCGGCGCCGGCTGGCGCGCTGCACAGCAATTCACATAGAGATCGCTGAGGGCGCTCAGCATCTTTCCGACCTCTGGGCTCGAGACCGAATAGAGCACGGTTTGCGCGTTGCGGCGTGTCTTCACCAGATTGTCCCGGCGCAGCTTTGCGAGATGCTGAGACAAGGCGGATTGACTAAGCCCAACCAGACGGCAAAGCTCGGTCACTGAATGCTCGCGCTCGGAAAGGTGGCAGAGAATCACCAAGCGCCGCTCGTTGCCCATGGCTTTGAGCAGGCGGCTGGCCCGTCCGGCGGTCAGAAGGAGTGGTCCGTATGGCATATTAGGAAACGTTGTTCGGGGCCGGGGCAGGTCAAGCGCTGGCATGAACTTTTTTTGCTGCAAATTCTCCGGCTGAGCGCCGTGGTTTCCCAGGACCTGCCGGAAGCCGCTAAATTCCGGGTGTTTAACGTCTTTTTGCCGTGTCGGCTCTGGATTTTATCAAGGCAAGGTGTAAAAAGCGGATTATGTCTGATGCTTCGAAAACCGTTCTCGATGCAACGGGGCTGCGTTGCCCCCTTCCGGTTCTGCGGGCGCGCAAGGCCATGAAATCGGTGGAGCCTGGGGCGGTGCTGGAGGTGCTCGCCACCGATCCCGGGGCGGTGGCGGACTTCCAGGCCTTTTGCCAGACCACCGGCGACGAGTTGCTGTCGTGGGACGAGGCGGACGGCCGCTTCACCTTCCAGATCAGGAAGGCCGGCTAACCAATCGATCTTGCCCGTGGCTGGCCTTACTCGCCTGCTGCGGGCTGGGCCGGCCCGGCCACTTTCGGCCCGGCGGCGGCTTGACGGCCTTCCAGCGTCGCGACCAACAGCGCCATCATCGGTGGAATGATGAGCAGCGTGAGCATGGCGGAGAGGGCGAGGCCGCCGACCACCACGGAACCCAAGCCGCGGTAGAGTTCCGAACCGGCGCCCGGGAAGAAGACCAGCGGCAGCATCCCGAAGACCGAGGTCAGCGTCGACATGAAGATCGGCCGGATGCGGTTGCGGGTCGCCTCGACGATGGCCGCGCCGGCGGCCAGCCCCTCCTCGCGCAGGTGATAGAGGGTCTGGTGCACCAGCAGAATCGCGTTGTTCACCACGATACCGATCAGGATTACGAAGCCCAGCAGCGTCAGCATGTCGAGCGGCTGATAGACGGAGGTGTTGAGGATCGCCAGCCCCGCCACGCCCCCGGCTGCCGCCAGCGGCACCGACAGCAGGATGATCAAGGGGTAGATGAAGCTCTCGAACAGCACGGCCATCACCAGGTAGACGATGGCCAGCGCCAGCAGCAGGTCCAGAACCATGGCCTCCCAGGTCTGGGTCAGCTTGTCGGCGGTGCCGGAGATGTTGAACGTGACGCCGGGCGGCAGGCCCTCGGCCTCCATCGGCTCCATGACTTCGCTGCGCAGGGTATCGAGCGCAGCCTCCAGCGGAATGCCCGGGGCCGGGCGGATTTCCAGGGTTACGGTGCGGAAGCGCTCGCGGTGGCGGATTTCGGTCGGGCCGGAGGTCAGCACCACCTCGGCCAGGGAGGAGGCCGGGATGATATCGCCGTTGGGCGTGACCACCGGCAGGCTTGCGATGCCCTGGGTCTGGACGACGTTGTACTCCGGGCCCTTCAGCATCAGGTCGAGACGATCGGAACCGACGGTGACCTCAGCGACCCGAAGGCCGTCGTTGAAGGTGTCGATCGCCTCGCCCAGCTCGCGTGCGGTCACGTCGTTGTCGGCAAGACGCAGGCGGTCGGGGAAGAGACGCACCTCCGGTGCGCCGAGCTCCAGGCCGGGGTTCGGCCGCAACTGATGCCCCTCGCTACGGGGCATGATCTGCGAAACGCGGCCGACCGCCTGTTGGGCGACGCCAAGAATGACTTCCAATTCCTGTCCGGAGATATCGAGGTCGATCTTGCGTCCCGAACCGATGCCGCGCCCGAAGATCGACGGCTGATTGATGAAACCGAAGGTGCCGGGCTCGCGGAACACCGGCCCCTGGAGAACGGGGATCAGCTCTGCAGCGCGCTGCGGATCGACGGCGGTGGCGCCCAGGAAAGTGGTCGCCCTGGTGGCGACGAAAAAGAAGCGTTCGATCTGTGGATCGGCAGACTCCGCTCCGCCCGGCCAGAGAGATCGAAGAGCGCCGGTAATCCGCGTGCCGATGCCGTCCAGGGAGAAGCCCTCTTCTGCCTTTGCCTCGTAGCTGTCCGCGTCCATGCCGCTTTCGGTGATCCAGAGCGGCCGGGTCGCGGCCTCGATGCCCTTGGCGATATCGGTCGTGGTGCCCAGGTTGTAGCCCGGCGGCGGAATGATGATGCCGAAGACGAGGTTGCGGTTGCCCTCCGGCAGGTACTCGAGCTTGGGCAGGAACTGCCAGGCGCCCAGCGAGGCCGCCGTCGTGACCGAGGCCACGACCACGAAGGCCACCAGACGGCTGCGGACCACCAGGCGCACAAAGCCCATGATGAGGGCGATAAAGAAGTCGGCCAGCCGGTCGACCAGCGGCAGGCGCAGCCGTGTGATGCTCTTCTCGTCCAGCTTCTTGCTGCCGCCGCTGAGCAGCCAGCTTGACAGTGCCGGCAACACGGTGACCGAGACCAGCAGTGAGAGCATGACGGAGACCGAGATGGCCACCGCGATGTCGCGGAAGAGCTGACCCACTTCAAGCTGCATCACCAGAATGGGGATGAACACCATGACGGTGGTCAGCGCCGAAACGAGCACCGCGCCCCAGACCTGCTTGGCGCCCAGATAGGCGGCCTCGCGTGCCGGCCGGCCCTGTTCGCGCAGGCGATAGATGTTCTCCAGCACGACGATGGCGGCATCCACCACCATGCCCACCGCAAAGGCGATGCCGGCCAGTGAGATCACGTTGATCGACCGCCCCATGGCGGCCATCGCCACGAAGGCACCGATCACCGAAACCGGAATGGCGATGGAGACCACCAGGGTGGCGCGGACGGACCGCAGGAAGACCAGCAGAATGATGGCAGCCAGCGTGCCGCCGACCCAGATGTTCTGCTGCACGAGATCGATGGCGGAATTGATGTAGACTGTTTCGTCGTAAACCTGCCGCAGCCTCAGGCCGGCGGCCGGGATCGGCCCTTCGCGCAGTTCCTCCACCGCCGCCTTGATGCCTTCCATGGTCTCGATGACATTGGCGCCGGTCTCGCGCAGGGCGTTCATCGCCATGGCGCCCTGGGCGAGCATGCGGATCGAAGCGCCGGCTTCCTTGTAGCCATAGGACACTTCGGCGATGTCGCCGATCCGCACGCGGGCGACGCGGCCGCTGTCGTCGTCGGAGTCGCTGCGAACGACCACGTCGCGGATGGCCTCCAGGGTGTTGAGCTCGCCCTCGGTGCGCACAACATAGCGCCGTTTGCCCTCGTCCACGTCACCGGCGCTGAGCGAAGCATTGGCGCGCCTGAGGGCGTCCACGACCTCGGTCACCGTCATGCGGTAGCGTGCCAGCACCTTGGGCTCGACGGTGACCTGGATTTCCCGCTCCGTACCGCCGAAGACGTTGACGCGGCTGACGCCCGGCACCCGTTCGATGCGCTCGCGCAGGATGTCTTCGGCAAAGTCTCCGTACTCGTGGATCGGCCGCTCGTTGCCGTCCTCGCGGGTGATGATGAACCAGGCGATGGGGCTGTCTTCACTGCCGGCGGTGTCCAGCGTCGGCTCGTCGGCTTCGTCGGGATAGCCGTTCACCCGGTCAAGCCGGTTGGAGACCAGCAGCAGCGCCCGGTCCATGTTGGTGCCGACGGCGAACTCCAGGGTGATGCGGGCGCGGCCCTGCTCCGAGCGCGAGGTGATGGTCTCCAGGCCCTCGATGCCTTTGAGCTCTTCTTCCTGGCGGTTGGTGATCTCGCGTTCGATCTCCGCCGGCGCGGCGCCGCCCCAGCTGGTGGAAACGGTGATGACCGGCCGGTTGACGTCAGGGGCCAGCTGAATGGGGATGGTCTGCAGCGCAACGATCCCGAACATCACCACCATCAGAACCGCGGCAATCACCGCGATGGGACGTTCGATAGCGAGCTTGATGAGGTTCATCAGGTCTCCCCGTCAATCTGTACCTCTGCACCCGGACGCAGGCGCTCGTTGCCGCGGACCACGGTCTGCTCGCCCTCCGTAAGGCCTTGGACAACCTCGTAGCGGTTGCCGACCGGCTCCCCGAGAACGATGGGGCGCGGCTGCGCCTGACCCTCGGAGACGACGAAGACGATGGTGCCGTTGGGACGCTTGATGATGGCGTCTTTGTGCACGGAAACCACATCCCGCGGCGCGCCGACCGGCACCATCACGGTGACCGACTGCTCGTTGGCAAGCGGGCTGCTGATCTCCCCGAAACGCGGCACGAAGCGCACGGCCCGGGTCCGCGTCAGCGGGTTCTCGTCGGGGATGACGGCTCTGACAGTCGCGCCGATCAGTGTGCCGTCGTCCAGCACCACCTCGACCGCAGCACCCGCGGTGAGTCCGAGCAGCCGGTTGGCCGGCACGTCGGCCTCCACCTCCAGGCTCTGGTCGGCGACCATGCGCACCACGTCGGCCCCGTCCTGGGCGTAGGCCCCGACCTCGCTCAGGCGCTGGGTGATGACCCCGTCGTAGGGTGCGCGCACCGTGGTGTCGTCCAGGTCGATCTCGGCCAGGCGCAGGGTGGCGCGTGCGCTGGTTACCGACGCCTCGGCTTCGGCGGCGGCGGCTTCGGCGATGGCAACCTCCTGGCGGGCGTCGTCGAAACGGGCCTGGCTGAAGGCGGCGGACTGCTTGAGCCCCTCAAGGCGCTGCAATTCCTGCCGCGCCAGGGTCACTTCGGCCTGCTTGGTCCTCAGCTCCGCCCGGGCCACGGCGAGGCCTGCGGCTGCCAGGTCGCGCTCGGCCTCCATCGAGGCGGCGTCGAGCACGGCTATGACGTCGCCGGCGGACACCCGGTCGCCGACCTCGACGCTGAATTGCTGGATGGGGCCGCTGATCCGCGCTGCGACGGATCCGGCCTGGCGGGCGACAAGGCGCCCCACAACCGGCACTGTCTGACTCAGCGGTTCGCTGCGCACGGCATCGACGCGGACAAGGGAGGCGCCCTGCTGCCCTTCTGCAGTCTGCGGCAGCATCGTGCCGCCGAGGCTCGCTCCGACAAGACAGACCACCGCAATCGCCAAAAACCGGCGCGCTGTCTTCAACCCCATGTTCCGCCTGTCTCCAAAAGCCCTGCCGATGGCGCGACTCTGGCGCAAGCTGGCGGGGACTAAAAAAACTAAATAGATCATTGAATTGGCGTCTGGCCGCTGGGGAGTCAATGGCCCAGGGCGACATCAGCGGCAGCATAGGCCCAGTCAGCGCCCCTGTCTCCTGACAATTCATTTACTCCATGAAACCGCATTTCGGTTGAAAATGCGGGGATGACGCCGGCCGGTCACCGGCTATGATGGGCCGACCCCCCACTGTCAGGGCCGCTTATGAGTACGCTTCTTTTTAGCCATCCCGCCTGCGAGCAACACGATCCCGGGCCGCTGCACCCGGAGAACCCCGGACGCCTCAAGGCCGTCATGAAGGCGCTCGACAGCCCGGAGTTTTCCGGCCTGCTGCGCCGTGAAGCGCCGCATGCCGAGCACAGCCAGATCGCGCGGGTCCATCCGGAGAGCTTCGTGCACGAGGTCCTGGCTGCCATTCCGGAGCACGGGGACCGCATGCTGGATGCCGATACCATCGTGTCGCCCGGTTCGGGGGAAGCGGCGCTGCGGGCCGCAGGAGCGGTGGTCGCGGCCGTCGATGCGGTGATGGCGGGAGAGGCCGACAACGCATTCTGCGCGGTGCGCCCGCCGGGCCATCACGCCGAACCGCGCCAGGCCATGGGGTTCTGCCTGTTCAACAACGTCGCCGTCGGCGCCTTGCATGCGCGCGAAGTGCACCGCTGCCACCGGGTTGCGGTGGTCGATTTCGATGTCCACCACGGCAACGGAACCCAGGCCATGTTCTGGGACGACCCGGATCTGTTCTATGCCTCGACGCACCAGTTTCCCTTCTATCCCGGTACCGGGCGGGCGCAGGAGCGCGGTGTGGGCAACAACATCATCAACGTGCCGCTGCCGCCGCCGGCCGGGTCGTCGGACTTCCGCCAGGCGATGCGCGACTGCGTGATTCCGGCGCTGACCCGCTTCGAGCCGGACTTCGTCTTCATCTCGGCTGGATTCGATGCCCACGCCGACGATCCCCTGGCCAGCCTGAACTTCGTCGAGGAGGACTATGCCTGGGCGACGCAGCAGTTGATGGAGCTCGCCCGCAGCGCCTGCGGCGGGCGTTTGGTCTCGGTCCTGGAGGGCGGCTACGATCACGCGGCCCTGGCGCGTTGCGTAGCGGCCCATGTCCGCACGCTGATGCGGTTTTGACCTCAGGCGCCGACTGCGTTAAAGGGCGGGGCTGTTGAACGGGGAACGCCGCCGCCCGCGCGCAAGGGCCGAGGCGGCGCAAGAAGGCCAGGAAGACCCGGGGGAAGACTGATGTCCAAGAACGAGGTTCCCGAAGACATTCAAGCCATGAGCTTCGAGGAGGCGCTCGATGCGCTGAAGGCGATCGTGGCCAAGCTCGAGCAGGGCCAGGGCGCCCTCGACTCGGCAATCGAGGACTACGAGCGCGGCGCAGCCTTGAAGCGTCACTGCGATCAGAAACTGCGCGAGGCGCAGGCCAAGATCGAGAAGATCAGCCTTTCGGCCGACGGCACGGCCGACACCGCCGCGCTGGATGTCGATTGAACAGCGGGGCCCGGGTCGCAAGCCATGAAACTTCAGGATGCCTTGGCCAGCCAGGGCGAAACAATTTCGGCCCTGCTCGATCGGCTGCTGCCGATGACCGAAGGGCCCCGCGGACGGGTTATCGAGGCGATGCGCTATGCCGCGCTTTCCGGCGGCAAGCGGCTGCGGCCGTTTCTTGTGCGCGAATCGG
>NZ_JANQKD010000118.1 GCF_028281305.1 Pelagibius sp. | reverse complement strand
CCGAAGAGGGCCATGCGCTCGGCTGCGGTCGCACCCTGCGGCAGCACGATCGGCTGGCCGCCATTGGCAGCATCGGCCTGCTGCAGCAGCGGTGCTGGCAGCGCAAAGCTGCGCATTGCCTTCGTTTGGGCTGCGTCCATCAGCGGGGCCTGCATGGCGGGTGCCTGCAGGCGGGCCGGGTCTGCTCCCGTTTCCGCCTCGGCGGCGCCGAAGACATGCTCGGCGCTCCAGCCTTCGGGCAGGTTGCGGGCGATCTCCTCGCTCTGCAGGGTCTCGTCTTCGGGCCGCGCGCGTTCCTCGTCGATCGCCACCAGGCTGGTGTAGCGGGTGACCAGACCGTGCTCCAGGGCCAGCGCCAGGGCGTCGGCGCGCACCGCGGTGCTGTCGACCCCCGGTGTGTCGTAGAAGCGGTCTTCGATGGCGACCAGCTTGGCCCGGGCCCAGAGGCTGGCGGTGCCCGGCGCGGCGGTCAGGCTGTCGAGGGAGAGGCGCTGCTGCCAGGGGCCCTCCGAACCGGTCCCGGTGATCAGCATCTGCCCTTCCAGTTCTTCCAGAGGAACGCCTTCCAGGCGGGCGCTGAAGGTCACCGGCTCCCCTTCGTAAAGATCGGGCAGGGGGCTGGGATAGGCCTCTACGCGCTTGCCCGCGGCAATCGGCCAGCCGACGCGGATGTCGGTCAGCGCCGCGTTCTCCAGCTTGGCGAAGAGCGCTTCCATGCGCGTGGCCACCTCTTCCAGATCGCCGATGTGGGTGAAGCTGCCGCGGCCCAGTTCGGCGGACTTGCGCATGAAGTAGCTGTTGGGGGCGGAGCCGATGCCGATGGTGAAGAGGCGGCTGTCGCCCAGTTGCTCGGCGACCATCTTGAAGAGCTCGTGCTCGTTGCCGACGGCGCCGTCGGTCAGGAAGACGATCTGGCTGAGGTAGCCGTCGGCGGTGCCGCCGGTCAGCGCGAAGTCCAGCGCCGGGGCCATCTCGGTGCCGCCCTCGGCCTGCAGCGCGCTGACGTAGTGAAAGGCGCGCGAGACGTTGGCGACGGAGGCCACCATCGGCCGGCGGTAGAGCGCGTTGGTGACGCTGTTGAACTGCACCACGTTGAAGCGGTCCTCGGGATTGAGGCTCTTCAGGGCGGCGATGACGGCCGCCTTGGCCTGGTCCAGGGAGTCGCCGTGCATCGAGCCGGAGGTGTCGATGACGAAGACCAGTTCGCGCGGGAAGGGGGCGGGCACCGGCTCGGTGTTGGTCCAGGTGGGTTCCGGCGGCACCATCATCACCAGCAGGTGGGTGTCGGCGCCGACCTGCTCGGCGAAGACGGCGGCCTGGGGCGCGGCGCTGGGGACCGGCTGCCACTCGAGCACGAAATCGCGGTCCGCCGGCACACTGCCGTCGCGCAGGTCGATGCGTTGGCGGCCGTTCTCCAGGGTCTCGACGACCACCGGGTGGTAGAGGCTTTTCACGTTCTGCAGCGGGACGCCGGCATCAAGGGTGATGGCCAGCGACAGCGGGTTGTGTTTCTCGCCGGTCTCGACCGGCCCGAAGAGGTCGCGGGCTTCCGCGTCTTGCGCCGGGTCGACGGCCGGGGTGGGGGTCACGGGACTCGCGGGCGCCTCGACCACCGCGGGCGGCGCCGGGCTGTAGCGCGGCGCCACCACCATGGGAAAGCGCAGGGCGAAGACGCCGTTCTCGTAGGCGACCGTATCCTGATAGCCGATCTCGATGGTGATGCTTTCGCCCGGCCCGATGTTGGCGACCGAGGTCACGAAGACGTTGGGCCGCTCGCCGCTGACCAGGCTGGCGCGCTGGCCGTTTTCGGCGGCGGCCTGATAGGCGCGTTCGGCCTCGGCCTTTTCCATGATGCGGCCTTCCACCTTGCGGTCGCCGATGGTCATGGTCAGGCGGTCGACGGCGGAGCGCTCCGGCAGCGGGTAGACATAGATGCCTTCCAGCCAGTGGTCGCTGGGATTGTGAAAGACCTGGCGCACGGTGACCCGGTTCACCAGGCCGCTCACCGCCATGCTCACGTCGCTCTGAAGCACCGGTGCCTCCAGGCCGCTCTGCCCGTCGCCGGAGCGGAAGAAGAGTCCGTTGGGCAGATCCTGACCCGCCTCGGCGCCGTGGGCGGCGGGCAGGCCGCGCAGGGCGAAGCTCAGGATCAGGACGGCGATGGCAAAGCCCAGCGTGCCGCCCACCACGAAGACCGAGCGCAGGCAGGCGCGGATCATCTGTGGCGGGATCAGGCTGGCCGGCCGGTAAGGCAGCATGTCGTGACGCATCATGGTCGTCCCCCAGGTCTCTCTCTCTCTCGTCCCTTCGACCGCCGCCGGTCCGAAGCTTCATTCACTGCGTCGGGCCGAAGCCCCAATCCGTTCTATCGGCCCGGTAGCCAATCGGTTCATCGGGCTGGTCATCGGGCCGGAGGCCGGGGACGGCGGTCTTTCCAGGACGCCAGTGGGCCAGGGGACCGTGGCGAGAGCGGACCGAGATTGGGGCGATTCCATGGTGGCTTGTGACCGATTAAGGCGCTGGTCCCCCGTCTATTGCCCGTCAGCCGCCCGTCTATCCTTGGTCTGGCGGGCGGGCGGTGGCGCCCGTCGCAACCCAGCCTCCCGCCTTTGCCGGTTGCCAGCCCGACGGGGCCGGGACTAAGTTGACGCTTCAGACGTTGTCCTGGCGAGAACCGTCCCTCATCGCCATTCATCTTTGCGGGAGAACTACCGATGTCCGTGATCGCGGAGCGTTTGTCGCGAATCAAGCCCTCGCCCACCATTGCCGTCTCGACGAAGGCGCGCGAACTGAAAGCGGCGGGCAAGGACGTCATCGGCCTGGGCGCCGGCGAACCGGACTTCGACACCCCCGACAACATCAAGGCGGCGGCGGTCGCCGCCATCAACGCCGGCGATACCAAGTACACCGCCGTCGACGGCACGCCGGCGCTGAAGGAAGCGATTTCCGCCAAGTTCAAGCGCGAGAACGGGCTCGACTACGGCCCGGCCGAGATCACCGTCGGCACCGGCGGCAAGCAGGTGCTCTACAACGCCTTCCAGGCCACCGTGAACCCGGGCGACGAGGTCATCATTCCGGCACCCTATTGGGTCTCCTATCCGGACATGGTGCTGCTGGCCGAAGGCGAGCCGGTGATCGTGTCCTGCGGCGCCAACCAGAATTTCAAGCTGCAGCCGGAGGCGCTGGAGGCGGCGATCACGCCCAAGACCCGCTGGCTGATCCTCAACAGCCCGTCCAACCCGACCGGCGCTGCCTATTCCCGCGCGGAGATGAAGGCGCTGACCGACGTGCTGATGCGCCACCCCCAGGTCTGGGTGCTGACCGACGACATGTACGAACACTTGGTCTACGACGACTTCGAGTTCGTGACCCCGGCCCAGGTGGAGCCGGGCCTGAAGGACCGCACCCTCACCATGAACGGCGTTTCCAAGGCCTATGCCATGACGGGCTGGCGCATCGGCTACGCCGGCGGCCCCCAGCCGCTGATCAAGGCGATTGCAAAGGTGCAGTCGCAGTCGACCTCCAACCCCTCGTCGATCAGCCAGGCGGCGGCGGTGGAGGCGCTGAACGGCACCCAGGACTTCATCCCGGAGCGGGCCGAGGTCTTCAAGCAGCGCCGCGATCTCGTCGTCTCCATGCTGAACGACTGCCCGGGCCTGCACTGCCACAAGCCGGAGGGCGCCTTCTACGTCTATCCGTCCTGCGCCGGCTGCATCGGCAAGAAGACGCCCGACGGCAAGACCCTCGAGACCGACGAGGACTTCGTCACCTACCTGCTGGAATCCGTCGGTGTCGCGGCGGTGCACGGCGCGGCCTTCGGCCTCTCGCCCCACTTCCGCGTCTCCTACGCCACCTCGACCGAGGCGCTGGAGGAGGCCTGCAAGCGCATCAAGAAGGCCTGCGAAGCGCTTACTGACTGAAATCCGGGCCGACTGAGCCCGGAACGATTGGCGCAGCCATAGGCGGCTGACGCGAAAGGGGGCGCTTTGCCGCAGGACGCCCTGCTGGACCAACACGACGGGCTCGGCCTCGCCGAGCTGATTCGCCGTGGCGAGGTCGCCGCCGCCGAGGTCCTGGAGGCGGCGATCGCCCGCATCGAGGCGCGCGACCCCGCCGTCAACGCCGTGGTGCACCGTTTCTATGAAGAGGCGCGCGCTGAACTGGCCGAGGACGGCTGGGACGGCCCCTTCGCCGGGCTACCCTTTCTGCTGAAGGATCTCTATACCTTCCGCCGCGGCCGGCCCTGCGGCAACGGCAGCCGCTGGTGCGCCGACTACCGCGCGCCCTTCGACGACCCCATGGTGGCCCGCTGGCGTGCGGCCGGGCTGGTCGTCGTCGGAAAGTCCGCCACCTCGGAGTTCGGCCTCAACGTCAGCACCGAGACCGCGCAGCACGGCGCGACCCGCAATCCCTGGAACCTGGACTATTCCTCAGGCGGGTCCAGCGGCGGCGCCGGGGCGGCGGTGGCGGCGGGCATGGTGCCCTTGGCCCACGCCTCCGACGGCGGCGGCTCGATCCGCATCCCGGCCTCCTGCTGCGGGCTCTTCGGGCTGAAACCGAGCCGCGGTCGCAACGTCACAAATGACGCCTGGGCGGGGATGACCGCCTTTCACGCGGTGACCCGCTCGGTGCGCGATTCCGCCGCGCTTCTCGACGCCACCTGCGGCCCGCCCGCCTATCATCCCTACAGCCTGCCGAAGCCGGAGCGGCCCTTTCTGGATGCGGTCGGCTCCGACCCCGGGCGGCTGCGCATCGCCTGGCACCAGCAGACGCCGGACGACGTGCCGGTTCATCCGGACTGCACGGCAGCGCTTCAGAAAGCCGTGGCGCTGGCTGCCGAACTCGGCCACACGGTCGTGGAGGCGGCGCCTGATATCGACTATGCCGCCCTGCGCCAGGCCATGACCGTCATCGTTGGCGCCAACATGGCCGACGCCCTGGGCCCCGGCAATCCGCTCTGGCCCGAGGGCGCAAGCGAGCAGGACCTGGAGATCGTCACCTGGCGCTTCGTCGAACGGGGCAATGGGATCGCGGCCAAGGACTATCTGCGCGCCCAGCAGGTGGTGCGGTCTGTCGGCGAGCGCCTCGCTGCCTTTCTGGGCGCGCACGACATCATCCTGTCGCCCACCATGGCGCAGCCGCCGCCGCGCCTCGGCACCATCGACACGCTGCACGACGACTTCGACGGCTTCATCCACGCGGTCCAGCCCTACGTCGCCTTCACCCAGATGTTCAACATGTCCGGTCAGCCGGCGGCCTCGCTGCCGCTGCATTGGTCCGATGCGGGCCTGCCGATCGGCGTGCAGATCGCTGCAGCGGTGGGCGCGGAGGCGCGCCTTTTCGCCCTGGCCGCCCAGTTCGAGGCGGCTTGTCCGTGGTTTGGCAGGAGGCCGCCGGGCTAAGGTTCGGCTTCCGCAAGACTGGACCGGTGATGGGGGACGCGATGTACAAGCTTTACTGGGCCGAGAACACCGGTGCTTTTGCGCCCGAGGTGGTCATGGCCCTGGCCGGAACGCCCTACGAGCGGGTGCTTGTGGATTGGCATGCCAAGGAGCATTGGGGCGCAGCATTCCGCCGCCTGAATCCCATGGGTCAGGTCCCGGTCATGATCCTACCCGACGGACAGGTCATGACGGAATCGGCGGCCATGATCCTGCACATCGCCGACAGCACGCCGGAGGCCGGCCTGGCGCCGCCGCCCGGCAGCCTCGAGCGGGCGGCCTTCGACCGCTGGCTGTTCTTCATGGCGGTCAACCTCTACGGCGCCGATCTGCGCTACTACTACCCCAAGCGGTTTACGGCGGAGGAAGCCGGGATCGCCGGGGTCAAGCAGGCTGCCGCGGAGGAACTCGACCGTCTGTTCGCGCTTCTGGACGACCCGCTGACCCCCGGCCCCTTCTTCGGTGGCGAGCGCCTTTCGGCGCTCGATCCCTACCTGCTCATGCTCACCGACTGGTATCCCCCGGCGCAAAGCCGCCCGGCGATTGCCCGGCTGCGCACGGCCCTGCTCGCGGAGCCAGGGGTCAAGGCGATCTGGGACCGCTATCAGAAAACCGGTTCCTGATCCTGTGCCCAGTATCCAGCGCCCCGTATCCAGCGCCCAGTGTCCAGCGCCCTGTCGGGAATCGGGCCCGGGCTTCGTCTAGGACAGGAGAGCGCACAGCCAAAAGGGGGACGGATCCATGCTCTATACGCTGTTGATCTATCAGGCCGAGGAAGAGGTCGAGGCGCTGAGCGCCGCCGAGGAGGAGGCGGCCCTGGCGGAGCACCGCAAGCTGCATGAGGTTACGCGCGGCAACGGCACCTTCGTGGCTGCCAGCCGGCTGGTGCCGACCGGCGCGGCCACCACGGTGCGCCGGAAAGACGGCGAAGTTCGGTTGATCGACGGGCCCTTCGCCGAAACCAAGGAACAACTGCTGGGCCTCTACATCCTCGACTGCGCCAGCCTGGAAGAAGCCACAGGCTATGCGAAGATGCTGCCCAGTGTGCCCACCGGCTGCATCGAGGTGCGCCCGATCATGTACATGTCGGATCCGCCCGAGAAGCGGTAGCAGCCTCAAGACCGGGCTCGAAGCAGGCCCGAAGCAGGCCCGAAGCCGGCCCGGAGGGCGAGGAGGGGGAATGGCGTCAGCCGAGGCGATCGCATCAGCCCAGGAGATTGCGTCTGCCCTGAAGATTGCGCGGCCCAAGGCCCTGGCGACCCTGATCCGCCTGCTCGGCGGCCTGGACCCGGCGGAGGACGCACTGCAGGAGGCCCTGGCGCGGGCGCTGGAGGTCTGGCCGCAGCGGGGCCTGCCCGACAATCCCTCCGCCTGGCTGATCCAGACCGGGCGCAACAAGGCCATTGACCAGATCCGCCGCCGCTCCCTGGAATCGGCCTATTGCCGGGCCGAGCGGCAGCTTGCCTCCGGCGGCCCGCCCGACCTGGACCTCAGTGCCGACGCGCTGCGTCTGCATCTGCGCGACGACCTGCTGCGGCTGGTCTTCACCTGCTGCCATCCGAGTCTCAGTGAGGACCTGCAGATCGCGCTCACGCTGAAGACAATCGCCGGGCTGTCGGTGGAGGAGATTGCGCGCGCCTTTCTGCTGCAGCCCAGGGCCATGGAGCAGCGCCTGGTCCGCGCCAAGCGCCGCCTCGCAGAGGAGCGCGTGCCTTACGAGGTGCCCGATGCCCGCGCCCTGCCGGGGCGCCTGGGGACCGTGTTGTCCGTGGTCTATCTGATCTTCAACGAGGGCTACAAGGCGCACCGGGCGCCCGAACTGGTGCGCCGCGACCTCTGCCTGGAGGCCCTGCGCCTGGCGCGCCTGCTGAAGCGCCTCTACGGCGGCGAGCCCGAGGTGGGCGGCCTTCTGGCCCTCATTCTGCTGCAGCATTCGCGGCGCGATGCGCGGCTGGACGGCGCCGGAGATATCGTGGCGCTGGACGAACAGGACCGGGGCCTCTGGGACCGGCAGATGATCGTCGAAGGGCAGGCGCTGGTGGAGCAGGCGCTGCGCCGCAAGCAACCCGGGCCCTATCAGATCCAGGCCGCCATCGCCGCTCTGCACGCCGGGCCGGAGACGGCCGCGGCAACCGACTGGGCACAGATCGCCGAGCTTTACGGGATTCTGGAGCGCTATCAGGGCGGGCCGGTTGTGCGCCTCAACCGCGCCGTCGCCATCGCCAAGGCGGGGGATCTTGCCGTCGGCCTGGCCATGCTGGACGACCTCTCGGGCCAGCCGGAAATGCAGCGCTACCATCACTTCCATGCGGCCCGTGCGGCGCTGCTGGCAGAGGCCGGCGACGCGCCGGCGGCACTCGAGCGCTACGAGGCCGCCCTCGGCCTTGCAGCCAATCCTGCCGAGCAGGCCTACCTGCGGCGGCGTATCGGTGCACTGCGGAAGATCTGATCGGGCCCGCTGGCCGCGAACCCGCCAAACGATGCTGAAGCGACGGTGAGAGGCGCTACCCCTGGTGATCGCTCGCCTGTGACGCGTGTTGAGGGCGGTCCGATGAAAACTCTGAGGCGATTAAACAAATGATAAGGAGCGCTTGAATAGATTGCGTAGCGATCATGGGGGCTGGTGTTTTTGGAGTTACAGCGAGAGTGGGAGTTATGAAACCTCTGTTATTCATGAGAAATGTCAAGCTGACGACCAAGACGATGGTGCTGACGATTGTCTTGATCGTGTTGGCGGCTGCAGCCTGCGCGACGGCGGCTGTCTTTGCCATCCAGGGGGAGATTCGCGACCAGGTCGTCGACCGTCAGTCTTCGAGCCTGCGCATCGCCGCTGACATCTTCGCGGAGCGCTATCCGCAACTGCAGGTTTCCCGTCAGGGCGCGCAGGTCCAGCGGGTGACCATCGACGGCATTCCGGACTTTCCCGATCACACGATGATCGACCGC
Organism: Pelagibius sp.; assembly: GCF_028281305.1. GTDB lineage: Bacteria > Pseudomonadota > Alphaproteobacteria > Kiloniellales > Kiloniellaceae > Pelagibius. The sequence continues at coordinate 13,076 of NZ_JANQKD010000118.1, read as the reverse complement.
ATCGGCGACCTGACCGGCGAGACCGCGACCGTCTTCGTCTGGGAGGACGAAAGCCGGGACTTCTGGCGCCGCACGACCAACATCAAAAAAGACGACGGCAGCCGCGCGATCGGAACGCCGCTGGGCCAGAAGGGGGCGGTCTATCCGATCGTCATGAAGGGCGAGACCTTCCGCGGCGAGGCGGTGATCCTCGGCAAGGCCTACTACACCATCTATCAGCCGATCTTTTCCCCCGGGGGCGAGGTGATCGGTATCCTCTACGCCGGGGTGCTGAAGTCCAATGTGAACGCAGTGCTCGACTCCCTGACCAGCAAGCTGGCGATCACCGCGACCCTCGCCATCGTCGTCACGGCCCTGATCGCGTTTGCCGCTTTCCGCATGCTGCTGCGCCCGCTGCCGCGGCTGGCGGAGGTGATGAACCGCCTGGCGCAGGACGATACTGCCGTGGAGGTCGCCTATCAGCGTCAGGGTGACGAGATCGGCGATATGGCGCGCGCCGTTCAGGTCTTCAAAGAGAATGCCCTGGAGAAGCGCCGCCTGGAGCAGGAGCGCCACGAGCAGGAAGCGCGCGCGGCCTCGGAAAAGCAGGAGGCGATGAGCAACCTGGCCAACGAGTTCGAGCAGTCGGTGGCCGGCAAGGTCACCAGCGTGCTGGAAGCGGCCAGCAACATCGACGCCGCCACCCGCCAGGTGCGTGACCTGGCAACCGAGACCAGCGAGAAGAGCGCCCTGGTCTCCGGGGCGGCCGAGGGTGCGAGCGGCAACGTGGACAGCGTCGCCGCGGCTTCGGAAGAGATGTCCGCATCGATCGGCGAGATCGCCCGGCGGGCCAGCGAGTCCGCCAAGATCGCCTCGGGCGCGGTGCAGGAGGCGGAGTCGACGAACGAGACGGTTCAGTCCCTCGACACCGCCGCGCAGAAGATCGGCGACGTGGTGAAGCTGATCAACGAGATTGCCGAGCAGACCAACCTGCTGGCGCTGAACGCCACCATCGAGGCAGCCCGCGCCGGCGACGCCGGCAAGGGCTTTGCGGTGGTGGCCAACGAGGTCAAGACCCTGGCCTCGCAGACCACCAAGGCGACGGAGGAGATCTCCGGCCAGATCAACGCCATGCAGCAGGCAACCTCGGAAGCGGTTTCCGCCATCGCCAGCATTCGCGACGTCATCGGCCAGGTCAACGAGTCGACGACGGCGATCGCCTCGGCGGTGGAGGAGCAGAACGCCGCGACCCAGGAGATCGGCCGCAACGTCGAATCGGCCGCCGGCGACACCGCCAAGGTCTCCTCGACCATCGTCGAGGTGCGCGGTGCATCCGAGCAGACCATGACCGCGCTGCAGCAGGCCGTGGCGGCGATCGAAGGCCTGAACGGCGATGCCAACGACCTGAAGCAGCAGGTCGCCGCTTTTCTGGGCAAGGTGCGTCAGAGCGCCTGACCCGGACGGCGTTTTCTTGGGTATCAGAGGGGGCGGCCTGCCTGGTCGCCCCTTTCTCTTTGCCTGACCTCTCCGGCGGAACTCCATGGCGATGCCGTCGGGTTCCGGGCTGCTGCTTCGTCTAGGATCGAGGGGCCGGCACCCGCGCCGCGCCCGGATGACGAATGCAGCAAAGAAGAGGAGCGGAACGATGAGCGATGCCTTCCAGACCCATGGCGCCTTCAGTTGGTGCGAACTGCAGACCGACGATGCGGAGAAGGCCAAGGCCTTCTACCGCGATGTCGTCGGCTGGGAGACCGAGGCGATGGAGATGGCCGACGGCGGCACTTACACCGTGCTGATGGCCGGCGGCCAGCACGTCGGCGGGATCCTGCAGCGCCCGCCGGAGATGGCCGCGCTGCCGGTGCGCTGGGCCAGCTTCATCACGGTGGATGACGTGGACAAGCGGGCCGCCGCGGCGACCGCCGGCGGCGCGGAACTGCTGGGCGAGCCCTTCGACGTGCCCGGCGTCGGCCGGATCGTCACCCTGAAGGACCCCCTGGGCGCCCTCATCAGCCTGATCACCTACGAGAAGAAGGACTGAGGCCGGACAGGCGGGCGGCTTGGGACGGCGCGGCTGTCACCCCCACCCCAACCCTCCCCCATCAAGGGGGAGGGGGCTCTTATCGAAGCCGCCTTTAATGTTCCCCTCCCCCCTTGATGGGGGGAGGTCGGGAGGGGGGTGGGCCACGCGCTGGGTGCTCGCCGGATGGCGCTCCTCACACGAATAGCTGCAGTGCGACGTGTCGCAGGTGCGCCGGGCCCGGTCTATGCGGCCAGGCGGGTGTCGAGGCCGGCCTGCGGGTCGAGGCCCAGCATGAGGTTGAGGTTCTGCACCGCGGCGCCGGAAGCGCCCTTGCCGAGGTTGTCGAGCACGGCGGCCAGCACGGCCTGGTCGCCGGCGGCATTGCCGAAGACGTAAAGCCGCATGGCGTTGGTGCCGTTCAGGCCCTCGGGGTCGAGGTCGTCAAGCTCGGCGCTTTCCGCCGCCGGGGCGACGGAGACGAAGTCCTGGCCGGCGTAGTGGCGGGCCAGAAGGTCGCGCAGGTCGTCCGCCGCCGGGCGCCCAGGCAGAGCCCAGAGCTGCAGCGGCACCTGTACCAGCATGCCCTTGTAGTAGTTGCCCACCGCCGGCACGAAGAGGGGCGTGTGGTCCAGCAGGCCGTGCTGCTGCATCTCCGGCAGGTGCTTGTGGGCGAGGCCCAGGGCATAGGCGCGGTAGGCCTTGTCCAGATGGTCGGGCGTCTGCGCATCCTCGTAGCGCCGGATCAGCCCTTTGCCGCCGCCGCTGTAGCCGGAGACCGCGTTCACGGTGACGGGAAAGTCCGCCGGCAGCAGGCCGGCGCTGACCAGCGGCCGGATCAGGGCGATGGCCCCGGTCGGATAGCAGCCGGGATTGCTGACCCGCTTGGAGGCGGCGACAGCGGCCTGCTGCGCCTTATCCATCTCCGGAAAGCCGTAGGTCCAGTCCGGGTCGGTGCGATGGGCGGTGCTGGCGTCGATCACCCGCACCTCCGGGTTCTCGATCAGGCCGACCGCCTGGCGCGCTGCGGCATCCGGCAGGCAGAGAATGGCCAGGTCGGCGTCGTTCAGGGCGCGGGCCCGCGCGGCGGTGTCCTTGCGCTCGGCCTCGGCCAGGCGGATCAGGCTGACATCGTCGCGGGCCTCCAGGCGCGCACGGATCTGCAATCCCGTCGTGCCTGCCTCGCCGTCGATGAATACCCGCGCCGTCATGATCCTCTGGCCTTTCCGCCGTCGCTGTCTGAAAGCAAAAAAATGCCGATCCCCAGGGGGAACGGCGTAACCCACAAAAGTTAACACCGGACCAAGAGAATTCCAAGGTGCCGGATTGCCGCCGGTTTTCGGGCCCGCGCGGCCGGGTCCGTAGTCTACTCCGGGGCCTACTCGGGGCCTACTCCGGGGCCTACCCCGTGTTTTTTGTTGCCAGCGGCGGGCGATCTTTGAAACCATAGGCCTACATAGCGGTCGCAAAGACCCCGTGCCCTTTCGTTCTAGGGCCCAACCACTTGAGGACAGTTCGCCCCAGGCTCGCCATGGGGAAACTCATGGTCCCATCCCGCCGGGGGCGACGGGGAGGAACCATGACGTCAAGATCGGTATCGTCGGCGCGCTGCGCCGCTCTCGTAGGACCCTACACCAGCGGCAAGACGACGCTGCTGGAAGCCCTTCTCCTGAACGCCGGTGCCGTTCACCGCAAGGGCTCGGTCGTCGACGGCAACAGTGTCGGCGATTCAGCGCCCGAGGCGCGGGCCCGCCAGATGACGACAGAGCCCAACTTCGCCCACTGCGAATACCTGGGCGAGCGCTGGTCGTTTATCGACTGCCCCGGCTCGATCGAGCTGATCCAGGACAACCACACCGCCCTGATGGGCGTCGACATCGCCGTGATCGTGGCGCCGCCGGAACCGGAGCGCAGCCTGACCCTGGCGCCGATTTTCAAGTTTCTCGACGACTATCAGATCCCGCACATCCTCTTCGTCAACAAGATGGACAAGGCGGCGGTGCGTGTGCGCGACATGCTGGAATCGCTGCAGGCGGTGTCGTCCAAGCCGCTGGTGCTGCGCCAGGTCCCGATCCGCGACGGCGAGGAGGTGACCGGCTTCATCGATCTGGTGAGCGAACGCGCCTGGCGCTACAACCTGAACAAACAGTCCGACCTCATCGAGATGCCCGATCAGGTAAAGGACCGCGAGCAGGAAGCGCGCCAGGAGATGCTGGAGTCCCTGGCGGACTTCGACGACGGCCTTCTGGAACAGCTGCTGGAAGACAAGGTTCCGGCTCCCGACGACATCTATGAGCAGCTGAGCAAGGATCTGGCCGACGATCTCATCGTGCCGGTGCTCTTCGGCTCGGCGGAACTGGGGCACGGCATCACCCGTCTGATGAAGGCGCTGCGCCATGAGTGCCCGGAGCCGGCGGTCACCGCGGCGCGCCTGGGCGTGCCGGAGGGGGAGGGGCTGGCGGCCAGCGTGATCCGCAGCTTCCACCAGTCCCACACCGGCAAGATGTCGGTCGCGCGGATCTGGCGCGGCGCTCTCAAGGACGGCGATACCCTGGGCGACGACCGGATCTCCGGGCTTTACCGTCTGATGGGTGGTGAGCACCAGAAGATCGAGCAGGGCGCAGCGGGAGACCTGGTGGCGCTGGGCCGCATGGAGGCCGTGGCCACCGGCGACCTGCTGACCGCGGAGGGGCGCGACCCGGAGGCCGGGCTCCTGTGGCCGGACACACCGCAGCCGGTCTTTGCGCTGGCCATCTCGCCCCACAACCGCCAGGACGAAGTGAAGCTCACCGCCTCCATCGGCCGGCTGGTCGACGAGGACGCCTCGCTGGTGATGGAGCACAACGGCGACACCAACCAGATGCTGCTGCGCGGCCAGGGGGACATCCACCTCAAGCTTGCCGTGGAGCGGCTGAAGAACCGCTACAACGTCGAAGTCGATTCGGAGCGGCCGCAGACCGCCTACAAGGAGACCATCCGCAAGGCGACCAAGCAGCATTCGCGCTTCAAGCGCCAGACCGGCGGGCACGGGCAGTTCGGCGACGTCCACGTCGAAATCCGGCCGATGCCGCGCGGCGAGGGCTTCGAGTTCGTCGACAAGGTGGTCGGCGGATCGGTGCCGCGCCAGTACATCGGCGCGGTGGAGCACGGCACCAAGGAATACCTCGACCGCGGCCCGCTCGGCTTTCCGGTGGTGGATGTCTCGGTGACCCTCTACGACGGCCAGCACCACTCGGTCGATTCCTCCGACCAGGCCTTCAAGACCGTGGGCCGCATGGCCATGGCCGAGGGCATGCCGAACTGCGACCCGGTGTTGCTGGAGCCGATCTACGAAGTGACGATCTCCGTGCCCAACGAGTTCACCAACAAGGTGCACTCCCTGGTCAGCGGGCGGCGCGGCCAGATCCTGGGCTTCGAGATGCGCGCGGGCTGGAAGGGCTGGGACGACCTGAAATGTCATCTGCCGGAAGCCGAACTGCAGGACTTGATTATCGAGCTGCGTTCCCTCACCGTTGGCGTCGGCAGGTTCGACTGGCGCTTCGACCACCTGCAGGAACTGACCGGCCGGCTCGCCGACCAGGTGATCTCCCAGCGTCAGGGCGGCGAGGCGTGAAGCGCCGCGCCCAGCGACTTTGGGACAGGGTTCTTCAGGGACAGCGTTTGTCAGGTAAAGGGTTTTTCCAGGCATAGGCCCAGGGGTGGGCAATGCGGGCGTTTCCAGGTAGGGAACGCCCTTTGCCGGTCTCTGTCATTATTTTGGAATAATTCCAAAGAGACTTGTAACCAGCGGCAAAAATACTATATTTCTCTATGAAAGACGAACCGCCACAAGGCGGCTAGACGGAGAGAGGACAAGAGAGATGGAGATCAATACCGGCATTCCCGCTGACGACCGCAAGGCCATTGCCGAGGGTCTGTCCCATGTCCTGGCGGACACCTATACCCTTTACCTCAAAACCCACGGATTCCACTGGAATGTGACGGGGCCGATGTTCCAGACCCTGCACACCATGTTCGAGGAGGAATACACCGAGCTCTGGGCGGCCCTGGACGAGGTGGCCGAGCGCATCCGCTCCCTCGGCGAGCCGGCGCCGGGCAGCTATGCGGCCTTTGCCAAGCTGACCTCCATCGAGGAGGAGGCGGGCGTGCCGGAAGCCAGGGAGATGATCCGCCAGCTGGTGGCCGGGCACGAAGCCGTGGCCAAGACCGCGCGCTCGGTCTTTCCCGCCGCCGAGGCCGGCAACGACGAGGTCACGGCGGACCTGCTGACCCAGCGCATGACGGTGCACGAAAAGACCGCCTGGATGCTGCGCTCCCTGCTCGACTGAGTGGTTTTCGGGTCAAAGGCTTAATTTCCTATTTCTGATCTGCCGCGCGGCCCTGCCCCCGTTACAGGGGGCGGGGCGCTCGCATTTTGTTGACTTGTCCGGTCCAGGGCCGCGGGCTACCTCCATGATGTCGCTCATGATCGTTGCCGAGGCCCTTGGAGAGGGCCCCACTGCAGGCCACCGAGGGAAGGGAATCGTATGCTGATTCGGATCAAGCGCGGCTGGGAACTGCCGGAGTCCCAGGCCACACCGGAAGATGTCTTCCTGAAGCGCCGCAGCCTCCTGAAGGCCGCCGCCGCCGGGCCGCTGCTGCTGGGGGCCGGCGGGCTGCTGGCCGGCTGCGATGATGCGCCGAACCAGGTGGCCGAGGCCGCCGATGACCCGAAGCCCGTGGAAGACCCCTCCGCCGGCCTTTATCCGGTGGACCGGAACGAGCGCTATGTCCTCGACCGGCCGATCACCGATGAGACGCTGGCCACGACCTACAACAACTACTACGAGTTCGGGTCCTCCAAGAACATCTGGCAGAAGGCCCAGGCCCTGCCGATCCGCCCCTGGACCGTGGCCATCGACGGTATGGTGGAAACGCCGATGCAGATCGGCATCGACGATCTCTTGGCCAAGATGCCGCTGGAGGAGCGTCTCTACCGCCACCGCTGCGTGGAGGCCTGGTCCATGGCGGTGCCCTACAGCGGTTTTCCCATGAAGGCGCTTGTGGACCTGGCGCGGCCGCTGTCGTCGGCGCGCTACGTGCGCATGGAAACCTTCCTCGACCGCGACACGGCCTCCGGCCAGAACGCGGCCTGGTACCCCTGGCCCTACATCGAGGGCCTGACCATGGCCGAGGCGACCCACGAGTTGGCTTTCATCGCCACAGGGCTTTACGGCAAGCCGATACCCAAGCAGAACGGCGCCCCGCTGCGCCTCGCCGTGCCCTGGAAGTACGGCTTCAAGCACATCAAGGGCATCGTGCGCTTCGAGTTCACCGACCAGCGCCCGGTGTCGTTCTGGGAGGAGATCCAGGGCGGCGAGTACGGCTTCTGGGCCAACGTGAACCCGGAGGTGCCGCATCCGCGCTGGAGCCAGGCCACCGAACGGGTGCTGGGCGTCGACGAGCGGGTGCCGACCCTGCTCTACAACGGCTACGGCGAATTCGTCGCCGACCTCTACAAGGACATGGACCCGAAAGCAGAGCGCCTCTTTATGTAGCGACAGGCGCGTTGACCCTCCTCATGGTTCGAGACGGCGCTGGCGCGCCTCCTCACCATGAGGCGCGACTCCTGATGTAAAACGCCAACCTCATCCTGAGGTGCGGAGCGCAGCGAAGCCTCGAAGGATGCGCCATCGGGCTCGATCAGCCCGTTTGCGCCGGCCCCATCCTGTGGTGGCCGCGCCTCAACCCCAAAAGAAAAAAGCCGGGCCTCGAGGGCCCGGCAAGTTGAACAGGGAGGCTTCACGTCTGGGAGACGTAGGACCTCGGGGCAGGGAGGGAGCCCTGCGGTGAGGCCCTTCTCCGAGCGGGGGGCGCTCGGAACTGAGTGCCGGCGGGAGGGTGCCGGTAACTCGGGGATGCTGCGTCGCAACATCCGATGATTTGAAAATAGGCTTTTGAGGTTATTTTACTACAGACATATGGGCAGTGGTGATATGCGGGCGCTGCATACCTTGTTAAATAACTGAAACATCGCGAAAAAAAGGCAGCGGCGGCATGCCCTTAGCCGCCTATTCCGCCGCGCCGCAGGGTCGCGCTAAAGGTTTTAGAACTTCGACTCTGCAACTTTGCGGAGTAGGAAATCCCGAAACACCGAGATCCGCTTAGACCGCCTCATCTCTTCGGCATAGACGAAATAGGCGTCGAACTGGGGGCCCGTGAGCTCCGGCAGGATCTCCACGAGATCGGCGTTGCTGGAGCTCATGTACTCCGGCAGGGCGCCGATTCCGGCCCCGGACTGCACCGCCTTCATCACCCCATAGACGTTGTTGACCGTCATGGTGGGGCGGCGCAGCTTGCCTTCCTTGTAGCCGACCCGGAGCAGCCAGTTCACGTCCGGCACCGGCGGGCGCACATCCTCGCCGTAGACCACGATGCGGTGGTCGTCCAGCTCCTCGGCGGTCTGCGGCACGCCGTGCTTCTTGATGTAGCTGGCGGCGGCGTAGATGTGCATCTGCACCGTCATCAGGTGGCGCTGAATGAGGTCGGCCTGGCGCGGCGGCGAGAAGCGCACGGCAAGGTCGGCCTCGCGCATCGACAGGTCGACCTCCCGGTCGAGCAGCAGCAGGTGACACTCAATCTCCGGGTAAACGTCGAGGAACTCGTGCATGCGCGGGGCCAGCCACTGAGAGCCGAAGGCCACGGTGGTGGTGATCTTCAGGGGCCCCTTGGGGCGGTCCTTGCTCTCGGTGAGCTGGGCCTCGGTCATCGCCAGCTTGCCGAAGACCTCGTGCGCGGTGCGGTACAGCAGCTCGCCCTGCTCGGTGAGGATCAGGCCGCGGGCGTGGCGGTGGAACAGCGGCACCTTCAGGCTGTCTTCCAGGGCCGAGATCTGGCGGCTCACCGCCGACTGGCTGAGGTTCAACAGCTCGCCGGCATGGGTGAAGCTGCCCGCCTCCGCCACCGCGTGGAAGATGCGCAGCTTGTCCCAATCCATGATGGTGGCGCCGAGGCCCCGCTTCTGGGGCAGGCCAACATCGTCCAGCAAGAATGCCTCCCATGGCTAAGGGCAGACCGCCGGGTCGACGGGCCTGCCGGGATGATGGGTTCTGGGGCCCTGGTCTAAGGGCCGGCGCGGTTCGGGTGAATCGCTCTTTAGTATAGGCCCAAGTATAGGCCAGCCGGCCCCGCAGCGCTATTCCGCCGCTTCGGTCGCGGAATCTTCCATTTCCGCCAGATACTTCTCGGCTTCCAGGGCGGCCATGCAGCCCATGCCGGCGGCGGTCACCGCCTGGCGGAAAACCTTGTCGACGCAGTCGCCGGCGGCGAAGACGCCGGGCACGGAGGTGCCGGTGGCGCCGCTCTCCGACAGCAGATAGCCTTCCGCGTCCATCGCCAGCTTGTCCTTGAAGACGGCGGTGGCCGGGTCGTGGCCGATGGCGACGAAGACACCCTCGCAGGCCAGTTCGCTGAGCGCCCCGGTCTTGGTGTCGCGCAGGCGCACCGCCTCCACCCCGTCCATCGGCCCGTCGCCGCCCAGGATGTCGTCCACGACGGCGTTCCAGCGCACCTCGATCTTGGGATTGCGGAACAGGCGGTCCTGGCCGATTTTCTCGGCGCGCAGGGCATCGCGGCGGTGCACCAGCGTGACCTTGGAGCAGATGTTGGAGAGGTAGAGCGCCTCCTCCACGGCGGTGTTGCCGCCGCCGACCACCACGACCTCCTTGTCGCGGTAGAAAAAGCCGTCGCAGGTGGCGCAGGCGGACACGCCGCGGCCGTTGAACTTCTGCTCCCCGGCGATGCCCAGCCAGCGCGCCTGGGCGCCGGTGGCGACGATCACCGCGTCGGCGGTATAGGTGGTGCCGCTGTCGCCCTTCAGCGCGAAGGGGCGGCGGGTGAAGTCCACCTCGGTAACGATGTCGGAGATCAACTCCGTGCCGACATGCTCGGCCTGCTTCTGCATCTGCTCCATCAGCCAGGGGCCCTGGATGACGTCGGCGAAGCCCGGATAGTTCTCCACATCGGTGGTGATGGTCATCTGGCCGCCCGGCTGCAGGCCGTGCACCAGCACCGGGCTCAGATTGGCGCGGGCCGTGTAGATCGCCGCCGTCAGCCCGGCGGCGCCGGAGCCGATGATGAGGACTTTCGCATGCCGAGACTGGCTCTGGCTGGTCTGCGCCATTTCTGGGGACTCCTGACTGGGGTGTACCCAAAACATAGAGACCGTCCGGGGGTGCCGCAAGGTGGCGGAAACCCAAAGCTGGGGACGAAATCGGCCCGCTTGCCGGCGGCTTGACAGCGCTGCCGCGGCCCAGGATCTTGGCGCCCGCCGTGCCCCTTTACCAACCCGTTTGAGAGCGCCCCATGTCCGTTTCCATCAGAGAGGCCCTGCCCGGGGACCGGGAGCGTCTGGTCGATCTCATGCTGCAGCTCAACCGCAGCGAAAACGCGATTGAGAACAACAGGCGCACCGACCGGGCGGGCGCCGAGGACAGCCTGAAGGCCGCCGAGGAGCAGGTGGCGAAGACCGAGGGCCTCATCCTGGTCGCGGAGGTCGAAGGGGCGGTCGCGGGTTTCCTCACCCTGACCTTCGAGGAGGGCCCGGTCTACGTGGTGCCGGAGGCGCGGCCCTACGCCCATATCGGCGATCTCGCGGTGGACGAAAACCTGCGCCGCCGCGGCATCGGCCGGGTGCTGATGACGGCGGCCGAAGCGGCGGCGGCCAAGCGTGGCTACCGCGAACTGGTGATCGGCGTGCTCTCCGGAAACACGGCCGCCGAGGCCGCTTACCGGAGCCAGGGCTACCGCGATCTCGGCCTCAACCTGATCAAGCGCATCGCGCCGGCGGCGAAGACCGGCGGGGGGTGAAGGGCGACCTTACGCCCGTGCCGCGAGGTTGTTTCGGTGGCTCCCGATGCGACCCCCTCACCCAGCTTCGCCTAAGCTCGACCTTCGATCTCGCTAAGGCTCCTCAGCCCTCTCCCCTCGGGGGAGAGGGTTGCGCAGGCTTGGCGAGGGAAGCGAGCCTAGCCGAAGCTGGGTGAGGGGGAAGCCGTCTCAGGCGCTGCAGGCGAAGACCTTCTGGCGTTCCAGCGCCCCGCTGCGGTGGGGGTAGACGCTGCGGTAGTCGGCGTCCTCGTGCAACGCCAGCAGGGCCTCGCTGTCCGGATAGGTGCCGACCACCACCAGGTCCCAATCCTCCGCTGCACCCATCAGGGCGGCCTCGAAGGGGGCCAGCAGCAGGAAGCGGCCGCCGACCTTCTCCAGCGTCGGCCCACTCACCGCGGCGTAGCGGTCGAAGGCCTCCTTGCCGCTGATGCCGGACGTCTTCGTCGCCTCGGCGTCTTCCGGATAGACCGCCCGTCTGCGCAGCTTGAAGAAGTTGACGACGGTGACGGCCTGGTCCGACGGGCGTTCCAGCAGGGCGCGCCACTGGGCCCGCGTTGGGGCCGTGCCGTCCGCGCCGTCGCCGTACCAGGCGACGAGCCGGTCCAGGCGGGCCTCGACGGTTTCCGAGGTATCGATGTTTGGGTTGCCGTGGTTGCTATTGCCGTAATCGCTGTTGTGGGTCATGCCTGACTCCTTGTAATTTGACGCGCGTAAAATATCGGATTTTTTACACGTGTCAAAAACAAAGACGCCGGCGAAGACAAAGCGCCCTGCAAAGACAAGAGGCCCGGCGAAGACCGTCCGCTCGCAGCGCAGCCGCGCCGAAATCCTCGATGCCGCCTGGGATCTCATTGCCGCGCGCGGCGCCGATGTCTCCCTCTCGGAGATCGCCGAGACGGTCGGCATGACCCGGCAGTCGATCTACGTGCACTTCGGCTCGCGGGGCGGCCTGCTGGTGGCGCTGGCGCGCCGCGCCGACGAGCGCGAGGACATCTTTGCGAAATTCGATGCCGCGCTGGCGATCCCCGATCCGACGGAACGGCTCGACCGCTACGTGAAAGCCTGGCTGCTCTTCGTGCCCAAGATCCATCCGGTGGCCTCAGACCTCATCCGCCTGCGGGTCACCGACCCGGACGCCGAGCGCGCCTGGAGCGACCGCATGGAAGATCTGCTGGACTGTTTCCGGGGCTTGGCAACAAGTCTGGCGCGCGACGGCGCCCTGGCACCGGGCTGGACGGCGGCCCGCGCCGCCGACTACCTCTGGGCTGCCTGCTCGGTCCAGGCCTGGGCCCTTCTGGTCTGCGAGCGCGGCTGGCGCCCCGCCGCCGCCTCCAAGACCATCCGCGCGTCCCTGGCGCGGGTGCTGCTGGCTTAACTGCTGTAGGCCTGCTCACCGTCAACTTGGCGAATGAGCTGTTCCATGCAGTGCGTGAGCTCAGTTGGGCCAAAGGAAAAGCTTCCAATCTGGCCGTAGGTCTCAAACTTTGACCACGAGAATTCAGACTCGAACTCATTCCAGAAAAGCACCCAGTCCCCAATCAGGCCAACTGCCCAAAAGCTTACGCGTCCTGAAGCGTAGCTCGGATCGTCCCACCTTTCTGGGGCAATCTTGACCATCTCCCACATGCGCTCGGCCTTGGGGCGCAGCTCGGCTTCCTGCTTCAGAAGGATATCGTAAAGCTGAGCCTCAGAAAGAGGAGGGCGCTCCATCAGTTGGGCCCTTCCTCAAAACCCGAACATGTGGTCGAAGGAGAAGGCCTTCTCGCCGTTGGTGAGGCCGTGGTAGCCGAAGAGGCGGCAGGTGACATCGCGGATGATGACGTAGCCTTCCGGCCCGGCGGTTTCCATCTCCGCCGCGGAGAAGTAGTCTGCCGGGCGCCACAGCAGGGAGCCGCCGCAGGCGATCTGCACCTCGTGCTCGGCGATCATTGCGCCGTTGCTGTCGTGCAGCATCAGGTTGGTGCGGCTTTTCTCGTGCCAGGGCGTCGAGGCCGGATAGATCAGGTGGCAGAGCGGCTCGTAGGGCTTCGGGCCGAAGGAGAGGAACAGCCGTGTGGAGAGCCCCGGCGCGCGCCCGGCGTAGGACTGGGGCTCGTTCTTGTAGGTCATCACCGTGTTGAAGACATGGGCGCCGAAGGAGGTCTCGGCGATGTGGCCGGAGGCCTTGTCTTCGTAGCGGAAGAGGCCGTGCAGCCAGCCGTCGGCCTCGCCA